>CALBKM010000018.1 GCA_937895705.1 uncultured Clostridia bacterium
CGGCATTATCCGTATCAGGTTATAGGGTCGAAGTTTGATTACTTCCTCTCAGCCTGCCATCACAAGCTCCCCTGTTTTTATTTCGTTGTCATTATACACCCGGTATTGAGAAAATGCAAGAGATATTCTTTTATTTCCGCAGATAATCCAACACCGCCTGAATCATCTCAGGATTCGGATAATCCCTGCCGTCTATGCCATAAACCAAAGCATCGGCAAAGTTTTTCGCCATTATTTCTTCCGGATCGAGGATGTAGTCCGTATTTTTTCCGACAACATCCCAAAAATCCGAGATATCATTCAAAGAATACAGAGTACCTAAATCATCTACAGGAACAAATCCTATTAATATCTCTGACAGACCCTCTCCTTCATTTTCATAAGGCGGACACATGCAAATCATAACACACTCCGTCTTCTTTCCGTTCACCGTAAATACAGCGTGGGAATTCATATGTTCTACATCCGGATTGTGAAGGATACAACTGCTGAGTTCTTCCGGGAACTCATACTCTTTCTCTTCCACTTTAAACTTGATGATCCCATACATAGCTCCCTTAAAATCCGGATTACTCCGCGTCATACAGTGAAACATTTCATGTATCAGCGTATGCCTAAACTTTATCTTTCCCTGTTCATCGTCGCTCTTTAATCTCAAGAACAGTTCATCTCCAAGATAGATCTGCACGCCGGAGGAATATCCGCTTGCGCCGAACTCATCATACAAGGTGCTTCTGACAAAAACAATTTCGTCCAAAGGCGGTAAATGGTAACCGTTTTCCTTACAGGTCAGAAGAAACCATTCCACCGTCTCATTGACTAAATCCTTCTCTTCCTCAGTGAACTCTTTCAGCTGAGATGCAGCAAATAATTTTAGTTCCTCCAGCGTACCGCCTTTTTTCTGTAGCCGATAACTGATATCATTTCGATTCAAACGGTTGTAATACGCATCATTACGCAGTAACAATTCCTTTCCTTCAACTGCTGATGCAAAACGCCGTGAAAGCATTATTCCCTGTTTTCCAATCATAAACGAACTCCTCCTCAAAAATTTCTCTCTTTCAAATCATACCTTGCACTTATAGACTATTTCCTTATGTGCTTCACTACCTATTTCGATACCCGTTGAGACAAAACCGGCTTTTTCATATAAATGTAATGCCTTTTCGTTCTCAGGAACTGTTGAAAGATATATTTCTTCACAATTGTATTGCTTTTTCATTTCTTCCATGATCACAGTTAAGGCCTTTGTTCCATACCCCTGCCCTTGGAATCTCACATCTATCATAAATCTATATATCATATAAACAGTTTCACCATCATTATCTGTCGGACCATACAATGTGAAACCAATCCCCTTTAGCTTCTCTCCATCAGAGAGTACAATAGCCTTCATAGTCAACTCCGGTCTGTAAAGCGCCTCTAACATAGAATATGCATTTCCGTTCACATACTTCTCTACCACGGAAGGTCTCTTATCCTCATTCGTTGTCAAAAAAGCGATATATTCCCAATTCTCCTTTGTAATATCGTGCAAACTAATATCCATTTCATTTCCTCCACTTAAACTGTTATAAGTTAATCTCCATATGAACCCCATCTCCGCTGTCAATCTCTACAAGTTTCCAGCTCTTATGGCTTTTTTTGTATGCTTTTACTTCTTTTATCAGCGCCCGCAATTGCTTTTTGGAAATATTCGTTCCTTCCTTTTGAGCTCTTCTTGCTATAAAACCTGCCGTCATCCTATTGAAAACCAATCCGAGAGGAATCCTGAACTTCCATTTCTTCCCTGACTCTTCTTTTATGTATATTCTCATAAGCTACTCCACAAAAACACGGACGATATCACCTTCGCCGGATTCCACTTCCATGAGATTTCCCATAACACCATAATGTACCAAGTTCACAATCTGCTCCAAATCAATGTTCTTTAATGCACTGCTTCCGGAAACCTGTTGAAGGTCCACACCCGTTTCCAGTGCAACCAGCAACAACGCCATAGGAATATTCATCCTGACATGGGTACCGTCACAGGCGTCTACTATAAAACGGAGCATCATCTCCTTAATATCCTTGCGTTCTTCCGGAGCAAGGACTCTTGCAACCGGTTCGGTTTCTTCTTTGCCGGATAACAGTTCATCTACCGTTACCCCTAATATCTTTGCCAACTTCGGAAGAGATGTAATATCCGGGCAGGTCTGGTCGTTCTCCCATTTGCTTACTGCCTGTGCACTTACCTCCATCTTCTGAGATAATTCTTCCTGCGTCATCCCCTTCTCTTTTCTAAGAGCTGCTATTCTTTTTCCGATTGTCATTTCCATAAATTAAATCCTCCTTTAACATTGTTCCTGTTTTTCGTTATGTGGCCACAAGAGCTTTTGCAATCTGTTCCCTCTGCTCTTGTCCACATCTTACCATGCAATACTCCTAAAAAACATGGAACAAAGGTTGAAAATCGGCCTTTTTTCTCCCCTATCGGTTGTTTTTTCACCCAACCATCGGTTGAATGGACCTCTTATATACAAATATACGCTTTTATGGTCCCAAAATCAAGCAATGGAATGTTGCACTAAGGAATTCAAAATAAAATCCCCACCGAAACCATTTCCGGTAGGGATTTGAGTTTTTTATTTACTTCCATTCATTTGTTCCAAAAGCAAATTTTACCGCTGAAACACATACCAGAACGGTTGCTCTCCGCCGTAGGAATAATCCCCGCTCTTCCACTGCACAAACAGGTACTCCGCACCCTCATGCTGCTCTATCACATACTTACTTGCGGTAACCCGGGGATTGCAAATTACATAGCCGTTTACCCAACGCCAAATCTCATCCTTGTCAATGGTGACACTTCCGTCTTTGGAATTTAAAAATCCGTTCCGAATCTGCCCGTCCGGGAGAAACTCTGCACTTCTCCAATACAACGCCTCATAGGGAATAAAGGCACACATATTGCGCGGGTCAAAGGATTCCACGCTGCGCACCAAATCGCATACATTCCACAGTCCCATTACCGCACTGTCGTCCGCAGGAACCTGCGGAATTTCGTCCACAATCCGGATTTCCTTCTTCGTATACTCCTGGGAATCGGTCTTTCGGAATACCCACACCTCCGGCTTACCGCCTTCAAAGTAATTGTGTCCCTTAAACTCAAGGAACAGATAAGTTTCCTCTCCGATGCGTTCGATGGTGTACGGATTCCTGTTCTTCCGGTGCGGATACCCGCAGTCGGATAACAGATATCCCTTCGTCCATCCGAAGCACCAGTACCGCTCGCCACCCGGCAGGAAATAAAGCTCCTTTACCCTGTCACCGTTGTCGGCAGACTTCCTCTTTTCCGGAAGAAACATCTCCTTACACGGCAAATGGTCCAGCATTTCCCAACGTCCGATGACCTCTGCATCATTTTCAAATGGTACATCAATCTCTTCATTAAACTCCGGATTGAACTCATAGAGCTTCACCACCGGAAGCTTTACTTCCACCGTCCCGTCTCCGTAGCGGATTTGATAGTTCGGACCTACAATCTGATAATTGTTGTCCAACACATACCGATGCAACGCCCGTACCGCCTCGTCGTACTCCTCCGCCTTACAAACAAGCCCGGCGTTCTCCCCCGAGAAGCAAACCACTTTTTCCGTATAGCCCTTCAAATCCGAAACCTTACCTGTCATCTCCACACCAAAGCCGGTATCAAAATTTTCGCTGACATACTCCGTCTCATAATCCACAATCACTTCTCTGTCGCCCTGCACCCCCGCTGGAACCGCATTCCGAAGCTCTTTCAAAACACCGTTCCATTCGGATTTGTCCGAAATCACTCTGCGGTCAAACAGCAACCGAATCTCATCGCTCTTTCTAATCACGATATCAAACATACTGGCACTCTCCTTTAACGCCGAATTTAAGTTACGGAGCACCCGGATGCGTACCTCGGTTTGCACTTTCAAACGATTTAATTCTGCCTCCTTTGCCGTCACAAGCTCCGAAACCCTTTCCTTCGGCAAAGAAAGAAACTCCTTAATTTCACTCAGACTGAACCCCAGCTCCTTTAACGCCACAATCCGGTAACAGTCCGACAGCTTCGCGGCACCGTAATACCGATACCCCGTAAACTCATCAATCACATCCGGAACCAAAATCCCTTCCGCATCATAAAACCGCAGTGTCTTCACCGGAATCTGACTCAGCCTGGAAAGCTCACCGATTTTATACATCCAATCACTCCTTTGTTCTACATTGCAGGTACCTTGCACTGTCATACTATCATTACAGTAAGGTGGAGAGTCAATACCAAATATAAAAATATAGGGAACTTTTGATACACCTTTTGTAGCAAAATGTTCCCTAAACATGACCTTCTTTTCAACAACACTGAAATCTATACGTTCTCCAAATGCGATTTAATCAGTAACAGCGTCTTGTATTCCCGTTGATTCCAAGCCTTTGCTCCTTCTTCGTTCAACATTCTTCTGTTTTTTTCCAATGCTTCCTCCAAGGTATACAAAACTTGCCTGAAGCCGTATTTCTTCTCATTGTCCGTATAGTCGCATGTACCTTGCTCCGAATATACCTCACAAAAATAAAGACGACTGAATTGATGCCATATCATCGGTTCAGAAGTAGATAGCCGCTTCTCTTCGATTTCCCCAAAGGGTACAATTGTTTCCAAATTAACATCATATCCTGTTTCTTCTTTTACCTCCCGCACCAGCGCCTGATAATCGTCTTCGTTAGGGTCTATCCCGCCTCCCGGAAGTTTCACTTCTCCGTATTTATCTTCAATCATCAATAGTTTTCCGTCAATAAAAATAATACCTCTTACCGCTACCCGGTAGATTTCCTCCATATCTTGGTCGTAATTTTTCGCATCCATGACAAGTATTTTATCCATAGTATCTCCTCTCTTCGTTACAACCTATTTGCCGAACATGCAGAACAAAACCCTATAAAAAAACAACCGACGTAATCTCAGGAAATTTCTATGTCTATCATACCAAATATCATATTCATTTTCTTGACTTTTTGAATACCATACCATTGAACCAAATCACTCATTAATGATGTCAAACAGATCTGTAAGTTTTTCGCAACATACCTTGCCTTCTACGTTTTTATGAACAAGTACCGGTTTCATTCCGGCATTTAAGCTTCCCTCATAATCTGCCACCGGATTATCCCCGATCATATAACATACTTCCGGATTTCCTGCCTGCGCCATGGCATATTCAAACATCTCTTTCCGCGGTTTATCATATCCCACACTGGCGGAAATAAAATATCCCGCAATCTCCTCGTCCAATCCGAGACGAATAAACACCTCCCGAAGCTCCGGAAAATTATTGGAAATAATATAATGCCGATACCCCTTTCCGGTAAAATGTTGAAGTACTCTCTTTGCGTCTGGATAGGCCTCATACTCATAACTAATCACATTCTTCCGAAACGCATTACAAACAGATGCCGCATCGGTTGGACTCACGCCCTGTTCTTCGCAAAACCTGCGCATTCCTCCAAGCAGTCGTTGCCACCACTCTTCTCCGTTTGCATCTCCGTGGTCCTCCTCCGGCTTATTCCAGGAGCATGCCTTCCGCAAAAAGCGCTTCACTTCTTCCTCCGAAATCGAATAGCCGAATTCGTCCAGTGCTCTCAACAGGGAACACTTAAAAGACTCGTTATTATGTACTAAGGTACCGTCACAGTCCCAAAAAAGTGCTTTTTTCATTTGCTTTCTCTCCTTATCAAATACTGCGAATCTGCTTCATAAATTGTAGCTCAACGCCATCTTTGGTCACCTTCCATACTTTCCCTTCATTCTCAATGTAATACTCCAAGATACCATCGGAAGACCTGATTATACTCACATCCGTCAATCCGCTTTCTCGCAAATCATCTTGTAACAAATAAAACTCTCCATATTCCTTTGCGACTTTCACCAAATCTTCCCTTTGATATGTTTCATCTCCTACCACCAGCGTTTCCGGATAAATCCTGTCGGAAGTATTGTTATGCGGATAAATCGAGATATCGTCCAGATTTAATCCTTCTACGATTTGAAAATCCTGATACTCCTCACTACATGGGGTAATGATGATATATTTGGACATGAGCATAGCACCTGCACTGAATCCAAGCATTATACCCTTATAATTTTGTAATTCTCGAAACAAGTCCAAATCACTGCACAACTCTTTTTGTCTGAACGGATTTCCTCCCATCAGCATAACAAAATCGGCATTCCTTATCAGTTTCCCGGCTTCCTTCTTTGATAAGTCCGGTGTTATTACTCCGACATGTTCAAACTGTATTCCCGCATTTTTAAAGTGCTCAATGAATACCGGGATGTTCTTCTTTACGGCTTTTTCAACTTTATCAGCCCCACCGGGTATAAATACAATGCTTTTGGTATCCGTCAATTCTCTTTTGAACATTTCTCCCAACCCATGTCCAAATGCATTATGAATATCAAAACCGCTACAATAATATCTGGTCATAGTAACGTCTCCATAACATCAATTTTAATCAATTACCTCAGGATCTCCGACTTCCTCATTCCCCAAATAAACCGTATACTCTTTCCCTTCGTACAGATTCATAATTTGTCTGCGCAGTTTCGACGGGTACAACGGGGTTGTATTTAATGTCTTGATAGCAAGCCAGTCATATCCTACTTGGTTTGTGTCACTTTGCAGGATAGCGTCTTTGAGTTCCCCCTTATACTCACATAAAAACACAAGGTCAACCCGATGAAAATCTTCGCCGTGTAAGCCCTCTATCACAAACACCAAGTCCTTTACCTCAACCTGCAATCCGATCTCTTCTGCCACTTCCCTGCAAATAGCCTCCGGGAGAAGTTCTTCGGTCCCCTGACCACCGCCGGGCATGATATACCACGCTTCTTTCCCGTCGCTGATTTTAATTGCCAGCATCTTATCCTCTTTTATAATCAACGCCTTTGCCGCATTTCTCACTGTTCGTTCCATCGTTTATCCCCCTATGATATGTTTCCCAGTATTGTTTTTCTCTGTTTCATTCAAAATTTAAAGCTATTTTTCATGTTTATTCTGCCCAAGTGTTACTGCCTGCTCTAACGCCCAATTCTGCATTTCAACAAACAACCTTCCCTTTAACCGGTCATATTCTATCCAGCAGAGCCTGTGGTCCTCTTCTGTGGGTTCTGACACTTTCTCAAGCATCTCTCCGCAATAATAGGTCTGAATCGGATGAAAATACGGAATAGTCGGATGGGTCGTATAGGCTTCCGCAGAACACACTTTATCCTTTACAAGAGACAAATACCCTGCTTCTTCCATACACTCTCTTTCAATACATGCCGAATGACTCTCCCCTACTTCTACTCCTCCACCCAAGAGAAAATAGCCCTTCGACGTTTGAATCACACCGACCATGTTTCCACGGAAAGGAATCAGATACGCCCCTTCCCGGTCCGTATATTCCGCTTTTTCTTTCACTCCAAAAACTTTGTGCATCATAACCTCCTAAAACCTTCCTCACCAAACTAACTCCGAAAGGTCTCCATCTGTCCGCAAAGCATCTGATAGAACCCGAATTTCTCATAAAACGGCTTTAAACTTTCTTCATAAACAACAGAAATCATATAAATACGTTTTTCTTTCAGATATGCAATCATCTGATTCATCAATTCGGTGCCTACCCCGTTCCCCTGATACTCCGGATGAACCATCAGATCCTGAATATAAGCATCTGTCACACCGTTTGACACACAATCAATATATCCGATCATTTTATCTTTATCATAAACCGCAATATGATAATAGGATGTCATCAACGGATTCCCATACTCCTCTTCCATCCTGTTCCAACCTACCGATTCACGCAAATCCGATAAAGCTTTTGCTGATATAGTTTCGTTGTATTTATATAGCATTTTGTATGCTCCCTTCTGTACAGATTGGAAGTTATCGCTCTGTTAAAATGAAATTTCACGGTCTATTCTACTATTTTTTTATCACCAAAATACTGCATCAAGATTAATATCAAAGCACTTCCTGCAAGAATTCCATCCATTACTCCAGCAGGCAACAAAAACATCATCAATGTAATTGTTATAACACAGTTTATTACAGATAATACTAAGCCCCACATTCTATTTTTCAGCAATCCTATTGCTCCAATAAGTCTAAACACTCCATATATCGCGCCCATAACCATCATCATGTAAAGATTATCTTGAAAGTATGGAAGTTTAAATTCAAAATATTGTCCTATATCATATTTATCCGTCCCTATGAGCAATGCCGGTATCATAGCAAAAATCCCACCAAGTTCCATAAAACCACCATGAATAATCATAAGTATCGCTGCTATCATGTACTTTTTCATAACTATATATTCCTCCGTAAACTTCAAATCTTCGCGTTCTTTAATAAAGCAAATTAAAAATTGCTATATTCCCATTTCTTCCATCTCTTTTAACATAAACGCTTCTAATTTCTTCTTGTCCGGCAAATGCAACATATATGTTGAAACGAACAGCTGATTATCCATGCCAGACAACGCATACTCTACCATCTGTGAACCTTTATCCGTACACAGCAAAATTCCTACCGGTGGATTATCTCCCGACATCATTTCATTTTTCTTATAATATCCTACATATGCGTTGAGCTGACCTAAATCCTCATGCTTAAATTCATCATTTTTCAACTCAATTATCACATTGCAATGCAGTAATCTATTATAAAAAACCAAGTCCACAAAATAATATTTATCATCTATAATAATTCTTTTCTGTCTTGCCTCAAAGCAAAACCCTTCACCTAATTCCAGCATAAACTCTTGCAGATGATCCATAAGCGCTTGCTCCAAATCCGATTCAGAAACAGCATCTTTTGCCTCTAACCCTAAGAATTCAAATGTAAACGGGTCCTTAATTGTAAGCATTGTATTTGTGCAGTTATCAATTGATGGCTGTACTAATAATTCCGGTTTCTTACTGATGCCGGCTCGCACATATAAATTAGTTTTAATTTGTCTTCGTAATTCTCTAACACTCCAATTGCACTTAATACACTCTGTTTCATAAAAAAATCTTTCAAACGCATCATCGATTACCATGATTTCCCTTATGTGGGAAAACGACAAATTCTGAACCAACACATCAGGCCTTGTCACAAATTCGTTCGACACTGTCGAGTAATTTCCAAAATCCTCCAATTCAAATTCATTCGACACTGTCGAATGAATTTGCGGATAAGTTAAGTAGAACTGCCTGCATACACGAAAAAGCGTTTCGTTTAAACCTTTTTCAGAAATCTGTTTTTCCAATTTTTTTAATAGATTTGTTCCATATTCCGCTTTATCCTTACCACCTTGTTCATATTCAACAATATAATATCCGATTGCCCAATTTCTTAATGTCATTAACTGATTAACCGCACTTTTGGCCATTCCTCCAGCCCTAGTGCTAATCTCCTTAATGCTATTCATTAAAATTTCAAAAGAAATATTGTTCTCTGTCATTCATTCACTCCTTTCAATTTACATTCGCTCAAGAGAACTCTTATTTGTCTCTCCCATTATACCACACATCCACAAATATCTGCATACAAACCTATAGTTTCTCTACCAATTTCTCTATCTCCACCCCCGCAGCCTGTATGCGACTTCCCGTACTTTTCTTCTTTGCGTGCACCTCTTTCAAAGCCCCTGAGACTTCCGCTGTGGCATGGTCTCTTGGAACTTTACGGAGGATGTTAGTCGTTCTTATTGTTCCGTTTGCTTGTCAGCAACGCTCAGACAGGGAGGTCTGAGCGAGGTCGCCATAAGGCACGGATGCCGCATAAGACCGGTTGCGTCACTTTCTAAAAGACTTTACGGAACAATTAGAAAGGCAACAAAAACCCCACGCCGCATACTGCTGCGTGGGGTAAATTCTAAAGTCTCTTCTCCGCCAGTCCGATTCGAACCAATGACCTTCTCAGAGCCAGCTCGGCTCTTGCCATATTCACGTCCGAATCGCCGCTCTTTAAGCGACGCTCTGCGCGGATTTGCGCTTCCTTTGCGCGGTTTAAATCAATCTCTTCCGGCCACTCGCACGACTCTGCGAGAATGGTGACATGGTCCTGCATAATTTCTACAAAACCGGAGTGCATGGCTGCCTGACGGTCGCCCTCTGCGCTTCCTTTGATGTTTAATACGCCCGGCACTAAGATGGCGGTTAACGGGATATGATCTTTAAGAACACCCATCTCGCCTTCCGTGGTCCGAAGCTCTACCATTTCCACATCAGCATCGTAGAAGATTCTGTCCGGAGAAATTATTTTTAATCGAAACAGTCTGCCTGTATCTGCCATAGTTTCTCCTTTCCCTGCAAAGTCGCTTACTTATTGTTCACTCTTGCAAGTACGTCGTCGATGTTACCTGCATTTAAGAAGAAGCTCTCCGGAATATCGTCGTGCTTTCCTTCGAGGATTTCCTTGAAGCCCTGGATAGTCTCGGAAATCGGTACGTAGCGTCCCGGAAGACCGGTGAACTGCTCCGCAACGTGGAACGGCTGGGACAGGAAACGCTGTACTTTTCTTGCTCTTGCTACCAACAGCTTGTCGTCCTCGGAAAGTTCGTCCATACCGAGAATTGCGATAATATCCTGCAACTCCTTGTACTTCTGAAGGATTTCCTGTACGCCGCGGGCTACCTGATAGTGCTCCTCACCTACGATACGCGGGTCGAGGATACGAGAGGTAGACTCAAGCGGGTCCACTGCCGGATAAATACCAAGCTCAACGATGGAACGGGACAACACCGTGGTTGCATCCAGATGTGCGAAGGTGGTTGCCGGAGCCGGGTCCGTAAGGTCATCCGCCGGCACATAAACTGCCTGTACGGAAGTAATGGAACCGTTCTTCGTGGAGGTAATACGCTCCTGCAGAGCACCCATCTCCGTCTGTAAGGTCGGCTGGTAACCTACTGCGGACGGCATACGTCCAAGCAGCGCGGATACCTCGGAACCTGCCTGGGTAAAACGGAAGATGTTATCGATAAAGAGTAAGACGTCCTTTCCGGACTTATCACGGAAGTACTCCGCCATGGTAAGGCCCGTAAGACCTACTCGCATTCTTGCTCCCGGCGGCTCGTTCATCTGTCCGAATACCATGGTGGTCTTCTCGATAACGCCGGACTCAATCATTTCGTAATAAAGGTCATTTCCTTCACGGGTACGCTCGCCTACGCCGGTAAATACGGAATAGCCGCCGTGCTCCGTTGCGATATTGGTAATGAGCTCCTGGATCAGAACCGTCTTACCTACACCCGCACCGCCGAACAAACCGATCTTACCACCCTTCTGATATGGGCAGAGAAGGTCTACGACCTTAATACCGGTCTCTAACATTTCGGTCTGTGTGGACTGCTCCTCAAACTTCGGAGCCGGTCTGTGAATCGGGTAATATTCCACTCCTTCCGGAGCATCTTTTTCATCAATCGGATTACCGAGTACGTTAAACATTCTGCCGAGGGTCTTCTCACCTACCGGAACCGAAATCGGAGCACCGGTTGCCAGTGCGTCCATACCGCGCACCAAACCGTCCGTCGGTCCCATGGCGATACAGCGAACCGTATCGTCACCGAGATGCTGTGCAACCTCTACTACCAGAACGTCGCCGTCCTGCTTGGTTACTTTAATTGCCTCGTATATTTCCGGAAGATTGCCCTCCGTAAACTTAACGTCTAAAACCGCACCGATAATCTGAGTGATTTTTCCAAGTTTGTTTTCTGCCAACTTTTCTGTCACTCCTTTTCTGTAATATATTGTATAATCGCGAATCGTGCGCTGACCCGAATCCGAATCCGTGCGCAGTCTTCGCTTCGCTCCGGTCGGCGCTTAACAAGTGCCACTGGCACTTAGCGCCCTCCGCGGAGCGGATTCGATTGGATAAAACGATTCCAATCGTTTTATCCAATCGCATTTGCGCCTGCTATAATCTCTGTCAATTCCTGCGTAATGGAGCTCTGACGGGCTCTGTTGTACTTGAGACCCAAGTCAGCAATCATCTCATCCGCATTGTTGGTCGCCGAATCCATTGCCTGCATTCTTGCACCGTTCTCACTGGCAAGTGCCTGCACCAGACCGCCGTAAATCAAACTGTTAATGTATTTCGGAATAATCAGCTCTAACGCTTCTTCCGCCTCCGGCTCGTAATTCATCATTGTCAGCGCATCCTCGGACTTTACTTCCTCTTCTTCCGATTCCTCAAAGGCCACCGGAAGCAAGCGGATAAAAGTCGGAATGTGACTTACCGTATTCTTAAACACGGTATAGGCAAGATAAATCTCGCTGATTTTACCTTCCGTAAAGTCGGACAGCACCTGCTTGCCGATTTCGGAAGCATCGGAGAACAACGGCTCGTTCATTGCTTCGGAATAATCCTGCGCAATCTCATAGCCCCGTCTTGCCAGTCCGTCACGGCCCTTGCGACCTACGGCATAAATCACAACATCGTCCTTACGCATCCCGCTCTCCGTCACAAGCTTCATGACGTTGGCGTTATATCCGCCCGCGAGACCGCGGTTGGAGGTAATGACGATAATACCCTTCTTGCCTTCGCCCGCACCGTCCAGATACGGATGGTTGATATTTCCGGATTTCTTTAACATGGATTTTACGGTAGCGTACATCGCATTGAAGTACGGCTGCGACTCTTCCGCACGCGCTTTTGCTTTTTGCAGCTTTACGGTAGCAACAAGCTTCATCGCCTTCGTAATCTGCTCTGTGCTTTGAATACTTTCCCTGCGTCTCTTTATGTCACGCATGGATGCCATAACGTATCACCTACACTTTCTTTGCGCTGTGCTTATTTGTTAAACTCTTTCTTGAACTCTTCGATTGCCTTTACCATAAGCTTCTCGATATCCTCGGTCAGCTGCTTTTCGGTACGGATACCTTCCGGAAGCTCCGGATACTTGGTATCGATAAACTCGAAGAGACCTTTTTCAAACTCCATAATATCATCCACTTCAACGTCAAGTAAGAACTTCTTCGTTGCAGCGTAGATAATGATAACCTGATACTCAACCGGCATCGGCTTGTACTGCGGCTGCTTTAAAATCTCACGGATACGCTCACCCTGTGCTAACTTCTCCTTCGTATCGGCATCCAAATCGGAACCGAACTGTGCAAAGGAAGCAAGCTCACGATACTGAGCAAGGTCGATACGAATCGGACCTGCAATCTTCTTCATTGCCTTAATCTGTGCAGAACCGCCTACACGGGATACGGAAAGTCCCGGGTTAACTGCCGGACGGAAACCGGAGTTAAACATCTCGGTCTCAAGGTAAATCTGACCGTCCGTAATGGAAATTACGTTGGTCGGAATGTATGCGGAAACGTCGCCTGCCTGGGTCTCGATAATCGGAAGTGCCGTTAAGGAACCCCCGCCCAGCTTATCGGAAAGTCGTGCCGCACGCTCAAGCAGTCGGGAATGTAAGTAGAATACATCACCCGGATAAGCCTCACGTCCCGGCGGACGCTTAAGTAACAGGGACAGGGTACGGTATGCGGTTGCATGCTTACTCAAATCGTCGTAAACGATAAGCACATCCTCGCCGTTTTCCATCCACTCTTCACCGATTGCACAGCCCGAATACGGAGCGATGTACTGGAGCGGTGCCAGCTCACTTGCGGTTGCCGCAACGATGGTGGTGTAATCCATTGCACCGTGCTCTTCCAACGTGGAAACGATGGAAGCAACCGTGGAAGCCTTCTGACCGATGGCAACGTAAATACATTTCACGTTCTGGCCCTTCTGGTTAATAATCGTATCAATAGCGATTGCAGTCTTACCGGTCTGTCTGTCGCCGATAATAAGCTCTCGCTGACCTCTTCCGATCGGTACCATGGAGTCGATTGCCTTAATACCGGTCTGAAGCGGAGTATCTACCGATTTTCGGGAAATAACGCCGGATGCCACACGCTCGATCTGGCGGTATTTGTCGGTTTCAATCGGGCCCTTGCCGTCAATCGGCTGACCCAGTGCATTTACGACACGACCTGCCATTGCGTCGCCTACCGGCACCTCTACAACGCGGCCCGTCGTCTTTACGGTATCGCCCTCACTGATATTACCCATATCACCGAGAAGTACCGCACCTACATTGTCTTCCTCGAGGTTAAGCACCATGCCGTAAACCTCTCCCGGAAACTCTAAAAGTTCGCCCTGCATCGCTTTCTGTAACCCATGGATACGCGCGATACCGTCAGCGACCTGAATTACCGTACCGACATCGGACACTTCAAGCTTTGTACTGTAATTCTTGATTTGTTCTTTGATGACGGAACTGATTTCCTCCGGTCTTAAATTCAAGGTAAAAGCACCTTCTTTCTACAAAATCTTTATTTTTCGTATACTATACGGAAAGCTGCATCTTTGACAGACTGGCTGCCATGCGCTCTATCTTTGACTTAATGCTTGCGTCCACGACTCTGTCTCCGATGCGGATAACCATACCACCGATCAAGGAAGCATCCGTGTCATACCGCATCTCGAAGCTTTCATACTTTGTCTGGGACAACAGCTTGTCCTCGATACGCTTCTTCTGCTCTGCGGTAAGCTCCGTTGCGGAAACAACACTGGCCACGCCGATTTTGCGATACTCTCTTACCTTATCCAGGAAGAGTGTAAACACCGCAGGAATCTCGGCACATCTGCCCTTTTCCACGATTACGGTAAGAAGACCCGTCACCGCATCGTCTACTCTGCCCTTGAAAACCGCTTCCACAACGGAAAGCTTCTCTTCCTTGGTAATCTTCGGGTGGGTCAGAAGTTCTAAAAACTCCGGGTTCTCCGCAAATGCAAGCTCTGCCGTTTTAATCTGTTCGGCCCAGGTGTCAACACTATTTTGCTCAACAGCCAGGTCAAACAACGCTTCTCCGTATACCTCAGCCGCTAATTTTGCCATGTGTCATCACCCATTTCATTCAATGCTTCGTCAATTAACTGCGCCTGCTTTTCACTGTCAAGAGAGGATGCAACAAACTTTCCTGCCATAGCGGTTGCCACAGCTACCATTTCCTGCTTTACCTCATCCTTCATCTTGCTCTTTTCTAACTCAATCTCGCGGCTGGCACGATCCATAATACGGGATGCCTCCGCCTTTGCTTCGTTTACAATTTCATCCTCACGCTTTAATGCCTTCTTACGGCCCTCACTAAGAATTGCCTCAACTTCCTTATCGGCAGCCTTCAACTTAGCGTCATACTCTGCCTTAAACTCTTCCGCATCTGCCTTTTCCTTGGCCGCATCCGCCATCTCGTTGGCAATCTTTTCGCGACGCTTATTTAACAAATCGCGAGCCGGATTAAACAACAGATAGGACAGCAGGAAAAACATAAAGCCGACTGCCAGAAGTAAAATTAAGGAGTCCAATAAAAGCTGCGGGCTGAGTCCGAAAATGTAACCTTCCATCTTAGGTTCCGCCTCTGCCGTTAAAAAGACGGAGTTGGAACATAGGGTTAAAAGTCCGTTCACGTTCCGGCCTCCTTTATGATTTATTCGTTATCTTCTTATAACTTTCCAATCAACGGGTTAGCGAACAGAAGAATGATTGCAACCGCAAAACCATAAAGACCGGTGGTCTCTGCTACCGCCTGACCAAGCAACATGGTAGACATGATGTTACCCTTTGCACCCGGGTTTCTACCAACCGCAGCCGCACCGTGGCCTGCTGCGATACCCTGACCGATACCAGGTCCTACACCGGCGATCATAGCAATACCTGCGCCGATTGCGGAACAACCTAATACAAATGCTTCACTTGAAATACCATTCATCATAAAAAATCCTCCAATCAAAAAATTTACACTGTGATGTTACTTATCCCTGTGCTTCATCCTCAGGGAAATTCTGTGCAATAAATACCATGGTTAACATACAGAATACGTACGCCTGTATTGCACCGGAAAATACGTCGAAGTACACATGCAATACACCCAGCGCCGGCCAGATAAAGGCCTGTATCAGCTTCGGTACCAAACCGTAAATCAATCCCATCATAACCGTTCCGGATAAGATATTACCGAACAGACGAAGGGACATGGAAAGCGGTGTTGCCACTTCACCGATGATGTTAATCGGGGTAAGCAATACCGGCTGGAACAGCTTCGTTACATGACCTGCCTTCTCGTACTTGAAACCGTTGTAATGGATGAGTACAAAGGTAATCAACGCCAGAGGCAACGTCACACCGTAGTCCGCCGTCGGCGGTCTCAGTCCGAACAAACCGCTGATGTTGCATACAAGCACTACCGCAAACAACGTGCCGATATAGTTTGAAAAACGAACTCCCCGTTTTCCCATATTGGATTTTGTCAAACCGTCAATCAATTCAACCAGTAGCTCGATTACATTCAAAAACGTACCGGGCACATCCTCGGGATTTGCCTTTTTAATCGCACGATTGGCAAATAGCGCAAACACCGTAAGCACAATCATCACAATCAAAAGGCTGACATGGGTCGTCGTAATCCAAAGCGTTTGTCCGCCTATGTCAAAATGAAAATACCCGGTAATACCGATATCTACATCCTGAGACAGAAAAGCGCCTCGGGATAACATTCCAGTTCCCACGTTATCACACTCCTTTCCTTAATTCTACGCTTGTTAAAACGCGATTTATTTCACCCTTGTAAAAGGGTTGTATTTATGAATGACGGGCCAAAACAGTGCGGACAATTTTAAGGTCAGTGTCCCCAAAACCGTTCCGAACATACCGTGTATTCCGAGAAAAAACATCGAAACACCGATGACCGCTATCATAATTACCATACGCACGGCAGAGGAGCGTTTCATATAGCCCGACGCCTGCTTTTCCGGGTACTCCGTGGCAACCAGTACCGAGTGATACATGTAACCGGCCAAACATGCCGCCGTTACCGCACCGGCCAGAGTTCCCAACGTAAAGTACAAACTCCCTTTTAATAGCAAATTCCCTATCACAAGTACCGGCACCGTACACACTGCAATCCCCGCATATAAATCAAACAGAGTCTGCTTCACCTGAGCCTCCTGTTCCGCTCTTGTCAGGGCAGGAGCTTCTTCCACCAACTCGTTATTCTCTCCGTATTCCTCATCAAAATCATATTGCCAACCTACGGAATGCTCCTTTTTTTCTTCTTCCATCAAAAGTAACACCTCTCTGTTACATTCTCTCCCCCTGCGTTACCGTTCCTTTTGTCCCTCAGACTGTTTTCGTTCCGCTGCTTGTCTGCCTTCAGCCTTCAGTCGTTCGATATAGGCCAGTTCCGCGTCCTCTCTGGCCTTATCCTTTGCATAAAAAGGTTTCAGCAAATAATACACGTTCCGAAACGCTGCCGCAATACCAAGAAATAAAAACACCGGCATCACCCATCCGGTCCCGGCCTTCTTGTCAATAAAACCACCGGCCAGCACACATAAAAATATCGGAACCATCATACTGATGCCAAGCTGCGTCACAAGCATCAACGCTTTGATGACTTTGCTGTTTCTCATTCTCTGACTCCTTGTCTCCTGCTTTGATAAAAACAAGCCAAAAAAACACCACATATAGTTTACCACAAAATTCAAATTATGTATAGTTTTTTCTACATTTTTTATCACAAACTTTATACTTTTTCCGCTCATTATATTGACATTTTTTTCACACTTCATTCCCGAAACCCACTTTCTTTTTCACACAATATATGGTATACTGTTGTAAACAGAATATATGATTAAAAAGGCTGCTTGTCAGTCTGTTAAAATGCCTTGTTTTCTTACAAAGGAGGGCTTTTTATGAATACAAACATTCAACTGTTTCGAAAGCGTCACATTCCCGAAGAATGTATCCTGCTAAAAAAAGATCGGATTCTTTCTCTGGACGATTCCCGTCTGGTCACTGCCTGGAATGTTTTAAAACCGCGGTCGGATTTTGCCTCCGGCATCTCCCTGTTCGATTTTGAAAAACACTGGAAAATTACCCGTGTGGCAAAAGCGGACGGAAGCCTGTACCACTGGTATTGCGACATAATGAACATGCACATTTCGGAAGATACGGAAGCAAACACCGCCACCTATCTGATGGAGGATCTGCTGATTGACATTGTCCTTGAACCCGACGGTTCGGTTCATGTCCTTGACTTGGACGAGGCAGCGGAAGCCTTTGAAAAAGGCCTGATTTCCGGGTCTGATTTAACCCTGGCATTAAACGCCGCAGATGCACTGCTCCGGGTGATCCGAAGCGGCGCCTTCGAAGAATATCAGAAACTTATAGATACTTATGTAAAGAAATAACGGGACTGCCTGCGCAATCCCGTTTTTTATTGTTCAAACACTTTTTACCTGCTTTGTTCTTTCCTTTTCCCGAATACGAGTTTCGCTCTCCACATTGCAAGCATCATCAAAACAAAAAACACCGATAAGTATCCCGGAAAAATCCACATTCCCAGTATCTGCCCAAGTACACTGCAAAGGACCGGTGTGGTCATAATGGCAATACTGGAGACCGCCATTTGTGTACCGATAACGGAAGGAGACAGTTCTTCTCCGAAATTTTCCGGCGTCAGATAATTAAAATTCGGAAACAGCGGTCCGTTGCCCAATCCCACCATAAACAGCGCGATTCCCGGAATACTTCCCCCCACCGGCAAGCACAATAAAATCAGGGCAACTCCCATCACAACCTGTCCGATTTTAATAATGGTCCAGCTGTGAAGCTTTGTAGCCACCACACCGGACAAAAACCTGCCTATGGCAATTCCTACATAATAAAACATAATAATCCCGGCTGCCTTTTCCACGGTCAGACCCTTATGTTCCACCAAAAAAGTACTTCCCCAGCTTCCGCAGGTACATTCAATCGTACAAGAGCAAATAAAAAGGCTCCACATCACCTTTACTCCGGGAATCCGTACAATTTCCTTTAACGGCAATGCCTTTACCTCCGGCTCCTCCCCTCCGTTCTCCTTCCCGTGTACTTTCTTCCAAAGAGGAAGAGAACAAAACAGAACCACGGCAATTGCCGCCTGAATCAATACAGCAATACGATAGCCGCCTCGCCATCCGGCCGCGCCGTTTAAGACCAAAGACAAAATATACGGGCTGACAGAAACGCCCACACCGTAGAAACAATGCAAAAAGCTCATCTGTGTGGCGGAATAATGCAATGCCACATAATTATTCAGTGCGGTATCGATGGCCCCCGCTCCGAGTCCCAACGGCAGCGCACACAGGCACATCGGAAGAAAACTTCCGGTAAACGACATGCCGAGAAGTGCAGCTGCGGTCAATGCCGTACTGAAGGCGGCTACCTTATTTGTTCCGAACCGATTAATCACCCGGGCACTGCAAATGCTGGAAATCGTGGTTCCGAAGAAAGAAATCGTAGTTACAAAACTTCCGAACGACAAAGGCAAACCGTACTCCGCATAAATTGCCGGCCACGCTGCCCCAAACAAAGAATCCGGCAGACCGAGCCCGATAAAGGCCATGTAGATTACCATTAATAACAATGTTGCCATCATTCTCATCCTCCGCATTTCAAATATAGCCGGAAGCAGCTTTGCGCACACTCCCGGCCATTCTTTGTAATGAACTTAGTAGTTCTCTTTTCTTACCTCAAAGTAAGCCTGCGGATGCTTACATACCGGACAAACCGCCGGTGCTTCAAGACCTACTACCACGTGACCGCAGTTACGGCACTCCCACATAGTAACACCGCTCTTTTTAAACACTTCCATAGCCTCTACATTATGTAACAATGCACGATATCTCTCCTCGTGCATCTTCTCGATTGCCGCCACTCCGCGGAACTGCGCCGCAAGGTCAAGAAATCCTTCCTCTTCCGCATCCTTTGCCATGCGCTCGTACATATCGGTCCACTCGGCATTTTCGCCTTCTGCCGCATGAAGCAGATTTTCTGCGGTATCCCCAAGCTCACCCAAAGCCTTAAACCAAAGCTTTGCATGCTCCTTCTCATTCTCCGCTGTCTGCAAAAACAACGCAGCAATCTGCTCATAACCTGCTTTTTTTGCTACGGAAGCAAAATAAGTGTATTTATTTCTTGCCTGAGACTCTCCGGCAAATGCCTCCCACAGGTTCTTTTCTGTCTTTGTTCCCGCATACTTGTTCATTCCCATAATCGTTATCTCCTTTTCTCTTTATGTTGTAATATCAGGCAGACATTTACACTCGCCTCAAAAAGGCCGGGTCTGCGTCTAAGGTTTAGTCCTCCATCATACCGATACGTCTTGCATGACGCTCTTCGTTAGAGAACGGGGTATCCAAAAACTTATCCACAATCATCAGTGCCAGCCCCGGACCTACAATTCTGCCGCCCATGGCAAGGATATTGGCATCGTTGTGAAGTCTTGTAGCCTCTGCGCTGAATACATCATGACAAAGAGCCGCACGGATGCCCTTAATCTTATTTGCGGTAATGGAAATACCGATTCCGGTTCCGCAAATTAAAATACCCTTTTCGCATTCACCGTCAGCCACCGCATGAGCCACCTTCTTACCGTAAATCGGATAATCTACGGATGCGGAAGAATAGGTACCGAAATCCTTGTACTCCAGCCCTCTCTCCTCTAAGTGCTTCTTTACCTCCTGCATTAACTCATAACCGCCCTGATCGCAACCTAACGCTATCATATTTGTTTCCTCCTTGGAATTAATTTAATATATCCTCATCCTGATTCAGTTGGATGATATGGTATCCCGCCGCCTTTAACAGACGATTCATGATCGCCGTGCCCAGCGGGTTATCCGCAAAACTTTCCGAATAAATCACACTGACGCCGGTTTCGTCAAAGCTGCGCAGGGTATCAAACAATCCCGCCGCAATGGATTCCGCATTAGAGCGTTCTCCTACGCAAAACACCATTCCTCCGGTGTAGCACTTCTTTGTTTCTTCCGTAGCCAGAATACCGGTAATCCGTCCTTCCGCCGCATTTTTCACTGCTTCGGAGTTAATATAGCGGATAACCTCTTCGCTTTTCCCTTCCACTATATAAAGAGGCGCCTTTGGCGCATAGTGCCGGTACTTCATCCCCGGTGCTTTCGCCACAACATTCTCCGACGCACTCTTCTTTAACACCGCTTCGTCAAACCGAACTTCCCCAAGCACTTCCGCCAGCTGCTCCGCATTAATGTAGCCGGGACGAAGAATCAACGGTACATCCCCCGTCAAGTCCACAATGGTAGACTCCAAACCGATGGCCGAAGCCCCTCCGTCAATAATAACATCTATCTTTCCGTCCAAATCCTCAATGACATGCTCTGCCTTTGTGGTACTCGGACGCCCCGAAGCATTGGCGCTGGGTGCTGCCACAAATATGCCGGACCTGCGAATCAGTGCCGCTGCCACCGGGTCCGACGGCATACGAATTGCCACCGTATCAAGTCCTCCGGTTGTTGTCTTCGGTACCTTGTCGCTCTTTTTTAAAATCACGGTAAGCGGTCCCGGCCAAAA
>CALBKM010000019.1 GCA_937895705.1 uncultured Clostridia bacterium
ACCCGCGACCCTCGCCTTGGCAAGGCGATACTCCACCACTGAGCCACTTGCGCATTTCTTATGAGGTACCGTTGCTCTCTGCTCGGTACTCTCATACTATACATCATTCCTTTAGATTTGTCAACAATAATTTAAAAGTTTAAATATTTCGAACAATTCAAGACTTTTCTGTCAAAACAATCCGACAAATAACTTCATAATCCAATCCGAGGCCATAACCATCAGCGGAATACATGCAATACTGGCGATTGTTGTTACCGTAAACACATTCGATGCGGTTTTCGGATCACCTCCGAACCGATTGGCAAACAACATTCCGTTGGCACCGCTGGGACAGGCGGACAAAATCAAAATCGTAGTTTTCAGCTTCTCGTCAAACGGTAAAAAGAGCAGAACGAAAATCATCAAAAACGGCACAACCAAGCATTTCATGGCACTGACCGCATACACTCTGCCCTTTTTCAGCGCACCGATTAAATCACCCTGCGCGATATAAATACCGGATACAATCATGGCAAGAGGCGTATTCATAGACGAAATATACCCCACTGCGGTTTTTAACTGCTTCGGCAACGGAATCTGCAAAAAGTACACAACCAGACCGATTACGATACAAAACATGGTCGGTGTCAAAAACGGTTTCATCTTTTCTTTCAAACTGCGTTTTTCCTTACATTTCCCGCGCATCAACGCCAGACCGTACGTCCACACAAACAAATTAAACATTGTAATATAAGTGGTACAATAAATCACACCGATGTTTCCGAACACCGCTTCCGCCAAAGGGATTCCCATAAAGCCGCAATTTGTAAAAATAACGGTAAACCGCTCCGTGGAAAAGCTTTCCTTTCTGCTGCCGATTTTCAAAGCAAAAGACACAACAATTCCGATGATGATACTGATTGCGGAAAGTACAAATCCCAAAAACATATTCTTTGTAACGGCTGCATCGTACTCCATACTGTACGTATCAAGAATCAAAAGCGGAGCCACTACATACAACACCACGCCCGCCATCTGCCGGTTTCCCTCATCGTTGATCATCCCTATTTTATACAAAATCATGCCGGTGGCCAACAGTAAAAACATGACAACTACCTGATTGGTCAATATCCCCGCCAATTCCATCTTTTTATCATCCTTTCTCCGGTATCGTTCCGGAATACGCTTTACCGGGTACGCTCTTTACTTTTTTTGCATCCTGTGCTACAATTTATCCGCACACTGCAAGAAAGGAGCGACCTATGCAATTACCGAAAGACCCGGTTATCTTGTTAAGTTATATCAATACCCAGTTACGTGACAACTATGCAAGCCTTACGGAGTTCTGTTCCTCCAACGACTGTTCTCCGGAAGAAATTATTCGAATCCTGGAAAAAATCGACTATCACTATAACAGCGATACCAATCAATTTTGTTAGGCAGGCTTTTCGGTTTTGCCTACCTAATACACTTTTGTATGAATTACCCAAAAACACCTGCCCCTACGGACAGGCGTTTCTTTTTTCATTCTTACAAACGGACGCTGACTCCTCTTCCCCGGAGATATCCTTTTACCTCGTTAATCTCCAGCTCCTTATAGTGGAACAAAGACGCCGCCAAGGCCGCATCCGCCTTTCCTTCCGTCAATGCATCGTAAAAATGATCCTTTGTTCCCGCACCGCCGGAAGCAATTACCGGAACGGATACCGCTTCCGCAATCTGTCTGGTCAGTTCCAGATCATATCCGTCCTTGGTTCCGTCTTTATCCATACTGGTCACAAGAAACTCTCCCGCACCCAGCTTATGAGCCTGCACTGCCCATTCGATCGCATCGATTCCCATATCCACACGGCCGCCGTTTTTATAAATATTCCAGCCGGAACCGTCTTCCCGTCTCTTGGCATCAATGGCAACCACCACACACTGGCTGCCGAACTTATCCGCCGCATCCGCTATCAGGCGCGGATTTAAAATCGCTGCGGTATTCACCGCAATCTTATCCGCACCCTCACGTAAAATCTCTTTAAAATCGTCTACGGTACGAATTCCGCCGCCTACGGTAAACGGAATAAACACCCGCTCTGCCACGCGGCGTACCATATCCAGTTTAATGGCACGGGCATCCGAAGAAGCCGTAATATCCAAAAACACCAGCTCATCGGCACCGGCCGCATCATAAGCCGCACCTACCTCTACCGGGTCGCCGGCATCTCTTAAATTCACGAAATTAATTCCCTTTACAACTCTTCCGTTATGTACATCCAGACACGGGATAATACGCTTTGTAAACATAGTTCTCTCCTTACAGTTCAACAAAATTTTTCAAAATAGTAAGACCGATTTCTCCGCTCTTTTCCGGATGGAACTGACACGCAAAAATATTGTCCTTCTCAACCGAAGCATGAACAGTCACACCGTATTCCGTCGTAGCAGCCACAATCTCCCGATCCTCTGCTTGTAAATAGTAAGAGTGGACAAAATATACATACGGGTCCGCCGGAAGATCACGGAACAACTTTGCATTTTCTCTCACCTTCAAAGAATTCCATCCCATATGCGGCACTTTAAGTCCCGGTGTTTCAGGAATACGCTTGATGCCGCCCTTTAACAGAGAAAGTCCGCGACAACCTTCCTTTTCTTCGCTGTACTCAAACAAAAGCTGAAGTCCGAGACAGATTCCCAAAAACGGCGTTCCCTTCTCTACCACTTTATGAATCGTATCAATTAAATGAAAACTTTCTAACTTCTCCATTGCTTCGCCGAAGGCTCCCACACCCGGTAAAATTACCTTGTCCGCCTGCAGAATTACCTCAGGGACTCTTGTTACCACCGCCTTTGCACCGACTTTTATCAATGCTTTTTCCACACTTTTTAAATTACCTGCATCATAATCAATAATCGCTATCATAGTTCCTCCTCAAAAAACTACTGTCGGGGTCATGCCCCGACAACAGCTCCTTACACTTAAATTTTAACGCCGGATTACTCCAGTCGCTCCACGGCATCATATACCCGTTTGCTGTATTCTGCCTGGGAATCGGATTGAATAATCTCCATTGCCTCCTGCTCGGTCATGGAAAAGCTTGTACTGATTTCCGTAAGAATCTTCTTTCTGACAATATCCAAGTCACCGTCTACCTCCAGATCCACCGCCAGGTCAATATACTTTTCATAACGCTGTAATCCCTTTAACAGGGAGTCCAGAGCCTTCGGCTTATCTCCCATTCCATAATAATTACTATAGGAATTCAGCTGTTTCTGCACATACATAACCGTCATAATCCGGTCATACAACAGAATATCTTCATCCTTTATTTCCAAACCGTAGATTTCATTATATGCAGCCGTGTACCGATCATTTTCGAATTCATATTCCGCATTTTTAATACTGAGAGAATACGAGAAAATACTGGTCCCTACAATTATCACAACCGCAATCATCGCAAAGAAAATGAATACGATGGAAGCTCCCGCCCGGTTAATCCGGGTCTTTTCCATTTCCTCCAGCAGAAGCTTTGCTTCTTCCAGCTTTCTTGCTTTTTTCTCTGCCTTTGCTTCTTTTACCGCACGTTGCTTTTCCAGCTTAACCTGCTTATCCTGTGCCTTCTTTTCCGCAAGCAACGCTTCCTTCTCTTCCTTGGAACGTTCTTTTTCTTCCTGCTTTGCCTTCTTCTTCGCCTCAATCTCTTCCTTTGACGGAGGCTGCTTTATCTTGGACGGATCTACTTTTACGTTGTCAAACAACTTGTGATACAACGCTGCAAGGCCACCACCCTTTTTCTTTTTCGTTTTCTCCTCTGCTTCCGTATCATTTTGCGTTGTTTCCGCTTCCGACGCTTCCATTGCATTCACAGGAGGCAGCGCGTCCTCCGGGGCGTCCATCTCAATAGGAGCCGCACCGAACTCAAACAATTCTCCGGCATCCTCTAAACCGCTAAACAAATCCGCAAAATCATCCATTGATGCTTCGGACTTACTCTCACTCTTTATCGGGGCCTCTTCAAACTCCTCCGCACCGCCGGAAAACAGGTCTGCAAAGTCACCGAACTCGTCCGCCGATACGACTTCCTCTTCCTCTCTGTCTTCCACGATTCCGCTGAAGGTATCCGCAACCGAATCCAACTCAGCCGAGGATATCACCTCAGGAGTTTCCGCAATCTCCAACTCTTTCGGAGCCGCATCTCCCCGCTCATCTTCCAGCATACCGAACAAATCCTCAATGTCTCCCACATCGGACATCGAGTCCTCGTCCTCCTCCTCTTCATACGTTTCACCAAAGAACTCCTGTAAGTCGTCCCCTTCCGGAACATCCTCCTCATCCGGAAACGCCTCACCCAGTTCTTCAGCCAACATACGGTCCACCGTACTCTCATCTACATCTCCGAAAATACTGTAATTCTTTAAATCCGGAAGCTCCGTATCACCGTCAAAAAATAACCCGAAGGTATCTTCCATCGGGGCCTCTTCCGTATCTTCTTCCCCGATAGTAACAAAATCCGCTTCCGTATCCTCGGCAAACGCTTCAGTAAGTTCTTCCTGCTCTCTTGCAAGTTTCTCCATGAATGCTTCTGCAAACTCTTCTCCGAAAGCCTCTGCTTCTTCGGCAAGTTCTTCCATCGCTTCTTCAGAGAACTCTTCTACGGTTTCCTCCGCTTCTTCGGTAAACTCTTCTGTCGGTTCCTCCGCCGCTTCCACGACCTTCTCTTTATTTTTAGGCACGGAAACAAGAGAGCTTGCTTCCCTTTTCGGAAAAACATTCTCCCTTGATTTCGGTTCCTCTGTCATAACTGCATTCAGTAAACTATCCAGATATGATTCCGAGTCTTTCGCAGTATTCAGTTTGTTTGAACACACTTCACAGTATTCCGAACCCTCCGGGATACCGGTGCCACAACTTCTGCATTTTGCCATATACTGCACCTTTCAGAGTCGATTTACTTCCACAAAATTTTATCTATCGCTTCTACCAAGTAGCCGATTTCAGGTTTGGACAACTGCGCATCCGCTCCGACGGCTTCGCCCTTTTTTCTCATCTCGTCATTGACAAGAGAGGAGAAAATCACTACCGGAATATGCGCAAAAGCCGAAGAATCTTTGATCAGCTTTGTCAGACGATGGCCGTCCATCTGCGGCATCTCAATATCGGTAATAACAAGCTTTACCTTTTCATCCAGTATACCGGAATTCTTATATTCATTCAACTTATCCCAAGCTTCCTGGCCATTGGTTGCTATGGTAAGATTGGTATAACCTGCTTTACTCAGACTCTCACTGATTAACTTGCCAAGCAATGCGGAATCTTCGGCAATAAGAATCGGCGTCGTATTTCTCTGACGCGGTCCCAACTGATCGATATCAGAAATCTTAAGGCCTGTCTCCGGACTGATATCGGAAATAATCTTCTCGAAATCCAAAATCACGGTCAGCTTGCCGCCCAACTTTATGATACCGGTAGCTATTCCGGTACCGTTTGCGTTTAACGTCGCATCCGGTTTTGAAATATCTGCCCAGGATACGCGGGAAATCCCCACTACACTATGTACGTGAAAACCGATATTCAGCTTATTAAAATTTGTAACAATATACATATCCTTACCGTCGCCGGAAGCCGGCATATTTAAATGCTTGGCAAGGTCAACAATCGTAATAATCTCATCACGCGGCATAAAAATACCTTCGATACACGGATGGGCATTCGGAATCGGTGTCGGTTCCTTAAAAGGAAGAATCTCACGAACCTTTGCCACATTAATACCATAATAATTTGCGCCGATACGGAATTCCAATATTTCCAGTTCATTTGTTCCGCTTTCCAACAAAATACCTGTTTCCATATATGCTACCTCCATTCCGATTGCTACTTTATAGCGTATATTATGGTTATATTATACTTCAAATCCGCAAAAAAATCAAACTTTTTCGGACATTTTTTGAAATTTTCTTGCAGTTAATTTATTTTTACCAATACAGAATCTTCTTTTCCTTCCACATCTCTTAAAACACTCAAAATCATGTTTTCAGTAACCGTATCTTCCTTACATTCAAACACAAGTACGCAGGTCTTCGTCTCCCCTGCCTTGTACATCACATCATACGAAGTATAAAAATCTTCCTCCAGCAAAGTCAGACTCGGCTTTACGGTCTTATTCCCCACGCGCAACCCGTAAACAAACTCTTTGTCGGTTCCTTTGTTTAGCACAAGGGCGGAATCGCTTCCCGATTGGTTGGTAACTTCAAACTCTAACACCACCAGCTGCTTTCCTTCTCCCGCAGCCGCAAACAAATCTCCTGTGCCCTGATAAAGCATCGTGATTTCATATCCTTTATAACGGAAAAAGAAGTCCTTTTTACTCATTAACTTTGTCAAATCCTGCATGGTAAGCTCCGTATTGTCCGGAACCTCGGTAGGCACCGGCGTGTTCGTCGCCTTTGTATCTCCCTCTTGTGTAGTTCCGCCGGACGGATTTTTATCTTCCTTTGACGGAGCAAGAGTCGGACGCGGCGTCGGTGTCGCCATCTCTGCGAAGGCCACTTCCTGTTCCTCACGGTCAAGCAACGTGTCGGTAGCTTTTGTCCCGTGTTTTACCAGAACTCCGGCAGCATACTCGGCAACCATATCCATTTCACTTTCCGTAATATCAAGCGGCTCGTAACATCCGGCAAACAATGCCGAAATACACACAGCCGTAAACACTCCGATATACTTTTTCAACTTCACGACAGTCACCTCCATCGTTCGCCATTTCCTCCATGTTCGCAAAGGCAAACTCCGCAAAAACTCCGTTTTCGCGGAGTCGCATGCGCGTTC
>CALBKM010000020.1 GCA_937895705.1 uncultured Clostridia bacterium
CAGCTGGATAGAGCACTTGGCTACGGACCAAGGTGTCGGGAGTTCGAATCTTCTCACGTACATTGGATGAAAAAAATGACCTAGGACAATGTCCTAGGTCATTTTTTTTGTCCGAAGACGGTTCGTCTTCGGACGAGTTCGAATTCTACGTTTCACTTCGGTCCGCGCAGAACCGAGGTCCACCGGACCTCGTGCGCCTTCTCACGTACATTGAAGCAAAGGGCATCGTCTTCGAATGAGTTTGAAGTCGTCTACACTTCGTTTCGGTCCGCGCAGAACAGAATTTTCCCGGATATGAAAAGCCTTTACAAGGGGACATTTTTAGGATAAGATATGGGTGTGAAGGGAGAGCTGTTTATGAATATTGTAGAGAAGTGTTATTGCAGAGTATTTCAGTTTGTTTTTCGTGTGTTATTGCCGGTTCTTCCGTATCGGGATCCTGAGGTGTTGTCTTCGGAAGAAGAGATAGTCGGAGTTTTAAAGAAGAAAGGAAGTAAGTCTGTATTAATTGTAACGGATGAAGGATTGCATAGATTGGGGTTATTGGATGAACTAAAAGCGGCATTGAAATCTGAGGAAATTGCTTATGTTGTTTATGATAAGACCGTTGCTAATCCAACTGTTGTAAATGTGGAAGAGGCAAGGCGAATGTATTTGGAGAGCGATTGTAGTGCGATTATCGGATTCGGAGGCGGTTCGCCTATAGATTGCGCAAAAGCTGTGGGGGCACGGGTTGTAAGGCCCAAAAAGCCGATTCCGAAGATGAAAGGGGTGTTAAAAGTTCGCAGGCGTTTGCCGCTTTTTATTGCAGTTCCTACAACTGCCGGGACAGGAAGTGAGACAACGCTGGCGGCGGTAATTACAGAGGGAGAAACCAGACATAAATTTCCGATAAATGATTTTGTTCTCATACCTCAGTATGCGGCTCTTATGCCGGAGATTACAAGAGGTTTGCCTCCTTTTATTACCGCGACAACAGGGATGGATGCCTTGACCCATGCAGTGGAAGCCTATATTGGGCGTTCAACAACGAAAGAAACGAGAAAATATGCATTAGAATCAATTAGACTTATATTTAGTAATATTGAAACAGCATATACAGACGGAAATAACATGGAAGCACGAAAACAGATGCTTTATGCGTCTTTTCTTGCAGGAAAAGCTTTTTCAAAGTCATATGTAGGTTATTGTCATGCGGTGGCACATTCTCTGGGTGGAAGATATAACACACCTCACGGTTTCGCAAATGCGGTGTTGTTGCCTAATGTTTTGGAATTATACGGTGAGGCCGTTTATGGTAGATTAAAAGAGACAGCAGTTGCAGTTGGCCTTGCAGAGGAAGAAACGGACGAAAAAGCAGCAGCACTCTGTTTTATTGAAAAGATACGCATGCATAATCAGAATCTGGGAATTCCCGCAGTAATTCGTGAACTAAAAGAGGAGGATATCCGGAAGATGGCGGTACATGCGGCCAAAGAAGGCAATCCGTTATATCCGGTACCGAAGCTTTTTAATGCAAAGGACTTGGAACCGTTGTATTATTCGGTTATGGAAAGATAGGTGACTGCACAAAAAGCGGATGGGAAAAAGAGTTGTACGGAAGCATGCAACTGCGAGTTGCATATAAATAAGTAATTATGTTATAATTAAATGATATTGAAAGGAAGAGGGGAAAAATATGAATTTTGCGGAAAAGTTGTTAACATTGAGAACTCAAAGCGGTTACTCACAGGAAGTATTGGCGGAAAAACTGAGTGTGAGTCGCCAGGCAGTGTCCAAGTGGGAAACCGGACCGACATTGCCGGAGACCGACAAATTGATAGCAATCAGCAATCTTTTTAATGTGTCTATTGATTCGTTGTTGATTGATTCCATTAATTTAAATACATTTGAAAGCATGGACCGTATTTTGGTCAAGTTTTTGAGTTCTGCAAGAGATATGGATGATATTTCCGAAGAACTTCTGGACATTATGAAGGACGGGGTAATAGATAACACCGAGAAAATAAAAGTAGATGAAATCGTTAAAACGTTGGATTCTGTAGCCAGAATTATCGATGAGATAAAAAGGAAGATGAATTTATAGTGCAATTTCAAGTTGCACAAATTGCTTATTTTGCTTGGTAGAAGAACGGGCGGACCTATGTTATAGTTGAATCATCACAGCAGCAGTGCTGTTACATAAAAGGAGGAGACTATGAACGTAGGAAAAATTTACACAAAGACAATGAAATTTGTTTGGTTGAAGCTTGGGATCGGTGCATTGATTACGCTGGGATCGATTATCCTTCTGGCAATTGTAATCGGAATCAGTACATTGTTTAAAGACCCGGGGGTGATGATTTTTCTCGGTAGCCTTTGGATTGGCGGAACGGCCGGTATCTACAAGCTGGTGATGAATTATGCGGGATATATGGTGAAAGCGGCGCATATTGCAATTATTACGGAAGCGGTAACCACAGGTCAGATTCCGGACAATATGGTAAAGACCGGAACCGAGATGGTAAAGGCACGTTTCGGAGCAACCAATACATATTTTGTGTTGGATAAATTGATTGGCGGTGCGGTAAAGCAGTTGCAAAATGTGGTAGGCAAGATTGATGACATCTTTGGTAATATTCCGGTTGTCGGCGCAATTGTAAAGTTTGCCCAGGTGTTTATCGGAATTGCGTTGGGGTATATTGATGAGTGCTGTCTCGGTTATACGTTCTACAAGAAGGAAGACGGTGCCTTTAAGGCAGGTTGTGACGGTGTTGTCGTTTACTTCCAGAATACAAAACATTTGTTAAAGAGTGCAGCAATTACGACGCTAATTGTAATCGGAGGAACTTTCCTTGCATGGGTAATTCCGTTTGCTGTTGTATTTTTGATTTGCGGTGCGCTTGATGTATCGGCATTCTTTGCGGTAGTGCTTGCTTTGATTATTGCGTTGGTATTAAAGTCTGCGTTCATCGATAGCTTCATGCTGGTAAAGACTATGGTGGCTTACATGGAAGTGGCACCGTCCACCGAGATTACCTTTGATATTTACGGCAAGCTTTGCAAGATTTCCGGCAAATTTAAGAGCCTGTTTAACAAGGCGAAGGAAGAAACTCCGGCAATGGAGATTGCGGAATAAGAGGCAACAGGGGAGTACTTATTACAAGTGCATAATATAAAATCAGCGGTCAAGGTTTATGCCTTGGCCGCTGTGTTTTTTTGTAATTAAAGTTTGGGTTATATACAAATCTTCATTATAAATCATATTACATTTTTGTGGACCACATGCTGCAATCCAGGACTCTTGTAGCAAAGTCTTCGTAGAACTCCGGTTCGTGGCAAATGAGAAGGATGCTTCCCTTGTATGCCGTGAGGGCACGCTTTAATTCGTCCTTTGCGTCTATGTCCAGGTGGTTCGTCGGCTCGTCCAGAAGGAGAACATTGGTCTCCTTGTTGATGAGTTTACAGAGACGTACCTTGGCCTGTTCGCCACCGGAGAGGACTCTTACCTGACTTTCGATATGCTTGGTAGTAAGTCCGCACTTTGCCAGAGCGGAACGAATTTCATACTGGGTAAAGGAAGGGAAACTCTGCCAAAGCTCCTCGATACAAGTATTATTTTTTGCACCGGTCATTTCCTGCTCAAAGTAACCCGGGAATAAATAGTCGCCTAATGTTACTTTACCGGAAATCGGAGGGATGATACCGAGAATGCTCTTTAACAAGGTGGTTTTTCCGATACCGTTGGCTCCTTTTAATACCAGCTTCTCGCCGCGTTCCATGGAAATGGTAATGGAGCGGGACAGCGGTTCGTCATAGCCGATCACCAATCCTTCCGTCTGGAAAATATAGCGGCTGGCGGCTCTGGCTTCTTTAAAGTGAAACTCCGGCTTCGGACGTTCCGCGGCAAGTTCGATAACCTCCATTTTGTCCAGCTTTTTCTGGCGGGACATGGCCATGTTGCGGGTTGCGACTCTTGCTTTATTTCTTGCAACAAAGTCTTTCAATTCACTGATTTCCTGCTGCTGGCGCTTATATGCAGCCTCCAACTGGGCTTTCTTTACGGCGTAAACCTCTTCGAATTTATTGTAGTCGCCGACGTAACGGGTCAGTTCACCGTTTTCCATATGATAGACCAGATTAATTACACTGTTTAAGAACGGAATGTCATGGGAAATCAAGATAAAGGCATTCTCGTAATCAATCAGGTAACGCTTTAACCATTCGATATGTTCTACATCCAAGTAGTTGGTCGGCTCGTCAAGGAGCAGAATATCCGGCTTTTCAAGTAAAAGCTTTCCGAGCAGTACTTTAGTACGCTGACCGCCGGAAAGAGCAGTTACATCTGTGTCAAGTCCCATGGCATCCAGACCGAAAGCATGGGCGATTTCGTCGATTTTTGTATCAATAATATAGAAGTCATGTACATCCAGTAAATCCTGAATATTTCCGAATTCCTCCATCATTCCCGGGAGCTCCTCGTCGGAAGCTTCGCCCATTGCGGCGCAAAGCTCGGTCATACGGGCTTCCACATCATAAAGAAATTCAAATGCGGACTTTAATACATCGCGGATGGTCATTCCCGGTTGTAATACCGAGTGCTGGTCTAAATATCCGACACGGACATCCTTGGCCCACTCAACCTTTCCCTCATCCGGCATCATTTTTCCGGTGATGATGTTTAAAAAGGTGGATTTTCCTTCTCCGTTGGCACCGATCAATCCTACATGCTCTCCCTTTAAGAGACGGAAGGATACATCCTTTAATAAGGTACGGTCACCAAAGCCGTGATTCAAATCCGAAACACATAAAATGCTCATAAATACATTCCTTTCCAATGCCGTAATAACAGCACATTTGAGGTAGTGCATAGGCACTAAAACAGTCCCATTATACCCGAAATATCCAAAATTTGCAAGCGAAAAAGCACGAAACGTCTGATTGAAAGGAAAATTGGTTAAGAAGCGGAACAGTGAAAAGAGAAAAGGCTGCCGGGGAAGGCAGCCTTTTCCATGAGGGGAGTATAAATATTAATAAGGGGTTATATAGTGTCAAAGACTTAGGGGAATCTTTAACACACTCTTATCTTATAGCATATGTCGACAAAAAGCAATTAAAAAAGTATAAAGAAATAGAAAAACAAAATAAAGAAAAAGAGGAAGAAATACGGCCAAAGTGCATATAGTAGAAAGAAAAGCACATGATTCGAAGGGACAACGGACTATGTGGATTATTGTGGCATTAGTAACGGACCTTTGTATATATTTGTTTGCGGGACAGGATATTGCGCTGGACTTTCTGGGTGGATATTTGATCGAATTGAGTCTGAGCGTAGACAATTTATTTGTTTTTTTGTCGATTTTTACATCCTTCGGTGTGCCCGAACAATATCGGCACAGAGTACTGCATTACGGAATCATTGGGGCGGCGGTATTGCGTTTGGTATTTATTTTGTTTGGTGTGGCAATTGTGGAGCGGTTCGACTGGGTTTTGTATTTTTTCGGGGCGATATTGATTGTCAATGGTGTAAAGATGTTACATTCGAAGGAAGAACAGGAGAAAAATATCGGGCTGTCATTCGGAATGAGACTGGTGAGGAGGTTTGTACCGGTAACGGAAAATTTTTGTGGAAATTGTTTTTTTGTATTAAAAGAAAAGGCAAGAGAAAACGAAGCCAAAGAAAAGCAGGGGAAGAAATGCCGGTATGCAACTCCTTTGTTTGTAGTATTGGTTGTGGTAGAGTTGTCGGATATAATTTTTGCCATTGATTCCGTACCTGCGGTATTCTCGGTGACTACAAATCCGATACTTGTGTATTCCTCGAATATAATGGCTATTTTAGGTCTGCGTCAAATGTATTTCGGTCTGGAAAAGCTGGCCAAACGTTTTATTTACGTAAAATACGGAATTGCGGCGGTGCTGATGTTCACCGGTGTGAAATTGCTGGCGGAACTGTTTGACAGGACAGTTTCCACCGCAGGATCTATATGCTTTATATTGGTGGTGTTATCTGCCAGTATGGCGGTGTCTGTGTTTGCGACAAAAAAAGGAAGTGCATAAATCAAATGTATCTGCAAATACTATGTCCTGTAACCGAAAACCAAGTGTTCATCAGGAGGTAGCAGTATGTCTTATAATAATGAGAATACCCAGAACAATGCAAAGAACAACACCCAGAACAATGCAAAGAACGGTGGTATGAAGAATAACACCCAGAACAACACTCAGAATAACAGCCAGAACAACGCGCAGAACAATACTCAGAACTGCCGCAACTGTGCTCGTAACGCAAGCAAGAACGAAAGCAATCGTTAGTTTTTAGCCGGAGCGGGGCTGTCGCAAGATATGCGGGAGTCTCGCTTTTGTTTTAGAAATGCGTTAGAAGCAAGAGCTCGGTATGACCGGATTATTATATTTTTTGTGGCAGCCCGGTGGAGAGAGTTGAATATATAAGCCTCTCATTTATCTGGGATAGACATTTGAGGGCAGGTCGGGTAAAATGGTAAAGAAAAAATTTGAAATATTTTTAGATTTGAAAATAAATATTATCTCTTACTACGTCTAATAGGTGAAAGGAGGTAAGGGAGTGAAAAAAGAAGAGTTTACATATCGTGTGGGAGCCATACGAGGACAGTTGTATAAAACAGCCATGTTGTATCTGGGGAGTCATGCACAGGCGATAGATGCGCTGGATGAAGCGATTTATAAGGGCCTATGCGGATATAAGAAGCTTCGGAAGCCGGAGTTTTTTGCTACTTGGATGACGAGGATATTAATTAATGAATGCAATAATGAGTTGCGGAGAAGAAAGCGCACCTGTCCGCTAGAGGAACTCCCTGAAACAGCGGTGGAGGCGTTTGATTCGTTACCGCTAAAGGAGGCGTTGCAAAAGCTTCCGAAGGAATTAAAGGATGTGATTGTGTTGCGGTATTTCTCCGGTTTTACTTTGGCAGAAACGGCGGAGCTTTTGAAAATCCCTCAGGGAACCGCAGCAACCAGACAACGGAAGGCGTTACAGGTGCTACGCCTGGAATTAGGTGAGGAGGAATCTTATGAACAGAATTGATGAGTTTACGGAACTTATGAAGGAATTGGACGAGGGAGTACCTGAGGTAAGCGAGTCCATCAAAAGAGGAAGTCGCAGAATGGCGCGGAAGAAGTTTTTGTATCAGCCGCTTATGGGACTGGCGGCGATGTTTATGCTGTTTGTACTGTCGGTGAATCTGTGTGCACCGGTTGCAATGGCATTTTCTAATGTACCGATTTTGAAGGATTTGACAAAGTCGGTAATCTTTTCAAAGTCCTTACGGGATGCGATTGAGAATGACTACGTACAGGACGTGGGTATGAAACAGACGAAGAACGGAGTAACCGTAGAAATTGTATCCATGGTAGTGGATCAGGAAAATCTGACGGTATTTTACCGGTTTGAATCAGATAAATACAAGCATTTGATTGCAAACAGCAAGGTACTTGATGAAAGAGGGGAGGATGAATTCGGGTATACCGAGAATGAGATGAGTAGGTATGATTGTCCGAATGAGGAAATCCGCAGTGTATCTGCCCATCTTCTTCTGTTAAATATGACTGACAATACCGGCCTGGAGTTTATGCCGGAGAAGGTAACATTTCGAATGACTGTGTGGGACAGACAAATTTTGGGCAATAATAATTATCTTTCTGACGAAATACTTCAGAAAGGTAGTGAACATATTATAACATTTGATTTCCTGTTAGACCTTTCTCCTGAGAATATGCCACAGCCGGTGATTTATGAGGTGAATCAGACAATAGAGATTGAAGAAAGTAAAGTAACGGTGAAAGAGATTCATGTGTATCCGACATTTATGTGGGTAACTGTAGAAGATTCGGTTGAAAATGTTGCGTCACTTGGAGATTTGCACTTTTATGTGGAAAATGAGGACGGAGAGCGTTTCTATAATTTCGGAGGAGCATCCTGGACAATTCCGACGGATACGAATACCCCGGTTTTGATTCGATTTGAAGCAGAAAGCCCATATTTTACCGATTCGGAGAGCTTAAAGCTGGTAGTGACCGGAGCGGAGTGGATTGAGCCGGAAAAGGAATGTACTTCCGTGAATTTGAAGACGGGAGAAGTAAAGAGTCTTCCGGAGTATGTGACGTTGAAGGAGATTAAGGAGTTAAACGGACATACATACGTGAAGTTCTCTCAGGAGTGCGTGGCTATGGCAGATGAACGAACAGGAGAATGTATTGACAGAAGACTTAGCTCTGACCCGTTTACCCACGAGTACTATGACGGAGAAGGGAAATTACATGGGAGAATCTATGTAGGACAGGACACGAAGGAAGAACTTGATTGGAATGTAAAGTGGTACGGAAGCATGGGACGCGATGAAAGTGATAACCTTACCGGAATATATAACTGTACGTTAGAACTAAAGGATTATCCGTACGAGGAAATTCGTTTGGTGAATTTCTATTCGGATGCATGGCGTGCAGAAGAGGAAGTATCGCTTGTGATTAAGTAAGAATCATAATTGGGAAGGGTAGAAAGGAAGAATAAAGGAAAGCGGTGTATCTTGGTGGGAGGTACACCGTTTTTCTTTTTCTCATATACTATACCAGGGAATGCATTCCCTGATTACCCGAAAGGAGGCGCATGAGATGTACCGATATGTGATAACATTAGGAGAGCTAAAGAAGTTACAGAAGCAAGGAAATGTACGGCTTGTGGATGTAAGGGATGAGGAAAGTTATCGAAAAGGTCATATTCCGGAAGCGGAATCAATACCGTATTCGGAAGAACAGGATTTTTTGGATAAGTTTCAGAAAACAGGAGTGATTGTTGTGAGCTGTGACCGCGGGAATTTAAGTGCAAAGGTTACCCTGCGGATGCGAAAGGCTGGATATCCGGCCTACAGTCTGGCGGGCGGCTATGAAGGATATCGCCGTTTTCAAAAATAGAGTTTCTTTTTTTGACCGAGTATGTTAAGATGGTACAAAAGCATCATGTTGATAAGGTCAGAAAGGACAAAGGAATGGCAGATTTGTTTGAGTTTCTGACTCCGTGTCACTTTGGCACGGAGTCTGTTTTGAAAAAAGAGATTACGGACTTAGGGTATGAGATCAAGGCGGTAGAGGACGGTAAGGTAAGCTTTTGGGGAGATGCCGATGCCATCAGCCGGGCGAATATTTTCCTGCGCACCACGGAGCGTGTACTTTTGGTGGTAGGACGTTTTAAGGCAACCTCTTTTGAGGAGTTGTTCGAAAAGACTAAGGCGCTTCCTTGGGAGCGGTATATTCCGGAGAACGGTAAGTTCTGGGTGACGAAGGCAAATTCCGTAAAGAGTAAGCTGTTCAGCCCGTCGGATATCCAGCGTATTATGAAAAAGGCTATGGTAGAGCGCATGAAGCAAAGTTACAAGAAGGAATGGTTTCCGGAGGACGGGGCAGTGTTCCCGATTCGTGTGTCTATTATGAAGGATGAGGTGACGGTGGGACTGGATACTTCCGGCGAGTCCTTACATAAGAGAGGCTACCGTAAGCTCAGCTCCAAGGCGCCGATTACGGAGACTTTGGCAGCGGCATTGATTCTTTTGACACCGTGGAGAGAGGACCGTATTTTGGTGGATCCGTTCTGCGGTAGCGGTACCATCCCGATTGAGGCTGCTATGATCGGAGCCAATATTGCACCGGGTATGAACAGAGAGTTCCTTTCCGAGGATTGGACGCATCTGGTGCCGAAGAAGCTTTGGTACGATGCGATTAATGAGGCAGAGGATTTGATTAAGCGGGATGTGTCCATGCAGATTCAGGGCTACGACATTGACGGCGATATGATAAAGGCGGCACGCCAGAACGCGGAGGATGCGGGGGTGCTTGAGTATATTCACTTCCAGCAGCGTCCGGTGAGTCAGTTAAGCCATGCGAAAAAGTACGGCTTTGTCATTACGAACCCGCCGTACGGGGAGCGTCTGGAGGAGAAAAGGGCTCTGCCTGGCCTGTATCAGGAGTTCGGAAAGGCCTTTGCGGGACTGGACAGCTGGTCCTGTTACATGATTACCTCTTACGAGGAGGCCCAGAAGTATTTCGGTCGTCAGGCGGACAAGAACCGCAAGATTTACAACGGTATGTTAAAGACCTATTTCTATCAGTTTATGGGACCGCGCCCGCCGAAGAAAAAGCCGGAGCAGTAGGGGCTGAATAAAAGAAAAGGTGCGATTTTAAAGAGAAGATAACAAGCGTCTGTACTTGGTAATGACTGCCAAGAGAGGGCGCTTTGTTTCGGCAAGGGAAAAGTAAGAGGTTAGATTTATGAAAGAAAGAGGAAAACGTCGGCTCAATTTCGGCATGGCGGGAGTTATCCTTGCATTGGCGTGGCCGACCATGTTGGAGCAGCTCATGCAGACTGCCGTGCAATACATCGACACTGCCATGGTAGGTAGTCTGGGAACCCAGGCAACGGCGGCGGTAGGTGCCACCACCACGGTAAACTGGCTGGTGGGTAGTACCATCTCTGCAGTGGGCGTGGGATTTTTGGCGTTTATCGCAAAGGCACTGGGAGCCGGAGATAAGTCGGCTGCAAAGAAGGCGGCGTCTCAGGCGTTGCTTTCCGTGCTGGTAGTAGGTGTTGCGGTTACCGTGATAACGGTAGCTTTGTCCGGACAGATTCCGAAATGGATGCAGGTGGATGAAGATATCCGGGATTTGGCGGGACGATATTTTCTGATTTTATATTTACCGATGTTGTTCCGGACGGCCAGTACTATTTTCGGTACGGTGCTCCGGGCAGCGGGAGATACCAAGTCTCCGATGAAAATCGGTGTGGTGGTGAATCTGGTCAATGTGATATTAAACTTTCTGTTGATTTATCCCACCAGACAAATCAAGATATTTTCCTTTGAATTTACCATGTGGGGCGCGGATCTGGGCGTAATCGGTGCGGCGGTGGCCAGCGCCATTGCTTATACGGTAGGCGGCATTTTGATTACGATTGTGCTTTGGCGGCACCCGTCGGTGTCCCCGAAGGGGCAGTCCTTAAAGCCGGATATGAAGATTATAAAGCCGTGCTTGCGGGTGGCCATGCCGAATATGCTCCAGCGATTCGGTACGTCCTTAGGTTATGTGGCATTTGCGTCTATGATTAATGCGCTGGGCGATATATCCACAGCGGCCCATACCATAGCAAATACGGTGGAATCTGCCTTTTACATTCCGGGCTACGGCATGCAGACGGCAGCGGCAACCCTGGCGGGAAATGCCTATGGAGCCAACGATGAAAAGCGCCTGAAAGAGCTGGCGCGGATGTTCTTCCCGATTGAAATTATCCTGATGATATTCTCGGGAGCGGCACTGTTTTTCTCGGCACCGGCACTGGTGGACATCTTCTCCGACTCGGAGGAGGTCATTCGCCTCGGAACTACGGTGCTTCGGATGGTGGCGGTATCGGAACCGTTTTACGGCTTCTCCATTATTATGGAGGGTATGATGCAGGGTGTGGGCGAGACGAAGCGACCGTTTGTGTACAACATCGTCGGTATGTGGTTGGTGCGTATCGTAGGAACCTTTATCTGTACGAGCTTCTTCGATTTGGGACTGGTGGCAGCCTGGGCGTGCATGATTGCCCACAATCTGTTCTTGTTTGTGCTCTTTTTGATTTGCTATATAAAGGGACGGTGGAACCCGTTCCGGAAGGTGAGGGAAGCGTAAGGATAGGTGGAATGCTTTACGGAAGCGTTGTCGGAAACTAAATAAAAATGCGTGGAGGACTCTCATTTTTTGGGAGTCCTCCCCTTAAATTAAGAGGTGGATTGTTCGGGGATTTTCCTGTATCATAAGGTCAAGAAGTCTTCTTAAGATTATAGTGAACGGTAAATTTTATGGCGCGCGTCGAATCTGTGAAGGATGAAAAGGAGAGTATAAAATGAATAAAATAATTACAAAGAATCTCAGAAAGCTGAGACAGGGAAAACGGTTGACCCAGGAGTATGTGGCAGAACGGCTTGGTGTAAGCGCAAAGGCTGTTTCAAGATGGGAAACAGGAGCTACCTTCCCGGATATTACATTGTTGCCGGAAATCGCAAGATTGTACGAAGTGTTGGTGGACGATCTGTTTAAGGTGGATTTGCAGGAATACGGGAAATTGTCTGATCGGCTGGTGGCGGTGTATATTGATACCCTGAAAAACGATGACTTTATGGCAGGCATGAAAGAGTATGAACGAATGGAACGGGAAGGTAGCATGGAGGCAAAAGACTATTACGGACGTACCTGGCTATATGGTAGAATGATGGGTGTTTGTCAAAGAGAAATAATGAAAGATTTTGATAAAACCATGGAGTTAAGCAGGGGAAATGATCCGGAACTTTATTTTCAGGCAAAATACGGGAAGGTAGGTTTCCGATGTGATCATACAGCAGAAGGACCGCAGTGTATTGAGGAACAGTTGCAGGCGGTAAAGGAGCATCCGGAGGATTCCAGAGAATGGGCTTGTCTGGAGGCTGCTTATTATTGGACAAAGCAGTATGAAGAGTGTTATCGGGTAGCAAAGGAAGCGATTGCGAAATTTCCTGAGGATTCGGAGCTTTATTGCCTCGCTGGTGATGCGTGCAAGGAATTGGGAAGGTATGACGAGGCATATCTGTACTGGGAAAAGCGTCATGAATTGGACCCGTGGATGTTAGATTCCTTATACTCCATTGCGTTTTGTCATGAAGAACTTGAAGAGTATGATAAGGCTTATGAAGCATGGATGCGAATTGCCGATATCCATAATGAGCGAGATGATGATATCTCGGTGAAGTTCCCGATGAGAAAGGCGGAAGAATGTAGGGAAAAGATGGGGAAGTAAAAGGAATAAAGGAAAGGTGAGGACTCTTGCAAAGCGAGAATTTTCACTTGTATTGCGATATGGATTTTTTGAATGTTTTCCTGTATGATAAGGTCAAGAAGTCTTCTTGATGTTGTGATGAAATGCAAATACGGTGACACGTGTCGTATTTGTGAATGGATGAAAAGGAGAGTGCAGGATGAACGAAAATGTTTCAAAGAATCTTAGAAAGCTGAGACTGGAAAAGAAGTTGACTCAGGAGCAGGTGGCGGAAAAGCTGGGTGTAAGTGCCCAGTCGGTGTCACGTTGGGAAACGGCTGCGTCTTTTCCGGATATAATGTTATTGCCGGAGATATCGAGATTGTATGGTGTGCTGGTGGATGATTTGTTTAAGGATGATTTGCAGGGATATGACAAGCTGTCCGACCGGTTGGTGGCGGTGTATTATGATACCATGAGGTTCGAGGACTTTACCGCAGCCGTACAAGAGTACGAACGGATGGAAAAAGAAGGCAGCATGGAGACCCAGGACTATAGCGGACGCACTTGGCTGTATGAAAGAATGATTTATGTTTCTACAAAAAAAATATTGGAAGATTATGATAAGACCATGGAGCTGAGCAAGGAAACCGATCCGGAGTTGTATTTCAGTGCGAAATATAGGAAGTTAGCATTCCGATGTGGTTCTACAGCGGAAGGTCCGCAGTGTATTGAGGAACAGCTGCAGGTCGTAAAAGAGCATCCGGAGGATTCTGGAGAATGGGCTTGTCTGGAGGCGGCTTATTATTGGACAAAGCAATTTGAGGAGTGCTATCGGGTAGCAAAGGAGGCCATTGCAAAATTTCCGGAGGATTCGGATCATTATGGTCATGCCGGTGATGCGTGCGAGGAATTGGGATGGTATGAGGAGGCATATTGGTACTGGGAAAAGCGTCATGAATTAGACCCGGAGAAGTTAGATTGCTTATACGGAATTGCATTTTGCCGTGAGAGATTGGGAGAGTTTGAGAAGGCATATGAGGCATGGATGCGGATTGTGGGTATATTGAATGAAGAGAATGATGAGATTGGCGTGAAGTTTCCGATGCGAAAGGCGGAAGAATGTAAGGCGAAGATGGGGAAGAAGGAGTAAGAGAGGAAGGCCGCATCTGTGGCGTGGCTACGGATGCGATCTTTTTTGCTTTATAGGAAATTTTGTAATTTCCTATAAAGCAAAAACGCTCCGCGGGATGCGCACGCTTTTGCAAAGGAAAAATGTCGCATAAAAGCGACGCAAAAGCGGCGCGAGAGTTTCGCATGCGAAACTCTTTGTTCTATTTGTCGGTAAAAAGAGAGTTTTAACCGAGTTTTACTTTGACAAAACTCTTAAAAACTGAGGACCCTTACTTAAATTGTGATATGGATTTTTTGAAGTGTTTCCTGTATGATAAGGTCAAGAAGTCTTCTTACTGTAGTAAAAAGTAAATTCGGTAACGCGTGTCGGATTTGCGGATGGATGAAAAGGAGAGTATAGGATGAACGACAATTTTTCAAAGAATCTCAGAAAGCTGAGACTGGAAAAGAAATTAACCCAGGAGCAGGTGGCGGAAAAGCTTGGCGTAAGTGCACAGTCGGTGTCCCGTTGGGAGTGCGGAGCGACATTTCCGGATGTGATGATGTTGCCGGAAATATCGAGTCTGTATGGTGTACTGGTGGATGATTTGTTTAAGGACCCGACGGGATATGGGGTGTATGAAAATCTGGCAGGCAGATTGCTGGCGGTATATGAGGACACCTATAAGCATGAGGATTTTATGGCAGCGGCTATGGAGTATGAGCGAATGGTAAAAGAAGGTACTATGACAGCAGACGACTATCGCTGTTATGGAGCCCTGCATGCTAGAATGCTTCAGGTTTGTAAAAAGAAAACCTTAGAGTATCTTGATAAGGCATTGGAATTAAGTAAGGACAATGATCCGAAGCTGTATTTTATGGTAAAATACGGGAAGGTGGGTTTCCGATGTGCTCATACAGCGGAAGGACCGCAGTGCATTGAGGAGCAGTTGCAGGCTGTAAAAGAGCATCCGGAGGATTCGAGAGAATGGGCCTATCTGGAGGTGGCTTATTATGAGACAAAGCAGTATGAGGAGTGCTATCAGGTAGCAAAGGAAGCGATTACAAAATTCCCGGAAGATTCGGAGCTTTATTGTCTTGCCGGTGATGCGTGCAAGGAACTTGGAAAGTACGAGGAAGCATATCCGTACTGGGAAAAGCGTTATGAATTGAATCCGCAGATGTTAGATTCTTTATACTCCATTGCATTTTGCCGTGAGGAGCTTGAAGAGTATGATAAGGCTTATGAAGCATGGATGCGAATTGCCGATATCCTTAATGAGTGGAAGGATGAAATCGGTGCGAAGTTCCCGCTGAGAAAAGCGGAGGAATGTAAGGCAAAGATGGGGAAGTAAAAGGGAGGAACAATGTAGCGGCGGACAGAGAAGCGTTGTGCGGAAGAAGGGGATGAAATAAGATTACCAACGAGGACTCGCGGAAACTGTGAGTCCTCACATAAAATGCGATATGGATTTTTTGAAATGTTTCCTGTAATATAAAGTCAAGAAGTCTTCTTAGGAATGAAAGAAAAGCGAATTTAAGGGTGCACATTGAATTTGCGGATGGATGAAAAGGAGAGTACAGGATGAACGAAACATTTTCAAAGAATCTCAGAAAGCTGAGACTGGAAAAGAAGTTGACTCAGGAACAGGTAGCGGAAAAGCTTGGCGTAAGTCCTCAGGCGGTGTCACGCTGGGAAACCGGTGTGACCTTCCCGGATATTATGTTATTGCCGGAGATTGCAAGAATATACGGCGTGCTGGTGGATGATTTGTTTAAGGAAAGTCCGCAAGGATACTCCAGTTTGGCGGACCGTTTGTTGGCGGTGTATGAAGATACTTATAAGCATGAAGATTTTATGACGGCGTATCTGGAATACCAGCGAATGGAAAAAGAAGGCGCCTTGACGGCGGAGGAGTATCGTGGATATGGTTGGTTGCATAATGTGATGAGAGGCGTTTGTAAAAATAAAACTTTGGAATATTACGGAAAGTCAATGGAACTGAGCAAGGACAATGATACAGAATTTTATTATCTTATGAAATGTTGTATGATTTTGGTTCGTATTGACTTGGGAGAGGGACCGAAGTGCATTGAGGAACAGTTGCAGGCAGTAAAGGGTGAGCCGGAAAATGCGGGGGAATTGGTTTGTTTGGTATGTGCTTATTGTGGGACGAAGCAGTATGAAGAATGTTACAAGGTGGTGAAGGATGCCATTGCAAAATATCCGGAGGACCCTCGCTTTTACGGTTATGCCGGTGAGGCGTGTGAGGGACTGGAAAAGTATGACGAGGCATTTTATTACTGGGAAAAGCATTTGGAACTGCAATCAAGATGGTTGGAATCCTTAGTCTCTATTGCGTTTTGCCGGGAGAAGCTGGGAGAATATGACAAGGCCTATGAGGCATGGATGAGACTGGTGGACATATTACTTGAAAAAGGTTCTGATGTCAGTGCAAATTGGCCGAGAGAGCAGGCAAAACGGTGTAAGGAAAAGATGGGGAAGCAAGAATAAAAGTGTAGGGAAGTAAAGGAAAGGGTCGTATCTGTGGCGTGGGCTGCGGATACGACCTTTTTATGCTTTACATCTCCTCCGGACACTCCATTCCAAGTAACCCGCATCCGTCCGTCAGTACCTTTTGTACCAAGTTTGTCAGCAAAAGACGGGCTTTTTTCTCATGCTCCTCGGCGTGCAGGATGGAACACTCATGGTAGAATTTATTGAACGCAGAGGCAACGGAGATGAGATACCGTGCGATCACGGACGGTTCGTAGCGCTCGGCAGCGGCCTGTACCGCATCGTTGTAACCGGACAGCGTTTTGATTAAGGCATAGCTGGTATCGTCGGTGAAAACGGAACAATCAATATCCGCAAGTGTGCCTTCCGCTGTGGCAGCGGCGGTATCGGCAGTATCGGAGCAGAAATTTCCTTTCCGTAATACGCTTTTTGCCCGTGCGCAGGTGTACTGCACATAAGGACCGGTGGTGCCGTCAAAGCTTAAGACCTCATCCCAGGAGAATTCTACATTTTTGATACGCTGATTAAAGAGGTCGTGGAAAAGAACCGCGCCCACGCCTACCATCCGCGCCACGGATTCTTTGTCTTGCAGGTTCGGATTTTTCTCTTCGATGGCGGTAAGGGCACGGAAAATGGCTTCCTTTAAGATGTCCTCTGCGTAGATGATATGTCCGCCGCGGGTGGAAAGTTTCAAGCCTCCGAGACTGACCAGTCCGTAGGGAATGTGCACCAAATTTTCCGTCCAGTCATAGCCCATCAGTTCCACCGCTTTGAAGACCTGCTTAAAGTGAAGACTTTGTTCGAGGCCGGTAACATAGAGACATTTGTCAAAGTCATAGGTTTCCTTTCGGTATAGGACAGCTGCAATGTCACGGGAATGGTAGATGGAACCGCCGTCGTTTTTCAGGATAAGGCATGGCGGCATGTCATAGGCGGACAGGTCGATGATTTTTGCGCCCTGACTTTCCGTAAGGAGGTGCTTTTCTTCCAGTTCTGTGACCAGCGCCGGGACTTTCTCCCGGAAGAAGCTCTCTCCGGTGTAGGAGTCAAAGGACATGCGAAGCAGGTCGTAGACACGCTCAAATTCAATCATACTGATGTCTTTGAACCAATTCCAGAAGGAAAGAGCCTCCGGGTCGTTTTGCTCCATTTTCACAAACCAGGCACGGGCGTCTTCCGTAAGTTCCGGATGTATCTTTTCTTCTGCATTAAATTTCACGTAAATCCGAAGCAGTTCTTCGATTCCTTTTTCTTCTACCTGTTCCTTGCTGCTCCAAAGCTTATAAGCAACAATGAGTTTTCCGAACTGAGTACCCCAGTCGCCCAGGTGGTTGATACGAACGACATGCCAGCCCAGTTTTTCGAAAATCTTATAAAGTGAATTGCCGATGACGGTGGTACGCAAATGGCCTACATGAAAGTTTTTTGCAATGTTGGGAGAAGAGTAGTCCATGCATACGGTTTTACCGGTGCCCGGTCGGTCCACGCCAAGGGTTTCGGTTTGTAGTTTGGAAAGGCAGTCTTTTGCGTAAGCGGTGCGGTCAAAAAAGAAGTTGCAGTAGCCGCCCACGGTTTCGATGCGGTCGATGCCAAGTTTGGTCAAATCCGGCAAAAGAGCGGACTTGATATCTTCCGCAATCAGTGCAGGGCTTTTCCGCAAGGCTTTTGCAAAAGAAAAGCAAGGCAGGGCGAAGTCTCCCATGGATGCCTCCGGCGGAACGGCCAGCAGTTCTGCGACAGTGTCCGTGGAAATGTCCGGAAGGGTGCTTGCGATATGGTTACAAAGTGTTGTTTTCATAAGAAACCTCCTAAGTTTTGATGGTTTGAAAGGGTGCAAACGTAACACGGAATCGCAGATATGGAACCGGACTTCGCAAACAAAAAGAACCGCAAGGCTCGTTATTCACGAAATCCGTTGCGGTTCTATGTCTCTATGAATCTTTCACAGCACCGCACGGCAACAAGACGTACTCTCTTGCAACCGTGCGATAATTCACAAGGCTACAAGAGCATACGTCTCTGTCTGCGTCTTAAGCTGTTCTGTAAAATTTGATTCATAGCAATTGTCCTTTCGAAAAATTTAGGTGTATCATAACACGGAATGAAAAAGATTGCAAGTATTTTTTTGAAAATGAAGTAATCACACGTTCAAAAAGAGCAGTTACTCTACCGTGTCCGCACTTCTTCGATACGCCGTCGGTGTTTTCCCGGTTTGCTCCTTAAACTGCCGCATAAAATGAATCTCGCTGTGATACCCGCAGGTGTCCGCAATCTGGTACACCGGGAGAGTGGTGGAGGACAGCAGATAACAGGCGTATTCCGTCCGGGCGCGAATGAGGTCCGCAATGACGCCGGTGCCGTAAAGCTTCCGGTAGATGTGCTGGAAGGAGGAGCGGCTGAGTCCCGCTTCTTTTGCCAGTTCGTCCGGAGAATGATACAGGTACGGTTCGTTGTACATCTGACTGCGAATCCGGTTAAATAGCAGAAAATGCGGGTCACGGTGCTTGATGGTTTCAAACTCTTCACTCAAATAGTTGAAAAACAGGCGAAGATATAGGGTCAGGTTCTCCTGCTTTAACGGGTGCGGAGAATGGAACTCATAGCTGATGGATTCCAGTAGTTTTGAAAGCTGCTCCATATTTTTTATAAACACCGGCGTATCAAAGGGAATTCCAAGTTCCTTTAAATGGGCCAGATCACGGTCGTTTAGGGTAAGGTGTACCCAGTCATCGGTGTAGTCGGTGTCCGTGGCACCGTAATGCTGGGGGGTGCTGTTGTTGTACAGAATAAAATAAGGCTCTGTGGTGGTGCGTTCTGTTCCCTTAAGGACAAGCCGGGACGGTGTAAATACAAGGAGAAGCAACCAGTCTCCGGATCCTAAGGGACGGTCGATATGGAAGGATGCATCGTGGGTGTGATGGTAACCCATTTTATTGATATTCATAGGGATTCCTTTCTTTATACGGGAAACAGAGATATCTGCCTTTTGGTAAGTGTTTCCTGATATGATTCGTATGTGGAAAAAACGGCATGAAGATGAGGAAATAGCGCATGCTTTGCATTTTGTCCCCGTTCGTTTATAGAATACCATAAAAAATTGCGTTGCACAATATGTTAGTTTTTTTGCAATATTGGGTATGTACGAAAGGGAAAAGTATGATACAATGGGAGTATGGAAATTTGCCGAAGCAGCGGAAGATTTCTGTTGGTTTCGGTTGTAAGGTCCGCAAGACGGACAGGATAATTCACAAAAAGGAAGGAGTTTCTTATGAAGGCAAAGCTTAGTTTGAGCAAAGACAAGATTGTTAGTAAGATTGATGACAGACTGTACGGTTCCTTTATTGAGCATTTGGGACGTGCGGTGTACGGCGGTATTTACGAGCCGGGTCATGAGACTGCGGATGACATGGGCTTCCGTGGAGATGTATTGGATGTAATTAAAGAAATGAAGGTTCCGCTTGTTCGTTATCCGGGTGGTAATTTTGTTTCCGGTTATCGTTGGGAAGACGGTACCGGCGACAGAGCAAAACGTCCGCGTCGTTTGGAGCTGGCTTGGGGTACCATTGAGACCAATGAAGTGGGTATTGATGAGTTCCAGGAGTGGGCAAAGCGCGCCGGCAGTGAGATTATGATGGCGGTGAATCTCGGTACCAGAGGTGCGGAGGAAGCCGGAAATCTGGTAGAGTACTGTAACGCAGTGACCGATACTTATTATGCGGATATGCGTCGTAAGAACGGTTTTGACGAGCCGTTCGGCATCCGTACCTGGTGTCTCGGTAACGAGATGGACGGTCCGTGGCAGATTTGTCACTTAGAAGCAAAGGAATATGCGAGAAAGGCTTGTGAGGCAGCTAAAATTATGAAGTGGACCGACCCGTCCATCGAGTTGGTTGCCTGCGGAAGTTCCTCCAGTAGCATGCCGACCTTCGGTGAGTGGGAGGAGACCGTACTTCGGGAGTGTTACGAGCACATCGATTACATTTCCTTACATAGCTACTACGGAAATCGTGACAATAATACGGAAGAGTATCTGGGAAGTTCTCTTGATATGGACCACTTTATCGAGACCGTGGCTGCGATTTGCGATAAGGTAAAGGCAGAGAAGAAGAGTGAGAAGGATATTTACCTTTCCTTTGATGAGTGGAATGTATGGTTCCATTCCAATGAGGCAGACAAGCAGATTCCGCGTTGGAGTATTGCTCCGCCGCAGCTTGAAGATATTTACAACATGGAGGATGCTCTTGTTGTGGGTGGTTTGGTGAATTCTTTGATTAACCATTCCGATCGTGTAAAGATTGGTTGTCTTGCACAGCTGGTAAACGTTATCGCTCCGATTATGACCGTGACCGGCGGTAAAATGTGGTTGCAGACGATTTTTTATCCGTATATGTATGCGGCACGTTACGGTCGCGGTGTTGCACTGAAAGCGGTTTGTGAGTGTGAAAAGTATGCGGCAGGTAAGTGGGATGCCATTCCGTACGTAGACTGCTCTGCGGTATATAACGAGGAAGCAGGCGAAGTGGCTGTATTTGTAGTAAACAGAAACCTGAAGGAGAGCGTTACCTTAGACCTTGGTCTTACCGGATTTACCGTAGAAAGCGTTTTGGAGCACAAGATTGTGAATCATGACGACATGAAGGCCACCAATTCCGTAGATAATCAGGCAGTGGTTGCCCGGGACGGTAATGCAAAGACGGACAGCGTAGAGCTTGAACCGCACTCCTACAACATGATTCGTTTGAAGGTGAAGTAAGAAAAAAACAACGGCTGTCACGCAAGAGAAGGCGTGGCAGCTTTTGCTTTATGGGCGGAACCGTTACAATGTGAATATTGTTGTATTATGTGTGTATTGAACTGTAAAAATAGTTTGACTAAAACGATAAAATGCTATACAATTAATGTAATAACTACATATATTTAGAAAAGTTATTTTGGTGAATTGTACCGAAAGAGGAAGTGAGGAAAATGCCTATGAAGAGAGAATCGGAAGATTTATCGGTGTTGAGTGTGGCAACGGCCAGTACGAACAGAACAGCCATGAGCGGTTTGATTGTCATGAATCTTGTATTGGCAGCGGCGTATGCCATAGAGGTGATAAAGGATGCCAGGGGTATCGGAAGTTATTTGGTGATTCTGGCGCTTTGTTTGGTACCGTCGGCACTTGCGGTTGTACTGTATAAGAGAAAACAGGATACATTGCTTGTGAAGTATGCGTTTGCAATCGGTTTTGCGTTGCTGTATGCATATATTATGTTTACTACAACGACGACTTTGGCGTTTTGTTATGTAATTGTAGCCTATGTAATGCTGATGGTGTATAAGGATACAAAATTGTTATTAGGGTTAGGCATATGGGCTATTTTAATTAATATAGCGTTGTTGATAAAGAGACTTATGAGCGGTGGGTTGACCGGAACTGCGATTAGCGAGGCTGAGATTATTTTGGCGTGTCTGTTGCTGACCGGATTCTTCTCGCTTCTTGCATTAAAGAAAATTAACGGTATTAATCAGGCCAATATTGACAAGGCCGATGAGGAACGTACACAGTCCGAAGGGGTTTTACAGACTACCCTGGAGGTGGCAGCTGCAATGACGGAAAATATTAAGGCATCGGTGACGGAGGCGGAAAGTCTGAAGTATGCCATCGGAGAGACAAAGCAGGCCATGGAAGAGTTGGCACTCGGAGCAAAGGACGGTGTTTCCGCAATTTCCGTACAGAGGCAGAATACAGTAACGATTAATCAAAATGTTAGTAAGGTAGATGCGGTGGTCGGTTCCATTGTTTCCGAAGTACATAGTGCGGAAGAAAACCTGAATAAGGGTAACGGTATTATGAGAGAACTGTTGCATCAGGTGAAGGTATCCGGAGAATCCGGTGCGCTGGTGGCGGAAAAGATGGAAGAGTTAAAGACCAATGCGGATAAGATGCAGACCATTATGGGACTGATCAGTAATGTGGCGGACCAGACCGGCTTGCTGGCACTGAATGCCAGCATAGAGGCGGCAAGAGCAGGAGAGGCCGGTAAGGGCTTTGCTGTAGTTGCTTCGGAGATTTCCAATCTTTCTGCCCAGACCAATACGGCAACAGGCGAGATTAATGCTTTGATTGTGAGTATTGTGAGCTCCATCGGAGCGGTGACGGAGTCTATGGAACGGTTGCTGGAGAGCAGCCGGATGCAGAACCAGTATGTGGACAATACGGCGGATAATTTTGCACAGATTCATACCAGTACGCAAAATATTGTGGAGCAGGTGTCAAAGTTAAAAGAAACGGTAGATGTGGTGACATCGGCAAATGCGCAGGTATCCGAGGGAATTGTGAATATAGAGACCGTGACCCAGAAGGTAATGGAAGAGGCCAACGATACGTTAGATAGCTGTAATACGAATCTGCAAAGTATTGCGAACGTAACCGAGATTATGGACAGACTCATGCGGAATGCGGAGCGATTGCAGGCAAAATAAGACGTGTGGTGATAGAATCGGCAAAATGCATTTGTCCCAAGACAGGGATAGGCATTTTGCCGATTTTGTGTTATGATTGGAACGATAACGTGCGAATTCGTAGGCGGACCGCATAAGAATTTTGCAAAGGAGGTGCATCCATGATTCTGAGTGTCAGTCGAAGAACCGATATTCCGAGTTTTTATTCGGAGTGGTTTTTTAAGCGTTTAAAAGAAGGCTTTGTGTATACCCGAAATCCCATGAATCCGAAGCAGGTCGGTCGCCTGGAACTGTCTCCGGAAACGGTGGATTGTATCGTGTTTTGGACAAAAAATCCGGAACCGATGCTAGCCCGCCTTTCGGAACTGGAGCCGTATCCGTATTACTTCCAGTTTACGTTGACAAGCTACGGAACGGACATCGAGGCAAATGTACCCCATAAGCGAGATGTGATGATACCGGTGTTTCAAAGACTTTCCGAGACCATAGGAAGCAAGCGGGTAATCTGGCGGTACGACCCGATTTTGTTTACAAAGAGGTATACGCCGGAGTATCATGTGAAGGCGTTCCGGCAGATGGCAGAGGCGTTGCGGGGCTATACGGAAAAGTGTGTCATCAGCTTTGTGGATACCTATGCGAAGAATAAAAAGAAGATGCAGGAGTTGGGAGCTTACGAACTTCCGAAGGAGGAGTTGGAAGCCTTTGCAAAGGAGTTGTGTGACATCGCAAAGGAGAACGGTATGGCGATGGCAAGCTGTGCGGAGCAGATTGATTTGGCGCATTGTGGGATAAAGCACAATGCCTGTATCGATAAGGCTTTGATAGAGGAAATCTTAGGCTGTAAGTTAAAAGGGGAAAAGGATAAGAACCAGCGAGGTGAATGCGGTTGTATGGAAAGTATCGATGTCGGGACCTATCATACCTGCGAAAACGGCTGTGTGTATTGCTATGCGAATCACAGTGAAGCACAGGTAAAACAAAATTGTGCACAGTATGACGTGCATTCTCCTATTCTTTGTGGTAAGATAGGAGAGGACGATAAGGTGACGGAGCGGAAGGTAACGTCGCTGAAGGAAGTACAGTTTTCGCTGTTTTAGAGCAATACATTACGGCAAGATGAAGTAAGAGTAGGAACGAAAGAGGGAGAATTGTATGGAATTACTGATTGAACTGATTGTTGAATTCATTTTTGAAGGTTTGTTGGAGGGGGCAATAGAAGGGATGGGGGCCAAAAAGGTGCCGATGCCGTTACGTATATTGGCGGCAGTTGTCTTGTTTGTATTATTGATAGGCGTCGGCGTTAGCTTTGTTTTTCTTGGAATGTCCAATGACAGCGTAGTGTTTCGTGTGCTGTTGGGTGTTGTTTTTGTGGGGTTACTTGGTGGTTTGACCTGGAAGGTATGCAAAGTGTTTAGAAAGAGAAGACAGTAGTATGAAAAAGATTTTAATTGTAGAAGACGATACCAATATTAACAATATGATAAAGGAAGTACTGATCAAGCAGGGCTATGAGTGTATCCAAGCCTTTTCCGGGACAGAAGGCCTTTTGTACGTAAAGCAGGAGGAACTGCTTTTGGTGCTTTTGGACTTGATGCTTCCGGGGATGACGGGAGAGACTTTATTAAAGGAAATTAAAGCAAGAAGAAACACACCGGTGATTGTGATGTCTGCAAAAGACAGTCTGGACAGTAAGGTGGAATTGTTGACAAGCGGTGCCGAGGATTATATAACAAAGCCCTTTGAACTGGAGGAACTGGTGGCCAGAGTCGGAGTACAGGTACGGCGTTTTGCGGGACAGGGCGAAACAGTGGGAAAGAAGCCTGCGTACAAGAATCTGGTGCTTCACGAGGAACGTTTTTCTGCCGAAGTGGAAGGACGGGAACTGGAGCTGACAAAGCAGGAATATAAGATATTGGAGCTGTTTTTGCTACATCCGAAGAAGGTGTTTTCTAAGCAGGACATTTATGATTATGCCTGGGAGGATGTGTATATCGGTGAGGACAAGACCATCAATGTACATATCAGCAATATCCGGAAGAAGATTAAGAGTATTACGGAGGACGAGTACATTGAGACGGTGTGGGGAATCGGTTTTCGACTTGCAAAATAAATCTTTACCTTTTCTTTAACTTTTCTTTGCGATTTATTAGTAACTCTTTCGTATGATAGAGTCAGTAAAGCAAAGGAGGAGCAGTAACGTGGAGTATTTATTGACAACGAATCATTTGTCAAAGCAATACGGAAAGCAGAAGGCGGTAGATAATGTTTGTCTACATGTAAAAAAAGGCGAGATTTATGGGTTAATCGGAAGAAACGGAGCAGGTAAAACGACGATTTTAAAGATGCTTTCGGGTTTGGCAGCACCGACGAACGGAGAGTTTTCTTTGTTCGGAAAGGACGGAAAGGAATCCAGAGAACTCAGAGGTCGTATCGGAACCCTGATTGAGAACCCGGGTATTTATGCCAATATGTCGGCTTATGAGAACCTGAAAATAAAGTGTCTTGCCATGGGAGTACCGGCAAAGGGTACCATAGAAGAGGTATTGAAAATTGTAGGTTTGGAGAAGACCGGAAAGAAGCGAGTGAAGAATTTTTCTCTCGGTATGAAACAGCGCCTCGGTATTGCTCTTGCCTTAATCGGCAATCCGGATCTGGTGATTCTGGACGAACCGATTAACGGTTTGGACCCGCAAGGTATTGTGGAAGTCAGAGCGGTAATCGAGACTTTAAATAAAGAACAGGGAATTACCTTTATTATTTCCAGCCATATTTTGGAGGAGTTATCCAAAATTGCAACCAAGTACGGCATCATCCACAACGGAGTGTTGTTACAAGAGATGACCGCGGAACAGCTGATGGAAAAGTGCGGAGAGTATATTGAGCTTCGTACCCAGGATGCAAAGCAGGCATGCACGGTCATTGAAAGCATGGGAATTACGAAATACAAGGTAGTGGATGCGGAAACCATACAGATTTACGAGCAATTGCAGGAGAGCGGAACCATTGCACTCCGTCTGGCGGAACGTGGAATCGCAATCAAGGGAATTATCGTGAAAAACGAAGCTCTGGAGGATTACTATCTGAACCTGACGGGAGGTGCTGTAAATGCTTAATTTGTTGAAAATGGACTTATATCGTTTGTTTCGTTCTTCTACTACATGGATTATGCTCCTTGTGACTGTCGGAATGGCGGTATTCGGGGTATCCATGACGAAGTATGACGCCTCCAATATGGAGCAGGGGGCGGATTCCATGGCTACGGAAATCGGTGCGGATGTCAGTGATGACGGTGTAAATCTAAATTTTGGAATCTCTGCGACGACCTTACCGGAGTGGGCTACAGGGGATGTAGATTTTGCGGATTTGGTAAATACACAGGTAGGAAGCGGCCTGTTTCTCATCGTGGTATCGATTTTTGTGACGCTGTTTGTATGCGCAGAGCATAAGAACGGATATATAAAGAATATTGCCGGTCAGTTCCCGAACCGGGGAGTGCTGATTGTATCAAAGGCTGTTGCAATAGGGGCGCAGGTTCTTGCTATGTTTTTGGTACTGTTCGTTACTATGTTTGTGACCGGAAAGATTTGTTTCGGAGAGAAGCTGGTGCTGAATTCCGTAGGAAAATTGTTTACGGTACTGGGTGGGCAGTTTGTGCTTCACTATGCGTTTGCGGGAGTGATTCTTTGCCTTGGCGTGTTGTTCCGCAGCTCGGCCCTTAGTATGACCATTGGCATTTTAATCAGTTGTAAGCTGACATCGTTGTTGTATATGTTGGGCAACAAATTTTCTCTTGATTTAACCAGATATGCCTTGGAAACAAATGTAACCAGATATTCCGTGATAACGGACAAGAAAGAAATTCTCGTGATGATGCTTTCGGCGGCGGTTATATTTGCGGTAACCATCGGAACGTCAATCATCGTAATGCAAAAGAGAGATGTAAGATAAGGAGTAGTTATGATTGTATGGGCGGTAGCTGCGACTCTTGCGGCGATAGTACTGTGTTTCATACTGATATTCTACCGGCGGCAGGTAAAGTTTACTTGCCGCCAGTTGGCGTTTGTAAAAGAGAATGATACGAACATGCGCCTTCAGAGTCAAGGAGGGTTTCCTGAGCTGGATACACTGCGGCAGGAAATCAACGAGGTGCTGGCACAGACGAAGGAACTGAACAGGGAGACCTTGCGGGGAGAGGAACGCTTTAAGGAGACCATCACGAATATTTCGCATGATATCCGGACGCCGCTGACCTCACTGGATGGATACTTTCAGCTATTACAGGAAACGGAGGACGAGGAAGAACGGGCACGGTATGTCGCGATTATTAAAGAGCGCATTTCCGGTTTAAAGGAGATGTTGGAGGAGCTGTTTACTTACACCAGACTACAGAATAAAAGCTATGAATTGCCTACAGAGTCAGTGGATTTCGGAAAATGTGTGTATGAGACGGTATTTTCCTTTTATGATGAATTCAAGAAGAGGAATATTGAGCCGGAGGTAGAATTTACGGAAGATGCTTGTCCGGTACAGGGAAATAAGGAAGCATTCCGGCGCATTTTGCAGAATATACTGAAGAATGCTCTGGAACACGGGAAGAACCGATTTGCGCTATGCTTGGAGAAAGAGGATGGGTATGTACGCTTTGTATGTGAAAATGAGGTGGAACGTCCGGGAGAAATTAATGCAGAGCAGGTATTTGAACGTTTCTATAAGGCAGACTCCGCCAGAACTCATACATCCACGGGGCTGGGTCTTTCCATTGCAAAGAGTTTTACGGAAAAGATGGGAGGGACAATAGAAGCTTCGCTTGAGGGACAGGTATTTCGGATTACGGTAGAATATCCGCTAAGACAGGGAACAGCGGAAGGGAAGAGCTAAAGGTGTTATTTGACTTTTTATAGGGAATATGTTATAACATTCCGAGGGTAAAGATTGCCGCTTAGGATAAGCGAACTATAGGGAATTTGCTTAGGAGAGATGTTATGCTTTGGATTTGGCTGACCCTTTTATACGGTGTGATTAAAGGAACCCGTGAAATCATAAAGAAGAAGTCCATGGAAAAGAACACCATACTGGAGGTGCTGTTTGTTTACACCCTCCTTTCTTTTCTGATGGTAACGCCGGGAGCATCGCAAGTGGGCGGTGTGCCGTGGCAGGATATGATCTGGATTGCGGTAAAGTCCTTTGTTATTTTTGTGGCCTGGATATTCAGCTTTAAGGCAATCAAGAAGATGCCGATCAGCTTGTACGGACTGCTGGATTTGTCCAGAGTTATATTTTCGACACTGATGGGAGTTGTTTTTTTGAAGGAAGGAATGACTCTCTGGCAGACAGTGGGGTTAGTTCTTGTGTGCGCGGGCCTTTTGTTGTACCGGTATCAGACGGGAGGAAAACGACTTTTCGGAAAAAGGAATGGAACAGCAGAACCGGTAACGAAAGAACCGGCAGAAAAAGTCGGCTTTAAAATTGTTTGTTTTGCACTGCTGTCTTGTTTGTTAAACGGAGTATCCGGCACCATGGATAAGGTGCTGATGCAGCGAATGACCAGTACCCAGTTACAGTTCTGGTATATGCTGTTTCTGGTGCTGTTTTACCTGGCGTATATTCTTATTACAAGGACCAAAATCCGGTTGTGGAGTGCGCTTAAAAATTACTGGATTTGGATTTTAAGTCTGATTTTTGTTATCGGGGATAAGGCGCTGTTTATTGCAAATCAGTCCACGGACAGCAAAGTGACAATTATGACACTGTTAAAACAGGCGGGATGTATCGTAACGATTCTGGCAGGAAAGTTTATTTTTAAAGAAAAAAACATCGGTTACAAGTTATTTTGTGCAGGCGTGATTATAACCGGAATAGTGTTGTCGGTGGCGTTGAAATAGCGGTCTCACAGAGGGATGAAAGTAACACCGTAAATAATACGGAAAAATGATAAAGAATGAATAGAAATGTCCTTCTTTCCAAATAATAGTTACAAATAAATTGGAAAGAAGGATTATTTATGCAGGAAGATACCAGAAAATTGTTACAGGAATGTAACTCCGGCTGTAAGATGGCAATCAATAGTATGAATCAGATTCAGGATTATACCACCTCCGAAGGGCTGGCCACCTTGATTCGTGAGAGCAAGGAGCGTCACGAGAAGCTGGAGGCGGAGAGCGCGAAGCTTTTAGAGGAGAACGGGGAATACGAAAAGGACCCGGGAATGATGGCATCTGCCATGTCCTGGCTGACCACCGAAATGAAGATGATGGTAAAACGGAGTGATACCGAAATCGCAAAGATTATGATGAACGGTTGCAACATGGGAATTCAGACCATTACGGAAAAGGCACATGAATTTGAAAATGCATCCGGGGAGAGCAAGAAGCTTGCGGAGCGCCTTGTGAAAGAAGAAGAGGACTTCATGGAGAAATTAAAAACGTATTTATAATACCGTGAAGTAGGAAGAAAAAGATTTGGGCGGAGATGAACCTTGCGGGAACGGGGGCATGTCCGCTTTCTTTTATAAGAAAAGATGCGGATTCGCTTTTGAAAGGTTGTTAAGAAATCTTGACAAAGATACTGCCATACGGTATTATTTTAGTGGGCAAAAGCTCGAAAATCTTGGAGAGATTCATTACAAATGAACGCCGAAGGTGTAAGGTGACGAAATGTCACCGATCTCTCAGGCAAAAGGACAGGAGGATTTTTTTATGAAAGGCTTTATGGAGCTTCTTACCGAAATTAACGGTAAGGTCAACGACTTCGTCTGGGTTCAGGTAGGACTGATTTTGTTAATCGGTGCCGGTTTACTCACGACGATTGTAACGAAGGTGTTCCAAATCAGTCATTTGAAGCACTGGTGGACGAAGACCATTGTAAGCGTATTTAAAAAGGACGCACGGAAGAAGGAAAAGGGTTCTGTTTCTCAGTTTCAGGCACTTTGTACGGCACTGGCGGCTACCATCGGTACCGGTAATATTGCCGGCGTGGCAGCGGCTATCGTCATCGGTGGACCGGGTGCGGTGTTCTGGATGTGGATTATGGCATTCCTCGGAATGATGACCAACTTTTCCGAAAACGTATTGGGTATTTATTACCGTCGCAGAAACAAGCAGGGCGAGTGGTCCGGCGGTCCGATGTATTATCTGCAGGACGGTTTGGGAAAAATGAAGGGATGTAAGTTTGTCGGTAAGATTCTTGCGATTTTATTTGCTATCTGTGCGATTTTAGCATCCTTCGGTATCGGTAACATGGGCCAGATTAATAAGATTGTTATTAATATGGAATCTGCATTCTTTAAGAATGTAGAGGCGCCGACGGTGGTTGGAGATGCTTCTTTGATTGCCCTTATTATCGGTCTTGTACTTATGGTAGTGGCGGCACTTATTATTATCGGTGGTTTGCAGCGTATTGCAGCGGTAGCGGAGCGTGTGGTTCCGTTCATGGCAATTGCTTATGTGGTAGGATGTCTGGTAATTCTCTTTGTACATATCGGTGATATCGGTGCAATTTTCGGATCTATCTTTAAGTTTGCCTTCGGTATTAAGGCGGTCGGCGGTGCGGTTGCCGGTGTTGCAATTAAGACTGTAATTGTACAGGGCTGTAAGCGTGGTGCATTCTCCAATGAAGCAGGCTTAGGTTCTTCCGTTATGGTACATTCCAACTCCAATGTAAAGGAGCCGGTAAAACAGGGTATGTGGGGTATCTTCGAAGTATTCGCGGATACCATGGTGGTATGTACCATGACTGCTGTAGTAGTACTTTCTTCCGGTGCAATCGATTTGAATACCGGTCTTGCGGTAAAGGGCACTGACGATGCAACTTTGGTTGCAAAGGCTTTCGGTAATGTGTTTGGAAAGCCGGGTGAATGGTTTATTGCCATCGCAATGTTGTTGTTCGCATTTACTACCGTACTTGGCTGGTCTCACTACGGTAGTAAGGCTGTGGAGTACTTATTCGGTTTGAAGGCTGTGAAGTTCTACAAGGTATTTTTCGTACTTCTGGTAGTCAGCGGTGCGCTGATGAGTTCCTCCATTGCATGGGACATCTCCGATACCTTTAACGGTATGATGATGATTCCGAACTTAATCGGTGTGGTGGTATTGTCTCCGGTGCTGATTAAGATTGTACGAAACTATGTGGATCGTAAGATTAAGGGCAAGGTGGTAACGCCGGTGCTATCTTATGATAATGAAATACAGAAGGTTATGGAAGAGGCCGTGAAGAACGGGGAAGAGTAAATTTTGATTTGAGTAGGAAGGGCTGTTGCGTGAGCGGCGGCCTTTTTTGTGACGTTGAGAATACCGCTGAGTTTTTTTGGGAAATAGTCCACCGCCACAAAATGTTGCATACTATGTGCGACAGCCTTTGGGTTTGACAAGAGTAAGTGAGATTGGTAAAATGAGAGGTAATATATAAATGGAACGAAATTGCTTAACGAAAGGTGAGAAGGGATGGAAATTAGAAAGTGTACATTAGAGGATGTTTCACGGTTGGCAGTGTTGAATAAACAATTAATCGAGGATGAGCAAAGTAATAATCCGATGACGGTACAAGAATTGGAAGAGCGTATGAGTGGTTTCTTGAATTCAGAGTACGATGCGTATCTATTTCTGGTTGAAGAGGAAGTGGTAGGTTACGCATTGGTAAAAAGGACATGTAAGCCGCTATATTTGCGCCAGTTTTTGATTACAAGGGAATATCGTCAAAGACATTATGGAACCGAAGCATTTCATGCACTATTGAAGTATCTCGATGTAGACCGGATGGATATAGAGGTATTGCCTTGGAATGAGCGTGGAATGCGGTTTTGGGAAAGTTGCGGATTTAAGGAGATTAGCAGATACATGAGACTTGAGAAATAGAGTGGGGAGTATAGCAGAAGGGAGTAAGCGTATGCAAATCAAAGAATACACTAATACGGAACAGGAGCAAAACGAAGTCCTAAACTTCTTAGAAGCAGTCCTTCCGGAATCCGGACGCAACCTGGATGCCGGTGCAATACAACAGTATGTAAAAAGTCTGGAACAGTTTGAAAGGGTTTGGTGTCTATATGACGGAGCCGACCTCATTGGAACTGTGGGGATACGGAGACTGGAAGAAGAGAACTGTGAACTGAAAGCATTTTACTTATACAGTAAATATCACGGGCAAGGCCTGGGTTATAGGTTATTGTCTGTGGCTTTGGAGGCGGCAAAGAAAGCCGGGTACGAGGCAATGTTATTGGATACGATTTCTACGTCCGAACGGGCGATACGGTTATATAAGGCAGTGGGATATGAGGAAATAGAACAGTATAAGGAGACCATAAGGTCTGACGTGTTTATGAAAAAGCAGTTGTAAGGGATGTTGTGCGTGAGATAGATTTATTTAAACGGAGGCGAATCGGATGAAAGTTTTCTTGTGCGGCGGTGGAGCCGGAGAACAGACCATAGAGGCAAATAAGAGATTAAATGAAGTAATCGACCATACCAAGCCATGCTTGTATATTCCGTTGGCAATGGAGGCGGAGATGTATGACAGTTGTTATGAATGGATTACGGGGGAACTGTCAAAGGTCCAGCTTCCGTATATCGAGATGATCCGGAGCGGTGCGGAGCTTGCCAAGAAGAATTTCTCCGATTATAGTGTGGTATTTATCGGCGGCGGAAATACCTACAAGCTGTTGAAGGAGTTGAAGGAATGTGGTGCTTTTGAGAAGCTGCGCACTTATCTGGAGCAGGGGGGCGTGGCTTTCGGCGGAAGTGCGGGGGCAATCATTTTCGGAGAAGATTTGGAGTCCTGTAACTTGGATGACCCGAATGAGGTAGGACTTACGGATACTGCCGGAATGAATGTATTACAGGGTGTGTCCCTGCTGTGCCATTTTACCAGCAGAGAGAAGGAAGAGGACGAGCGAAGTAAGGAATATTTGCTCGGTATTTCAAAGCATCGGCGTGTGCTGGCTTTACCGGAAGAAGTGACTTTGTTTGTAAATGATAACACGGTGGAAGTGATCGGTGAGCGTCCGTATTATTCCTTTGAAGACGGCAGAATGTATAAGGAAAACGGTTTGAATACGGTTATTTTTGACTTTGATTATACCCTCGGGGATACTACAAACGGAATTGTACGCAGTGCGCAGTATGCTCTGGAGCAGATGGGGGAGGAAGAACGGACTTATGAGGAGATTAAGAAAACGATAGGTTTGTCACTTTCCGAAACCTATAAAGCACTGACGGGAAACATGGATGAGGCTCGGGCGGACCGTTTCTTTGACTTGTTTAAGGAAAAGGCGGATGAGGTTATGGTGGACAGTGCCCAGTTGTATCCGGGCGTAAAAGAAATGCTTGTGAGCCTTAGAGAGCAAGGATACCGCCTTGGAATTGTTACCACGAAATTTGCCTATCGCGTGCGTAATATTATGAAGAAGTTTGATGCAGAGGAATTGCTGGATGTGGTGATTGGTGTCGGAGATGTCACTAAGGTGAAGCCGGATCCGGAAGGCCTGCTTCTTGCTGTAAAACAGATAGGTGTTAAGAAAGAAGATGCGCTTTACGTGGGAGACAGTTACGTGGATGCGAAAGCAGCGGAAGCGGCAGGGATGAGATTTGTGGGGGTGTTGACGGGAACGACCACACTGGAAATGTTTGAGAAATATCCGAGGGAGTGTGTGGAGGATACGGTAACAAAGCTGGCTGAAAAGATTTTCGGCGAAAAATAGAAGGCGGGATGACAGGGAAAGGATAAAAGCGGAAGAAAATCCTGAAGGCGGTGTACAAAGGAGGAAGGACTATGTGGTTTGTATTTGCTTTATTGTCAGCAATTTTCGCAGCGCTGACATCCATCTTGGCAAAGGTCGGAATTGAAAAGGTAAACTCCAATCTGGCCACAGCCATTCGCACGGTTGTAGTAGTAATCATGGCCTGGGGCATGGTATTTTTGACGAATGCCCAAAAGGAAATTTTCCATATCGATAAAAAGAGCTGGATATTTCTGATTTTATCCGGACTGGCCACCGGTGCTTCATGGCTTTGCTATTATAAGGCATTGCAGGTCGGAAAGGCTTCGAAAGTGGTGCCGATTGATAAGTTAAGTGTTGTATTTACCTTAATACTGGCCTTTGTATTTTTGCATGAAGAATTTACCGTAAAGTCGATTATCGGATGTTTGTTGATCGGCGCGGGAACGCTACTGATGGTGCTGTAGTTAAAGAAGTCCTTCGAAGTTTTTGACTCCGAAGGACTTTGCTGTTGGTTTTGTGGGAGAAAAGAAGTTTTATTCAAAACATTCCCGAAACTTCTCATTCTTCTTTATTTCTTTTTTGAATTCATCCGAAAACTGCGGCATGGTAATTGCCCAGAAGTTCTCAGGGACTTCCTGAAACTGGTCTTTTTCAAGGGTAACCTTTGCAACCAGAGGGGAAGTGTAGTTGTAGGCGTCGGCTGAAATCCGACAGTATTTTTTGTGGTGGTCAAAGCCTTTCTCGAAATAGATCAGAGCCTTGGATTGGTCGCCGTGACGGGATTCCAGAATTGCTAAAGTCTGATATAAATACCGTAGATTCGTATGCATCTTTCCACATCTGCCATCCGGGAAGATTGCTTCCATCAGGCGGATGAGGGCAAGCAGAACTTCCCGTCCGTATTCCGAAGCGGAAATGTCGGAATTAATCAGTACAGCGCGTGAAACGGTGCCGGAAAGATGAGAAAGAAGTGTAATGATAAGTTCTCCCTCGTATTTCGCTTCTTCTTCCCCTACGGTAGCTAAGGTGAGTAAGACCTCTTTGCAGGAGTGAATGGAGATTTGCTCATTTGCAAGGGCTTTTGCCTTTTCATATTCTCCCATGTATTTATACATGTGTATCATAAAATGATGGGAAGCTTCCCGGTATTTGGTCGGGACATCCAGACTAAGTAACTTGTTATAAATCTGCAAGGATTCCTGCCAGTAGATGTTACTTTTGTTGCGTTTGATATCATCATATTGATACGGGTCGCCTTCCTTTATCTTCGGGTTTACGCCGTTTTTTTGCCAGCCCAGATAGAAGAGGCAGTCGGCCAAACGAATCATAAGTTCCGGCTCATTCGGAAATTCCTCTAAGGCAGTCCGTAGCATTTCTACGGTATCTGTCAAATCTCCGTTCCCTTCACCTAAGAAACCGCCTAAGGCGCGAATGGCCGCATGGGCCTTGTCTGCAATGGCCTGAATCTGCGCTTCTCTATCGCCGTGATAGCCGAACAGTTCATCAATGGTGACATGAAAATAGTTTGCAATCGCAGGTACCAGCTCCATGTCAGGATACCCACCGCTTGATTCCCAACGGGAAATGGCCTGACAGGTGACGCCGAGCGCTTTTGCCAGATCTTCCTGGGTCCGATTGTCTCGCTTTCGTAATTCTTTGATATTTTTTCCGATTTCTACTTGCATAAAAGTGTCCTCCGTTTGTTGTTATCACCGGTGTGATTTTAGTATAGCATAAAATTCAGGGAAAACAATTATCAATTCATTGTTGAGAAGTAAAGGGTTGCTTGATTTCGCGAAAAAATATGACCGGAGCGGAAAAGTGGCAGTGGAATGCCTGGTTTTGAAGACTTGTAAAAAAAACAATGAAGAATCGCTTGACTCTCCCCTAGGGGGACCCTTTATACTAGAAGTATATGAAAATAGAAAAAGAGAAGCATTGCCTATAAAAAATGGCATAAGAGCATGATTTTGTTTTTTGCGGGGGAGGATGCCTATGGAAAAAAGAATGACATCAGGGGAAATTGCAAAAAAGACCGGCGTTTCCCAGAAGACGGTTCGTTTGTATGACGAAAAAGGATTGTTAAAGCCCAGCGGGTATTCCGAAGGAAATTACCGATTGTATGATACAGAAGCGTTGGCGGTGCTGGAGAAAATCATTGCCCTAAAGCAAATTGGATTCTCGTTGGAGGAGATTCACGACAACCTGGCAGCGGAAAAGGATGTGGACATTACGGAAGTGTTGATGCGGCAACTGCGTATATTGGAGGGTAGAAAGTATGAAATCGAAAAGGCTATTGCCGGTATCCATAGCGTACTGCTTCGAAAAACGGAGCCTGATTGGGATTCGGTGGCGGAGATTGTAAAGACCATGCAGATGGACCAGGGAGCGGATGTAAATCATTTTCGTGCACTCCTTCATAATGCCGGGCAGGATTGGTATGTGACGATTTACAAGTCACTGGGTCTGCAGGAGAACGCGAGAGTGCTGGATCTTGGTTGCGGATATGGAAAGCTGTGGCGCAATAACTGGTATGAGATTCCGGAGGGAGTGACTGTTGACGGATACGATTTGCACGGAAGTTGGGCAGATGATTTTACGGAGTATGTAGAGAAGAATAAGAGTGTGCCGGCCGTGAATACGGAAGTGAATGTATGGTTTGAGGATATAGAGGAGGATGCGACCTGGGAATCAATCGGACAGAGGGGAAGTTACGATTTGATTATTGTGCATTATCTGCTGGATTTTATCAAAGACCGGGATGCTTTTTTTGAGCGCGTGGCAAAGGTGCTGGCACCGGAGGGCATGTGTTCCGTAAACGGCGGAAGTGTAAGCAGAGAGCATGTATTTTGGCAGGAGGTTTTTACGAAGCTGCAGTTAAAGACCGACTTCCTAAAAGAAAGGGAAACAGAGTCGTTAAAGGAGAGGGAGGCGTTCGGAGAACTACTTTTAGGGTACTTTTCCAAGGTGGAGAATGTAACACTTGGAAGTTTTATGCGATATACGGACGCTAATGAATTGTTTGCGTATTTGATGGAGCGGTATCCTGAGGCAAAGAAGTATTTTGGGGAAAAGGAAACTGTGTTAAAGGAGTATTTTATCTCGGAAATAAAGAAAAAGGGAGCTTTTTTATTGCCGAAGAGCACAGATTTTCAACATTGTTTTAAATAAGAGAAACGGAGCAAACTCATATGAAAGATAAAATGAAGCGGATTATAGACAAGTTTCATCAATACAACTCGGAGCATATGGCACTGCAGGCCTTCGGTCTGCGGGATGATGTAGATTACGATGCGTTGGTGGTGGCGCCAAGCTTTTCTCCGTATAAACTGAAGATGGAGCGGTTTTGTAAGGTGACAACCTTGAAGGAAGGGGCCTATATCGCGGGCTATCTGGTGGAAAAAGATAATCTCAAGATTGCCTGGGTGAAAATCGGTTCCTCTGCCGGAAATCTGATTGATCATGTTGCCATATGCGGGGAGCTGAAGTTTAAAACGATGATTTTTATCGGCGCGGTAGGTGCGTTAAAGAAGGAGTTCGGACCGGGGGACATCTGTACGCCGTCCTATTCCATATCCGGCGGTTACACCAATACCTATCTGAAGGATTCCATCCGAGATTTTGTACCTTTTGAGCGGGTAGTGCCGGAGATGTGCTTTATTGAGGAAGTGGTTGACATAGGAAAGAAAAAAGGGTATGATATCAAGAAATCTTCCGTATTCTGTACGGACTCTATTGCATTGGAATATTATCATTTGGACGAAATCCGGGAGTTTGATACGGACTTGATAGAAATGGAAACAGCATCCTTTTATCTGATGGCGGATTTGCTGGAAGTGCCTAGCGTGGCTCTTTTGGTGGTGTCGGATAATTCTGCAACCGGTACGGCTCTGGTAGGGCGTACCGAGGAGGAAGAAGAGCGATACAATCGGGGAAGATGCGTGGTACTGCCGGATATGATATTGACGCTGGCAGGAATACGGTAGGTAAAATAGAAAGGGTGTGAAGGTTATGTTTTTTGATACGACTTTTTTAAAGAATGATGAGATACAGTTGCTTTTGGAAAAGACGGCGGAAGGAAATGAAGAAAAAGGGTGGGTTCCGGCGTATCATTTCGCGATTTGTGACTTGGAAGGAACCAAGATGGGGACTTGTGATTTGCGGTTGGGACACAATGATAAACTGTATTTCGGCGGGAATATCGGTTATCGGGTAGAAGAGCAGTACCGTGGACATCATTATGCGGGGAAAGCTTGTTTTCTTTTGTTTGAACTTGCGAAGAAACATGAATTGGAGTATTTGATTATTACTTGCAACCCGGACAATTATTCGTCCAGAAAGACTTGCGAATATGCAGGCGGAAAGCTTTTGGAGATTGCAGAATTGCCGGCAGATAGTGATATGCGGGAACGGGGCATGACAGAGAAGTGTATTTATCGATTTGAATTATAGTATTGGAGGAAAAAGCTATGGAACATAAAGGTACGAAGAGACTGGAAACAGAGCGTTTGATTTTACGCCGATACACAGAGGCTGATACAGAGCCGATGTACACAAACTGGGCCTCGGATCCGGAGGTATCAAAATTCTTGACTTGGCCTACACATCCCAGCATAGAGGTGACGAAAACTCTTGTAACGGACTGGGTTGCTCGTTACGAGAATCCGAACTACTACAACTGGGTTATTGAGTTGAAGGAGAGCGGAGATGTTGTGGGAAACATTTCTGTGGTTGAAATAAAGGAAAAAGTAGGCGCTGCTATTATCGGGTACTGCATGGGAAAGGCTTGGTGGGGACGTGGAATTATGCCGGAGGCACTGACGGAAGTTATGCGGTATTTGTTTGATGAGGTCGGCATGAACCGCGTAGCGGCATGCCATGACAGTAATAATTCGAAGTCGGGCAGAGTGATGCAGAAGGCCGGTATGAAGTACGAGGGAACCCTGCGTGGTGCCGGACGGAACAATCAGGGAATCATGGATGAGGTTTGGTACGGATTGTTAAAGACGGACAGAGAGTAGAGGGCGAGAGGTAAGTGTAAAGGGAGTTTTGAAGTAAAGCGGAGGTGAAAGGCGATGGCGTTACATAAACATGAGATACCGATTTTGGAGTATGACGACAGCGAAGTTTCGGTGATTATGCCCACACATCAGGAGTTGGGGATAAAACTGCCTGAGAAACTGGTATATGCGTTCTTGGGTGAAGTAACGGATAACTATGCCAAGAAGCAGGGGTTACAGCCGGTTGCACACTTTGTATCGGAAACGAAGCTGTATCCGGTCTATGTGGCGGAGTATAAGGGAGAGCAAATCGGTATCTGTCAGGCTCCGGTAGGTTCGGCAGCAGCCGCACAGATTCTGGACTGGTTAATCGGATACGGAGCGAAGAAAGTGTTGGCCACGGGCTGTTGCGGAGCCTTGGTGGATTTGCCGGAAAATATGTTTCTGGTTCCGACAAAGGCTTTGCGGGATGAAGGAGCCTCTTACCATTATTTGCCACCGGCAAGATTCGTGGAAATCAAGCAGGAGGTTTTAGCTGCAATTGAACGGGGAATGAATAAGTTAGAACTTCCTTATACGGAGTGTGTTACCTGGACCACGGACGGATTCTACAGAGAAACCGGTGCACTGGTAGAGTATCGAAGAGAAGAGGGGTGTACGGTTGTGGAAATGGAATGTTCTGCACTTGCGGCATGTGCACAGTTTCGTGGAGCGGAGTTCGGACAGATATTGTTTACAGCAGACACCTTAGTAAATGTAGATGTGTACGATGAAAGAGGTTGGGCAGAAGAAGCCTTTGGAAAAGCTTTGTACATTTGCTTGGATGTGATAGGGGAGATGTAGGAACGGGAGAGTAGTAGGAATAAAAGTCTCATAAAACAGGAAAAATAGGAATAAACTGGGTAGTAGTCGCAAGCAACCGCGTATGTTGCGAGAGCCTGCGAGTGGACGCTTTATTCTTTCGGAAAAGGAGACTTTTACTATGGGGAATGTGAAGTATTGTACAGACTTTTTTGCCTGCGGATTTATTTCCGGAAAACGCTTTTCGGCCGTTTTGCAGGAAATGTTGGATAAATATTCTGCGGAAGGCTGGAAGTTGCACTCTTACCGCGTAGTGGGAGCAGGGGAGATTTGCTCTGTGGTGTTTTATAAGGAAGAAGCGTAGAAGATTTTTCTTCTGTCGCCGAGAAAAAGAGTAAGCAGGCGGTGCCGGTTGTGCGACATCGCCTACTTTTTTCGAGTATTGACACTATGGCAAAGTGTAGAAAATCAGATTTTTGTGAAGGATAGGGGAAATACTATTCCGCATACTGCTTTAACTCGGCAACAATATTTCGGAAGTCTTCTGTCTCCCGTACAAAATCAAAGTGTGTATTCTCTAATGCGTTAAGCTCTATATTACAGAAGTTCCCGGTATAGTTTTTGGTAGTGCCGGCCTGTTGGTGCTTAATACGGTTTACCATTGGTGCGGTGTAGTCCATGTCTTGTAAGGTTGCTTCTGTAACAGCATAGTGACAGTCTTCCGCCAGTGCTTTAAGCGTATTTTCCGCATCTTTCATTTTTGCATATTCCAAGGCGATGCGACGGTAATAGTAGGAGAGCTCAGTGGCTGCATATCCTACATTTCCGTCTGAAAATAAAAGTTTCAGGATATCGATGGCAAACCGATGGGCTTCAATGATTTCCATGTGAGAAAACGGTAATTTTGAAGTCATATGGGACGCTTCCAGCGCGGCAGCGTGAATCAGGGCTCTAAGATAGAGTTGAGATTCTGTAACGCCTTCTTCTCCGTCAAGAGTGGAACATCGCAGTGCTTCCCTTGTCGTATAAAAGCTTCCGCCCATATCCGCATACTGTAAGGCCTTCTCTTTGTCGAGGCTTTTGTAGGTGAAGCATAAACATTGGATGGCATTTTCTCGTTGTACGGTGTCGGTGGACTTCTGTAAAACTGCTTCGCCAAGGGCGATGATGCGTTTTGCCTTTTCCGGGGGGCAAGGATATTCTCCGTCCCGGTTGATGGCATACATGAGCTCCTCCATCACACGACAATCGTTGGGAAATTCCGCGTAGGCCTTCTCCCAGAGGGAAAGATTCTTTGCATTTTCTCCGGTTTGTTTGTAGAGTTTGCTTTCTGCAATATAGCTGTTGATGACTTCGTCGATTCTGACCTTGTCTACGCAAAGCAGTTCATCCACAGTCACATCAAAGTAAAGTGCCAGCTTCGGCAGGAGAGTAATATCTGGGAAGCCTTCGCCCCGTTCCCATTTGCCCACCGACTGTGACGTAATCCCCAGATGATTGGCAAGAGTCTCTTGTGTAATATTTTTCTGCTGTCGTAAAGTACGCAGCTTATCCTTTATCATAATTTCCATAAATAAAACCACCTTTCTTTTTGGGTCGGTAAGCGCTTATCCTGACTTTATTATAGCGAGAGATGGTATGTGACGCAAGAACCGCAAAGTATAGTTATGGGCGGAAAATACAACGGGAGGTTGTTTGTGAGGCTGAGAGGTTCTGAAAAAGGGACTTGCAAATGCAAGCCCCTTCGTGTATAATTTACTTAGAAAGGTATTCGGAATCAAATCTCCGAGTGCCCTCAGTTAAATGTGATTAAAGAATAGCATCTAACCTTGGCGGGGGATGCTATTTCTTTTTGTTATAACGATTGTCTAATAAAGACGAAGCCGCAATTATTACTAACAATAAAGTCAAGACTTCCATTGTGTTCATAGGCCTCACCCTCCTATCTTAAGTACTAGAGGGCATCTAACATCGGAAATTCGCATCCTGCTTCCTGTTCAATTATACAAGAATATTATACTATAAGTCGAACGTGAGTTCGATCGAACATAAGATTAAATTTTGTGCTTTTAAACCACCTGCTTGCAAAAAACAAACTTAGATGATATAATATCAAAAGACAAGGCAACAATACAGAAAAGGAAGTGATTTGCCCGATTATCGTACTGCCGGGTACCGGTAGGAAAATAGACGGAACGAGTGAAAATCAGAATTGAATCAGAAAATAAGCTGCATAAGCAGTTTTATTTTGATGTCATGAATGATTTTTGCTCTGTAAATAATGTTGATTCGGCTACAGAGTAAAAGGAAACTCTGTAGTTTTTTTGTGCCTTGTCGGAATAAGGAGGATTTATGATAAGAATTGAAAACGTAGAAAACAAAGACGAAAAAACAAAAGTAACACTTGAAATTATGAATGCACTACCGGAATGGTTTTCGCCACCGGAGGATATTGAAAGAAAGTCAGAGATCCATAGAGAATATCCGTTTATCGTTGCCTATGACGATGAAAAAGCAGTAGGATTTGTAGCAATCAAGATGCATAATCACTACACGGCAGAGATTTATGATTTGGGTGTTTTACGAGAACATCAAAGAAGAGGAATCGGACACCGGTTGATAGAAGCATGTGCCGTGTATTGCAAGGAACAAGGATATCAGTTCCTGACTGTTAAGACACTGGATGAATCGGCGGAATATGAACCATATAACGGAACCAGAGCCTTTTATAAGAAAGAAGGTTTCTATCCGTTGGAAGTATTCACTTGCGTATGGGATGAAGAAAATCCATGTTTATTTCTGGTGAAAGTACTTAAATAGCTTAAGCTTAATAGTAGTGTGGGAGTAAAGTTATTATAGTAGAGTATACCGGCCATCGCGTAGAAGAGTAGAATAGGTCTTGTTTTATGGATATGTTATTGGGATTGTAAAACGAGAAAAGGGGGTACAGGGCATAAGCGTTTCGAACTTTGAGCAGGATATTAGTCGTTCTTATTACTCCGCTTGTTTGTCAGCAACGCTCGGACAGGACGTACGAGCGAGGTCGCACGCGGCATGGACGCCGCGTAATGACCGGTTGCGTCACTTTATAGAATTCTTCCACGGAGGAATTAGAAAGACTTATATCCGAATCACGAGAGAAATACTTATGCCCTGTACCCCCCTTTTCTCGAAGGAGAACCCCAAAAACTATAAAACAAGGCCATCCCACACTTGGTGCGATGGCCTTTGAAATGTCTTATTTTACTTATCCTTAATCTCGCTGTGTAACTGCTGCAAGGACTTAATCTCACGGTTGCCGTGCTTGCGTACGGACTGGATACCCTTTGCGGTAGCTCTTGCCGCAGCAGCAGTGGTCATGTACGGAATCTTGCCCTTGATGGCTGCCTTACGCAGGTAGCTGTCGTCGTTTACGCTGTCCTTGCCTGCCGGAGAGTTGATGATTAAATCAATGTCGCCGTTGGTAATCATGTCAAGGATGTTCGGACGACCCTCGGAAAGCTTCTTAACAAGCTCTGCTTCAATGCCTGCCTCGGTGATAACCTTGTGGGTATTGCCGGTAGCAAGAATCTTGAAGCCATTGTTGGAGAACATCTGCGCAACTTCGATGATGTCTACCTTGTCCTTGCGATTCACGGAGATAAGTACCGTGCCGCTAAGCGGGAGCTTGGACTGGGTAGCTTCCTGTGCCTTATAGAAGGCTTCGCCGTAGGAAACCGCAAGTCCTAAAACTTCTCCGGTGGAACGCATTTCCGGTCCGAGAATCGGGTCAACCTCCGGGAACATGTTGAACGGGAAGACAGCTTCCTTTACACCGTAGTACGGGATATCTTGTTCCTTTAAGTCAGCCACCGGAGACGGACGACCGGTCAGCTCGGAAGTAATAATATCGGTTGCAATCGGTACCATGCGGATGTTACAAACCTTGGATACAAGCGGAACGGTACGGGATGCACGCGGATTTGCTTCCAACACGTAAACCTTGCCGTTCTCGATTGCGTACTGCATGTTCATAAGACCCTTAACGTGCATTTCCTCTGCAATCTTCTTGGTATATTCTTTGATGGTCTTTACATTCTCCTCAGAGATGTGTACGGAAGGAATGATACAAGCGGAGTCACCGGAGTGAACCCCTGCCAACTCGATATGCTCCATAACCGCCGGAACGAATGCGTGGGTACCGTCGCTGATTGCGTCTGCCTCACACTCTAAAGCGTGATTTAAAAAACGGTCAATCAAAATCGGACGATCCGGAGTTACGCCTACCGCAGCGTTCATGTAGCTGGTCATTGCTTCGTCGTCGTAAACCACTTCCATACCACGGCCGCCTAATACGTAGGACGGACGAACCATAGCCGGGTAACCGATTTTATGAGCAATCTCAAGCGCTTCCTCTACGGTGGTAGCCATACCGGACTCCGGCATCGGAATCTCTAACTTATCCATCATTTCACGGAACAAGTCACGGTCCTCAGCCAAATCAATAACGGAAGGAGAGGTACCGAGAATCTTAACGCCGTTCTTTTCAAGGTCAGCTGCTAAGTTCAACGGAGTCTGACCGCCGAACTGTGCGATAACACCCAGCGGCTTCTCTTTCTTGTAAATACTGAGTACATCCTCCAAGGTAAGCGGCTCAAAGTAGAGCTTATCGGAGGTATCGTAGTCGGTGGAAACGGTTTCCGGATTACAGTTAACAATAATTGTCTCGAAACCGAGCTTCTTTAATGCCAAAGCAGCGTGTACGCAGCAGTAGTCGAATTCGATACCCTGACCGATACGGTTCGGGCCGCCGCCGAGAATCATAATCTTCTTTGTGTCGGCGTTGACCGGATTCTTATCCTCTGCATTGTAGGTGGAGTAGTAGTAAGCGCTGTTCTCGGTGCCGCTTACGTGAACGCCTTCCCAAGCTTCCTCAACGCCCAGAGCGATACGGCGCTCGCGGACAGAGTCCTCGGATACACCTAAAATCTGGCTTAAATACTTGTCGGAAAAGCCGTTCTTCTTGGCGGAGATGAGTGCATCGTCTGCCGGGAGGCTGCCCTTGTTAGCTGCGAGAGCTTCTTCCTCTTCAA
>CALBKM010000021.1 GCA_937895705.1 uncultured Clostridia bacterium
AAACCACCTATATCTATATCGACCGCGACGATAATGTGGATTCTGTTTATCATAAGATTGTCGAAGCAGGAAATCCCAAGCAGATGCACGGCTTCGAATCGTTGGTGAGATACAAAGGCTATACCCCTAAGACGGGAAGATACGCCATCAAGCCGGCGGACAACATGCGATACCTCCACAACCGCTTGAAAATGGGCTATCAGACACCCGTCCGCCTCACCATAGGTAGTGTGCGTACCCTCGACCGCATCGCCCGAAACGCTTCCCGGCAACTGATGATTGACTCCGTAGAAATTGCCCGTTTACTAAACGATACGGCATTTATCAGCAAGATGGGTTACAACAAACAAACCCTTCCTGCTCTCTTCATCCCGAACACCTACGAGGTATATTGGAACATGAGTGCAGAGGATTTCATGGCTCGTATGCAGAAGGAAAACAAGGCCTATTGGAATGAAAAACGAATAAAGCAAGCCGAAGAAATCGGTCTCACTCCCATCGAGGTAGCCACCTTGGCATCCATTGTCGAAGAAGAAACTGCCAACCAAGCCGAGAAGCCGATGGTGGCCGGTCTCTACATCAACCGCCTCAAGCGAGGCATGCTCCTTCAAGCCGATCCTACGGTGAAGTTCAGCCTAGGAGAATTCGAATTGCGACGCATCCTTTACAAGCATTTGGAAGTGGATTCCCCCTATAACACTTATAAGTATGCCGGACTCCCTCCGGGGCCTATCCGTATCCCCTCCTACCAAGGATTGGAAAGCGTATTGAACTATACCAAGCACAACTATCTCTACATGTGCGCCAAGGAAGATTTCTCTGGCACGCATAACTTTGCGGTGACCTCTGCCCAGCATGCCGCCAATGCGAGAAAGTACCAGCAAGCTTTGAATCGAAGGGGTATCCGATAATTACCCCTTCTTCATCGCTTCCAACAATTCCTCCACTTCTTCCTGAGTCATCCCCGTGGAACGGATATAGCACCGGTTGGCATCATTCGCTAAGTCCGTTTCCCATCAATCCTTCAATTCATAAATGACCAGCACATGATTGTCGTCCTCTTTCAGGTTCTTGATACGTTCCAAGCTTTCTGCATCCACTAGCGAAACGTCGGTGCATCTTTCTACTACATCCGGCATGGCTGCATAGATCAATTTGTTTTCATAGATTGCATTAGGAACGGGAAAGAAGGTCTTATCAATCATCTGCTGCCACTCCTGTCACCGAGACTTAACAGGTTGTGACTCATCGTGAAAACGGGTGCAAGGAGGTGTAGCCTTTGCTGCCACCGATTTCTAGCTGACACACAAGTGGTTAAATCTCGGTGACAGGAGTGTATGGAGCTTCGGTCTAACTAGAGGGAAAGCTTATATTGTCCCTTATTCTTTGTTCTACCACCATATTGGATAGCATGTATCGGACAAGCATGATAACAAGCCAGACACATGGTACAATCATCACCCCACTGAGGCTTACCCTCTACCTTAATATTATGCACCGGGCAACGCTTCTCGCACAAGCCACAAGAGATGCAGGCATCTGTCGCATGGAAAGGTTTGGGAGACATGAGGAACTTACGGAAAAGTCCACCCAAAACATAGGTCTTGACCTTTGGAAAAGCTCCCTCAAAACAGCCATGCTTGTCCATAATTACCTTGCGGGAGAGTTCTTCACCTATAAAGTCCACACGGGCAGAGGCGTTATCCAATTTACGTTTCAATTCATCTTCTCCGTCGATATCGAAACCCGGCAGACACACGTAGGTATCCGGCATCAGTATAGAATAGCTGGCATGACTTTTCCACCCCTTTTTCAGGAGAGCAGCCATAAAGACATCCGCTGTCTTGCCCGTATCGTCACCGCACGTACATACAAAATACAGATACTCGGGCGCATGACTGGTTTTCATCTTCCGGACAAAGTCCAACACGATTTTGGGAGGCTCCCACCCGTAAACGGGATATACGAATCCTATGCGCTCGCCTGGAGCCAACGTATACTCCATCGGAGTGCGAATCTCGTCTGCTATCGGCAATACCTTATCCTGAAGCTTGTCTGCCAACTTACGGGCGACCCATGCCGAATTTCCTACACCTGAAAAATAAAATATCATAATCTTATGGTATAAAAAAAGGCGATGCTAACTAAATAGCATCGCCTGTATAAAAAAGCCGCACCAGTGATGCGATGAAACTCCGAATGACAGGTTTTGAGTGCTCTCCTCCTTTGTAATCCACCGGCATAAATGCTACCCGAAGGCGTGGCCCGCCATTGGAAGTAGAAGCTTTGTCTCGGTATTTCTTATTAGTTTGATGAGTTTCCCAATCTAACTAATGCGGCTAGCTCTTAATTCTCTTTCCGTATGACAAATATAGGTTCTTTTTATGAAATAAACAAGCCTTGAGCGGATTTTGTTTATAAAAAAAGAAAGACAACCCGTAATGGGCTGTCTTTCTTCCGTTTGAAATACATTTTTTATAATACCGTTGAAGCTTATTACTTAACCTTAGCTACGATAGCCTTGAATGCTTCTGGGTGATTCATAGCCAAATCGGCCAACACCTTACGGTTAATTTCGATACCTGCCTTGTGCAAAGCACCCATCAACTTAGAGTATGACATACCTTCCAAGCGAGCTGCTGCGTTGATACGCTGAATCCACAATGCACGGAAATTGCGCTTTTTGTTCTTACGGTCGCGGTATGCGTAGGTCAAACCCTTTTCCCAAGTGTTCTTTGCTACGGTCCATACGTTCTTTCTTGCACCAAAGTAACCTCTGGTAAGACCTAAAATTTTCTTTCTTCTTGCTCTAGAAGCAACGTGATTTACTGATCTTGGCATAGTTTTAATTCTTTTTGAATGTTAGCGCCGCTGTTTCGCACAGTGAACTTAAAGCTAAGACATTCGGTTAATACTTTAAATGATACGTTACGCTTTTTAAGATTACTTCATGCAAAGCAATTCCTTTACAGAACCTTCGTTAGCACTATGTACTAAACCAGTGTGTACAAGGTTTCTCTTTTGCTTCTTAGTCTTCTTAGTCAAGATGTGACTGTGAAAAGCGTGCTTTCTCTTGATTTTACCTGTTCCGGTAAGAGCGAATCTTTTTTTGGCACCGGAGTTAGTCTTGATCTTTGGCATCTTTTTAAAATTTAAAATAATTATTATTCAAATGGTGGTAACGCACTATACCGGCGCGTTACGCACTCGTTTTTATTCTGCTTTTGGTTCTTCCGCTTTCTTTGGTGCAGCAGGCTTTTCCTTCTTCGGAGCGGTTGCCTTCTTCGGAGCAAGGGAGATTGTCATTCTCTTTCCTTCCAAAACCGGCATCTGTTCTACCTTGGCATATTCTTCCAAATCGTTGGCAAAACGAAGCAACAACACTTCACCTTGTTCCTTGAAGAGGATGGAACGACCCTTGAAGAATACGTAAGCCTTTACCTTATCACCGTCCTGCAAGAATCCGATGGCATGCTTCAACTTGAAGTTGTAATCATGGTCGTCTGTCTGCGGAC
>CALBKM010000022.1 GCA_937895705.1 uncultured Clostridia bacterium
GCTGCCGGTTGCTACGCACCCGTCAGCACGCGTGCCGCGTGGCGCAACATAAAAAGTAGCCAGGAGAAGACCTTAGCTGCCGGTTGCTACGCACCCGTCAGCACGCGTGCCGCGTGGCGCAACATAAAAAACACCCCAGCTGAGAGCAAGCTCTCGCTGGGGTGTTCCTTATATTGCTAATCTAAGGCTTTCGCGATTCTTAGTTCTCTGCCATCTTTGCAAGCTTAGCGTACTTGTCAGCAGCATCCTTTGCAGCCTTGGTGAAGAGGGCTTCTGCTCTCTCCGGATTGGTTCTGGAAAGTCTGTTGTAACGTACTTCGCTCTCGATGAATGCCTTGTAGTCAGCGGTCGGAGCCTTGGAGTCAAGCTGGAACGGATTCTTGCCTTCCTCTGCAAGACGCGGATCGAAGCGGAAGAGGTGCCAGTAACCTGCTGCTACTGCGTTCTTCTCCTCGGTCTGTGCGTTCTTCATACCGCCCTTGATACCGTGGTTGATACACGGAGCGTAAGCGATGATGAGGGACGGACCCGGATATGCCTCAGCCTCTGCAATCGCCTTTACACACTGGTTGTAATCAGCACCCTGAGCGATCTGTGCAACGTATACGTAACCGTAGCTCATTGCGATTGCTGCAAGATCCTTCTTCTTAACGTCCTTACCTGCTGCTGCGAACTGTGCGATAGCACCGGTCGGAGTAGCCTTGGAGGACTGACCACCGGTATTGGAGTAAACTTCGGTATCGAATACGAAGATGTTTACATCCTGGTTAGCTGCGAGAACGTGGTCAACGCCGCCGAAACCGATGTCGTATGCCCAACCGTCACCACCGAAGATCCACTGAGACTTCTTAGCAGCGAAATCCTTGTTAGCAAGGATGTACTTGCGATCTTCATTGTCACAGCCGCAAGCCTCTAAAGCTGCGATCATCTTCTTGGTAGCCGGACCGTTCTCGGTGGAGGAGTTTACGGTATCAAGGTAACCCTGAAGAGCTGCCTTAACATCATCCTTCTCTGCTACTGCAAGTAAGTTCTCAGCTGCTGCTACAACGCGCTTTCTGAGAGCCTTCTGAGCAAGCTGCATACCGAAACCGTACTCTGCGTTATCCTCGAATAAGGAGTTAGCCCAAGCCGGACCCTTGCCTTCCTTATTTACAGTGTACGGACAGGACGGGGAAGAACCGCCCCAGATAGAGGAACAACCGGTTGCATTGGAGATATACATTCTATCACCGAACAACTGGGTAATTAACTTTGCATACGGGGTTTCACCACAACCTGCACAAGCACCGGAGAACTCAAGAAGCGGCTGCTTGAACTGGGATCCCTTCGGGGTGGTTACCTTGAACTTCTCCAGAACATCAGCCGGAGTCTCTAAGGTAGTACCGTAATCGAACATCTTCTGAGCCTCAAGCTGAGTCTCAAGGTTAGCCATGGAAAGTGCCTTGTTGCCCTTAACTTCCGGACAAACATTTACACAGGAACCACATCCGGTACAGTCAAGTACGGAGATGGACATAGCAAACTTCTTACCTTCCATACCCTTCATGTCAGCCATAGCTGCACCGGCCGGAGCCTTTGCAGCAGCGTCAGCGTCCATAACTACCGGACGGATAACAGCGTGCGGACAAACATAGGAACAAAGGTTACACTGTAAACAGCTGTCCGGATTCCAAACCGGAACGTCAACTGCAACACCGCGCTTCTCGTAAGCTGCGGAACCGGTCGGGGTGGAGCCGTCTGCGTAATCTACGAATGCAGATACCGGAAGGCTGTTACCGTCCTGAGCGTTGATCTTAGCCTGAACAGAGTTAACATACTTAAGAACATCAGCACTGCCGCAGGTAGCCTTCTCGGTGAGGTCTTCGTCCTTAGCATCCTTCCAGGAAGCCGGAACCTGAATCTCAACGATACCCTGAACACCACGGTCAATTGCCTCATGGTTCATCTTAACAACGTCATCACCCTTCTTGGAGTAAGAAGCGGTAGCAGCGTCCTTCATGTACTTCACAGCATCCTCAATCGGGATGATGTTAGCAAGCTTGAAGAATGCAGCCTGTAAAATGGTATTGATACGTCCGCCGAGACCTACTTCCTTACCGATGTTGATACCATCGATGGTGTAGAACTTAATGTTGTGCTCAGCAATGTATCTCTTAACCTGACCCGGTAAGTGCTCTTCTAACTCTTCCATGTTCCAGGAGCAGTTCAGAAGGAAGGTACCGCCGTCAACCAAATCCTGTACCATGTTGTACTTACGAACGTAAGCCGGAGTATGACATGCTACGAAGTTAGCCTGATTGATCAGGTAGGTGGACTGGATCTTCTTGTCACCGAAACGTAAGTGGGAAATCGTAACACCACCGGACTTCTTGGAGTCGTAATCGAAGTATGCCTGAGCAAACTTGTCGGTGTGGTCACCGATGATCTTGATGGAGTTCTTATTTGCACCTACGGTACCGTCTGCGCCGAGACCCCAGAACTTACAAGCAGTGGTGCCAGCCGGAGCGGTAACCGGATTTTCGGTAATTTCAAGAGAAAGATTGGTAACGTCATCAACGATACCGATGGTGAAGGTCTTCTTCTCGGTGTTCTTGAATACGGAAATAATCTGAGCCGGGGTGGTATCCTTGGAACCTAAACCGTAACGGCCGCAGAATACCGGAATATCATTGAACTTGGTACCCTTTAAAGCAGCAACTACATCGAGGTAGAGCGGCTCGCCGAGAGCACCCGGCTCCTTGGTTCTGTCAAGAACGCTGATGCGCTTAACAGTATCCGGGATAGCGTCAACTAAGTGCTTAGCGGAGAACGGTCTGTAAAGACGAACCTTTACAACACCAACCTTCTCACCGCGAGCGGTTAAGAAATCAACGGTCTCGTCGATGGTGTCACAAGCGGAACCCATGGCAACGATAACAGACTCAGCGTCTGCAGCACCGTAGTAGTTGAATAACTTGTAATCGGTACCGATCTTAGCGTTAACCTTGTCCATGTACTGCTGAGCGATTTCCGGAACAGCATCATAGTACGGGTTACATGCCTCTCTAGCCTGGAAGAATACATCCGGGTTCTGAGCGGTACCACGCTGAATCGGATGCTCCGGATTCAAAGCGCGATTGCGGAAAGCCTCAACAGCCTCCATGTTGCACATATCCTTTAAGTCATCGTAATCCCAGATCTCGATCTTCTGGATCTCGTGGGAAGTACGGAAACCGTCGAAGAAGTGTAAGAACGGAACGCGGCTCTCAATTGCGGTTAAGTGAGCAACTGCACCGAGGTCCATAACTTCCTGAACGTTGCTAGCACAAAGCATAGCAAAACCGGTCTGACGACATGCATAAACGTCGGAGTGGTCACCGAAGATGGAAAGTGCGTGGCTTGCAAGAGCACGAGCGGTAACGTGAATTACGCCCGGAAGAAGCTCACCGGCAATCTTGTACATGTTCGGGATCATCAAAAGTAAGCCCTGAGAAGCGGTGTAGGTGGTGGTTAAAGCACCTGCCTGTAAGGAACCGTGAACGGCACCTGCAGCACCTGCCTCGGACTGCATCTCGGACAACATTACTTCGTGACCGAAGATGTTCTTTCTTCCCTGGGTAGCCCACATATCGGTGTAGTCTGCCATCGGGGAGGAAGGGGTGATCGGATAGATAGCAGCCACATCGGTGAACGCGTAAGACACGTGAGCCGCAGCGGTGTTACCATCCATGGTTTTCATTTTTCTTGCCATGTTACATATCCTCCTTGTAAGTTTAGTGCGGAGCTTTTACTCCGACACGGATTGTAATAATTGTATTTTTTATAAAGAACATATAAAAATACCTAACATATAGAATACCACGAAAATCGGCAAGTGTAAAGTGTTTCTTGCGTAAAATTAGTCAAAAAATTGTCAAACTTTTTGGGGAAGTGTGGGGCGATTCCGACACAGAGGTGCGGTGCCACTTGAAAATCGGGAAACGGAGGAGTATACTGTGGGCGAAAGGGAAATGACAATCGGTGGGATTTGATAAAAGAGTGCAATCGGAAAGAAGGATTAACATATGAATAAACAAAAACTTAAAGGTATCCGTTATATTTTGTTTGCGGCGTTTTTCTTTGCTTCCATGAATCTGTTTGTAAAAATGGCCGGCGATTTGCCGGTGTGGCAGAAATGCTTTTTCCGTAACCTGGTGGCGGGATTTATCGCAATCGGAATGCTGATAAAAAAGAGAGAACGCATTGTGATTCCGAAGGGGAATTGGTTGCCGTTAGCACTTCGTTGCATCGGCGGAACGCTGGGTATTCTTTGTAATTTCTATGCCATCGGACAGATGAACATTGCGGATGCGTCCATGTTAAATAAGCTGTCGCCGTTCTTTTGCATTATCCTGTCTATCTTCGTATTAAAGGAGAAACCGAACCGGAAGGAAGTTATTGCGGTTATTCTGGCATTTACGGGGGCCTTGTTTGTGGTAAAACCGTCCTTTCAGATGGAGTGTATCCCGGCTCTGTTCGGTGTGCTGGGCGGCCTGGGCGCCGGCCTTGCCTACACCTGCGTCCGGAAAATGAGCAAAAACGGCATGAAAGGCGACATCATCGTCTTTTGTTTTGCCGTATTTTCCTGCGTCTCGGTCATTCCGGGAATGATCCTCACCTACGAACCGATGACCACGAAGCAGTTAATCTGTCTGCTGTTGGCCGGAGCTTCCGCGGCCGGAGGCCAGTTCTCCATTACCGCCGCATACTTCCATGCTCCGGCGAAAGAAATCTCCGTCTTTGACTACACCCAGGTTATCTTTGCGGCAATCCTAAGCTTCATCTTTTTCCGGGACTTGCCGGATGTATGGAGCTTTGTGGGATATGCGATAATTATCGGAACGGCGGTGTGGAAATGGAGAGTAAACCAAAGGGAAGGGGTAGAGAAGAATAAATAGAAATGGCACATTCCCTGAGATGGGTGTGCAAAGATGCCCTTACCCGAACGTCCGAAACGAGACCCAGTCCAATGTGCCAATTTCTAATGATAGTATACCATAAAAAAGTAGGAATGCAAGCAATAATCCCGAACTAAAGGTTGTTGGAACGTTGTAAGAAATTAGTACTAAAAAATGCGCATCCTTACTGTACTATGACTAAGCCTGGAGGCACGGAACTTTCCTGTAGAAAACCATAAGCAAACGTCAGCACTTGGCGAGGTATTTTCGAGCCTAGTACTGCTACGTTTGTGCATGAGCGAGAGCGGGTTTTCGGGGAAAGTTCCGTGCCTCTTGGCGTAACAGAACCGGAAAAGGATGCGCAATTAACAGTAATATTTGCAATTTTACGCGGAAAATGCTAAACTGGAAGCAAGGAAGGATACAGAAGAAGGAGGGCGGTTATGTTATATTATAAGGCGCAAATCTACGGGTTGTTTGTTATTACGGCATTACTTCTGATGTGTTGGATCGGGATTAAGAAAAAAGAGAAGGAGAACAAAATATTTATCATTATTTTGTTGTCCGGTTTTTTTAATCTTATATTTGATATTGTATCCAATTATACGGTAAATCATTTAGAGACGGTATCTCCGGTTTTGAACCGGATTGTACATGGAATCTTTTTCTTTTCTTTGACGAATCTGTTTATGCTGGTGTACAAGTATTTGGTGGCTTTGGTGGAAAAGGAACTGGAGGAAGTGGTAAAAGGGAAGGTGTTGACAACCCTTCCGTATGTTGTCTTTTCGATTTTGGAGTTTGTATTACCGCTGTACTATGTGGAAACGTCGTCCGGAAATTATTCTTACGGAGTGGCAGTGTATATGCTCTATATATGCGTTGCAATTTATGTGGTTTTGATTATAGAACTGGTTGTGCATTACAGAAAGATAATTTCTGCCAAAAATAAGATTGCGGTAACGCTTGCACTGGTTTCTGTGGCAGGCACTTCCGTATTTCAAATGATTGTACCGGCGGCGTTGACCTCCAGTCTCGGGGTTATATTGTTTTGCTTGTGCATGTATATGACGGTGGAAAATCCGGATGCGATATTGGCCGGCTTGTTAAAGAGAGAAACAGAACGAGCCGATGCCGCGAATCGGGCAAAATCCGAGTTTCTGGCACGGATGTCCCATGAAATTCGTACACCGATAAATGCGGTGCTGGGTATGAATGAAATGGTTTTGCGGGAGACGAAGGAACCGGATACCAAACAATACGCCAGGGACATTAAGGGGGCGGCCAGAGCGCTTTTGAGCTTGATTAATGAAATTCTGGATTCCTCCAAGATTGAGTCCGGGAAAATGGAGCTGGTGCTGGATAATTATGAAATCAGTAGCTTGTTTAATGATTTATACAGTATGATAGGAGTGAAAGCAAAGGAAAAGGATTTGAAGCTGGTGTTTCAAATCGACCCGTCCATTCCGTCAGAGTATTTCGGAGACGACATCCGTATCCGGCAGGTGGTTATGAATTTGCTGACCAATGCAATCAAATATACGGAAACCGGAACGGTAACTTTGACGGTAACCGGAAAAACAGAAGGGGAAAATGCGATACTGCACTGTGCGGTTAAGGATACCGGTATCGGAATCAAAGAAGAGGATTTGGAAAAGCTGTTCAAAAAGTACGAACGTATCGAGGAGCAGCGGAATCGTCATGTGGAAGGTACCGGGCTGGGTATGAACATTGTGGTTCAGTTACTGGCACTTATGGGGAGCGAGTTAAAGGTACAAAGTACCTATGGGGAAGGCAGTGAGTTCAGCTTTAATCTGGTGCAGAAGGTGGTCAACCCGGAACCTCTCGGAGACTTCCAAAGCAGAATTCTTAAGGAAACGGAAGATTTTGAAAGCGGAGAAAGCTATGTTGCGCCGGATGCCAGAATACTGATTGTAGACGATAACGAAATGAATCGTAAGGTATTCCGTAATTTACTGAAACGTACCCAGATTGTTATTTACGGAGCCCAGAGCGGAGAAGAATGTATTGAACTCATGAAACAGCAGGAGTTTGATATGGTGTTCCTGGATTATATGATGCCGGGAATGGACGGCGTCGAAACACTGCATGCCTTACGGGAAAAGGATTTGTGTAAAGATATTCCGATTATTATGCTGACGGCCAATGCGGTGGTGGGTGCCAGAGAACAATATTTAAAGGAGGGCTTCCGGGATTATTTAACGAAGCCGATTCATCCGGAAAAACTGGACAAGATGATTTTGGAATATTTGCCGGGAAATCTGATAAAGGAAGATGCGATGTTCCGGGGAGAAGAAATACAAGAAGCAGATTTGCCGCAGCTGGATGAATTTGATTTTGAGTATGCCATGAATCTTTTGCGGAGCAAGGAGGTTCTGTTAAAGATGCTGGAAGATTTTTACGATGTACTGGGCAGACTTCCGCAAAAGCTTTCTTCTTTCTATTCGTCCGCAGACGAGGAAGCAAGAACACAATACAGAATAGAAGTACATGCTTTAAAGAGTACTTCCGCTACCGTAGGAGCTTTGCTGTTGTCGAAGCTGGCAAGGCTACTGGAGGTGGCAGCAGCGAATAATGACCGGGAGCGGATGGAAGCCTTGCATCCGATTTTACTGGCGGAAATGAAATTGCATAGAGAACGTATTGCAACCATATTGCAGTCCGGAGAGGAGTGCCCTGCTTTGGAAAATATGGAGGAGGTACTTCCTTATTTTTCGATGCTGCAGCAAAATTTGGAAAATGATGATTATGATGCGGCAGATTTTGTAATGGAAAATATAAAGAAATACCGTTATCCGGAGGAGTTAGAGGAAGCGGTACAGACACTGTCGGCCCAGGTGATGGACTTAGATGCCGAGACGGCGTTACAAACCATTGCATGGATACAAGGTAAAGTGAGGGGATAATATGAAAAAGATACTTATAATCGGAAAATTCAACACGATTTTTCAAGACATGAATCAATATTTGGAACAATATTTCCAGATGCAGGCCTGCGTGGACAGTCACGATATGGTAAAGGGTATGTTGTCCCTCAGCGTGCCGGATGCGGTAATTGTCAGCTTAATCGGTATGGATAAAGAGGGAGAGAAGATTCTCCGTGAGTTACGATATAATCATTCCAGAGTGCCGGTGCTTTGTATCGGAACGAAGGGTGAGCAGGAGATGTACGCGGATTTTCTGCGGATGGAACAGTTTTACAGTATTACCAGGCCGGTGAAGAATGAAGAGATATTGGAGAGGATGAAAAAACTGTTGGATGTTAATATCGATGCAGAGAGCGGAGTTATGACGGATAACAGGAATCGGAAAAAGGTGGTATTACTGGTGGATGATAATGCCATGCAGTTGCGTACTCTTAATGAGATGTTACGGGGAAAATATGAGGTGCAGATGGCTACCTCCGGTATGAAGGCGCTTACCTTAATCGGAAAGAAAAAGCCGGATATTATTTTCTTAGACTATGAGATGCCTATGTGTGACGGAAAAATGACAATGGAAATGATTCGCGAGGTGGAAGAAGCGAAGGATATTCCGATTGTATTTCTTACCGGTGTGAGGGACAAGGAGCATATTGAAGCGGTGCTTCGTTTAAAACCGGCGGGATATTTGTTAAAGCCGGCCAGTGTAGATATGATTTTCTCTTGTATTCATCAGATTTTAGGCATAGACTAAGGATAAGAACAAAATCATTGACAAATATCGGAAGATACGATATAATTTTATGAATACTGGAGAAGTATGGATAAAGGAGGATTTTGCACTATGGCGGCAGAAAAGAAAAACATACTGACTTATGAAGGATTGAAGAAGCTGGAAGAGGAGCTTGAGGATTTAAAAGTAGTTCGTCGTAAAGAAGTTGCGGATAAAATTAAGGAAGCAAGAGAACAGGGTGACCTGTCCGAGAATGCGGAATACGATGCTGCGAAGGACGAGCAGCGCGAAATCGAGGCTCGTATCGAAGAACTTGAGAAGATTTTAAAGAACGCAGAAGTGGTAGATGAGGATGAAGTGGATGTTGATACCATCAACATCGGCTGTAAGGTAAAAGTTTTGGATATGGAGTTTGACGAGGAGCTTGAGTTCCGTATCGTAGGTTCTACCGAGGCAAGCAGTCTTCAGGGCAAGATTTCCAATGAGTCTCCGGTAGGAAAAGCATTACTTCGTCATAAGGTGGGCGATGTGGTTGAGGTTGAGACCCAGGCCGGGGTGATTGAGTATAAGATTTTAGAGATTCAGAAGTCTAACTAGTATAACGGCGCAGAAACAACCGGTACGTAGTTTGACCTACAGTACCGGTTTTGTTTGATAAAAAGAAGTTTCGGAGGAAAGACCAGTGGCAGAAGAAAATATGCAGAAGACTGCACAGGCGGCACCGCAGCAGGATTTAAACGAGCTTTTGCGTGTCCGCAGAGAAAAGCTTGCACAGTTGCAGGCAGACGGGAAGGACCCGTTCCGGATTACAAAGTATGACGTAACCCATCACAGCACCGACATCAAGGATAATTTCGAGATTATGGAAGGTACCACCGTACGCATCGCAGGACGTATCATGTCCAAGCGTGTTATGGGTAAGGCTTCCTTTTGTAACGTACAGGATTTAAAGGGAAATATTCAGTCCTACGTGGCAAGAGACAGCATCGGCGAGGCTCCGTATGCGGATTTCAAGAAGTTTGACGTGGGTGATATCGTAGGAATTGAGGGTGAAGTGTTTAAGACGAAGACCGGAGAAATTTCCGTTCATGCGACAGAAGTAACCCTCCTCAGCAAGAGTTTGCAGGTGCTTCCGGAGAAGTATCACGGTCTGACCAATACGGATATTCGTTATCGTCAGAGATATACGGACCTTATTATGAACGCAGATGTAAAGGAAACCTTTGTAAAGCGTTCCAAGATTATCAGTGCAATTCGTCATTACCTTGACGGACAGGGCTTTATGGAAGTAGAGACCCCGATGCTGGTGGCAAATGCCGGCGGAGCATCCGCAAGACCGTTCGAGACCCACTACAATGCACTTGACGAGGATGTAAAGCTTCGTATTTCCTTAGAGCTTTACTTAAAGAGATTGATTGTAGGCGGCTTAGAGCGTGTATACGAAATCGGCCGTGTATTCCGTAACGAGGGTCTGGATACCAGACATAATCCGGAGTTTACCCTCATGGAGCTGTATCAGGCATACACCGACTACCACGGCATGATGGATTTGACCGAGAACCTGTTCCGCTACCTTGCGGAGGAAGTTTGCGGCACCACCACCATTACCTACGGTGAGCACACCATCGACCTCGGTCAGCCGTTTGAGCGTATGACCATGATTGAGGCGGTTAAGAAGTACACCGGCGTGGATTTTGATGAGATTAAGGACACCGCGGAAGCAAAGAAGATTGCGGACGAGAAGGATGTACACTACGAAGCACGTCACGAGAAGGGCGACATTCTGAACCTTTTCTTTGAGGAGTTTGTAGAAGAGCACCTGATTCAGCCGACTTTTATTATGGACCATCCGGTAGAGGTTTCTCCGCTTACCAAGAGAAAGCCGGACAAGCCGGATTACGTAGAGCGGTTTGAGCTCTTTATCAACACATGGGAGATGTGTAACGCATACTCCGAGCTCAATGACCCGATCGACCAGAGAGAGCGTTTTAAGGCTCAGGAAGCAGCCCTCGCCGCAGGCGACGAGGAAGCAAACACCACCGATGAGGACTTCATGAATGCCCTTGAAATCGGTATGCCGCCGACCGGTGGTATCGGTTACGGAATCGACAGACTGGTGATGCTGTTGACCAACAGTCCGGCGATCAGAGATGTATTGTTGTTCCCAACGATGAAGTCACTTCAGTAGTGTATGGATTTATGGAACACTATGGTAATCCATAGAGAACCGAATGAATCCAATCAGGACATACCTTTACTACAAATCCATTGGATGATATAGGACTTCTATGGACCTATATGGACCGTATGCAGAAAATCAAATAGTTTCTATGGATTGTGTCAAAATGTGTCAAAGCAGGAATGGCCGATTCAAAATGAGAAATTAAGGCATCTATGTTTAGTGAAAATACTAAACGTAGGTGCCTTTTTTGCGTTCCATGGGTACTGTTTGAACGGAAGTACATCTCATAGAAAAAGAAAGGAGTTAGAGATGTATTGTAGTAATTCACCACCGGTCAATTTGGACAAGTATTTGGAAGGACGAGAACATAGGTACATTGATTATGCCGAAGGAGCCAGAATGTACGAAATTCCTTATTGGACTTTTGTAAGAGTAGCAAAAGAGGCGAAAGCAACATGGGCGCTTAGAAAAACCGCAATCGTTGATATATGTAAGTTCGAATTGTACCTGGAACAACACTGCTCGGTGGAGCAGGGAGATGATTATGAAAGAAGAGAGGTATGGAAGATGCCAAAGGCCAGAAAGATTGTCAGTGATTTAGAAGAGTTAGTTGGTAGCAAGAAGAAAAAGTATGTCCGCTATGCCGAAGGAGCAGAGCTGTATTCTGTCGGGTTACATACATTTGAAAATTTAGCAAAGGATGCGGGAGCAATCCGGAGAGTAAAGGGAATAGTTCTTGTTAATACAGAGAAGGTTGATGAGTTTATTGAATCGTTTGCAGAGGAGGATTTTTAATATGGGAAGATGTAAAGTTATTGCAATCGCAAATCAAAAGGGTGGTGTCGGAAAGACGACCACCACAAGTAACTTGGGAATCGGTCTGGCAAAGCTTGGCAAAAGGGCATTAGTTATCGATGCCGATGCGCAAGGAAGCTTGACGGCAAGTCTCGGTTACACGGAACCGGATTCATTGGAAATAACTTTGGCGTCCGTTCTTGTAGACATCATCAATGACGAAGAGGGGGACCCGATGGAGGGAGTTCTTCATCATGAAGAAGGGATTGATCTGATGCCGGCGAATATTGAGCTTTCCGGTTTAGAAGTTTCATTGGTGAATGTCATGAGCAGGGAGTGTATTATGCGTGAGTACATTCAGAAGGTAAAGGACAACTATGATTACATCCTCATTGATTGTATGCCGTCCCTTGGTATGATTACCATCAATGCTTTTGTGGCTGCGGATAGTATTCTCATTCCGGTACAAGCGGCGTATTTGCCGGTAAAGGGACTTCAGCAGTTGATTAAGACCATCGGTAAGGTAAAGCGTCAGCTAAACCAGCGATTGGAGATTGAAGGAATTTTGTTGACGATGGTGGATAATCGGACCAATTACGCAAAAGAGATTACCATGATGCTTCAGGAAGCGTATGGAAGCAGAGTAAAGATTTTTGAAAACATTATTCCAATTTCGGTAAGGGCGGCTGAAATTTCGGCAGAGGGGGTCAGCATCTATGCGCACGACCCGAAGGGAAAAGTTGCAGCTGCGTATCAGTCTTTTACAGCGGAGGTGCTAGCAAATGAGTAATCCGAAGAAGAGTAGTGCAGAGAAGATTAAGCTTGGAAGTTTTGATGATTTATTTTGTGGAGCTGGCGTAGAGGAGTCTACAGAGAAGATTATTTATGTACCGTTAGAAGAACTTCACACATTCCATGACCATCCGTTCCGGGTACTGGATGATGAGAAGATGGAGGAAACGACAGAGAGCATTAAGCAGTACGGCGTTTTGATGCCGGGTATTGCAAGACCGAGAAAAGCCGGGGGTTATGAATTGATTGCCGGGCACAGAAGAAAACGTGGTTCAGAATTGGCAGGACTTCACGAAATGCCGATTATGGTGAGGAACTACACCGACGACGAAGCGACGATTATTATGGTAGATTCCAATATCCAGCGTGAAGATATTCTTCCAAGCGAAAAGGCGAAGGCCTACAAGAAGAAGTTTGATGCATTGAAGCATCAGGGCAGTAAGGGAGGAAAGCATACCTATGACGAGGTAGGAGAGGCTGCCGGAGATAACGGAAAGATGGTGCAACGATATATTCGTTTGGCAGAGCTGATACCGGATTTGTTGGATATGGTGGACGAGAAGAAACTTGGTTTTATCTCAGGAGTGGATATTTCGTTTTTAAGCGAAGCAGAGCAGATTATGGTGTATCAGAAGATGCAAGAGTTGCGAAAAGTGCCAAACGGAACGCAGTCGGCACTTATCAAGAAATACAGTCTCTCCGGAGAGCTAAATTTTAGTATGATTGATTTGATACTATCGGAGGAGAAGGAAAAAGCAAAGAAGATTGTTCTAAAGGCTGACCGGATGAACGATTATTTTGGAAGCGAGTACACAAATGAGGAAATCCAGGAGGTGATTTATATGCTTCTCGACCGTTGGAAACAGAATGGGGGATTTGATTGATGAAATACATGACGAGTGGAAATGAAACAGTAGATGCTATGGGAATGATGAATATCTCCGGAAACGTAATACCACAGATTTGGTACAGTACCATCACCAGAGAGAATGGCAAGCCGTACTTGCTTGCCATTACCCTACTGGGGGATATTGTGTACTGGTATCGTCCGACAGAGATTAGAGATGAGAGAACCGGGCTGGTGGTTGGATGGAAGAAGCGGTTCCGGGGTGACCTGCTTCAGAAAACTTATCAGCAGTATGCAGATTTGTATGGTGAGTCTAAAAGAAGCATAAAGGCAGCTATGGACCGTTTGGAGGAATTGGGAGTAATCCGGAAAGAGTTCCGAGAAGTGACTTGCGGAAACGGAATGATTCTTAACAATGTGATGTATATTGGATTAAATGCAGATGTGTTGAATCGACTTACATATCCGGAAAGAGCTCCGGAGTCTGAAATTGAATCAGTGGTTGTACAGGAAGAGTATGTTGAAATGAAGGAAACAGTAGACTTTGCCGAGGGTGGTACAGAAGAATGTGGGTACTCCTACGAGACTTTGCAGGGGGTGGTACAAAATTTTGTAGGAGGGGGTGCAAAAAATTGTAATACCCTCTTACAAAACAATGTAACCCCTCCTACGCCAAAGGGTGAGACAAATACAAAGATAACAACACTGACTACGGACAGAGATAACATCAATCCTATCTATCAGGGGACAGTAGCGACTGCCCGGAGGATGGATGCGATGGATATGATAACTGCATACACGAATATTATTCGTGATAATATTGAATATGATAGGCTGAAGCAGGAGTACGGACCTTGCGATGGAATAGTGGATGAGATAACTGACCTACTGGTAGAGATGGTTAGCATTGAGCGAGAAACCGTTCGTATTGCAGGGGCAGACTACCCGTATCAGCTTGTGAAGAATAGATTTTTGAAGCTGGGTAGCGACCATGTTCGGTATGTCATTGACTGCATGAAGAAAAATGTTACACAGGTAGATAACATCCGGGCGTATTTGCTGACTGCGCTGTATAATGCGCCGGGAACGATTGAGAGCTATTATCAGGCATGGGTAAATCATGATATGTATGGAAGGGGAGTTTAGGACAAAATGTCCTAAGGCAGAAGAATGTGAGAAATGATACTACTATTTTTTCGGTATAGGTATGTTTAAGAAAATGTTTGAGAATTTGTAGACTTTTGATGAACGTTGTGATATTATGGTTTATATAGAGTAACGATGATGTGTTGGATAATTAATAGTTATCTGTCGGTCATACCGAGAAAAGCAATGGCACTATTAAGAAGGTCAGGTATACAAAAAATGCTAATTAATGAAATATCATATTTAGATGAAATATTTGAATTAGAAAAGAGAATAAAGCAAACACAGCATGTTAATGTAACAAATGTATCTTATTGGAATTCTTCTGAGGCATATAAAAGATATATGAATAATTTTATTTCTTTAGATTGTCCTAATGACATTTTTGATTATGCATATACTTATGACTTAGATAAAGCTCAAAGGAAAGCTATCCTCCAAAAGCTTGGCGTTATAAATTCATCATTGTCTATGTGCCTTGTAACATCTTCTGGAACAGATACCATTTTAAACATCATAAATTTTTTAAAAGTCCATAATTATAAAAAAATAGGGCTACTAGATCCTTCGTATTTTTCTGTGGCTCAAGCTTGCAAATTATATGATATAGCATTTGAAAATGTACCATTAAGCTATACAGAGGGGAAATATATTATCCCAATAAACTATATTCTGGAACAACATTTTGACGTTATTTGGTTAACTTCACCAATATATTCAACTGGAGTATCCTATGAACCATCTCAAATAGAGATACTCCGAAAGTTGATGTTAAATAAGATATTAATAATCGCAGATGAAACATTAGCATTTTCAAACCAGATGCTAATGTCTCAACTTCCTATAAGCGACTATTTCTTTTGCATATGTAGTCCACACAAGCCCCTGTTCATGAATAGAATGAAGTTTTCGGTACTAATTTGCCCCCAAAAGCATGAAGACTTTTTAGAACAATGGATAGATGTTTTGAGTGGAAGTCTTCCGCTCAGTAGTTTAATAGCAATACAACATTTTTTGTCAGATAATTTCGAAGAATGTATGTTAGCAACTCAAAGATGGTACAGTAATACATTAAAAGAAATTTCTGATGTAATCTTCCAATTTCCTAGTATTCAATGTGATTTAGACGAACCCGCACCATATAAAACACTTTACATACAATCTCTTCGAAAAGATTTGTACAATATTGATAATATAGCTACACTGATCAGTAAACATTACGCATCGTATATCCCCACTACTTTGGGTAATCATTTTGGCTTTCGTATCAATCTATCTCTTGAGAGTAATAATTTAAAAAGTGCATTGTACAGAATTCTGAAGTATTATACATGAATGTCAATATTATATTTTAGTTCAATAGATTTAATATTTTTATTATTGTATCCGTGCAAATCGTCATCTAATATTCCAGACGAGAATAATGCTTCACAAGTTTGTTGTATAGCCGCTGATGAATTCTTTGAACGATTCTTTGTGGTGATATTGAAATTTACTTCCTTACTTACTGTTGGTTTGTCTTTTGATTTTGCACGATTACGACGGCCTTTTATTTCTGTATAAACGATTGGAACTGTTATTCCTAAAACCTGAAGAAAGATATTAATATATTCATGTCCCTCCGCTAACATGTCTATTATTTCATGAAAAGAGCCATATTTACTTTCTACTCTTGTAAATGTATTTGGTGAACATAAATTCAAAAGTTCTGAAAGCGAAAGACTAGGCTCATAATCGTAATCAATATAGAGTTTCATGTTTTCTTTGCAGCGAGGTAAATTGTCTAGTTGTTCCTGTGCGTTATCACAGAAATCAAAATAAGTAAAATACAGATCATTTCGCATTATAAATAATGAATTATAGCTTTTGCTATACGCAATATTCGTATTTGATAATGAAGTAAGTTTAATTATTTTTTTTAGCAAAATGTAAAGAGTTAGCGGAGCTATCAATCTATGCTTGTACATATATTGATATAATTGATTAAGGAAAAGTATCTCGTCATTTCTTATTAATATTTCTTTTGATAACATACGCTCTATAGCGTCAAAACTGTTTAGCACTAAATTCTGGTTAATACACTGTTCAAAATTAAAGGTTACAAAGGAAGCGTTTAAAAATAAGTTTTGATTTATACATTCTTCAATCAACATTTTAGAAAGATATTCAGATGACTCAAAAAACACACCTTTCTTCGAATACAGAATCCCATTCTTTGTTCCAAAACCATAATTATATTTTAATAAAGAATAGTCCATCTCAACAGTGTCGTATTGACAATCATGAAAAATTTGATATTGGAACGTATCCCTAAACGTACAGCATTTAAAAACGCAATTATAATACTGGTTCAATATAAAGCTTGAGGACAAAGGATTTATATTGTTGAAAACAGTATTTGTAAATGAACAATTTTTTAATCCGACATCTTCAAACACACAATCACTAAAGCTACACTTAATAAACACAATATCATCTAGCCCTGCTCCAGAAAAGTCAACTCCATCAAAGTTACATTCTGAGAACCAAAGAGAGAACATATCTGCGCAGTTAAAAGATACGTTTTTAAAAGAAACATCATATAATTTGCTACTAACTAAATCACAATTTTCCATATTTACGTCAATGAAATTACAATTTTTGATAATCGAATTCTTAATAATCACTTTTTTGCAATTCAAATCTTCAAATATTTGCCCTTCAATATTTTTGAAGACATGCTCTCCTGCTAAATTATATTTTGCTGGAAAATTCATACTCAACACCTCGCTGACTTTTTATTCACTACTGCTCATATGTTGTTTTCACGATCTTGTCTAATAAGATAAGGTAAATAATAGTGCCATTGCTTTTCTCGGTATGACCGACAGATAACTATTAATTATCCATCAAAATCCTTTCCACCCCTCCTTATGCTATAATCAAACTACTACCTTGTAGGAATATAGCATAAAGGAGCAAACTATCATGAATCGATTACAAGAGATAATTCCTCGTTACTTAGAATTTTGCAGATATCAGAAGTGCCTTGATGAGAAGACTTTAAAGGCATATCGAATTGACCTGCGACAATTTACTGAGTGGGTAAACGCAGGGGAAGATGTAGCAGTTTCGGAGATTTCTAAAGATATGTTGGAGAACTATGTTGCAATATTACACCGGGAGTATAAACCGAAGACGGTAAAACGTAAGATTGCGTCGTTGAAGGCATTGTTTCATTATCTGAAATATGAAGAGATTCTCGCGGTGAATCCGTTTGACCGGCTGCGGGTGAAGTTCCGGGAGCCGGTGATTTTGCCGAAGACGATTCCTTTGTTTGCTGTTGAAGCAATTTTAATGAAAATGTATCAGGATTATACACTGGCGGAGACAGTATACCGGAAGCAAACTGTACTGCGAGAGATTGCGGTGATAGAGCTTTTGTTTGCTACCGGCATGCGGATATCGGAACTTTGTGCGCTAAAGCCAGCGGATGTGGATTTGCAGGACAGAACAATTTTGATTTATGGAAAGGGAGCTAAGGAACGTAGAATTCAGATTGGTAGTGAAGCGGTGTTGGAGATTTTGAAGACATATTGCAATGAATACCGGGAAGTTATGCAGAAGGGCGAGCACTTTTTGGTGAATCAATCGGGAATTCCAGTATCGGACCAGGCAATCCGGCGGATGATAAACCGGTATGCAAAACGCGCGGAAGTTGAATTGCATATTACACCCCATATGTTTCGGCATACATTTGCCACTAGTCTGATGGAGGCAGATGTGGATATACGTTACATTCAAGAGATGTTGGGGCATAGTTCCATTCATATTACAGAAATATATACTCATGTTACTATGGCGAAGCAAAGAGATATATTGGCCAAAAAACATCCGAGGAGTAGTTTTCATGTATGATATATTAAAAAAGTTTAATTGCTTGCGAGTGTGTAAAGAGATATGATATAATGAGGTATACGAAATTATCCTAAGTACAGCCTAAAAAATTTCAAAAGTTATATGAAAAGGGGAATAATATGGCAAAGATGAAGAGATGGCTAGAGAAGTATGATGAAATTGATAATCTTGGCGAAGGCGGAAATGCGGATGTTTATTTAGTTGCTGATAAGCAAGATGGAAAGCAATACGCATTAAAGGAATTGAGAAACAGGACCGATGAGAAGAAAATCCGTTTTTTGAGTGAAATACATATTGCAGAAGAAAATGCACAATTGATTTCTGGAATTATTCCTGTGTTGGATTGTGATAGGGAGCAGTATTGGTACACCATGCCTATTGCGGTTGCCGCAATGGAGTTTATTGGTAATAGAGATATTGAAGAGATAATAGAAGGCGTTATACAATTAGCTGAAACACTTGGGGAGTTGCATGATAAGCAAATATATCATAGAGATATTAAACCAAGCAATATTTACTATTATGAAGGAAGGTTTGCATTTGGTGATTTCGGACTGGTAGATTTTCCGGATAATCCGGATTTGACACAGTCAGATAGAGGGTTGGGGGCTATTTTTACCATTGCGCCAGAGATGAAACGTAATCCTAAGATGGCGGATGCTAGTAAGGCAGATGTCTATTCGTTAGCGAAAACTCTGTGGATGTTTTTGAGCAGAGATGAGAAGGGCTTTGACGGTGTATATAATTATCTTGACAGAAGCCACAGTCTGCGATACATTTCGCGTTATAAAGATGTTCATTTGGTCGAATTGGATCAACTGATACAAGATTCGACTGAAAATATACCTGATTTACGACCAAATATTCATGAGTTCAAAGATCGACTTAGAATGTGGATGGATATATACAATGATAAAGACAAGTCACAAAATAGTGATTGGGTTTTTTTAACAAAGCAGATATTCAGAGAAAATGTACCTTCGTCAGCAATATGGAGAAATTGTAAAGAGATTATTAATGTGCTTAATATTATTGGGGCAACGCCTGCATACAATCACATGTTGTTTTCTGACATAGGAGGGTTGGATTTTGAAAGCTGTGAAAGCGCACCGGAAAAGGATTGTATATATATCTATGATACTTTGGGAATGTGCTTTTTAGTAAAACCTAAAAGTTTGTCGTTTGAAGGATTTGATGATGATTTTAGATGGAGTTATTTCTTGTTGGAATTAAATGAAATGGCTCCAATTATAAAAAAATACGATAGAGTTGGGTATGAGTATCTTGTTGAAGATAGGCCAGGGCATTATGTTAATGCGAAAGATGCGGGATATGGTGTGTATGATTATGATACAGGTGAAAAGCTTCCTGAAGGCTTTAAGATTGTGCGCAGATATTTAGGTGGGAAATTTTTAGTTGTATTAAAAAGTGGACCGTATAATGGAATTACCGGAACCTACGATGGTCGTCATGGTATGTGTGATAGAGAACAGTTTAGAGAGTACATTGAAGAACTGAAAGATGCCTATGCGGATATGTATAAGATAGTGAAGGCAGATAAGCGGTTCAGTGGTCATTCGGAAGAGGAAGTAGAGCGTATTATCTTGCATCAAAAGGTATTTAACAACAATCCGTTTGGGAGTGAAGAAAAAGACTCCGCAAATGATATGGAGGAGGTAGAAGAACAGAATCTGCTAATAAAAGAAAGAAACGTATATGTTGAAAAAAACTGTGGTGATTGGAATTATACTGATGCGGTACGACTACATCCCGGCAATTGTAATAGCAAAACTAAGTTTATGTTCAAACTCAATTTGTCAGAAAATATATGGCGAAGGTTTATTAATGGAGAGAAACTGGTACTAAGTAAACAGGGCTTTTTTAGAAAGGATATAAAGGAAGAAGATACATATTATGAATATACGATAGACGAGGCTATAAAAACATGTGATAGATTGAAAGAAATTTTCAATCATAACATTGAGGAAGCGGGATATTCTAGTTTGCATATTTATCATGAGTATTTTTCTGTTGAACTGATAAAGAATGGAAAACCATCGCATTTGTTTACAAAAGATGAAATTGAAAGCCAAATGCGAGCCGCAGACGATCGAGTTGATAATATACTAGTTATTGATGGGGATGGCTATGCACGTGTTATAGAATACGATGAAACTAGATTTCTATATCCTGTTAGGCATGAATCGTGGAATGCGGGAAATAACTATGTCGGAAAATATTCTTCATTAGCGTCTTTGGCGGATGATTATATATGTTCCTTACAAGGCTGGCTGGAGTATTTGACTTATGGAAGATGCGTATACATGGACTTCATTCGAGAGAACAATATTGAAGAACACTTATTGAATGAAATTAAAAAGTTTTATTGACTTTATTACACAGGTTTTGAGGGGGACGGCATGGCAGAAACGACAAAACATCCTCACTATATTTATCGGTATTATTTAAGGGCGTGGGCATCAAACGAGCAAATATACTGTTTAAGAGAAAGAAAAAGCTTGTTTCCGGCGAATCTTATGAAGGTGGGACAAGAAAACTCTTTTTATGAGTTCTCTGTATGTACTGACGAGGAGATTGCAATAGGTTTCTACCATGCCCAGAATGGATGCGAGAGAATTATGGAAATGTATCAATGCATCAATAACGAATTGAAGAATGTGCCTCCAGAACAGATGAGGGATGTTAAGGGCAAGGCAATTATAGATTTTGCAAAGCAATGTGAAGAAACGCATTTTAATTGTAAGATAGAAGAACGCTTGCAAGCAGTATTACCTTGCTTGTACCAAAAGAAGTTCAACTTTCTGGAGGAAGAGGCAGCTGCGATGGAGTTTTTTCATTCTATTGCTGAGCAATATTGTAGGACCAAAAAAATGAAAGAGGGGACTAATTCTTCTGTACGGGAATTAAATAATCCCAATATACGAGGTCACAACGTGTGGCTGTTAATCAGACATAGCCTTGCTTTTAAAATGGGTTTGTCGTTTTTTAATAATAAATATCAGGTATGTTTACTAGAAAATGTAGACGGCGATTTTATAACATCGGATCAGCCTGTGATAAATTTTCATGCCGATTACGGAAGAAAAATTCCGGAAGAGGTTGAATTATATTATCCGATTTCGCCAGAACTGGCACTTGTTATTTCGAAGAAAGTGGAATATCCCGATAGGACGATTGTGCGTGTTACCCGTGATGATGTGATGGTATGGAATGAACGGATGGTAGAAGCATCATACAATCAATTGTTTTCAAATAGAAAAGATATTTTGGAAAAATATATTGTAAGTGGTAGTAAATAGTAATTATTTCAGGTACCTTTTTGAGAAATGATAAATATTTAGTAAAGCAATATTGCTTGTATTGGGGGGAGTCTAATAAAGATGATTCGTTTGTTACCAATATGTTGTGATACGCCGATATAGTACATGTGAAAGTTCATGGTAAAGGAGTGTTAAGTGTATGAAGATTTCGAGACTAATTGTAAAATGTTATAGGAATATCGAAAGTATTGATATTCGGCTAAGCGATGTAGTTGCCATTATTGGAGAAAACAATAGTGGGAAAAGCAATTTACTGCGTGCGTTAACATTGCCGTTTATGGCTGATGATACAGGGTATATGGGAAAAACATTGTCGTGGATTGACATAAATAATGAAGCAAAGCTAAGGTACTACAATTTTCTGATGGAAAATAAAGACAAGATTGTAGCGGAGCAAGTATCAATTGAAGAATTCGCAGAGAAACTCCCCTCTATAACAGTAGAGGTTTCTTTAAAACCAGAGGAAACCGAGATTTATTTTGTAAAGGATTTAAGTTATGCAGTGGACGCATCGGGGAATGTATTATATGGGATTAGATATGAATATATACCTAAGAATGTGAAGCAGATATATGAGTTGGTGCGGGAGATATTGCAAAATGAAGAAATTAACCAAGATACGATAGAGAATATAAAGATGAATTTGCTGCCAACAGATTTATATTCATATTCCATAACAGTCCCAGGAAAAGGGAGTATACCATATGATGTTTTGAAACAGTTTAGATACACGTCCTTGGTAGCGGAGAGAGATGATTTCTCGACTACGAACGAGAAGATTGGTTCAAAATCATTGGTAAAACTATTGCAAATGAAATTAAGCGACCAAGACAAATTAAATGTAGAAAAAGAATACTCAAAATTCTTTGATTTCCTAAAGAAATTAAGCGGAATGGAGAATATCATTAACTGGCAGGAACATTCTGAGGTTGAAAATGCGAAAGAATTCTTTGAGAAGATATCTATCTTGCCGAATATGCCTCCAATGAATTCTATTGTGAGTAGTGTTCGATTAGGGTATGCGGGGGAGAATTTGTCTTCACAGGGACTGGGACAGAGAAACTTAATACTGTTATTAGTACTTATGAATTCGTTTCTTGAGGGAAAAGAAGATGTTGCATTAAATGTGCTTACAATGGAAGAACCAGAAGCTCATCTTTGCATTAATAACATTAGATTGATGGTGAGCTTCATTAAGGTGTTTACAAATGGAAACAATGGTGTTCAGTTATTCTATTCAACACATAATACGGAATTTATTAATAAGTTGGATTTAAAAAATGTTGTAGTTGTTAGTGAGGGACATGCCTATGCCCTTGAGACAGAATTGGACGAAGATAAAAGAGACTACTTGTCCAAAAATCCAAATTTAGATTTATTTAAGTTGTTCTTCTCAAGAAAATGTATAATGGTGGAAGGCTTAACAGAGGAATTGCTAATAAGAGCATATTTAGATTCGAAGAAGGAATTAAATGATGTAGAAGTGATTTCTTTTCATAAAGGTTTTTCTGAAATTATTGAGATATGGTTGAAAGTGAATAATGGTGGAAAGAATCGGCTAGGTATTGTGAGGGATTTTGATAAACAAGAAAAGGCTAAACAGGAACATGAGAAGTATAATATGTATTCTAATGTGTGTGTGAAAACTACGGTTGAATATACTCTAGAGCCGGAAATTGTAAAAACGGGAGATAATTATAATATTTTAAAAAGTAAATATGGTGCTGTTTTTGGGTGGGATGGTTTGAGTAAGGAACAATTGGCAGATAATTGGAGAAATGCAAAATCAGAAGTGATGTTGCAGATATGTAAAGATTTGGCTTGCGGCGAATTACCGAATTTTGTGATGCCGGAACATATTGAAACTATATTGGAGTTTTTTAAAGGAAATGAGGATGTAGATGAAGATTAGTATTGCGGGAGCTGGAGCCGGTAAGACAACAAAAATGGCTGATAAAATAATCGAAAGTCATGAGAAGCTGGCAGAACATTTAAACATATACTGCATAGCCTTTACAAATAATGCAGCAGAGCACATTGCAAATAAGTTGGCGAATCATTTTGGTGAAATCCCGAAAAGGATAAAAGTGAGCACTATACATTCCTTTTTATATCAGGAAATTATCAGACCTTATTATTTTTTGTTATATGGGAAGCAGTATGAAAAGATATCTCATATAAAATTACCGGAAGATGTTAGAACGAAGAACTGGAAGCTAAGTCAATTGGATAAGAACAACATTATACATATTGATAATTTTTCTCAAAGGGCACTATGGGTAATGGTTAAGAAAAGTAGTGATAGAAAGGCTGAAAAAGACTTAAGAAAAGTTGTCCAGAGAGAATTTGCTAGATATTGCGGTGCGATTTTTGTTGATGAAGCACAGGATATAGACGATAATGTTCTTGAAATAATAAAACAGTTTGATTCATTGGGAATTGTTCTGGAGCTTATGGGAGATCCGAAACAGGATTTAAAAGGATTTGGGAATTTAAGAAGATTGGTGGATGTGGTTTCGCAAGGTGTAGATTATATAACAGAATGCCATAGATGTCCACAAGCGCATTTAGATATTTCGAACAGATTGGTAGCCGCTAGTGAACGGCAACATTCCTGCCGTGGAATAGAAGGAAGCCTATCTGTAATATATGAAAATGATGTAGATGTAGAGAAACTTATTATGGGTGAAATGTATGATTTGAAGTACATCTCGGCAAAGAATGAAAGATATGAAACTCATAGAATATCAGAAAGTTCAAATAAGTTTGATACACTATATTATGAACTCATGGATGTTGTAGAAAGAATGTTTTCGGGCAGAAGCAGAATCGCAATCGAGCGAACGGCTTTTTTTTGGACGAATAAGTTACTGAAAATTTATGACCAAGAACATAATGCAGGAAAGGCAATGAGAGCGGTGTTTGACGGAGATAACCGTTTGACGAGTAAAGACTATGCACGAATCGTTCAGTCTGTACAACAGAGTGAAGTTGGGAAAGGGGGAATCCCGGTTAGTTCTATTGAGAGTATCAAAGGCAGAGAGGGGAATAATTGTTTATTCATTCTAACTACGGATTTGGCTGAGTATTTATTTGGTAAGAAAAAGGCCGATAATAAAACTAAAAACAAGCTATATGTGGCTTTGACACGTTCCTTGGAGCGTTTGACGATATTAATTACTGAGGAAGTGGAAGAAAAACATGGTAGGGATAATATTGAGGATTATTTTAAGTGATATGCGACTGTTATCTACATCCAATTAGCAAGAATGTAAGCGGTGTGGTAAACGGTCAATGAAAAAGAGAATATACACGGGATGATTGAAAATTTGACAGGAAGCTGGTTCATTTCGTTAACGATATGGACCAGCTTTTAAAAGTTATTACTTGATAAAAACAAAAATGCAATGTGGAAATACAGTTTAGTCCTTAAAAGACTAGTAACGGTGTAAAGTATCAAAGAAGCAGATAAAAAGATGGTTTAATAAAGTTCTATTAAAAGATGACGATAGGCATTTCTATTATATTTGAAGTGTGGTATACTGTATGAGAGCAATGAACCGTTTGATTACAAAGGATAGGTGACGTATATGGAAAATGAGAAAAAAAGCATTTTGTATTACCCAACAATAAAGATTGAAGACGGGTATTGGCTAAGGAATGCAATCTTGTATTGGGATGAGGTGGCCTCTATAGTGCCAGGGGAGAATTATGATGAAGAAAATTCCAATGAGGTGGAGGCATTGCGTTCGGCGGGAATATATAAACCGGTATATCCAATTGAGTTACAAAATAATAATGAGTTATGTATGAAGTTTTGTGAGGAGGTAATCAAAAGTCTCCGGTATCGTAGAAAAATGAGAAGTGGACGTGGAAGAAAAAGGGGACCGGATAAATACTCACTTATACATGTTAAAAAAATGGGTATGGAGATAGGGGATATGGTTCATGTTGGCAAAACTCCAACAATGGTACTAGATATGTTAATTGATGAGGGAGTTGCATTAAAGAACTGCGATGGCCCATGGGTTAATATGAAGTCACAGGATGCAGAGGTTTATATGTCTGTACTGGCAAGGTACTTGGCGGCTGCTCATGACAATATGGATATTGGCACAGACAAGATTAGTAAGCTCTATTATCCATATGTAAGGAACTCGTCAAAACAATTAGAGAATAAGCAGGCTTATTTAGATATTGCGATGCAAGAGATACTTCCGTTACCTGCGATGGACATTCCGCTTGAAGACATTATCAGATTTAAGGATGAACATATGAGGCAACTGAGTAGTTTTAGGCAAAGAATTGAGGATTTTCAGTGGCAGTTGAGGCATTGTACAAATGGAGAAGAGGTTCGTGAAAGGATAGCGAGATTCCGAAGAGAGATAGCTGATGAAGTAAATGAGATTGATGAATTGATTCGTACAAGAAATATGAGAACTTTTAAAAAGACTCTTCGTTCTTTGGTTCCGTTAGCAATAACTACAGGGGCCGAATTATTAGCTCTAAAAGGAGAAATTTCTCAAGAAAGTGCTATTGGCCTTGGTGTGATGACGAACTTGATACCACTTTTTATCTCTGACGATGAGGTAAGATTTAATGAGAAGAATTCGTATCTTTTTTCTGCAAGAGATAGTGGGATAATCACGCAAAATCGTAGAAGAATGGTTTGATCCTTAGTAGGAAGAAGTGTCATAGAAAGCGAATAAATTATGAAACGTGCTGCGAGAAAATATGATGGAACATTATCTGAAAATGTTGAAATATGGACGATTGAAGGGATTATAAAGAGGTAGAAGTATGGCAAGAATGACATGTTCATGCGGGGCTCAGTTGAGTGATCAAGAAGCTTCGAATAAAATTCAATTAAGAGGTTTAATATGTTAAGAGGGGTCTATTGACATTGGACGAATTGCGTGATATAATCAAGCTATATATCAATATTGGCATACTTAGGAAAACCTAGGGACGCAAAGCTTGGAGTCTAAGGCACGATGTGCTATGATAGTTCGGCTGCAAATCATGAAGGATGGTTTGCAGCCTTTTCCTATGTATGCCATAGTACAGAAGGAGGAGTTTTCGATGAAGAAAGGAATGAAGCGCTTAGTGAGCGGTTTGCTCGCTGTAGCAATGGTGTTGACCACATTCGGTGTAAACACCAGGGTAGCATCGGCAGAAGAAAGGACGATGCAGAACTATGTGTATGATGGGTTTGAGGTGGATTTTGATGTGACGGATGCATGGGACGGTGCATTCAATGCAGATGTAAAGATTGCTAATACCGGTGATGCTGAAATCTGTGACTGGTCACTTACCTTTGAGTTTGCCCATGAGATTCAGAATATCTGGAATGCGACGGTGGTGGAGCATACGGGGAATACCTATGTGATTAAGAATGCTGACTGGAATGCAAATATTAAGCCTGGGGAAGGTGTTGCATTCGGTATGACGGTGCTGTATGACGGAGAGATTGCGTTCCCGGAAAGCTTTTCTTTTGTGATGGAAGAAGAGTCAGTGACTGCACAGAGCTATTCTGCGGAGTTTACTCTGTATTCCGATTGGGGAACCGGTTGTAACGGTGCGATTATTCTCAGTAACCTTACAGACGAGCCTATTGAAAACTGGCAGTTGGAGTTTGATTACGATAGGGAGATTGTAGATATTGCAAATGCGGTAATTGTTTCTCATGAACAGGACCACTATGTCATTAAAAATGTGGGATATAATGCAGATATTGCGGCGAATTCTTCTGTACACATCAGTATTGTAGCCGGTGAAGGTGCGGCAGAGGAAAGACCGGAGAATTTTACTATGCAGCAGACGGTAGTGGGTGATGAGTCAATCGGTGAGGAAGGCGGAAGTGAAGGAAAACCTGAGGTGGATGATGAGGAGAAGGAAGCCATTATTGCAGAACGATTAAAGGGAGTGAAGTACACCGAACCGGTAGAAGAACACATAAAGTACGATGAGACGATGAATATTTGTTATGTAGATAATCAAGTACTCGTTGTGACCAAAGAGGGGGTGACGCTTGAAGAAGTAGAGGAGTTTGTTTCTACTTTTGGTGCAACTGTAGTTGGTTATATTGTGTTGACTGGAGACTATCAAGTGGAATTCTCGGAATCGAAGACATTAGATGAATTAGAGGGATTAGTGGGAGCGCTTTCTCTTAGTGAGATAGTGGAAGATGTTATGATTCATGAATTATTTGAGACAAGTGTTTCGGTAGCGCCAGAATGGTATGATGAAAAAGAAGAAGCATCAAAATGGGATGAGGATTGGGATACAGAGTTTCCACAAGGGGCAAATTGGTGGCTGGAAGCTATTAAGGTTCCGGAAGCATGGAATTATGGTGGCTATACCGTGAAAATAGGTGTAGTTGATAGTATGTTTGATGAAAATCACGAAGATTTAGCATTTTGTGACGTATTAGAAAATGCAGATTCCGTTGTTAATAAATATGAGCTGGGATTTACCTTGGGACGGGGAGTGAAGGATGCTGCTCATGGAACGCATGTTGCAGGAATGATGGCAGCAACTCATAATGATAATGGAATATCTGGAATTGCAAATAATGCAGAATTATATGCTGCATCGGTCTACATTGACAAGGAATCTAAAATGGTAGGCAATAAAATAATAGCACGAGAGTCATATATGAAAACAAAATATGGGTTTGCTTGGCTGATTCTTAATGAGTGTAGAGTAATAAATTACAGTATGAGGGGGAATAGCGAGAATATAGAAGCAAATAAAGCGGAAAGTTTGATGTATGAAAAGTTTTTAAGAAGGATTCATTCAAACGGATATGATTTTTTAATTGTGCAAGCTGCAGGAAATGAAGGCAAAGATTCGAACTCTATGGGATCGATTGCGGGCATTACCGATGTGGAGTTGCGGAAGCATATTATTGTAGTAGGTGCAGTAGAATTAAAGAAGTCTCTTAATATTTCTTGGATGCCAGATTTGGTAGAAGAACTACTTGGTGCAAAGGATGGCAAGTTGTTTACTGGTTATCAATATTGGAGCGAAAGTAATTATGGAGTAGGCGTTGATATTTGTGCGCCGGGGGTGGATATTTATAGTACATTGCCGGGAAACAGATACTCAAATATTTTTGATGTATCAAACAACGAAGCAGAACTTTGGGCAGGAACATCCCAAGCAGCACCTTGTGTTTCAGGTGTGGCAGCACTTTGTTTTTCGGTAAATCCAGACCTTACTGGCGAGCAGGTAAAAAAGATTTTATGCAATTCGGTAACAAGATATATTGATGATACTAAGGGGAAGTGTGAGCATCCACTGTTAGATGCAGAGAAGGCCGTTAAAGAGGCACTAACAGAAGATGGAGAACTTAATGTTGCAGACAGGAAACCGTTAGGTGTTCTTGAAGGACAAATATTGACCAGAATTGGATTTAATTCAGAAAGAGAAGGCACGGTTTCTAGTGTTAATAATAATACGAATGGATTTGTGAAAGCGATACCAATTGATGCTGTGACCGGACAACTGAATATGAGAGGTGCTATAGAGTGTACATTAGGAAAGTTAGGCACTTATGAGTTGTTGCTGGATGAGGGATATTATCATATTATTGCTGGTCTAGAAGGATATGTAGAAAAAGAGTATCCGAGTGTTTGGATTGAAGGTGGTAAAGCAGTCCTTTACGATATTATATTAGTACCAGATGAGTCAAGTGAAGAGTCGGGAAATAGACCAACAAACAAAGTAACAGGTAAGATAACAGATGTTACTAGTGGGTTGCCAATACCGGATGTTACGGTTAATGTTATTAAAGGTGGGTATTACGGTGACGGTTATAATGAGAATCCTGCGATTAGTGAAGCAAAATTAGAAATAATTGACTCAGTAACAACAGATGAATATGGTATGTATTCTTTGCAGTTGAAGACTGGATTTTATACGCTTCAATTAGAGAAAGATGGCTATATTACCGGATATGTAGAAATTGTTAGTGCGCCAAATGTATTTAAGCAAAATGGTTCGATTTCTTCCAAGTTGACAAGTAATGAATATAGAATTGTGTTAGAGTGGGGCTCAGCACCTCGAGATTTGGATTCGCATTTAGTAGGAAATGGTGAGGGTAGCAGTTTTCATGTATATTATGGTCAAAAAATATGTTACATTGGAGAGGATGTGGTTGCAAAGTTGGATATAGATGACATATCTGGTTACGGACCGGAAACAGTAACAGTGACGGTAAAAGTCGATGATAGTATGACATATCAGTATTATGTACATGACTTTTCAAATAGAAATAATTACTCATCTTCGGCATTGTCGTTCTCACTCGCTAAAGTTACTTTGTATAGTGGAAATAAGCAATTAAAAGTATATTCAGTTCCTATAGATGAAGTAGGTACTCGATGGAATGTGTTTTATATTGTGAACGGAAAAGTGATTGATGTTAACACAATTGAGTAGAACTCAGAAAGGATGGAATATGAAGAGATACAGATATTTGATTTATTTCGTCATAATATCTATGGGATTGTGCGCGGGGTGTCGACAAGAAGGTTTCCGAAGGGATAATCCGGTCATAACAAGTGCATTGTCTCCCACTACATTTATAAAGGACGAGCCTACGACTGATATATTTCCAACACCAACTATGGCACTGTCAGAACAGTATGATGCAGAAGAAGTGGAACGGGAAAAGATAAAAGAGGCGCTTATGATAACACCAACACCGGGACCGGAACCATATGATTTATTCGAGATCGCACGTGAAGTTGAAGTGGGGGATGTGGTAGTATTTGGAAATTATGTACATTCCTTTGCTTCTGAATATAGCGATGATATATCGATTCGTTGGTTGGTTTTGGATAAAAAAGACGATAAAGCACTTGTGATTTCGTTGTATAACATAACGCCGGGAAGTTTTATTGATTTGGAAACGTATCTGGAATATGAAGAAAATGATACAGCACTAGTGTGGGAAACGAGTGATGCAAGAAAATTTTTGAATGATTTTTTTCTGATACTTGCATTTTCACAGGAGGAGGCATTCTGTATTGTCGATACAGATGTTCAGATGCAGGATAACTTACTTTATGGTACAGATGGAGGCTCAAATACAACAGATAAGATATTTCTTTTAAGTATTGAGGAAGTAGAAAAATATTTTATTACAGATACTGAACGAAAAACACAGATTGTTCCTGATGTAGAAATAGGTGGAGAGATGATATATGCTCCGCAGGAGCATCGACCTAATACGACGGACTATTATGATTGGTGGCTTAGGAGTCCGGGGAAGGCAGAGGAATATGCAGCTTGTGTGGGGCAGTTTGGAGATATTATGAAAGATGGTCAGTTGGTATACGATTCACAAGTAGCATATCGGCCATCTATGTGGATTGATTTGAGCAAAGTTAAAGAAGTTGGTTTTGAGATGGCTGTAGAGGAATAATTTAATTCTTGACGTCGCCCCAAATTGCTCCGAAGTGTGGAAAATGTGCTTGCATTTTCGCACTTTGGAGTCATAATATCAATAGGTGCATTGATACCCGAATGATACCTATAACTTTGAAAACTAAAAATAATTAAGGGAAATAGACAAAAAGACGCTATTTCTGTAAGCAAAGACCTACTAAAGCAGCAAAAATAAGCTGGTTCGTAGGGAGTTTGAATAATCGCGACTGGCCACAAGCTGAGCAAATAGGCGAAATAAACGAGGAAGAGTGCTTGCATTCTTCCTCGTTTTTTTTGCCTATTTATTGGGCGCCAGCCCGCGTACGAGCGACGTTGTCGCGAGTTCGCGCTCGGGTTGTAGCAGATTATGAAGTGAGTATAAATGAGCCAAGAAATGCCGAATTTACGGCGTTTCTTGGCTTGGAATGCGGTGGAAAAGTGATACTCGTTTGTGATACCATATGCATATGAGAAGGAGAGATGCGATATGGCAAAATATTCAGAGGAAATGAGAGAACAGACCGCAGCGTACATTATTGAGTCCAAAAGATCGATTACTCAGGTGGCAAAAGAAATCGGAGTGAATGTAAATACCCTGTGCGGTGGGTAAATGATTACCGGAAGCGACACAACATGCCGACCTATGCAGTTGAGAACGGAATTAAAGAGAGAATGCCAAAAGACGAGGAAGAATTGAGAGCAAGAGTAAAGCAACTGGAGAGACAGCTGAAAGACAAGGAACGTGAACTGGAACGTCAGAAGAAAGCAGCAGAGGATGAGAAGTTAAAGGTAGAGATTCTAAAAAAATCCCTGCACATCTTCATGCAACCGCCGGAATGAAATATGAGGCAATCAGCCGAAACAGCGCAAGATTTCCGGTAAAGAAGATGTGCGAAGTGTTCGGGTTGCATGTAACGAATTATTATCGATGGAAGCAGTATCAAAAGAAAAGAGAAGAAAAACGAGAAAAAGAGCTTGGTTTGGTACGTTTGATTGAAGGTGTTTTCATAGAAAGCGATAAAACCTACGGATATCGGGCAATAAAGAATGCGCTGGAACAAAAAGGTACCGAATTAAGTGAATATAAAATACGAAAAATCATGCGGGAGAATGGATTTTATCCGGAAACTCGAAAAATATAAGCCGTACCGAAAAGGGAAGGCAGACGGAAAGTATTATAGGAATCTGATACAGCAGAATTTCAGAGCTGAGAAAAGAAATCAGGTATGGGTAGGAGATATCACTTATCTAAAAACGAAGCTCGGTTGGGTGTATCTAGCCGCTGTGATAGACCTTTATAACCGTGAGGTTATCGGCTATGCTGTCAGTAAAAAGATAGACACGGAGCTTGTGAAACAGGCGTTAGGAAATGCAATCGGGCGAAGCGGAGTGACAGAAGGTCTGGTATTTCACAGCGACCGGGGGAGTCAGTATGCAAGCCGAGGTTACCAGAAGATGCTTGCAGAATACGGGATTGAGGGAAGTATGAGTAAGCCCGGCTGTCCGTATGATAACGCAAGTATGGAAAGTTTTTTTGCAACATTAAAAAAGAGCGGATTTATCGCCGGGAATATGTTACAATGGAAGAGGTAAAAGCAGATATGTTCCGTTACATAGAATTGTTTTATAACCGAAAACGTCTGCACTCGGTATTGGGATATATGAGTCCGGTGGAGTACCGCCTGAAATATGACGGTTCGAAAGTAGCATAAAATAAGGAACTTATAATGAGGATGGTTTCAGAAGTGAGTAGCTGAAAACCACCGCAGTCCAACAGGATGTTTATTTCATGTATATTATAGGAACAAAGAATATTATGAAGAGGGAGAATTAGTAGCGCATTTGGATAGGGATGATACATCGTCTTATGGACCAGAAACAGTTACATTAACATTGCGTGTAGACAACAATGTGACATATAAATACTATGTATATGATTATACGAATGGTGGTTCGAGCTCGTCAATGGCAATGTCTTTTTCTGAAGCTAAAGTTGAAGTATATTCGTCTAAAGGAAAAATTAAAGAGTTTACAATAGCACCGAATCAGTATGGAACGAGGTGGAATGTATTTGAAATAATGAATGGTAACATTATAAGTGTAGATGAAGTTAATTGATAAAAGGAAGGAGAAATGTGAAGGTATGAAAAGAGTTTTTGCGCTTATCGTTATCTTGATTTCTCTGGTCGGATGCGGTAAGGAAACAGGGGAGGAAACGTTAACAGCTACTAAGGTACCGACTTATGCAGAGAACGGTGCGACTATTTCTCCGACACCTAAAGAAGATATTAAACCGGATAGTAACGATGTGAGTAACCTAGATACGATGATTCAAAGTGTCACTCCTTATTCGATATTTGATGTTGAAAAGGAGATTTCTGTGGGTGATGTTGTTGTTATGGGAAACTATTCTCATGGGGATAAAGATGATGGAGGGTATCCGTATCTTCCAGTACAGTGGCTTGTATTGGAGAAAAAAGGAAGTGAGGTTTTGCTTCTTTCGTTATATGGTATTGATACAGAACCGTATTATGATTTAAGTAATACGGGAGAGTCAGATATACCGGAGTCTGTATTCTGGGGAAATAGTACTTTGCGTAAATGGTTAAATACGGTTTTTTTACAAAGTGCATTTATGAAAACAGAACAAGATTGTATACAACAGGTTACAATTCGAACGCATAGCAATTCAACTTACGGCACAAGTGGAGGCGGTGAGACACAGGATTTCTTATTTCTGTTAAGTGAGGAGGAAGTAAAGCAATACTTTGATACAGAAGCAAAACGAATAACACATACAGTACCTAAGGTAGAGCATGGTTATGGAATGTTTGGAGAAGAACCTTCAGACAACTTTTTTGATGGATGGTGGCTTCGAACATCGGGGAAGGATGCGGAACATACCGTTTACGTGAATGAACTTGGACAGGTAGTTACAGACGGTACGTATATATTTTCCGGACATATTGCGGTGCGCCCTGCTATGTGGGTTGATTTGGAAAAAATCAAAAAAATATCAGAAGAGTTTTGTTCTGCGGATATGCTGAATAAGGAAGAGAACATTGCAATATATGAGGATAGGGAAGCGTATCAGGAGGTTCTTAATACCCTATGGGAGTTGAATAAAGGTGAGACGAGTGAAGCAACGATGAAAGCGGTGGAGATATCCCTGGGAGAAATAATTGAAAACCGTCTATATGATAATTGGAGTCATGCACTTCCTTTCTCGGAAGATTCCATGGATAAAATTCGCGAACTCGGTAAATTATGGAGCGGATGCGATAAAAATGGCTTTATACAACAAAGGGGGTATTTATCCTTGTTTAAGTATAATGCCTCTTTGCATACACAGTTTACAGTTTCCGAACAGTATTGGGAGACTCCGGAAAGAGGAAATCAGTATATACCGAGAAATTTTACGATTGAAAGAATTGTCGGTAATAATCATATTTGCTCGGTAAATTGGGAGGGGCATATACGAAGTGAAGAAGAAAAGACCGAATTACTTAGACAGGTTAATTATGTAACAAAACTGTTAGGAATGGAAACAGAAATCATATTAGAGGATGATTCCTATTATTATGACGGAATAGAGTTCCGGGTTTCCATATCAAAAGATTCATCGTTGGGGAATAACGAATTAGGGGAGTACTATTATGTGAGAATTTATTGATAATAATAGCCCTTGGTAAGAATGTAGAATTTGATAGGAGGAAAGAATAAGTATCACCGTTTTTCTTCATGATGAAGTCAAAAACAAAGATAAAAATGCTCCTGTCGAAAAGGAACTGATATAAAAATCATAGTTTTGGGACACCCCCTTTTATCAGATTACTTACACTTCCATTCGGTAAATTCCTTCTTGGAAATATACAGAGTACGTCTTTTGAAATCCATTTGGCGGTACGCTTTTGTGTACGCCTGATGGATTTCATCATTTTCATGTTTTGGGGCAAAGGTGTTGGGTGCATCGATTTCCTTGCAGGTTTTTCCGCTGGCGGTATCAATACGCTCGCAGTCCAAAATGACTCTTCAAGTTATCTGTCATTATCGGGTGCGAGAGTTTCTGTATACGGTGGAAATGAACTTATAAAGAATTATATAGTACCGATTGATGTTGAAGGTACGAATTGGATAGTATTTAAAATCGAAGATGGTAAGATGATTGATATTAATGAAATTGATAAGAGTGTAGTGTGGTAGAAAGGAGTCACCTTGAAAAGAAAAAATCTTTTTATGATAACATTATTGATGTTGGTGGGTTGTGTTGCATGTGGACAAAACAATGATAATATACCAAAAGATATTAAGGATAACAGCGATATGATATCACCGGCTCCGGTTGAAGTAACAAAATCACCCTCGATATTGTATCAAGAAGATGGAATGACTAGAGAAGAAATTATTCAAGCACTTTCGGCAAGCCCTACACCAGGGCCGGAGGCGTACTCTGTTTTCGATAACAGCAAAGAGATAAAGACAGGGGATGTAATCGTAATGGGAAACTATGCTCATCAGGATTCAGAGGTTTTATATGAGGATGCCGAAGGAAATAAATATGATATATGGTCGATTCCGGTTAAGTGGCTTGTACTGGATAAGAAAGAAGAAAAAGCATTAATTATGACATTATATGATGTGGATGTGATTGCTTTTGATGAAAGAAAACAGGAAAAAACAACCTGGGATACCAGTACATTGCGGTCATGGTTGAATGGGGAATTTCGCGAGAGTGCATTTGACGAAAAAGAACAAGAATGTATTACCGAGACAGTAGTAAAAGCTGAATCTAATCCATTGTATGGAACCGAAGGTGGTAGCGAGTCAAGAGACTATATATTTGTTCTTAGTGTTGAGGAAGCAGAACGATATCTCCCAAAGAAGGAAGAGAGAAGCACGCAAATAGAACCGCCTGTCAATAAAGAAAGAATTGATTGGTCAGAAGATATTCCATTTGAAGATACAACGGATTTTTACGGATGGTGGTTACGGACACCAGGGAAGAATGAAGAAAGAATAACATATGTCTGTGGATTCGGAGAAATACATTTTGAAGGGGCTTTCGTAGGTGATTCATCGACTTCTGTTCGTCCCGCAATGTGGATTGACCTAAACAAGGTGAAGGAAGTCGGCTTTGAGATGACTGGAGAGGAATAAATATTATTCCCTACGATGAAGAGCTTGCAGTAAGAAAGCCAGTAGAATCAAGGGTTTGCGGGTTGCATAGGGTGTAACTTACGACAGATTTACGACAATTTAAAAAGGATATATAAAATGAGAAGTAGTCAAATGAGAGTTTGGCTGCTTCTTTTTTATTTATTTGACTTTTATCCGGCAATGCTCTATAATGTGAAATCGAAATTTATGTATGAAAGGGAAAGACAATGAAGAAAAAGATAATCGCAATGTTGCTTGTAGTATGCATGGCCTGCAGTGTTACGGCATGTGGAGGTTCTGAAAAGAAGGTTTCGGTGGTTACCATCGGAGGGGAGGAATACGACCTGACGGGAGCGTTTCAGGATGTTGTAGGGGCAATGGTGAAGAACGGCACGAAGGTTGCATCGGTTTCGGGAAAATGGAATTTATATGGGGAAGACGGAAACTTTGTCAGCGGTTCTTCTGCGTTAGAAGAAGGATATGATATTGCGGCAGGAGAATGGGATCAGACGGATGGGTTTGCTACGGAAAAGAAGGAACAGCTTTTGGTAGAGCGGGGGTATTTTATTCGCACGGATTTTTATTTGGATGACATGGAGGAAAACGGTATTGTTTCCGATTTGGGGATATCATCGGTGAAGAGTGTAGAAAAGAATATTGATGAAGAGATGTTTTTAGAAATCGAGGGCGGAAACTCTGCATATATAAACGGAATCAGAGGATATGTAGGCGTTTTTGTAAACGGGGAAGCACTTGATTTTTCCGACTATGAGGATGAGTTGGAGGAGTTGAAGAGTTATACGGTGACGGGATATAACAGACTGATTGACGAACGTTTTCCAAATATGTCGGCGATCGGTATAGGGATTTTGAACGGCGATATTTTCCGAATGGCTCAAACTTATGATGAGCTTTCGGAAATCATGGACAAACTTTCCGTGTCCTTGGAGAATGAACTTTTGGTGTGGTTTGCGCTTGAGGATGCCTATGAACAGCTGGAGGCAGGAAATGCAGAGAATTTTATCTTCGTGAGTTTTGGCATTTCCGAGGAACAGGAAACCGTAAATATGATGTATAGTGAGTTCTATTTTGACAAGACCCGGAGTACGGCGGAATCCGAAATGGATGAAAAATAGTGAAATTTTAGTGGAGAAAACATACCATGAACATTCAAATTTTCGGCACGAAAAAGTGCAATGATACGAAGAAAGCCCAGCGCTATTTTAAAGAGCGGGGCATTAAGTTCCAGTTTATCGACATGAACGAAAAGGAACTGAGCAAAGGTGAGTTTCGCAGTGTGTGTCAGGCAGTGGGTGGTATGAAAGCCGTGATTAATGAGGAGTGTAAGGACAAGGATATCTTGGCGCTGTTGAAGTACATTGCGGAAAGTGAATTGGAGGAAAAGCTTCTTTCAAATCAGCAGGTTATGAAGACACCGATTGTACGTAACGGTAAGCAGGCTACAGTAGGATACCGGCCGGAGGTATGGAAGGGCTGGGCATAAAAAGGAGGAAATGTCTATGAAACTACAAAAGAAATTAGCATTAATGCTGCTTTGTCCGGTTTTGGTCTGCGGATTTACAGCATGTTCCGGAGGAGCCTCGGATGAAACCGATGCTACGCCGACGGCGGTGATAACCGTTACCGTTGCGCCGGTTGAGGAGGAAAACGGTAAGAATCCGGCTGCAGAAACTCCGGCCCCGACCCGGACGCTAGAACCGACGCAAGCTCCGATTTCAACAGAAACTCCAAAGATGACAGATACCCCGGAGGTGACAGCAACTTCGACTCCAACGGAAGTTCCGGAAGCAAACGCAACATCAGAACCGACGGGAACTCCGGAAGTTCAGGAGCCGACAGCCGCTCCGGAATCTACCGCGCCCCCGGAGGCTACCGCAGCGCCGGCTCCGACTGCAACTCCGGTTCCGACGGCGACACCGAAACCTGTTACAACTCCGCAGGTTTCCGCACCGGCAGATCTGGTATATGACTTTAACGACCTTTATTATAAGACCTCTTACGGTACCGATTATACTATAGAGGCAGACGGATCCATCTCTCTTAAGTATGATGGTTTGTATCAGGAGATTAAGCTGGGACTTCCGGAGCCCATTGATATGACTCATTGTCTTGATGTTACCGTGAAGATGAAGAGTGAAGCGGGCAATTTGGCGGTGAAGCTTTATGATAAGGATTTTAATGAGGTGTTTGTCCGTTATGACGGTCAGACCTCCGGTGTGGTAAATCATCTGCTGACACCGGCGTTGACAACGGAGGTTGCGGGAATCGGTTTGATGGCATGTACGGAGATGGAGGATTATTCCGGCTTTGTGGCTACGGTATATTCCGTTACCTTTCATATGGATGCCGGATACAAAGGAGGAACGGACATGGTACCGACGGTGACCGATAAATCGGGAGAACTTGTAAATGCTGCGAAAGATCATGGCTTCAGCTTCGGTATTGTAATGAACAGTGATAATTTATATGACGATGCGTATAAAACGATTTTGGGGGCGGAATGTACCAGTGTAAGCTTCGGGAATGAAATGAAGGCGTATTCTTTGTTGAATCAGGGAGCTTCCCAACGAAGCGCAAACGGTATGCCGGTCATGAATTACAGTACCGCGGACAGAATGGTGCAGCTGGCAAGGCAACAGGGCGTGAAAATTCGTGGGCATGTGCTGGTGTGGGATGCTTACATGAGCGACTGGTTCTTCCGGGAAGGCTACCGGAATGACGGAGCGTATGTGGACCGGGAAACGATGCTGATACGTCTGGAGTATTATATTGAGCAGGTAATGACTCATTTTGAAGAAAAATATCCGGGAACGGTATATTGCTGGGATGTGGTAAATGAAGCGGTAGGAGACGGAAACGGTGAGTACGTCTATTCCGATTCGCGGCATGTTCGTACGAAGAGGAACGGCTCGGACAATCCTTTTTACAAAATCATCGGAGAAGATTATGTAGAGCTTTCGTTTTTATACGCAAAGAATACGGTAGAAAAGCTACGGGCAAAGAATCCGGCGGTGGAGATTGCGCTGTTTTACAACGATTACAGCACTTTCTACGATGCGAAGCGGGATGCGATTTGCGAATTGGTAAAGAGTATTAATTCTTATGCGAAGGATGCGAACGGAAATTACCGCAAGCTTTGTGACGGTATAGGAATGCAAAGTTACATCGGCGGCTACGGACAGCAGGGCGGTTGTATGAACCGGTCGGATATTACAAGAATCAAGAATGCTGTAAGGAAATTCCACGGTTTGGGTGTAGATGTGCATGTGACTGAGATGGCGGTACGGAATTATGACAAGTCCAAGGCGGCCGATCATGCAACGTTTTACGGCGAATTGTTCCGTGCCTATGCGGAGCTGAACGCAGAGGAACCGATGATTTCCAACATTACGGTTTGGGGATATCGAGATAATCCGTATATGTCGACTTCGGATTACAGCTACAAGCAGAACGGCCCGTATTGCGGTTTGTTTGATGAGAATTATAAGAAGAAGACCTCTTATTATGCAGCGGTAGAAGCGTTGAAATAGGAGGGAGGATATAGAGGGAGAGGGCCGGAGAAGGGCCCTCTTCTGATTTTAGAGTGTAACCGTTTGTTTTTGATGCGAGAGATAGGGGCGCTTGAACCTTGTGGAATGTTTGTGTGTTGTCCAACCTGCGGTTGGACAATCGGTATCCTGTTCAAACCAACACGTTATTGTTTTCGCGGATATCAGCTTGTAAACTATAGGTGTAGCTACAAAATAAAATCAAAAGGAGGTTTCCGATGAATTCAATAAAAATTCATGAGCAAATTTCATTTTTAAGAAAACAAAAAGGACTGACCCAGGAAGAACTTGCCAAGGCCCTGGGAGTGACGAACCAGGCGGTTTCTAAATGGGAATCCGGACAGTGTTGCCCGGATATCCAGTTGCTCCCGGAGATTGCAAAGTTGTTTGAGGTGACCGTGGATGAGCTTCTCGGAGGAAATTCTGTAAAGGGGCTGGGAGATATCTGCTTGAATCTGAAGGATTATTTTGTATCCCTTCCGGAGAAGGAGTCCTTCGAAAAGTGTTATCGCATTGCGGCCCTGTTACATGAAATTGCGGTTACCGACGGCTGTAAAAACTTTGTTCCGTGGGATGAAAAGGACTATGTCGGAGGGAATATCTCTGACTGGGGACTTTCCGTTTGCTCTGAACCGGAGGGCAGTACGGGAAGAATGACAGACAGTGTATTCTTCTCCTTGGGAAAGGCCTTTCAGACACCGAACATTTCTCAATTATATGAACTGTCTCTTGTGATGGAGCGCTTTTCGGACTTGCGTGTTCTTAAGACGATGTATGCGCTCTATGAGTTGACAATAAAAGATTTTGATTTTTATGTATCCTTAGAGGACATTGCTGCCGGGGGACAGTTGACGCAGGAAGAGACGAAGCAGGCTTTGGAGAAACTGCCGCTGACGGTAAAAGAAGAAAAGGGCGAACTGCTGTATCGTTTGGAGGGCTCCTTCTGTCATATGCCGGCGTTGTTGACGTTCTTGTTCAAATTTCGGTAATGAAATCCGGTGGTTACATACTTTGAATGATGTGTATGTGGAAAAAACAGTGAAAGAAGTGCAAGCTTTTTTTGACGGGTCGGTAAAATAAACTTTACAAAAAGAGGCTTGTTTTAGCCGGAAAAAAGAAAAAATCACGGGAAAATCCTACAAACAACCGAAAAAGCAACCACAAGTTGCAAAAATAATATCGCTAAGTTGCTTGCAACCGCTTTGGTCTTTTGCTATAATAAAGCACGTAAAATAGTAGTATGTGAAAAAAGGAGAACCCATATGACCATCGGACAGAAACTCATTCACTTACGAAACGTGGCAAATATGTCTCAGGAGCAGCTTTCGGAGACTCTTGGGGTATCCCGTCAGTCTATCTCCAAATGGGAAATGGACCAGGCACTTCCGCAGATTGAAAAGGTAATTCAGTTGGCGGAGATTTTCGGAGTAACAACGGATGAATTGTTATTGGATAAAATAGAGATTGATCGAAGCCCGAAGAAGGGGCCGAGAAAGTTAAAGTATTTCGGGACCGACGGATTTCGCGGAGAGGCAAATGTGAACCTGACTTCCATGCAGGCCTACAAGGTGGGCCGGTTCCTCGGTTGGTATTATTCCTCCAAGCTTTCCGGCTGTACCAAGCCGGGATATCGTCCGCGGATTGTCATCGGAAAGGATACCCGTCGCTCCAGTTACATGCTGGAGTATTCCATTGTGGCGGGAATGACAGCCAGCGGTGCGGATGTTTACATGCTTCATGTAATTACGACGCCGGGAGTGTCTTATGTGACACGCAAGGATGAGTTTGACTGCGGTATTATGATTACGGCATCCCATAATCCGTTTTGTGACAACGGCATCAAAGTACTGAACCGCTACGGCGAGAAGCTGGACGATGAGACCACCATGTTAATCGAAGCCTACATTGACGGTGACTTGCATGCCCTCGGTGTGACGGGGGAGGATTTGCCGCTGGCCCAGGGTGCGAAGCTCGGTTGTATTCACGAGTATTCCGCAGGCAGAAACCGCTATACCGGTTATCTTATTTCTTTGGCATCCAATTCCTATAAGAGACTGAAAATCGGTTTGGACTGTGCAAACGGTGCTTCCTGGAGTATTGCGGGAGCAGTGTTTTCTGCGCTTGGGGCCCAGACCTATGTAATCGGTGATGAGCCGGATGGTGTGAATATCAACGAAGGTTGCGGCTCCACTCATATCGAGAAGTTAAAGAAGCTGGTGAAGGAAAAACATCTGGATGTAGGCTTTGCCTTTGACGGAGATGCAGACCGTTGTATTGCGGTGGATGAAAACGGTAACGAGGTAGACGGTGATGCCATGATTTATATTCTCGGTAAGCGTATGAAGATGCGCGGCACATTGAATGACAACACGGTAGTAACTACCGTTATGTCCAATTCCGGCTTTGTGGCCAGTCTTGAAGAAGCCGGCATGAAGTGCGTACAGACCAAGGTAGGCGACCGTTTTGTATACGAGTGCATGCAGAACAATGATTACGCCATCGGCGGAGAGCAGTCCGGTCATATTATTTTAAAGAAATATGCTACCACCGGCGACGGTATTTTAACTGCCATTATGATTGCAGAGGAGCTTTGTGATTCCAAGTCTTCTCTGGGTAAGCTTACGGAGCCGATTCATTTGTACCCGCAGTATTTAAAGAATGTGCGGGTGAAGAATAAGGCGGCGGTGCTTAACGATGCCAAGGTGTTAAAGGCAAAGGAAGAGGTGGAAAAACTCATCAACAAAAAGGGCAGAGTGCTTCTACGGGAAAGCGGCACGGAGCCGGTCATCCGCGTGATGGTAGAGAGTGAGGCTCAGGAGCTTTGCGTGGCTTATGCGGATATGATTGTAAAAGTAATTACCGAAGGAGGACATTGCGTTGAATAAGCTGGTAAAAACAAAAGAGTTGTATGCATCCTGTCCGGACTACCTGACAGAACTGTTTGAAAGTTGCGAGTATCCATGGGAAATGCTTCCGAAATTAAAGGGTTACATTCAGGCACTGATTGAAAAGGGAATTCCGGGATATACCCTGTACGCAGACGGTGTGCTTGTAGGTGAAAACGTAAAGATTTATCCGACCGCTACCATCGAAGGGCCGACCATTATCGGTTCCGGTACCGAAGTACGTCCGGGGGCCTTTATCCGGGGAAGCGTTATCACCGGTGAGAACTGTGTAATGGGGAATTCCTCCGAGTTTAAGAACTGCGTGCTGTTAGACAAGGTGCAGGTGCCGCATTACAACTACATCGGCGATTCCATTATGGGCAACAAGGCTCACACCGGAGCAGGCACCATTTGCTCCAACTTAAAATCCGACGGAAAGGCGGTTGTGGTACACGGCGACGTGGACTATGAAACCGGACTTCGCAAAATCGGCGGTATTTTAGCTGACGGTGCGGATGTGGGTTGCGGTTCCGTGATCAATCCGGGAACGGTCATCGGCAAAAATACTTCCGTATACCCGCTGACTGCCCTGCGCGGTGTATATCCGGCCAATTGCATCGTAAAAGATACGAAGACGGTTGTGGAGAGAGTATAAAAATAAAATAGAAGGAGACTATCACCATGAATTTTATCAAAGTAAACAACTATGACGAACTCAGTACTAAGGCAGCAGCTCTTATTTGCGCACAGGTTGTGATGAAGCCGAACTGCGTATTGGGTCTTGCAACCGGTTCTTCCCCGCTCGGCACCTATGAAAAGATTGCAGAGAAGTGCGCAAAGGGCGAGGTGGATTTTTCCGAGGTTTCTTCCATTAACCTTGACGAGTATGTAGGTCTTGACGGTACCAACGACCAGAGCTACCGTTATTTTATGAACACAAATTTATTCGAAAAGATTAACATTGATGTTACAAAGACCAACGTACCGAACGGTTGTGCAACAGACCTTGAGGCAGAGTGTGAGGCTTACGATGCATTAATCGCACAGTCCGGCGGTATTGATTTACAGCTTCTCGGTATCGGCCTTGACGGTCACATCGGTTTCAACGAGCCGGATACTTACTTTGAGAAGGCAACTCACGTAGTTGACCTTGACCCGTCCACCATCGAGGCAAATGCCCGTTTCTTCGCTTCCGAGGCAGATGTGCCGAGAAAGGCGGTTACCATGGGTATGGGCGGCATTATGAGTGCAAAGAAGGTGCTCTTAATCGCAAACGGCAAGAACAAGAAGGACATCGTAGAGAAGGCATTTTTCGGTCCGATTACTCCGTCCTGCCCGGCATCCATTTTGCAGTTACATCCGGATTTGACCGTAATTTACAGTGAGAACTAAGAATGATGCAGAGTAGATTTTTCATACTAAGTGCGTGATATGAAAATAAGTTGCACCTGTGTTTGTGAACATGGGTGCAATTTTTATTGTCTTGTGATAAAATGGAACAGGAATTGATATGCCGTGCCGAGGGATTTTTGTTGATGCGGCACAAGTGAAAATGGCATGCGGCGAAACCGGGAGGATGCAGTATGGAAAATATAAGTCTGAATCAAAAATTAAAGAAAAAATGGAAAGGCTTATTTGTAGGCCTTTGTACGAAAGATATTTTATACTACACAGATATCCTGCCGACCCACAATCATAAATCTAAAACCGAAGACTTTGCCACCTATATCGGCGGTCCTGCGGCGAACGCTGCTATCACCTATGCGGCACTGGGCGGAGATGCGACCCTTGCCACCTGTCTCGGGGACAGTACGGAGAGCCGGGCGATGATAGAAGAACTGAACGGGTATGGCGTAAAGGTGCTCAATTACTCCGAATACGATGCAGTACCGAATACGGCGTGTATCGTGGTGTCAAGTGACGGCAAGCGGACGATTTTAAGCGGCCAGCATAAGTTTGAGGTAAATCGGGAATATGATTTAAGCGAGTATGATTTTGCATTGTTTGACTGTAACCAGCAGGAGATTTCTATAGATATTTTGGAGTGTCTGAGAATGTCGGAAGAAAAGACGGTGGTTCTGGATGCGGGAAGTTGGAAACTCAATATAGAGAAGTTTTTGGAGAGAGCGGATATTGTTATCGCCTCCGAGGATTTTAAGGATGAAGCGGGGAACACCATATTTGGGATGGAGTGCGATGCGGCGCATAAGGCTGTGACCAGAGGGGAATGTCCGATATTGTATCGGGAAACGAAATTAGGTCGGGATGACGGTTCGACGTTGCAGGATAAAAAGGAATTGCCGGTGGAGCCTGTACAGGCAGTGGATACCTTGGGAGCCGGTGATATTTTCCACGGAGCCTTTTGTTACGGTTATTTCGAGAAAGGTTATTCCTGCGAAGAAGCGTTAACGTTTGCCGGGAAGGTGGCAAGCGAAAGCGTGAAATATCGGGGATCGAGAGAGTGGATGAAATACTTAGAAAGGTGATACGAATGAATTTAAAAGAAAGTGCGATAAAAATTTGCACTTTCTTTTTCTGTATGTGATATTTCCGTATTCTCATGCGTTCATTAAGTGAAAAGCTTTTCAAAAGAAAAACGAGGTGGTTGGTTTGGACACAAAAGAATATGAGCGACTGGTGAGCTTGTATCTGGGAAGCGTTTACCACGTGGCGTTAAACGGTTGCACCGGTAGCAGTGACGCGGAGGATGTGACACAGAACACATTTATAAAGCTTTGGGAGCGAAAAGAGGCCTTTCCGGACGACGATTACGCCAGAAAGTGGTTGATCCGGGTGGCGGTAAACGAGTGCAAGAGTTTATGGAGGACAGCGTGGCATCGGAAAACGACCTATCTGGAGGAAGCAGAGCGGGAGCCGGTGTTTTCGACACCGGAGAAAAGTGATCTATACTACGCGATACGGGAGTTGCCTGTAAAGTATCGGCAGATTGTACATTTGTATTATTTTGAAGAGTACAGTGTAAAGGAAATCGCGGGACTTATGAAAATCTCGGAAACGGCAGTGCAAACGAGACTCCTCAGAGCAAGGCAGCAGCTGAAGGAAAAGTTAAAGGAGGCATGGAAATGAGCGGAGAAGAACAAAACAGAGAATTCTATAAACAAACCTTTGAGGAAATTCCGGTACCGGAGGGATTAGTTGAGAAAGTGGGAAGGATAGCGGAAGGAGGAGAAAAGAGTAAGAAGACTGTTGCGGGACGTGTGATGAGAAGAGTTGCAATTGCAGCGGCTGTTCTGGCGGCTCTTTTTGCGGGAAGTAACGGCATTGCCTATGCCATGACGGGAGAAACCTGGGTGGAAACGGTAATCATCCGGTGTAATGTGGATGGAATCGAATATGAGGTGGAAGCAGAAGCACGTCAGCTCAAAAACGGAGAAATCGTCTATTACGGTGAATACACTACTCCGGACGGAAAGGTACACGCTCCTGTGGATTATGATGGGGAAGGACCGTATATATATTTCTGGTTTGAGGATGAGGGTGCGGAAATATGGTCGCATAACGGCAAAACATATATCTGGGATGGTGACATGGAACTGGATATCTCAGAGGATTTTGCGGACGATGGTCATGCAAGAGGAACCTATGTGGTAAACGGTGTATATAAGAAGTATGGCTTGAAAAGATTCGAGGACGGAAGAGTTTCCGCTTCCCTCTATTCTCCTCCGAAGTATACGTGGCCGGTTTATTTGAGGAAGCAGTGAGGCAGTATTTTTACATACAAAATGGTTTTGCATTTATTTTCGCCGGAACTTGTTGCTAAAAAAGATGATTGGTTCTGTGGTCCGGAACGGGGCAAGATTCCGGGCTGCCGTACGGACTTTGAATACGAAACAAAGAGAGGGCATGTATCAAGTTATTTTGACTTGATACATGCCCTTACATTTTTCATAAAACAATTCAATTGTTTAACACGGGAGAAGAGAACTTACATCTCCTCCATGGTCTTATACTTCTGATACCGTACGCCGGAATCTTCCTTTGCGGCCTTAAACAAGGTCTCTGCATGCTCCGGGAAGGTACGCTTTAACGCTGCGTAACGAGTCTCGCCCTCAAGGAATTCTTCGTAGTCTAAGGACGGTTCCTTGGAGTCTACGGTTAACGGCTTTTCGGCGTTCGGGTTGTAGCGGTACAAAATCCAGTAGCCTGCGTCCACGGCACGCTTCATTTCCTGTTGTACGTTTGCCATGCCGGCCTTGATACCATGAGCGGCACACGGAGTGTACGCGATGATGACGGACGGTCCCTTGTGTTCCTCAGCTTCTTTTACGGCTTTGATTAACTGGTTCGGGTCTGCACCCATAGCTACCTGAGCTACGTATACATTGCCGTAGGTCTGGAAGATGGCACCTAAGTCCTTCTTGCGGCTACGCTTACCTGCGGAAGCGAACTGAGCCACTGCACCAAGCGGAGTTGCCTTGGAGCTCTGGCCGCCGGTGTTACTGTAAATCTCGGTATCGACTACGAATACGTTAATGTCTTCGCCGCTGGCAACTACGTGGTCCAGACCTCCGAAGCCGATATCGTAGGCCCAGCCGTCGCCGCCGAACATCCAGAAGCACTTCTTGGAGAGCTGGTCCTTACGCTCCAAAATCTTTGCGGCGGTAGCGGAATCCATGTTCTCTAATTCTGCTACCAAAGCATCCGTGGTTTCACGGGATTTATCAAAATCATCAAAGCTTTCCAGCCAATTCTTTGCAGTCTCGCTGCCGGTTTCTGCAACATACGCTTCAACGAGGGCCTTCTGTGCCTGGCGCTGCTGCTTTACGGACAAGAACATACCCATAGCAAGTTCGGCGTTGTTCTCGAATAAGCTGTTGGTCCAAGCCGGTCCGAAGCCACGCTTGTTGGTGGTGTACGGAATGCCCGGCATCGGGGAACCCCAAGCCTGGGAACAGCCGGTAGCGTTTGCCCAGTACACACGGTCACCGAAGAGCTGGGTCAGAAGCTTTGCGTACGGAGTCTCACCACAGCCTGCGCAGGCAGCGGAGAACTCGATGAGCGGCTGACGGAACTGACTTCCCTTAATGGTGTAAGGGGAGAACAAATCGCCCTTGTCGGAAATAGAGAGACCATAGTTCCATAAGGTATTCTTTCCTTCGTTTAATTCCACAGGCTCCATGGTGATGGCCTTTTCCTTTGCCGGACAGCAGCTTACACAGCTGCCGCAGCCGGTACAGTCGTAAGCGGAAATCTGCATGGTAAAGTGCAGGCCCTTTGCTGCCGGACCGTTGGCCGGTGCAGTTTCAAAACCGGCCGGTGCATTGGCTTTTTCTTCATCGTTCAATAAGTACGGACGGATAACGGCGTGCGGACATACAAGTGCACACTTGTTACACTGGATACATTTTTGCGCATCCCAAACCGGTACCTGAAGGGCAATACCACGTTTTTCGTAAGCGGTAAGACCGAGATCGATACGGCCGTCCTCGTAGCCCTTGAAAGCGCTGACCGGAAGGTCGTCACCCTTTTGCTTGTTAATCGGCTCTAAAATACCGGTAACAACAGCTGGAACGTCTAAGGCAGCGGCTGCTTCGGAAACCTCTTCCGCATCCTTCCAGGAAGCCGGAACCTCTACCTTTACAAGCTTGGTTGCGCCGGCATCAATAGCGGCTACGTTACGGGCCACCACATCGTCACCCTTTGCAAAGTAGGTCTTCTTGGTAGCGGCTTTAATCATTTCCAAGGCTTCTTCTGTCGGGATAACCTCCATCAGTGCGAAGAAGGAAGCCTGAAGTACGGTATTGGTATGGCTGCCGAGGCCTAATTCCTGGGCAATCTTATTTGCGTCAATGACATAGAAGTTGATGTTCTTTTCTGCAATCTGGCGGCGTACCTTTGCCGGAATGTGAGCGGTCAGCTCGTCGCCGGTCCAGCTGCAGTTCAGTAAGAAGGTACCGCCCTCTACGATTTCGTCCACAATGTCATACTGGGTGATGTAGCTCTGGTTGTGACATGCTACGAAATCTGCGCTCTTTACGTAGTAGGAGCTGGTAATCGGCTCGTCGGAGAAACGCAGGTGAGACTTGGTCACACCGAAGGACTTCTTTGCGTCGTATTCAAAGTACGCCTGGGCGAACTTATCGGTATTGTCGTTAATAATACGAACGGTATTGTGGTTTGCACCTACGGTGCCGTCACCGCCCAGACCCCAGAACTTACAGCGAATTACGCCGGCCTTTGCATCGGAGAACGGCTTTACCGGTAAGGACAGATGGGTCACGTCGTCGTTGATACCGATGGTGAAGTTGGTCTTCGGAGTTGCGGAAGCCAGGTTCTCGAATACAGCTAAAATCTGTGCCGGGTCCGTATCCTTGGAGCTCAGTCCGTAACGGCCGCCAATAACCTTGATATTGCGGTCGCTGCTCATCAGTACGCTACATACATCCTCGAATAACGGTTCGCCTGCGCTGCCCATTGCCTTACAACGGTCAAGCACTGCGATACGCTTTACAGTCTCCGGAAGAGCCTTTAAGAAGTACTCTGCGGAGAACGGACGGTACAAGTGTACCTGTAAGAAGCCTACCTTCTTGCCTTCTGCACGAAGCGCATCCACCGCATCGCGGATCACACCGCTTGCGGAACCCATGGCAATGACAACATTCGTTGCCTCTGGATCGCCGTAGTAGTTAAATACGTGATATTCACGGCCGGTAATCTTAGAAATCTCGCCAAGGTACTTTTCTACAATGTCCGGAAGGTTATTGTAGAAGGTGTTGTGTGCCTCACGCACTTGGAAGTAAACGTCGCCGTTCTGTACGGTGTTACGTAAGGTCGGGTGCTCCGGATTTAAGGAACCGTCACGGAATTCCTTTAAGGCATCCTGATTGATCAGGCCGCCTACCGCGTCTATATCCGGAAGCTCGATTTTATTGATTTCGTGAGAGGTACGGAAACCGTCAAAGAAATGCATAAACGGAATCCGGCCTTCGATGGCGGATAAATGTGCCACCGGTGCTAAATCAGCTACTTCCTGTACACTGCCGGAAGATAACATGGCAAAGCCGGTCTGGCGGCAGGCCATAACATCGGAGTGGTCGCCGAAAATACTCATGGCATGGGTACCTACGGTACGGGATGCTACATGAAGCACCGCCGGAAGGCGTTCGCCGGCAATTCGGTACAACACCGGTACCATTAACATCAGGCCCTGAGAGGACGTATATGTAGTAGCTAAAGAACCGGTCTGCAGAGCACCGTGTACGGCGGTGATGGCGCCTGCCTCGGACTGCATCTCGGTAAGGGTGACGGTCTGGCCGAAAACGTTTTTGCGTCCCTTTGCGGACCAGGCGTCGGTGAGTCCCGCCATCGGAGAAGACGGGGTAATCGGGTAAATTGCTGCTATCTCGGTAAACGGATAGGCCATATGTGCGGCAGCTTCGTTGCCGTCCATGGTAACAAAATTCTTAGCCATGATAAATACCTCTTCTATTCATTGTAATCGGTTTTGCGAAACACCGGAGACCGGTAGTCTCATATTTTATTTGTTACTTTTTGCGGTGTCGATGCCTGCGGCGCCTACCAACCCGAGACGCTCCGCTGCTTCTTCACGCATTTTATATTTTAACACTTTTCCCGCTGCATTCATAGGGAAAGATTTCACAAATTCGATATATTTCGGAACTTTATGTCTTGCCATGCTTGCGGCGATGTAGTCGTGCATCTCGGCTTCGGTCATGGATTTGCCTTCCTTTAAGATGACACAAGCCATAGCTTCCTCACCGTATTTCTTATCCGGAACACCGATGACCTGTACGTCCTGTACGAACGGATGGGTGTAAATGAACTCCTCGATTTCCTTCGGATAAATGTTTTCACCGCCGCGGATAATCATATCCTTCAGACGACCGGTAATACGGTAGTTGCCGTCCGCATCCTTGCAGGCCAGGTCTCCGGAATGGAGCCATCCCTCGGCATCTACGGTACCGCGGGTTGCTTCCGGCATCTTGTAGTAGCCCTTCATGGTGTTGTAGCCGCGAGAACAGAACTCGCCGTTTTCGCCTACACCTACTTCCTCGCCGGTTTCCGGATCGATGATTTTGCATTCGATGTGCGGGAAATTGTAACCTACGGTATCACAACGTAAATCCAACGGATCGGTCCATGCGGACATGGTGCTGCCCGGAGAGGATTCGGTCTGACCGTAAACGCTGACGATACCGGTCATGTTCATCTCCTTCGGATCTGCCGCACGGCGCATGAGCTCCGGCGGACAGCCTGCGCCCGCCATAATACCGGTACGCATATGGGAGAAATCGGTCTTTCTGTAATCTTCGTGGTTAAACATTGCAATAAACATGGTCGGCACACCGTTGAAGCAGGTGATACGCTCCTGATTAATACATGCCAGAGAGGACTTCGCGGAGAAGTACGGCATCGGGCAAACGGTAGCACCGTGGGTCAGGGATGCGGTCATGGAAAGTACCATGCCGAAGCAGTGGAACATCGGCACCTGAATCATCATACGGTCCGCAGTGGAAAGTCCCATGCGGTCGCCGATACATTTACCGTTGTTGACCACGTTATAATGGGTCAGCATAACGCCTTTCGGGAAACCGGTGGTTCCGGAGGTATACTGCATGTTACAAACATCTTCCGGCTTTACCTTTGCCGCCATGCGGTTCAGTTCTTCCTGCGGAACTAAGTTGCCCCGCTCCATTGCTTCCTCAAAGGTAAGACATCCCGGCTGCTTAAAGCCTACGGTAATGACGTTACGCAGGAACGGAAGACGCTTACAGTGCAACGGCTCTCCCGGCTTACTGGTGGCGATTTCCGGACAAATCTCGTTGATAATTTCTCTATAGTTGGAATCCAGACAGGACTCTACCATAACTAAGGTATGAGTATCGGACTGGCGGAACAAATAGTCGGCCTCGTGTCTTTTATATGCGGTATTTACCGTAACGAGAACCGCACCTATTTTGGTGGTAGCCCAGAAGGTAATAAACCATGCCGGTACGTTGGTGGCCCAGATGGATACCTTGCTGCCGGCTTTTACGCCCATGGAAATCAAGGTCTTTGCGAATTGGTCCACATCCTCTCTGAACTGCTCGTAGGTACGTACATAATCCAAAGTGGTGTACTTAAATGCGTACTGATCCGGGAATTCTTCTACCATACGGTCCAGAACCTGGGAGAAGGTCAGGTTGATTAATTCATCCTTTTTCCACACATACTGGCCGGTACCGTCGTGGTTCGGGTACAACGCCTTTTTCTTGCCGCGGGTCTTCTCGAAACGGCTCATATAGTTGACAAAGTGGGTAAAGATAACCTCATGATCCGGCAAATCTTCCATCCATTCGGTTTTCCATTCCAGAGAAATAAATCCGTCGTAATCGATGGAAGAAAGGGCACGCATAATGTCAGCTACCGGCATGGTACCTTCACCGATTAAGTTGTAGGTATCCTTATCGTCGGAGTCTCTTAAATGCACATGCTTTACATAAGCTCCGAGGTTTTTAATGGTGGTATCCGCACTTTCTTCACAGTCACGGTACGGATGCTGTACATCCCAAAGTGCCGCAAGATAGTCGCTTGCAAAATCGTCCATCATAGCACGCAGACGGGCGGTGTCGGCAAAGATACCGCTGGTCTTAACAAGGACGGAAACTCCCGCGGCTTCGGCATCCTGTAACAAATCGGCTAAGCGGGTACGTACCAGGTCTTCTTTGTCCTGTAAGGCAACCACGGACACATACGGTACCTCGGCTTGTTTTGCAACCTGAATTAACTGCTGTATCAAAGCAACCGAACCGTCATCCTCTGCGGATAAATCGCAGGAGGTATCAAAACACGGGACGGAAAGCTTTTTTTCTCTCAGCTGGCGCACGGTGGCTCCGATGTTATATTTATGGAACGGACCGCTTTTTTCGGTCAAAGCCGCAATGTGCGGTAAATTGTAAATTTCCACACCTTCAAAGCGCATATCTACGCCGGCTGCAATCCATTCTTCCCAAGACAGGTGGGACCAACCTCTGGTAGAAAACGAAAGTTTCATATGTTAAGCCTCCTCGTAAACGATTTTATTGATGGCACTGATATAAGCCTGAATACTGGAACCGATAATATCGGTGGAGGTACCGCGGCCGGAATAAAGCTTTCCGTTGGAACGAAGCTTAATGACAGTCTCGCCCATTGCTTCGCGGCCTTCCGTTACGGCACGTACCTGGAAATCATCCAGCTCGTAGTGACATCCTAATATATTTTCCAAAGCAAGGAATGCCGCATCTACCGGACCGTCACCTAATGCAACGCCCTCTAAAGACTGACCGTTCTTCTCTAACTTCATCTGAGCCATGGAAGACGCGGTATTGCTGGCAGTAATGTGATAGCTGGTCAATACATATGTAGCCGGCACCTGCATTGCCGCGGATGCAACAATGGTATCCAATTCTTTGGAAGAAATCACGTCCTTACGGTCAGCAATCTTCCGGAATGCTTCCCAGACCTTTGCGCCGTCTTCTTCGCTTAAGTCATATCCTAATTTCTCGACAGCCTTTATTACGGCAGACATATTATCCTGTGCGGTAAGGGACATTTCTTCCACATCATCCTGCACGCCGTTGTCAAACGGAGAATTCTTACTGCGGGTGGTTTCGCAAATCCATGCAATCTGCTTTACGATACGGTTCATTTCTACGGTACGGACAGAGCAGGAAACGCCTAAGGCTTCTCCTTTGGTGGCCAGAAGTCTTGCGATGTTCGGAAGGGAAACTTGATTGGTGCAGTATGCGGAAGCCTTAATCTCTCGAACACCGTGCTTGATTGCCGCGATGGCACAGGCATCTGCCATGGCCAGTTCGTTGGAACAGGAAAGACCTAATACTACATCATGAAGCTCCGGGACATTTTCGATTAAGGAGTCGAAGAAACTGCCGAATTCTTCCGGAAGCATGGCACCGGTAGCATCGCATACGGTAACGGTCTTGGCACCTGCCCCGATGGCGGTCTTGATTGCCTGATAAAGGAAAGTCGCATCGCTTCTGGTGGCATCGTCTGCAATAAACTCTACATCATCGGTCTTTTCGCAACAAGCGGTTACAATTTCTTCGATGGTCTTTAACATGGCATCCGGTTTTTTATGAAATAAGTACTCCATCTGCACCGGGCTGACGGATGCGAATACCTGCAAACGAGGGCTTGTTGCTTCCTTTACCGCGTTCCAGGTAGTCTCAACGCTTTCTTTATTTAAAGAAACCGGTACGGCCACAATACTGTTCTTTACGGTAGAAGCGATGGACTTGATGCGCAGGGCGTCTACCTTCGGCTGGGAAATGCCCTCCAGTTCGATTACATTCACATTTAGTTTATCTAATAGTTTCGGAAGTTCGATTTTTTCTTTAAAGGATAGAGAGAACTCTTTTCCGGTCTGTTTTAATGTTGTGTCGCTGATTCTGATTTGGTTCATATTTTTGTCTCCTTTCATATCTATGGTTTGCGTGCGGGCCTCGTGCTTCGCACTTACCCACGCACTTCGCGAACTTTGTTCGCTCAGTCGTGGGCGCGTTCGCATGACTGTGGTTTGCGTGCAGGCCTCGTGCTTCGCACTTACCCACGCACTTCGTGACTTCGTCACTCAGTCGTGGGCGCGTTCGCATAATCAGAGATTTTCGGAATCAAGCTTCCGAAATCTCTTCTATGCTCTCTTTGCCTGCACGAAAAAAAGTCCTTGAGACTACATATAGTCTCAAGGACGAATAAACGATTCGCGGTACCACCTTGCTTACAGCTTCCTCACGGAAGACTGTCTCTCTCGGAC
>CALBKM010000023.1 GCA_937895705.1 uncultured Clostridia bacterium
TGGTTGTAGGTCTTGTAGTTGTAGTAGTGCTTGTTGTGGTTGTAGGTCTTGTAGTTGTTATAATCTGCTCATCAATCATATCGATTGAGCTAACAATTTTATTGTCAACTGTGATAATTCCATTTTTAAAAATAAATGTTATTATTGATAAAGTTGGAGATTTTAATTATAAAAAATTAATATAAGATATTAAGGAGGGATTTTGATGAATGAACATCATATTGAAAATTTAATGGATAGTGCCATGAAAAATCTTAAAGATATGATTGATGTAAATACTATAGTAGGAGACGCCATAGAAACAGTTAACGGCACAGTAATTATTCCAATTTCTAGAGTAGGATTTGGTTTTGTTGCTGGTGGAAGTGAATTTAATGGTGAAACGGTTAATCAATATACCAAAGAGGGGATCGATGAAGAAATTTCTTATCGTTTACCTTTTGGTGGAGGGAGCGGAGCCGTAGCCGCCCATCGAGTTGCCGGCGAGGTAGGTGTCCTCGCGCTTTTTTGACATCATCGGGAAGAAGGAACGGCAGATGTTCGGCAGTTCCTCGCCGATGAAGGTACGGTATTTTCCGCCGAGCTTCATGTCGGTGTACCAGCCGAGATACGTCGTCGGCATAACAACGGCGATGCCTTCGTATTCGGCGTAGCGTTCGATGGACGTCTGACGCGACCACGTCGAGTGGTCGTCGGACATACCGTGGAGCAGGTAGAGCGTGGGGTAGGGTTCGGTCGCGTTCTGCGGAAGGATGACGTTCATGGACATACACATTCCGAGAACGTCGGAGAAGAATTTGACTTCAAGAAAAGCCATAAGTCAGAACCTCCTTTTGGACGAATGTATTTTTCTGGATTTGCAGACAATACAAATAAGGAAGGAAACCGCCGCGATTCCGCACGCCGCCCCGCAGGTGTCGATCAGCATATCCCGGAGCATACACGCGCGTCCGGGTACAAAATATTGATGGATTTCGTCGGAAACGGCGTAAAGGGCGCAGATTCCGAGCGAAATCAGCGCGGTTTTCCTCGGGGACAGACCGTGTGTGGAAACAGCGGACGTGACAAGGATGCCGAGCATCCCGAAGATGCAGAAATGTGCAGATTTGCGGACAAGATAGGACAGCGATTCGATTTTCAGAAACTGATCGGCGGAGGAGAGGTCAGAAAAGTTGCGGTCGAAGGTTTCGAGGAGGAAACGGATGAACCCACCGGAGGATTCGGACGATTCGGCGGCGTTTTCCAGGGAAAAGGAGAAGATCAGTGCCATCCAGAGGACGACGGCGATCCAGAGAGGGATGCGGAACGATTTTGGCATAGGATTCCTTTGTGAGTAAAACTTTGGTATTATTATACCATTTTATTCTGTTGATGTACAGAGATATGCGGAAAAAAATCCACCGGATTCCGGAGAATCCGATGGATTGGGAGGAGTTAGAGCAATTCCGCAAAAACATGCAACAAATCAGCAAAAAGGTGATATAATAAGAGAAAAAGCCAAGGAGAAGTCAAATGGTAAGCAAAGAAAAGCGAGAACTTATTATATCGAATCTGGAACAGGGGATGAGCATACCGGAAGCAAGCAGAATCTTCGGAGTCCACCGTACAACGGTCTGGCGTCTGCAGCAGCGATACCGCGAAACTCAAAGTGTGGAGTCGGACAGCCGCAATTGCGGCAGAACCGGAGAACTGGACGAAGCGGGACTGGAGCGAATGAGACAGCTTGTGGAATCCCAACCGGATATTACGCTGGAAGAAATCCGTGAGACTCTGGGACTGCGTATGAAGAAATCGCAGATCAGTGCGATTCTCCGGAACAAACTGGGATTCCGGTTTAAAAAAAGATGGTACGCGCCAGTGAACAGAAACGAGATAACGTAAAAGCCCGCCGTGAAGAATGGCAGGAACAGCAGAAGACGATGGAACGGGAACATCTTGTGTTTCTGGATGAAAGCGGAGTAAATCTGAACATGACCCGACGGTACGGCCGTGCTGTCGGAAAAAAACGGATATATGATTATGTTCCGCTGAAAACTCCGAAAAACACGACACTGCTGTCATCCATCCGTCTTGAAAATGCGTCCATGGTACACAAAGAACTCACCGGAGCGGTGAACGGAGAGACGTTTCTGGAATATATCCGGAACGCTCTGGCTCCTACACTGAAAGCGGGAGATATTGTAATCATGGACAATCTGAGCGTTCACAAAGTAGCCGGTGTCCGGCAGGCCATTGAAGAAAAAGGAGCATCGGTTCTCTACCTTCCACCGTACAGTCCGGATTTGAATCCGATTGAGATGCTGTGGTCAAAGATCAAAGCATTTTTGCGCAAACGGAAGGCTCGGGAAACGGCTCTTCTTGCCAACGCAATTTCTGAGGCTTATGCTGCGGTTTCCTGTGAGGATATTCTCGGTTGGTTTTCTGCCGCTGGTTATGTGCATTCTTTCCTGGAATTGCTCTAATGCAAACGGAACAGATGTGCCAAATCGGCACAACCGTATTATAACAAAAATTAAACCGCTAAGTCAATAGGAAAACGGATAAAGGAGAAGAAATGAAAAAAGTTATGAAAATTATCGGCATTGTACTTTTGAGTATCGTGGCATTGGTTGTTGTGCTGATCCTCATTAACACGATTAAGACGAAGATCAACGAAAAGAAGGTTTGGATTCCCGACAATTATTATACGGCGTTTGATTCGGACTCCACACTTGAAAAGAAATACGCTGGAATTGGAGAATACGAAGTTAAAGAGCTTGATTTTAAGTCTGATAACAAGGCGATTGATAAAATTCGGGTATGGTATCCAAACGAAGCGGAAAATCGTCAGTATCCTGTCATTGTCATCGTAAACGCAAGCAATACAGCAGCACTGAACTTGAAGCCTGCCTATGCTCGTCTTGCTTCTTGGGGATTTATCGTAGTTGGTAACGATGACAGACAGACCGGAACGGGCAAAACGGCATCCGAAACCCTTGATTACGTACTGAATTTGAACAAGGACGAGAACAGCGAACTGTTCGGTAAAATTGATGAAGAACATATCGGTTGCGTTGGTTATTCGCAGGGCGGCGCAGGTGCGATCAACGCTGTAACGAAATTTGAAAACAGTGATAAGTTCACGGCATTATTTACAGGCAGTGCAGCTTACGCTTTGCTTTCTAAAAATATGGGTTGGGGATATGACATTTCCAAAATCAATATTCCTTACTTTATGACGGCAGGTACGGGTAGCTCTGACGATGCAGGCAATTCCGAAATACATAGCAACGAGGTATTCGCAGGCGTTGCACCGCTTGCTTCCTTGATTGAGAACTATGAGGGTATCACCGTTGATGTATTCAAGATCAGAGCACGAGTGACTGGTGCGGAGCATCAGGATATGCTTCATCTGACCGACGGCTATATGACTGCTTGGATGCTATACCATCTGCAAGGCGATGAAGAAGCTGCAGGCGTTTTCGTAGGAGATAACGCAGAAATTCTTACGAACAACGGATGGCAGGATATAGAGAAAAATAAATAATGATACTGCCAAATTTGAAAAGTCAAATAATCCATCCCCCCTGCTTGCGAATTGACCGTTTTACTTGAACTGAACCCAACAAAGGCTCCTGCCATTCCGGCGGGAGCCTCCTATCATATTCTGTGAAGATCTCCGCACTGAAATTATCGCAGCATCTTGATTTTTGGGTCGGTTTTGCGTATAATACTATCATTAGGTGACAACCACCCGAAACAACTGTTATGACCGTCCCACGGTGGTTTATCACCGCTGATAAGATTTTGATAAGCATCCATCGTACAGCTA
>CALBKM010000024.1 GCA_937895705.1 uncultured Clostridia bacterium
AATACAATCATATTTAAATAAGAGTCCGCTTGCGGACTCTCGCGCCGAGCGCGGTCGCTTGCGACAGTTTCCATTCGCGCGAGTGCGCATCGTCTACACTCCGTTTCGGTCCGTCCAGTACCAACGTCTACCGGACGTTGTGGACCGCGGAGCGCTTTCAGACGAAAGGAAGCACCTCCCTTCGTCTAAAAATAGGACAATGGGCCTATTTGTATTTTATATAGTATACCACAAATTGAAAAAATTACAACACTTGGAACAAGAACTTTTTAAAAAGGAGGGTGTCCTGCGTATCACCCACGGATGATGTTAAAGGTAATGATTTATTCATTCACCCAGAAAACATACTCCTCACGTCAGATAGCAAAGGCACTCCGCGAGAACATAAACTACATGTGGATTGCCGGAGGGAACAAGCCGGATTTCCGTACCATCAACCGTTTCCGTCTTGACATGAAGGATATCATCGAGGATGTTTTCTATGAGGTCATAAAACTTCTGATTGAGAAAAAGTACATCGCATTGCAAAACTACTTTTTGGACGGCACAAAGATTGAAGCCAATGCCAACAAGTATACTTTTGTGTGGAATAAATCCGTCCAGAACTATGATAAGAAACTGGACGAAAAGATAAAGAATCACCTCCGTGAAATAGACCGTGTTGTTGCGGAAGAGAACAAAATCTATCTGGATGAGGATTTGGAAGAGCTTGGCGAAAACAGCAGAATTACGGCAGAACAGGTAGAAGCTGTTGTGGAAAGCATCGATGCCAGACTGGCAGATAATCCACAGGATAAAGAGCTAAAAAAGAAGTCCCGTGAATTCAAAAAAGATATCCTTCCAAGAAAGAAAAAGTACGAAGAAGCATTCCGTACATTTGATGGCCGGAACAGCTATTCAAAAACAGACCATGATGCCACCTTCATGCGGATGAAAGAAGATGCCATGCTTAACGGTCAGCTCAAACCCGGCTATAACATACAGATAGGAACCGAAAACCGATAGCTTTACCTGCCACAACGGGAAACGATTACTACATGCCGGAAACCGGAAATATAAAACTGAAGCCGGTTATATAACAAGGCGGGATTATTACCGTTGTGAGGATTGTAAAGATTGTCCTTATGCATCGGAATGTAAATCTACTGATAAAAACCGGACGGTTCAGATTTCCCACCGGCTAAACGAACTGAAGAAAAAGGCAAACGGGAACCTTTGCTCCGAAAAAGGATTGCAGCTCCGCTCCCAGAGAGTCGTGGAGGTGGAACAACCTTTGGCCGGATCAAGGGTTGTTGGTCGTTCCGTCGCTTCCATTTGCGCGGAAAAGATAAAGTAAAAATCGAATGGGGATTGCTTGCAATTGCCCATAATATCACGAAAATGGCACTGGAGGGATAGAACTCTGGTGTCATTTCTACCAAAAATCCTCATTTTCGTAAGAATAAAGAGAGGGATGCCCCTCACTACGATTCAAAAATCATAGTTTTGGGACACCCTCATGGTTTTAACGATCCACAATCTGACCGTCAATAATATCAAATACTTCCCAGTTTTTATTTACCTGATTCTCCGGTACCGTATACGTCTTTACCAATTCATCTCCGCAATATACGGTTACCGTAGCATCGGACTCCGCAAACTGCACCGAGCCTGTCGGTGTCGACGAAAAACAATTTACTCTGTAAGAATACTTACGATCCTTCTCCGTAAATACCGTTACCGTTACTGTTTCCGGACCGTATCCGTTTGTATCATCAATGTCAAGCGTTGCGATTACTTCTCCGTTTTCCATAATCTGCTTTCTTCCATAGTATACCTGATACAGTCTCATCCCGTTTTCATAGATATCTAAATAAGAATCCAAATCTCTCGGTGCGCTTCCCCAGGTCAATACAATTCGGTATTCATTATCCCTTAACACCGGAGAGAGAGCCATAATCTGCTCATCTACGCCCTTTACGGATTCAACATTCAAAACACCCGTAATATAGTCTTCCTTCTCGAATACCAGTGTGTATGCACCCTTCGCCAACTTAACGGCAAAGCTTCCGTCTGCTGCGGTCTCCAGAACAGCTACCGTCTGCGCATCTGCCGGAATCTCTTCCTCCGTCGCGAAGCTTCCTTCATATACTTTCACTGCAACACCTTCAAGCAAATCTCCGTTTACAGCGTTCTTTACCGTCCCTGCGACCTCATAGATCTCCGGACAAATCAGCTCTCCGAAAATAGTTACCGATTCCTCGTTGTTACGGGTTACCGTCTTAATTTCGTATCCGTCCTTTTCGAAAACAACCGTATACTCTCCCGGATAGAAAGCAACGGAATAATCTCCGTTTTCATCCGTAACATCGGTAGAAACCACTTCATCCCCGTTCTTAAGAGTTACCGATACGCCTCCTACTCTTTCCTGCGTCTCACTGTCAACAACATAACCGGTTTCAAGGAACATTTCACGTTCCAATGCAACATCACCGTTTTCCGTTTCGCCGCCGGTCACCGTTATTGCATCGCTTACATAGTTTGTACCGGCAAACTCAATCTGATATTCCTTATGATACAAACCTACGCTGTACATACCGTTTTCATCCGTAACGGTCTCTGCCACAACGCCGTCCTCTCCGCTTACGGTTACCGCAATGCCGGAAAGAACCTCGCCGCTGTCTTTATCGGTTACCACGCCGGTCAACTCATAAACAACCGGTGCCAATACCACATCCGACAATTCGGCATCCATTCTGCTTACAATCGTCATTTCTTCTGGATAAAAATGCTCTTTTTCCACACGAAGTGTATATTCACCCTTGAACAAGTCAAGGAAATAATTACCGTTCTCGTCCGTCAATGTAGAATTTACAACCACACCGTCCTGCAAAGCCTGTACCAAAGCTCCGGAAACCGCGCTGCCGGATACTTCTTCCGTCACCGTACCGGAAAGGGTCTTCGGATGAACTTCAGTATCAAATACAATCTCCGTCATCACGAAATCCGTTGTCTTCTCTGCTCCGGTACCCTGACCGCCGTTAAAACTGATATGTACCGTTCCGTACGGTTCTAAATCTGCGTTGTATTCTGCATTGCGAAGCGTATAAATACCGTTTTCGTAAGAAACGATTACCGCATTGGCAATCTCTACAATTTCTCTGTCATACGCAAAGGAAATTTCCCAATTATGAATTCTTCTTCCGGTCATATTCTTAAGAATCAGCGCTCCGTTGTTGCCTGCACCCCAATCCGAATATACCACAAAATCTACAGCATATTCGGACTTATCAACTTCCTTCTCCCTCATAACAAGCGCAAACGCTTCCGGAAACACAATCTTTCCGTCGTCCGTCTTCTTTGCACTAAATCCAAAGGATGCCGTTCCGCCCGGTGCAATATTCTGATTCCAATCGTAGTTGCCGATTACGCAAAACTCCTCCTGTGTTCCTAACACACGTGCATTCCAAATATTCGTAATCTCATGTACAAATTCACAAGAAAACGCCCAGTCACGCAAGGTCTCATTTCCTGTATTGGTAACCGTTACATCTGCATGAAACATATTTTCATACTCATCCGTCACCTTAAACTCCACATCAAACCCATCACACACATACTTCTTTGCCTGTTGTTCCGCCGCTTCTGCCGTCTTCGGTGTTGCGAAACCGGTAAACAACAAGGCCACCGCGAGCACTAAACTCACCAATCTTCTTGCTTTCATAAGCTCCTCCTTTTTTTAGGGGCTACACATTTGAATATCGATTCGCTGAAAACAAAAAAGGTTGCAGAAATTTTACACTTCTGCAACCGAACAATCATAGAATATTTTTCCGTAGACTTCTGGTTTTGCGTCCCGACGTTTCCGTAAGTTTGCCCCTTCATGTATACAAAATTTTACATAAAATCCCTTTTTCTGTAAATAGGACTTTTGGCTCATTTTATAAAATTCGACACAACAAAATCGGCAAAAAGATCGCCGGTACCAAATTCATCACCTTAAACTTTGAAATTCCCAGCATATTCAGAGCGACGCCGATAATAATCACATTCCCGACGCAGTTCATTTCCGCAATCACCGGGTCCGTTAAAAACGGTTCGACAAACCGTGCCAACAACGTAATGCTTCCCTGATACACAAACAATAGGCTTGCGGAAAGCATAACTCCCGCTCCTAATGTGGAAGCAAAAATAATCGCCGCCACACCGTCAATGGTGGACTTTGCAAATAAAGTTTCATGATTTCCGCTAAGCCCGCTTTGCAGGGAACCGACAATCGCCATGGCACCCACACAGAACAAAAGACTGGAGGTCACAAAGCCTTCCGCAAGGGAAACCTTCTGTTCCCGTACCGTCATCGTTGCCGAGGTTCCTGTATTTCCTCCCTCCGACGTTTCCGTCCCCGTTGCTTCGACTGCATCCTCTTTTTTCCCGGAAAACTTCCGTTCCAGAAACCTTCCCAGCCGGTTAATTTTGTCATCCAAATCAACGGCTTCGCCGATAATCGTACCGATGACCATGGAAACAATCAGCACCAGTGTATTTTCTCCTTCGAGGCACCCGCTGATACCGATATAAAGGGTACAAAGTCCCAAACCGACCATCAGCGTATCCGCCATTTTCTTCGGAAGGCCTTTCTTCAAAAGCAAACCGATTGCACCGCCTAACACAATCGCCATAGCATTTACTAACGTACCTAACATAAATCCTCCAACTTTACGGGCTGCCGTAGGAATCTTACCTCAGGAGGCTCTTTTATCGGTCTCGTAACGCTCTTTTTGCGAAAGGATTGTAGCGCGAAACAACTCATCTTTGAACTTTATGCAGGATGTTAGACTTTCTTATTGCTCCGCTTGTCATCCAGCAATGTTTGAACAGGAGGTTCAAACAAGGTGACACGCGCCACGGACGGCGCGTCGGAACCGGTTACGTCACTCTTCGATACTGTTACCGGAGCAATTAGAAAGGCTTCATCCGGAATAGGAGAAAAGATGAGTTGTTTCGCGCTACAATCCTTGACCTTAAAGACCTGCAAGACCGATAAAAGAGCCACCGTACAGATTTCTCTGCACGGCAGCCCCATTTACTTTTACTTAATTCTTCTTCACTGCAAGCGTTACATTCTCGCCGTTTAAATCCCATTCCTTCACAAAACCGTCGGTGCTTCCGAATACCAGACTGTCTGCCAGCACTACGGACTTCACTTCCGCTTCGTTCTTTGCGAAGAGATCAGCTAACTTATCGTTGCCGGTCACATACAAGGTGATGTGGTCCATAACCTCGAAGCCTGCTTCCTTACGCATGGTCTGTACCTTGGAGATAAGCTCTCTTACATAACCCTCTTCGATAAGCTCTGCCGTCAGGTTCGTATCAAGCACTACGGTTACGCCGCCGTCTGCCTCGGATACATAGCCTTCCTTCTGGGCGGACTCGATTAAAAGGTCCTCTGCGGTCAAATCTTCCGCTACGCCTTCTACGGTAACGGTGAGCTTTCCGGTGTTGTTTAACTCATCCATAGCCGCATTGCCGTCAAGCTCGGTGAGCACGGTACGCAGTGCATTTAAGCGGCTGCCGAAACGCTTACCGAGGGTCTTTAACTGCGGCTTAAAGGTGTAGGAGGTGAAATCACGTACGTCGGTGGTAAATGCCACGTTCTTTACGTTTAACTCATCGGCAATAATCTCGTTAAAGAATGCCGGAAGTTCGCCCTCTTCAGACTTCACATACATGGTGCCGATCGGCTGACGCTGCTTGATGTTTGCGGTATTTCTAGCCGCACGGCCAAGCACAACGATATTCAGCACGCGCTCCATGTTATCCTCTAAGTTCTTATCAATCCAGGAAAGCTTAACCTCCGGGAAGTCGCAAAGGTGTACACTCTCCGGCGCGGTCTTATCCAGACTGCAAACCAGGTTGCGGTAGATTTCCTCCGCCATAAACGGAATCATCGGTGCTGCGGTCTTTGCGATGGTTACAAGCGCGGTGTACAGCGTCATATACGCGTTAATCTTATCCTGCTCCATGCCCTTTGCCCAGAAACGCTCTCTGCCGCGGCGCACATACCAGTTACTCATTTCATCCACGAACTCCTGCAATGCTCTTGCAGCTTCCGGGATACGATAGTGGTCTAAGTTATCATCAACCGCACCTACCACACTGTTTAACTTGGAAAGAAGCCACTTATCCATTACGGAAAGCTTGTCGTAGTCCAAGGTGTACTTGGTAGCGTCGAATTCGTCAATGTTTGCATACAGTACAAAGAATGCATAGGTATTCCACAGGGTACCCATGAACTTTCTCTGACCTTCCACAACCGCCTTATCGTGGAAACGGTTCGGCAACCACGGAGCGGAGTTGATGTAGAAATACCAACGGATTGCATCCGCACCAAACTTCTCCAGTGCGTCAAACGGATCCACCGCATTTCCCTTACTCTTACTCATCTTCTGGCCGTTCTCATCCTGCACGTGACCAAGAACGATTACGTTCTCATACGGAGCCTTGTTAAACAGAAGCGTAGACTCTGCAAGAAGAGAATGGAACCAACCTCTGGTCTGGTCCACAGCCTCGGAAATAAACTGTGCCGGAAACTGCTTCTCGAACAATTCCTTATTTTCAAACGGATAATGATGCTGTGCAAACGGCATGGCACCGGAGTCAAACCAACAGTCCAGAACTTCCGGTACACGGGTCATCTTCTTGCCGCACTCCGGACAATTTAAGGTGATGGCATCAATGTACGGGCGGTGGAACTCTACGGTCTTTGCCTCTTCCATACCACTCATACGGTACAGCTCGTCACGGCCCTCCACGCAATGTCTGTGACCGCACTCACACTCCCAGATGTTAAGCGGAGTACCCCAGTAACGGTTACGGGAAATTGCCCAGTCCTGAATGTTTTCCAGCCAGTTGCCGAAACGGCCCTTACCGATGGATTCCGGAATCCAGTTGATGGTGTTGTTATTGCGGATTAAGTCGTCCTTTACCGCAGTTTCCTTGATGTACCAGGACTCACGTGCATAGTAGATGAGCGGAGTGTCACATCTCCAACAATGCGGATAGCTGTGCTCGAACTTCGGTGCATCGAAGAGAAGTCCCTTCTTATCGAGGTCGGTCAGCACCATCGGGTCTGCCTTCTTTACAAATACGCCTGCGTACGGAGTCTCGGCAGTCATTTCACCCTTACCGTCAACCAGCTGTACGAACGGCAGGTCATACTTTCTGCCGACGTTGGCATCGTCTTCACCGAAGGCCGGAGCGATGTGTACCACGCCGGTACCGTCGGTCAAGGTAACGTAATTGTCACATACTACATAGTGAGCCTTCTTGCCCTGCTTTGCACAGATTTCCACTGCGCAGTCAAAGAGCGGCTCGTATTCCTTGTATTCCAAATCCTTACCTACATAGGTTTCCAACACAGTGTACGCCGGTGCGTCTTCCTTGGCAAGCTTTCCGAGCACGGTGTCAAGGAGAGCCTCTGCCATATAGTAGGTATAACCGTCAGCCGCTGCCACCTTTGCATAGCGCTCCTCCGGGTTTACACAGAGAGCCACGTTACTCGGCAGGGTCCATGGGGTGGTGGTCCATGCTAAGATGTAAGCATCCTCGCCTACTACCTTAAAGCGTGCCACTGCGGAACGTTCCTTTACGTCCTTATAGCCCTGTGCCACTTCTGCGGAAGAAAGCGGGGTTCCGCAACGCGGACAATACGGCACAATCTTAAAGCCCTTATACAGTAAGCCCTTATCCCAAATCTGGCGAAGTGCCCACCACTCGGACTCGATGTAGTTGTCATGATAGGTTACGTACGGGTCGTCCATGTCTGCCCAGAAACCAACGGTACCGGAGAAATCCTCCCACATACCCTTGTACTTCCAAACACTTTCCTTGCACTTGTCGATGAACGGCTCCAAACCGTACTGCTCAATCTGGTCCTTACCGTCAAGACCGAGTAGCTTCTCCACCTCAATCTCAACCGGGAGACCGTGGGTATCCCAACCTGCCTTACGCGGCACCATATAACCCTTCATGGTACGGTAACGCGGAATCATATCCTTAATAACACGGGTCAAAACATGACCGATGTGCGGCTTTCCGTTTGCGGTCGGCGGGC
>CALBKM010000025.1 GCA_937895705.1 uncultured Clostridia bacterium
TTTTTGAAGTTTTTCCCTTTTCCGTTACACTCTTACCTACCCGGTAGCCTGCCGCATTGTAGGTATTGGTAATGGTTGCATCTGTCGTTACCGACTTTATCAGCTGGTTACGGAGGTCGTAGGTGTTGGTAAGTACGGTTGTTGTTTCGTCGTTCCCGCTTTCCGTTACCGAACCGTATACGGTCTGGGTCTCTGTAAGCTGGTTGCCGTTTGCATCGTAAGTATAAGAGATTTGGGCGGTTGTTTCTCCGCCTGTCTTCTGCTCCACAGAAAGCAACTGGTTTCTGCCGTTGTAGGTATAGGTCTTTACGGTTTCCACTCCGTTTTCCACCATGGTTTCCGTTGCCCGGTTGCCTGCTCCGTCATAGGTGTAGGAAATTACCCTGCCCTCCGGCTCCGTCACACGCTCCAAACGGTTCTGCTTGTCATAGGCATAGGTGGTAGTTCCCCGCATTTGGCCGTTTGCAAGCTCGGTCTTTGAAATCAGGTTGCCTGCTCCGTCGTAGATGTAACTGAACTGGTCAATTACCGTTCCGTCCGCCGTTTTGTTGGTTACACCCTTTACCAGGTTGTTGCCGTAGAAGGTGTAGTACTCGCTGCTGCCGTCCCCATAGGTCACCCGCTCTCTGGCACCGTTGTCGTAGTAGCTGATTTCTACAGTCTCCGGGGTTCCGTCCATGCTCTGGGTAGTCACCTTGATGACACGGTTCTGCCGGTCGTATACGGTTCTTGTAGAGCCCGCCGGGTCGTTCTGAAGCTCGTAGTAACAGCCCGGTTCCATTCCGGAGGTCAGGTCATAGGTGTAGGTTACCTTCCCAAACTCCGGAGCATCCTTCTCCGTTACCCGGCCCAGCTCGTCATACCGATAGGTGGTGGTGCCGCTTCCGTCGGTCATAGACAGAAGGTTTCCGTTCTTGTCGTAGGTATAGGTATAGGTGCTCTTTGTTCCGTCGGCGCCTGTGGCGGTTTCGGATACAAGCTCCCCGTGAACGTTGTAAACGTAGGTATTTACCGTACCTGCCGCATCCGTCATGGTCTTTACACTGCCGTCGCCGTTGTAGGTGTAAGCGGCGGTGGTTGTGCCGCTCTCCGTCCTTGTCAGCGGAAGGTTTGCGGCATTGTAGGTATACTCTGTCCTGTTATTTTTACCGTCGGTCTGACTGCGGAGATTGCCCCAAGGGTCGTAGCTGTAGGTGGTCTTCGTATTGTCCGCCGCGGTAACGCTTAAGAGTCTGCCGAAGCCGTCGTAGATGTAGGTTGTGGTGTTGTCTTCCCCGTCGGTGACGGTGGCAACGTTGCCTAAAGCATCGTAGGTCTGTACCGTTACATTACCCTCCGCATCCGTGGTCCGGGTCACCCGTCCGCTTCCGTTATACTCATACAGGGTCATGTTGTTTAGAGCATCGGTCTGGCTGATACAGTTCCCTGCCGGGTCGTAGATGTAGCGCACAAGCACCACACCCTCCGGCGATACCACGGTGGTCAGACGGTCAAAGGCATCGTAGGTGTAGCCTGTCCGGTTTCCGAACTTGTCCGTCTCTGCGGTTACGTTGCCGTTTGCGTCATACTCCGTCTTCACGGTCTGCACCTTGCCGGAGACGGTTACGGTCTCGGAGGTGACACGGTTCAAGCCGTCATACGTATAAACAGTGGTTACTCCTTCCCTATCGGTATAGGTCTTTCTGTTTCCGTTTTTGTCATAGGTATAGGCTTCCTCACGGTTGTAGCTTCCATCGGTTGCGGATACGCTCTGCTTTATTATGTTGCCGAAGCTGTCATACTCCGTCGTTGTTACCGCACTCGTGGAACTCGTTACGGCTACCTGACGGCCTCCGAGGTCGTAACGGTAAGTTTCCGTATAGTCCTCCATACCATCCCCGCCGGTCACTGTCATGGAACACATCTGCCCCAGGTTGTCGTAGGTGTAGGTAGTTACAAGCCCCGTATCCGTCGTCTCCGTCAGTACATTCCCCATGCCGTCATAGGTATAGGTCACGGTAGCCTCCCCGGAGGAACCTGCCGTCTTCCTTGTCACCGTGCGTACGTTGTCCGCACCGTCATAAGTATAGGTGGTGACCCCGCCCAGTGCAGTTTCTTCCGTAAGCATTCTGCCCAGAGCGTCATAAGTGTAACGTATCGCAAAGGTCTTGCCTGCGCTCTCCGCTTCCGGCGTCAGTACAGACGCCACCTTTCCTGCCGGTGTATACTGATACGTGGTCTTCTTTTGATTTCCGTCCAGCATGTAAGTCAGGTTACCGTTCTTGTCATAGTTATAATAGGCAATCCGGTTCTCCTCTTCGGCAGTTCCGTCCACGGTAATCTCCGTCACTGCCTTTACACGTCCGGCGTAATCGTAGAGATACGTTAACCGGGACATTTCGGAAAGGTCCTCACCCTCCCTATAGTTTTCCGGCGACACTTCCGCCGTCCGGTTGCCCATCCGGTTGTAAGCATAAAGGGTAATACCGCCCTCCGCATCCGTCACTTTGATAAGGTTCCCCAACTCATCATACTCATAGCAGGTCTCATTGCCCTCTGCATCCTTTTCACAGGAAAGTCTTCCGAAGCGGTCATACTCACAGCCTTCCACCCTTACGGCTCCATCCCTGCCGGTAACCTGTTTTCGCAGAAGACTTCCCATGGCATTGTACATGTAGGTGGTTACCGTACCGTCCGGCGCCGTCTCCTTTGTTACGTTTCCGTTCACATCATACTCGTAGGAGGTGGCTAGTACCGTTCCTCCCTCCGTAATACGCTGTACCGTCACCGGCTCACTGCGGTATCCGTAGACATACCTCGTAAGAACCGTCTGTGTTGGGGAAAGTTTTACTTCCTCGCTGACACGACGACCGTCCTTGTCATAGCGGTAAGAGGTCTCTGTTTTATTTCCGTCAATAAAGGTCATAAGCCTTCCTACACCATCATACCCATAAGACAGCGTAATGACCTGTCCCGGTACGCTTCCGTTTGAAACCGGCGTGATGCCCTGTACCTGGGTGGTAAGCTGACCGTCCCTGTTGTAGGTCATTCCCTGGTAGGTATAGGTTCCTTCGCCACACGGCATCCAGATTCCGATGCAGTTCTTTAAGGCATCGTAACGGTAATACGTGGTCCGGCCCAATGCATCCGTTTCCGATTCCAACAGTCCGTCCTTCCGGTACTTCCAGGTCAGACTGCCTCCGTCTGGGTTGTTTTGCTGTACCAAACGTCCCATACTATCGTACAGATATACGGTAGTATGTCGGGTTGTTGCATCCGCGTGTACCGTTTCTTCCACCTGCAGTTGACCGTTCACACGGGAATATGTATATTCCTTCAACAGCTGCAGGACTTCTCCTATCTGTACCGTAACGGTAAGCACACGATTTTTCCCGTCATAGGTATAGTGGTAGATTGCCCCTGTCGGCAGTGTTTCGGTTTTCACATTTCCATGCTCGTCATAGGTGTAAGTTGTTGTATTGTTTAACCCATCCGTAAAGCTCTTCCTATTGCCCATGGCATCATAGGAATAACTGTATTCCGAAGTGTATCCGTATCCGGTCTTACTTTCTTTTATCGGAAGGCCCTGTTCGTTATACAGCACGGATGTTGTTTCCAGTCCCGCAAGGATTGATTTGGTCAGATTACCGTTTTTATCGTATTCGTACTCGGTAACGATACCCTCCGGGGTTGTCTGCTTTTTCACCCTGCCGATTTCATCGTACTCAAAGACCGTTGTATAGCTTAAATTATTTACAATATGCGTCTGGTTTCCTTCCGCATCATACTTGTACTCCGTCACCACGCCTTCCGGAGAAGTTACTCTTTTCACCAGTCCCGCACAATTACAATCGGTTTCTCCCTTTTTATAATAGGTATATGTGGTTATGGCAAACTTCGCCGGATCTGCATCCTCCGAATAGCTTACGCCTCCATCCAGCTCCACAATCTGACGCAACAGATTTCCGTCTACACCGTATTCATACCGGGTTACCACGCCTGTCTGGTCCTTGTGGTAGACACAATGATTTTTATCATCATATCCAAAAATCTCTTCTCCGCGATCCGGATGGGTGATTTTCGTAATATTACCCCGTCCGTCCCGTACATAGGAAGTTATATTTCCAAGCTCATCTCTCTCCGACTGCAGTTCGCCGAAGGACGACCTGTCATTCTCGCCCGGATAGTAGTCATAATATACGGTTTCTCCGTTTCTGTCCGTAATTCCGGTAATGTTATAGGATGTGTCGTAGTACTGAACCTCTTTCGTTCCGTCTGCATAGGTAATGGTGGTTTGACCCAATAAATCCTCATACTCGTATATTCTTGTATTCCCGTTTGCGTCCGTCACGGAATATAATTTGTAATCTCCGGCGTTATCATATACGATGGATTCTATCACCTGTCCCTCATGATTCAGCACTGCGGTTACATATCCGCTTTCTTCCGCATACCGGTAAGATGTGGTTTTATTATCCGGTGTCGTAACGGAAAGTAACCTTATTCCCAGTTCATCCGGTTCGTAACGAACCGTTCTGCCCGCTGCATCGGTAACCTTTACCAGAAAATTTTTATCATCGTATTCCAGGGTAATCGCCCGTCCGGCATAGTCGGTTACTTTTTCCGGATTTCCCGCCTTGTTATAGGTTATTACAATGGCATTTCCGTTTTCTTCCTGAATCTTAACAAGTCTTCCGCCTCCGTCATAGATATATTTTTCCTGCCCCGGTGTTGTCAGTACAAAGCTGCCGTCCTCCTTGCGCACCAGGGTATCCCGTGTACTCTGGGACACATAGCCGCTCTCCGTCAGTTCGAAGAACACTTCTCCTCCGTTCGGCAATTCCGCCACCCAAAAATTCTCATAATTGATGGAAGGGACAATTCTGCAATCATACGCAAAATGCCAGCCGATACCTAATATACTGTACTTTCTTTCCCTTTGACGATTGCTGAACGTGCGGTTCACTTCCATGGTTCCGTTCAGACACGGGTAGGACAAATCCGTTTCCTTTATAGAATAGCTTCCGCTCGGTGCATACGCCCCTTCGGATTTCGCTACAATCATGCCCGTTTTTACCGCACTGCCGAAATAATTGCTGAAGTCTACCTCTCCCTCAACTTTTGCGCCTTTACCGCGCCATCTGTAATGTAATTCCTGAAGAACGATGTATTCCACCACATAGGCACACGGTCCGTCCACATGCCCCCAATAGTTTCTCCGGGCATCCACCACCACATCTTTTCTGCGGTTCGTCATGGCATGCGTACTTCCGGTAAAAGAACAGTAATTAATCACCGGCACGGTCGTCGTATCCACATACACCGCAAATGATGATGCATTCTGAATATCGGAATTCAGGATAGTTGCGGCACCGTTAATCATTACGCAGTTATAACCATGGCGCAAAACATTGTAATTTGCAATATAGGTACCGGTTTTATTTACATGAATCCCCGACCAGGTACCCAGAGATGTATCCTTTGCAAAGTTCTTCCCCGGGTCTCCCACAATCGTAAACAAAATCTCTTCCTCTGCGGTTCCTTCCGCTTTCAGTGTTCCGCTTACATACACTCCCCTTCCTGCGATAAAATACAGCTTCGTACCGGGTTCGATTGTTACCGTTGCCCCTGCTCCTACGCCAATATTCTCACACTGATATGTCTCCTTGGGAATCATAGCATCTATCCCCAGCGTTCCGCTGATTGTGATATAATCCGTTGTCAGATTTTCCGTTAACCGGTTATTCTGAATGGCTTTCAGTTCTTCTCCCGTTACAAAATTACTCAGATTTACATAAATCGGCCTTCCGCATCCACTGATTTCATTTTCCGTGATTGCAAATATTCCTGTTCCAAAAGTACTTACATATATTCCGTTCGAACTACAGCCGGTTATCTTCGAATCGGTTATCTGTATCGAGCCTGCATCCGATCCTCCTACAGAAATGCCGGTGGTTCCTCCCGAAATCGTGCATCGCGTAATCTCGCTTCCCGATCTCTGGCTGGAAGCTATCCCGTTATACTGGCTCTTTTCAATAACACTGTCCCGGACAATCAGTCGTCCTGACGCCGTTATGGCAGTACTTGCGTACCGGAACACACAATATGTCGCATTTATATGCCCGGTTTTACTGATGGAGATTCCCTTCCAGAAGCTCTCGTTTCCTGTACCTTCCTCGCCTGTATACTCGGAATCCCAGGCCCCCGAAAACACAATCTTTTCTGTCTCGGTTCCCTCTGCCAGCAATGTACCGTTTACACTTAACCCGTTGTTACCGATAAACAACAGCTGCGCTCCCGGTGCTACCGTCAGTATCTTTCCGTCTGTGACAGAGAAGCTTTCACAAAAGTATCTTCCCTTCGGAATCTTTATGTTGTTCCTCGGTGTTCCGAACAGCACCACATCACATTTCGAACCGCATCCTTCCAGCGTATTCTCCCTGATATTTTTTAACTCGTCACCGGTCTGCATGTATGCCAGGGAAAGATACAGCGGATGGTTTCCGCAATTAAGGAACGTATTTCCCACAACGGAAAACTCACCCCTAACGGATTCTCCGTAAATTGCCCTTGCACCTCCGGTAATGGTATTATTGGAGATTGAGATGTTCGTGTCACCCTTGGAATTAAGATATACACCGATCTCACTGCCCGCAATCCTACACCCGGTAAGTTCAACCGTTCCGCTTGTTTGTTCCAGATAAATGCCGTATTTCTTACTACAGTTGATATTACAATTCTTTAAAATCACATTTCCTGTAGCCAGCACTCCTAAAGTCTGTTGATCTGCCGATACCAGTTCACACTCCGACAACTCCAACAATCCATCGACATAAACACCGAACCGATAACCGTTTACCCAGCCACAACCGCTTGTGTTTAATACCTTCACATGCTCGCCTCGAAAGACACCGCCATCATACACGCGAATTCCCTGCCACGTCGTACTTTCTTCTCCTGCAAGATTTGTACCGTATATCTCATCTCCAAGCACCGTGAAGATAATCGGTTCCTCTTTTGTTCCGAGCGCATTCAGTGTTCCGAACACTTCTGTTTGCCATTCATTGGAACAAACGATACTTCCTTTTTCAATATTTAACACACTGCCGTAATTTATTCGCAGATTAATAAATGCATACTCTCCGGTGGGAAGTTTCACTTCCTTTGTTACATTTCCGTTCAATACAATTCCATTTGCTTTAACATTCCCACTGAATGAGTTGTCTCTGATTGCTTCCAATTCGTTTCCGGTGTACAACCCTTCCGGATTAATAACCAGCGGATATGTTCCGTTTCTCTCGAAACGGTTCCCTGTGACTTCAAATTTTCCGCTTCCTACACTTCCAACAGACATTCCGACATATGTTGCCCCTTCGACCAGGGACTCTGTCAACTCAAAGGAACCGTCTCCTTTTTGCCATACATAAATACTTCCATAATCTCCTCGTATTGTACTTCCGGTAATCCGTGTACTTCCACTATCTGCAGACACAATGGCATATACATACCGGCCTGACGATTCCACCTCACAATCGGATAGTTCCAGTGTCCCGCAGGATAAGATACCGGCGTAGGTATAGTTACTTCTATGTACTCCTTCTATCTTGCTGAACTTAGCATGCTCTCCCTTTAAACTTCCTCCCTCATAAATGTGGATTCCGGACCAGGAAGCACTTCCGTCTGCCGTAAACACCGCCGGTTCTTCTTCTGTTCCCAACAGGTTGACTTTTCCGTAGACACTTAAGGTTTCTCCGCCCTTAAAGCATAACGCACTTCCTTGTTCTAAATTTAGTATGCCGGCTTTTTCTACCCTTACTCCCGTAGCTATGAATGTTCCTTTCGGAACACAGACTTCGCCCACTACACTTCCTGTTAAGACCACTCCGTTTGCATTGCTGTTTTCCCTATAACTGTTCTCTCCGATTCCTTTCAGATTATCTCCGTTCTTTACTCCCGAAAGTTCGATATAGACCGGATACTGGCCGTTCCGTTCAAAGCGGTTTCCGCTGAGTTTGAATTCCCCTCCGCCGAAACGCTTTACCCACAAACCGTAAGCAGAATTATCCGTAATCGCGGAATCCCTCAAATCCAGATATCCGCCTCCGGACTGTTCCACATAGATACCTCCGGATTTTCCTCCCGAATTTACTTCACACGCCCGAAGTTCCGCCGTTCCTTGCACATAAACCGCGAACCGGTAACCGTTTACCCAGCCACAACCGCTTGTATTTAATATTCTTACATGCTCTCCTCTCAGTACACCGCCACCGAGAACATGGACTCCTTTCCACGTCGTACTTTCTTCTCCCGCAAGATTTGTACCGTATGTCTCGTCTCCCAGCACCGTGAAAATGACCGGTTCCTCCTCCGTTCCAAGTACATTCAGTGTTCCGGACACTTCTATTGCCCAGTCATCGGCGCAGATGGTGCTTCCTTTTTCGATGTTTAACACACTTCCGACATCTATTTGTACCATATGGAAAAAATACTCTTCGGTGGGAAGATTCACTTCTTTTATTGCATTTCCATTTAATACAATTCCGTTTACCTTAACATTTCCGGTAAATGTGTTGTCTGTGATTGATTCCATTTCGTTTCCGGTGTACAAACCTTCCAGATTGATAACCAACGGATATCCTCCGTTTCTTTCAAAGCGGTTCCCTGTGATTTTAAATGTTCCGCCACCTACACTTTGCATATATAACGCATCTGCAGATGAACCTTCAAGTAATGACCCGGTAAGCACAAAGGAACCTTCTCCCTTCTGCCACACATAAATACCACCGAAACTTCCGTGTATTGTACTTCCTATAATCCGTGTATTTCCGCTATCTCCCGATACGATGGCGTAACTGGAACGCCCCGTCGACTCCACCTCACAGTTTGTCAATTCCAACGTTCCGCAGGATAAGATACCGGCATAGGTATAATTTTTTCTGTGTTCTCCTTCCATCTTAAGGAATTTTGTGTACTCTCCCCGCAGACTTCCGCTCTCATAAATATGGATTCCCTTCCAGGAAGCATTTCCCTGTGCGGTAAATACAACCGGACTTTCCTCATTTCCTTTCGCAATGATATCTCCGTATACATAAAGATTTGCACCGGAAGCAAACCGCAGTACTGTCCCCGGTTCAATCTTCAAAGATGTATTTCTGGCAACCGCAATAGTATTTGTTATTTCATAGGAACCAACTGCACCGCCCCATGTGGTATCCGCATATACATCTCCTGTGATTCGCTTCACACTTGTAAACGACACTACGTTACTGTTTACAGTTCGTCCTTCCTCTTCTCCCACTCTGCTTACCTGATATTCATAAGTAGCATAGCAATCCGGCAATGTATAATAATAATCAAATTCCGACTCGGTTCCTTTCACGGATGCCACCGTTTCTCCGTTTACCGTAACTACATATTCCGCCGGTTGCGTATAAGTGATTGCACTTCCCGTTACACAATCTGCCACCGTATCGTCACCTGTATACTCCCATGACAACCGGACTTCCTCCCTGCCTGTAGATGTAACCTCCAGATTAATCTGCCGTTTCAGTGGCAGTTGCATCAGCATTTCCGTTGTTTCCGGTGCCTGCATCACTTTTACATTTTCCGTATTGTCTGCCCTATATTCTGCCTTCGTCGCAGTTTCCGACAGACTCTCCAACGGCACATAAGTAAATTCTTTCGTTTCACCTTGTTCCATCTCTCCGATGTAAGTTTCTACATACACCTTTTCCGTACTTGCCGGTGCCACGCATCCCATTAACAAGGAAAATGTTATACTAAGCGCCACTCCCCGGGAAATATCCCGTATTCTTTTCTTCATTCTTTTGTTCCCCTTTGCTTTTTCTCTCGGATAACCTTGCTAAAACTCCCATAAACACAAAAACGGCTGCAAAGATAGCCTTTGCAGCCGAACCATCATAAGGGAATCTCCCCCTCTTAGACTTCCAACTTTGTGTCCTTACGTTTCCGCAAGTTTACCACGGTCTAATGTGATGGTACCATGTTTTTTACTCATTGTCAACCATTTTGTTTGTTTTTTTTAAACCAAAGTTTACTCTTTATCGTTCAAATAGTCTATTTCCCTACACTTTCTCCTGGCACATCTCCTCCGCCAGCTTCTTTATCGCCTCCAACGTCTCCGGCTTTACCGCGGATTTTAAGGTTACTACCGTTTCCGCAAAGGCAATTTCCTTGCTGTTTGCAAACTTTTCTTTCATCTGCTTTGCGGTCACCGGTGCCCAGGTACCGTTTTCCATAAAGCCGATGGTACGCTTACAGTAGCCACGCTCCGTAAGCTTGTCGATGAACTCACGCATCACCGGGTAGATTCCGCCGTTATAGGTCGGTGCCGCCAGTACCAGCTTGCCGTAGCGGAACGCATCCTCTACATTTTCCGCCCAGTCGGAACGGGCCAGATCCGTCAGTACCACCCGCGGGCAATTCTGCTTCTTTAACTCCTCCGCCAAAAGCTCCGCTGCCCTTTTCGTGTTTCCGTAGATGGAAGCATAGGCAATCACAACACCCTCGGATTCCACCCCGTAGGAGGACCAGGTATCGTACAGTCCCAGATAGTATCCGAGATTTTCCGTAAGAATCGGACCGTGCAGCGGCAAAATCTTCTCGATTTCCAAGCCTTTCGCTTTCTTTAACAAGGTCTGCACCTGAGCACCGTACTTTCCTACAATTCCGAAGTAGTAACGTCTTGCCTCGCAAGCCCAGTCTTCTTCCACATCCAAAGCTCCGAACTTTCCGAACCCGTCTGCAGAAAACAACAGCTTGTCCTTGCTGTCATAAGTCACCATAACCTCCGGCCAGTGCACCATCGGGGCAAACACAAAGGTAAAGGTATGTTCTCCGGTACATAACGTATCCATGTCAGCTACCACAACCTGCTTTTTCGTAAAGTCCGTATCAAAGAACTGATGCAGCATCACAAAGGTCTTCGCATTTCCTACCACCTTTGCTTCCGGATACTTCTGCACAAACTTTTCAATGCTTGCGGAGTGATCCGGCTCCATATGCTGCACAATCAGATAATCCGGCTGTCTGTCTCCCAATACCTCCGCCACATTGGAAAGCCACTCCTCCGTATAGGCCGCATCTACCGTATCAAATACGGAAATCTCTTTATCCGCTACTACATAAGAATTATATGCCACACCGTTCGGCACATCATACATACCTTCGAACAAATCAATGGTGTGGTCGTTTACACCCACATAAAACACGCTATCCGTTATATTTTTCATCTCATGTCCTCCTTGCTTCGACAGCATTTTTTACCACCTTTATTTTACCATGAGTGTCCCGGTTGCGCAACAGTTTTCCTACCGCTTCCTTTTATTGTCTTTCTCTGTCCGTCCTTCACCGTCCTCCTATTATTCCCCGGAAAGCACGGTTGCAATCGTCTCCGCAAAAGGAATCATGGCCGCTTTCGCCTCCGCCACCGTATTTTTGTGAGTACCCAGTTCCACCAGTATATATTTCTCTTTCAAATGCATATTGTAACGGTAGCTTTTCAAATAGATGCGGTGCATCAGGCCCGGATACAGTTCGTTTCCCGTAATCTGCAGGTGAAGACTGAAGGCAAGGTTTCCCGTAAGGTTCGGATTGGAATAATAGGTAATCGGACCGTCCTTTGTTCTGCAAAGTCCGTTAAACAGCATCACTTTCGCCGTACTTACGCCATTAACGACCGAGGTTCTGGCATCTCCGCTGTCTCTATGTAAATCAATCACCACTTCGATGCTCGGATACTTTTCCAAAATGGCGGTTATCACCGGTAATGCGTTGTTATAGGCATTATTTCTGTCATCCGCTCCGTCTGCGGTCCTGTCAAATACCGTTGTCTCATGTATCACATTATAACCATAGGTTTTTCTTAACTCTTCTGCGAGTATTTCTCCCGCCCCTACCACGGTATCTTCCGCCACCCCCGGCCGGCTGTCCAAATATCCTTCCGAGGTATGGGTGTGAAAAATCAGAATCTGCGGATCTTCCTTTTTTTCAACGGACAGCTCGTACTCTGCCAGTTCCGTCAGCCGGATTACATCCTCCGTCGCCTTCGTGGAAGAATCTTCGATATAATAGTTCGTAAGAAAATTCCGAAACGGAACCTCTGTCAAATCTCCGAACCGCTCCTCCAATATTTTCTTTACCCCGATGCGCTCCGGAATCCGTTCCGGAGGAACATAGGCCGGGATGTCTCCGTCCGCTTCTTTTACGGACAGATATTCGTCCGGAACGCTTGCATACTGTATCGTAAACACCTCTTCCTCTCTCGTTTTCCGGTTTTCCTCCGTTGCCAGCCTCTCCATCAATTCATATCCGGTCCGGGGAAAACGAAGCAGCGGAAGGTCCTTTATATAAAGTACTCCCACACTTACCAAAAGCATTACAAGTGCCGGTCTGCGACCGTTTCCGACTCCGTACCGCTTCTTTCTCCCCGCATATCCCGCCGCCCGATGCTTTGCACCGGTACGATACAACTTCAGTTTCCAATGCATACTCTTTCCCCCTTTTCCGGCAGTCCTACAAAAGTTCCCTGCAAAAACAAAGATTGATTGCCTCTGCCACCGTTTCTCCCGCACGACGTACCAGTTCATCGATTCCCTTCGGCGTCACAAAAAGGACCTGTCCCTCTTCCCTTCCCGCCTCTTCCAGGATTTCTTCGCATTCTTCCTCCGATACTCCTTTTCTTCGGAGATACTTTCCCATGCGTTCCCGCAAAATCGTTGCCGCTTCCACCACTGTCGGCACACCCACTGCAATCACCGGGATTCCCAGCGTTTCTTTATTTAATGCCTGCCTGTTGTTCCCGATTCCCGCTCCCGGATAAATCCCCGTATCCGTAATCTGTACCGTTGTTCCCAGCCGTTCCGTACTTCTGGATGCCAGTGCATCAATGGCAATCACTATATCGGGATGCAGTTCCCCCACCACGCTTTTTATGATTTCTCCGCTTTCCATTCCGGTCTGGGCAAGCACTCCCGCCGCCAGGGCACAAAAGGAAGTCAGCCGGTATTTCTTCTGAAATTCCTCACCCAACTGTAAAATCAAATGCCTTGTTACCACCAGTTCATCCACCGCAAGAGGCCCCAGCGCATCCGGCGTTGCGTCCCGGTTTCCCAGTCCCACCACCAAGATTTCTTTTGCTTCTTTACATGTTGCCTCCGTTAACGACAACAGCACCTCCGCCAAAGTTTCCGCCACATAACGCCGAAGCTTTTCTTCTCCGTCCGACAGTCCCTTTGCTTCTACCGTAATGTACGTTCCGATGGGACGCCCCATGGCTTCCGCTCCCGAAGCATCCGTAATTTTCACCGTAGAAACATGAACATTGCGGTGCTTGTGATATTCCTCTTTCACAGTCACTCCTCTGACCCGCTCATCATCCTCCGGAAAATCTTCCCTCAGCTCCACTGCCAGGTCCGTACGCCCGCCTGTCTGCATTCCATGACCTCCTTTTATTGTATGTTTTCCCCTGTTTTCCTATGCCAATTGTAGTTTCCGTAATTTTTTTAAAATTATGTATTGACAGAATTCACCGAATATACTAATATATAGGGGTATGCTTCCGTTGAAACGTCCGTGTCCGGCTTCGCGGCAGCAAGATCATGCGAATCGGAGTCCACATGCAGGGCGTCCGTCGAATCCAAAACATAGGAGGTGTTTCACATGGCAAATATTAAGTCCGCAAAGAAGAGAATTTTAGTTATCGAGACCAAGACTCTCAGAAACAAGATGATTAAGTCTAAGATTAAGACTTTAGTTAAGAAGGTAGATGCTGCTGTTGCTGCAAGCGATAAGGCTGCTGCAAGCGCTGCTCTTAAGGAAGCTGTTGTCGCTATCGACAAGGCTGCTGCTAAGGGTGTATACCATAAGAATACGGCTGCAAGAAAGGTTTCCCGTATCACCAAGGCCGTAAACAGCATTGCTTAATTTTATGCAACTATAAAGCAAGGGCCGCGCGTGGTGCGCGGTCCTTTTCTTTTTCGTACGGATTTCCCGTATCATAAAAAGAACGCTCTACAAAATGCGCACTCGAAAGGAGGCACCCATGAAAATTACATCCGTAAAAGGAACCAACGATTACTTACCGAAGGAGACCAAGCTCCGTGACTATTTGCAGGGCAAGATTTTAGAGACCTACCGTTCCTGCGGTTTTGAGCGTATTACCACGCCGATGTTGGAAGACATCGAAAACCTTGACAAAAGTGAAGGCGGTGAAAACCTCAACCTACTGTTTAAGGTATTAAAGCGCGGCGACAAGTTAGAGAAGGCACTGGAAATCGGCAATCCGAAGGAGCTTTCGGATCTCGGTCTACGTTATGACCTGACCTTGCCGCTGTCCCGTTACTATGCATGTCACAGAGCAGATTTACCGTCTCCGTTTAAGTGTATCCAGATTGACCAGGTATTCCGTGCGGAGCGTCCGCAGAAGGGCCGCCTGCGCCAGTTTGTACAGTGTGACATCGACATTTTAGGCTCCGATTCCGTAAACTGCGAAATCGAGCTCATCAGCACCACCGCTAAGGCGCTCTTAAACGTAGGCATCAAGAACTTCAAGGTAAAGATTAACGACCGCCGCGTTTTAAAGAACCTGATTTATGCTGCCGGTTTCGGTCCGGAAGATGCTGACAGCGTTTGCATCGTATTTGATAAAATGGATAAGATCGGTGCGGAAGGTGTTGCCGCAGAACTGACCGAAAAGGGCTTTGCCCCGGATACCGTAAAGAAGTTTACCGACTTGATGAGCATCTCTCCGTTTACCCTTGACGAAGCGGAAAAGTATTGTGAAGACAAGGCTCCGGTAGAAAGTTTACGTTATATCATCGATACCGTTACCAAGCTTGCGGGAGATTCCTTCTCCATCGTTTACGACAAGTCTCTGGTTCGCGGTCAGGGCTACTACACCGGTACGATTTTCGAAATCGAGTCCCTCGACTTCGGCAGCTCCATCGCCGGCGGCGGACGCTATGACAATCTTATAGGAAAGTTCTTAAACGAGACTGTTCCTGCGGTAGGATTCTCTATCGGTTTTGAGCGTATTGCCAGCATTCTAACCGCAGCAAACTATCAGATTCCGGATGATAAGAAGCGCATCGCCGTAATTTACGATACCGCTGATATTCTCCCGGCTCTCGCAAAAGCGGATGAATATCGTAGCGAATACGAAGTCGTTCTGTACGAGCGTCCGAAGAAGCTGGGTAAGCTGTTCGGAAAACTTGAGGAACAAGGCTTCTACGGCTGTTATATCTTAAACGAATCCGAAGATATCAAAGTATTCGGAGCATAATTGCATTTTTATTCGTTCCATAGTATACTTTTATATAACGTAACGAATTTGGCGGCACAACTGCGCCGGAAAGGATGACAGCTTATGCTTTGCGTGGAACATGTTTCATTTTCCTATCGAAAAAAGGAAGTCCTCCGGGACATCTCCCTTACAGCAAAACAAGGAGACTTTATCGGCATCATCGGCAAAAACGGATGCGGAAAATCCACCTTACTTTCCGTTCTTGCGGGCGTGAGACATCCGGCCTCCGGCACCCTTTCATTTCGGGGTACACCGCTGTTTTCCGGAAAGAACGTTCCTGCCGACACCATCGGTTATGTTCCGCAGTTAAATCCGCTGCTTCCGGAGCTTTCCGTCCGGGACAATTTAAAGCTTTGGCTTCGGACGTCCCCGACGTCTTCGGAAGACTCTCCGGAAACGTTATACAACCGGCTTGGGTTAACCGAATACTTACATGTGCCGGTTGCAAAACTGTCGGAAGGCTTAAAAAAACGTGTCAGCATCGCTTCCGTTCTCCAAAACAACCCGGAACTGCTGATTTTGGACGAACCGTCCGCAGCGTTGGATTTGCCTTGCAAGGAGATCATCCACGAACAGTTGCTTTCCTTTGCAAACAACGGCGGAATCGTCTTGTTTACCACCCACGAAGAGGCTGAGTTCTCTTTGTGCAACACTCTTTACATTTTAAAAGACGGAGTATTACAAACAGTTCCGTCCACCATGGATAAGCATTCGTTAATACAACTTTTTTAATTATTAGGAGGATTAGAAATGAACCGTAAAACCAACAAGCACGCCGGTCGTGCAAAACGCTTTATCACTGTCACCGTTCTTTTATCAATGATTCTTTGCTGCGCGGGATGTAAAAAGAAGACTCCGCGGGAAGTTTTGGAAGACGCTTACAACAAGACTTTTGTTACCGATACCTCTTCCGAAACCATCCTTGGTCTTTCGGAAATCAACAAGCATTTATCCGATAACAAGGCGTCCTCTACCGGACTTTCCCTTACGATTCAGGAGCTTTCCGGCAAGGGTCTCGAAGAGGTTTCCGGTATTCTTTCCGGACTGGGCTTCCGCTTTGACTCTGCTTCCGACCTTTTAAACCGTAAGAGTAGCGGTACCGTAGACATCACCTACGGCGGAACCACTTATTTTACGTTAGGCGGTCAGCTTCAGGGTTCCAAGCTCCATCTTACCTCTCCTCAGTTACTGGACGGTAATGTATCTGTTGACCTTTCTACCATAGAAGAGGATCTGGCTTCCGATTCCATGATCGGACAGCTGTTTTCCATGTACCAGATTTCTCTTCCGGAGGATTTCTCCACGGACCTTTTTGAGTCTTATACCTCTCCGTCCTCTCTTGCGGATATGACCGCCCTGATTTCGGCCTGGAACGATTTCAACAGTGCCATTGTTGTCGAGAAGCTGGACAAAAAGACGGTTTCTTTCCCGTCGGATGTATCCTTTAAAAACGCATACAGTGTTACGGTTCCGAAGCATGCATACGTTGCTCTCATCAATGAGCTTTTAAAATATAGTTTCTCTACTGATTCGATTGCAGAGTCTCTTGCAGAGTATCTGGACGCGGAAGCTCCTGCTACTACCGAAACCGAACTGTTGAATGCAAAACTGGCGGTACAGGAGCTTGCAAATGTAGTGGGTGATATTGTAGTGAATGTTGCGGTAACAAAGAACGGGTACATAAGCTACGCCGAAAGCGAGATCGCCTACGGCGGAGAAGCCATTCGCCTGACGGCTTCCTTTACCGGTGAAGATGCACCGGTTAATGATACGGACGTTTCTCTTGTTGTTTCCGCAAGCGGTAAGTCCTTTGAAATGGTGTATACCCAGGACTTCGATCCGGAAGACAATGAGCTTGAATTTGGTTTTTCCGCCAAGGAAGACGGTGTTTCTCGGATGAACCTTGCCGGTCGCGGACGTTATACCGACATTGAAAAGGGAAAGAAATATACCTTTGATTACGACTTTATCGAGTTTAAGATGATGGATGAACTTTCCTTCTCCGTTTCGGGCGATTTCTACGTAGATACCACAAAATGCGAAATCACCGCTCCGTCCTCTCCGGAATACAATCTGCTCCGCATGACAGAGGACGAATTTACGGCGCTCGGCACTGAAATTCTTGATAACCTCAAGAATGACCCGGTGCTTTCCACGCTGTTTGATACCGCTATTTCCGGAATGTAACAGTTACATAATAACATGCAGCCATACCCCAAGGAGGAACTCCCCATGTCTGTTCTCTTTTTTCTACAATTAAAAAGAGCTCTTAAGGCAGTTCCGAGGATGCTTGCCGGCGCAATCATCCCTCTTTTCCTTGCGGGAATGGCTGTTTTTTTCGCGCAAAACCGTTATACCAAACAAAACGATTCGTTGCTTGCTCCAGTTGCGTTAGTTAACCACGATTCCGCTTCCGCTCTGGACATCATCCTTCCGATGATTACGGAAACAGAGGCAGCCGGTAACTTCTCCTTTATAGAACTACAGGAAGAAGAGGCCATGAAAGCGTTAAAGAACGGAACGGTATGTGCCGTGCTGGTCCTGCCGCAAAATATGTTTTCCGGTATTTTGGATTCCACTAACATTCCCGCCCGGCTGTATCTCGCCGGAGAAGGTTCTTTTCCTTCCCTGCTCATCGGGAAATATGCGGAAGCCGGTTCTCTTACCTTAGGTTCCGCACAAGCCGGCATTTATACCGCTTCGGAGCTTTACAGGGATTACGGAATTACCGAACACCTCTCCGACATTTACTACGATATTAATACCTCAAACTTAAAATATGCACTTTCCAGAGAATCTGCATTCTCTGAAAAATCGGTTTCCGCTATGGGAGAGTTTTCCCTTTTGGAGTATTATGCCTGCACGCTGTTTCTTTGCCTTTTACTGTTTTTCGGAACCGGCATGGGCAGTTTTCTCGGCACTCCGGCACCGAAGACATTTTCCGAACAGTTGCGCAGGAACGGACTCGGTCCCCTTTCCATGGAAATCAGTCTGTTTCTTCCGTTGACTTTATTCTACCTGATTGTTACCTTTTTGCTCGGCGGTCTGCTTTGTCTGATTCTTCCGGAGTTTTCTTTTTCCGCAACCGCCGTATGTTTCTTTTCCTGTGCGGCACTTTGCTTTTCCGCCTTTACACAGCTTGTTTTTTCCTTTGCAAAAAACGCGGGCCGCGGTCTTTTGATTTTGACATTTCTCGGTCTGCTTATGATATTAGTGGGTGGCGGGTTTCTTCCCTACGCCTTTTTACCGGGCATTTTCACCAAACTTACCCCGTTCCTTCCTCTGTCCGCCTGTCTTTCGGCTCTTCGTAAACTGGTAGGAAACGGACTTTCCGTTGGCGATTTTCTTCCGGTTCTGGTACACATGCTTGTTTTACCGGGCATCCTGTGTCTCCTTTCTCTGTTTCGGAAAAAGGAGGTGCGTTTATGAAGCTGACTGTTTTTTTCCTCCTGCAATGTAAGAGACTTTGTAAAAACAAACTGTTTGTACTGCTTTTACTGCTTTTCCCGATGCTTCTTTTCCTGTTTTCCCGGGCATTTTACGAAGAAGAGGACTCCCGTATCAGAGTCGGTGTGTGCCTTGCCACAGAGGATAAACTGGCCGGCACCGTCTGCGAGAAACTTACAACGCTCGACGACTCACTTTTTGTTTTTTATAACGTACCTACCGAAGAGGAACTAATCAAACAAGTACAAAACAACACCTTTGAGTGCGGCTACTTATTCGATAAAGAACTGGAAGCGGAACTGACCCGGAATCGTTTAAAAAACCTCATTACGGTGTATGTGTCCGATACTACCACCTGTTCCGGGGTATTGAACGAACTCGTTTATGCGAATTTATTTGAAGAGTTTTCTCTTACCCTTTTACAAAGGAACCTGAAAGATTCCGCCCATCTGCCTTATACAGAGACACAGGCAGACGCTTTCGGCTTACCGCCTGTTACAGAAGAACAAATCGAGGAGATCTACCGTTCCCGACTCGGGGACGGTTCCACCTTCCGGTTTGATGTGCAGTTTGTCACAAACTCCGCAACAACGGAGCTGTCCGGTACAACCGCCACGGTGGTGCCGCTCCTCCGTGGACTCGTTGCTCTCTTTTTATTACTCTGCGGTTTCCTCGGTATGCTAACGGTATATCACGACAGAAAGAACGGACTCTACGCAAGGTTATACGGTTTTGAACCGGTGCTCTGTTCCCAACTCACCATGTGGGTTTACCTGCTGCCTTCCGCACTGGTAAGCCTTTTGGGACTTTTGCTCAGTGATTCCGTTACCTCCTTGGTTACGGAGCTTGCAGCACTGCTTTGTTATCTGCTTGCACTACTGCTGTTTTACTCAGTGCTTGGGAAACTGATTCGGAACCACACCGTACTGTGTGCCGCATTCCCGATGCTGGTTCTTTGTACGCTGGTATTTACTCCGGTCATTGCGGATTTGTCTGCCTTTTTCCCTTGGATCCGCCTTGTCCGCTATGCATTGCCGACACATTATTACCTAATGTTCTTTTAATACGGGATTCCGGATTACATCGCCGGTCCGCCACAAAACTACAGCGAGGATATGACAATGGAACATAAAGTAAACTTAAACGAAATTTCCGACGGAAAACTATATACAAAAAACGATTTGGTAAAGCTGGGCTGCGACGGTTGTCACGGACGTGCTTCCTGCTGTCGCTTTGCGGAAGATACCATTACCCTTGACCCGTACGATATGTACCGGTTAAATATCGGAGAGGGATTGTCCTTTGAACTGCTTTACAGCCGGGAACTCATTGCCCTTGCCCCGGTCAACGGACTTTTACTCCCCCACCTGAACTTTTCCGAAGAAACCGGCACCTGTCCGTTTTTAGAAACGGACGGTCTCTGCCGCATTCACGGAAACCGCCCGGGACTTTGCAGACTTTTCCCTCTTGCACGTTATTTCGAAGAAGACAAACTGCACTATATTTTACAAATTCACGAATGTCCGAATCCGGTCACTCCGAAGGTTAAGATAAAGAACTGGCTTGGAATTCCGAATTTAGAGCAATACGAGACTTTTCTCGCTTCCTGGCATGCACTTGTAACCGAAACTCAGAAAAAAATTGCAGCCGCCACGGAGAATCAAACCATTCACACCGTAACGACTGTATTCTTAAAACTGTTTTACATGACATCCTATGGAAAAGAGGAAGACTTTTATACGCAATTTGAACAAAGAAAAGAAGCATTCTCGGCATATCTTTAAACAACCTTCTTCTTTTAACTTCTATGGAACACGCACAAAACCTCCGGTTACACATTCCGGAGGTTTTCATTTTCTTCTACATAAACAACAGCAGACTCACCGCCATCACCATCATCCCGGCAATAAGGCCGTAAATGGAGATATGGTGCTCGCCGTACTCACGAGCCGCCGGAAGAAGCTCATCCACGGAAATAAATACCATAATTCCCGCCACACCGGCAAAGATAATACCAAACACCACATCATTCATCACCGGCATCAAAATCAGCCAGCCGATTAACGCTCCCACAGGCTCCGCAAGACCGGAAATAAAAGAATAGAAAAAGGCTCTTTTCCGGGAGCCTGTTGCCTGATAAATCGGCACCGACACCGCAATTCCCTCCGGTACGTTATGAATTGCGATTGCCGCTACAATGGGTATGGCAATGCTTGGGTCCTGCAGCGCAGAAACAAAGGTTGCCAAACCTTCCGGGAAGTTATGCACCGCAATAGCCAGGGCAGTAAACACACCCATCCGCATCAGTTTGCTCTTCTGCGGAGCATCCGATTCTACATCCGTACAAGTCTCTTTTGTCTCACAGTTCTCCCGCGCCGCACAATTCTTGCACTTTTCACCCTTTGTATGCTTACAATCCGCCACCACATGTTTTGTTTCATGAGGGTTTTCCTCCGACGGAATCACTTTATCGATAATTGCAATCAAAAAGATTCCCCCGAAAAAAGCCGCCACCGTAGCCCAGGAACCGCCCTTTGTTCCAAGCTCCGTTACCAGAGAATCTTTTGCTTTCACAAAAATCTCTATCATGGACACATAAATCATAACACCTGCGGAAAAACCGAGGCTCAACGACAAAAAGCGCTTATTGGTTTTCTTTGCAGCAAATGCAATCAAACTACCGACTCCGGTACTGAGTCCCGCAAACAATGTAAGTAAAAAAGGAAACATAACCTGACCCATATTCTCACGACCTTTCTATCAGTATACGATACTGTTTCTTTTGTGTTACTTTTTCGTCCCTCTTTAGTTAGCGCTCGCTAACTTTAGTCTTATCATAACACTTCTGCATAAAAAAAGCAAGACTTTTTTCGTCTTGCTTTCAGCACGCCTCTGTTTCAACGGTTCCGGCCGTTTTATTTCAATATTTTCTTCGCCATCATATAGTAGATGCAAACCTTATACCCGGCATACCCATACATATGGTCCAGACCGGTATAGGTATATCCAAGATACGCTTCCTTCATACCGGCATCCTTTAAATACTTCGTCCCGATTGTCACCATATTGACACCGATATGTCGTCCCTGATGGCTGGGTTTTACAGTGGTACAGCCAACACTGCCAAGACCTTTCCCTTCCGTTTCCAGACTCACAATCAGTGTGCCTACAACCTCAGCACCGTCCGTTGCAATCAGTACCTTCGGATTCTGCATTCCCTCTCCCCGATACAATTCTTCGTTCTTATAATACTGCGTAAACTCCTCATACGCCGCATCGGTACACTTCCACACTTCCGGGGCATCAGATTCCTTTGCAAACCGGTAACCAATCCCGTCTACGTAATCTCCGATTCTGTATTCCTCCTCTGTAAACTCAGTCAGAGGAAAACGCATGTCAAAACAGTTACAATCCCAGGAATGAGTATAACCACGTTTTTCAAAGAACTCACTTGCCGTAGTATCTAATTCCTCATAAAGGCACTCATTCACCGCTGCCACATACCGCTTACTTGTCGGTACTCCCGGCATCAAATAATCCTCACCGGCCCCGACTGTTACGCCTTCATAACCGGCTTCCTTTATGGCCGCTTCCGCCTCGGAGAGCAGTTCCGAACCGATTCCCTGTCTTCGGTACTCTTTGTCCACACACAGCATCAGAATAGTGTTTTTATGTATTACCGCAACACCGATCAAGTCACCCTTACTGCTCCGTTTTTCTATCACTACATTCTCATTATTCTCTAAAATTTTCCGTACCGTATCTTCGTCCCGTACAATGTTGGGGAAGTTGTTGCGGAACAAGGAACTCCATTCCTCTTTCATAAAACCTCCTCTTTCTGTGGTTTCTCAAGAAGTTACTTAAAAGCTATCCCCGCTCATGGCACCGTACTTTTTCCTTTTATCAAACAACAACTGTATCAACGACTTGTAATAAGGAATAAACTCGCCTCTTTCAAGCATGGAAAATATGTCTTCTATAGACGCCCACTTTACCTGCTGCACTTCCGATTCCTGCAAAGTAAGCGTCTCAATGTCTATTTCTTTTTCAATCAAATATATATCATCAAAGCCTCTGTCGAAATTGATGGTCAAATGCGGACGTACCTTCTGTAAATCCAATTTTAAACCGATTTCCTCAAGCACTTCCCGTTCCGCAGCATCCTGACTGGAATCTCCCGTAGTGGCACTGCCTCCCACGGTAATATCCCACATGTTCGGCCATCCTTCCTTAAAGGGCTGTCTTTGCTGAATCAGCATCTCACCTTTCCTGTTAAAAATACAAACATGCACTACCATGTGATAGCTGTCCGGTGCAAACTCCGAGCCACGCTCCATCGTCCTTCCTGTTTTGATTCTGTCCTTATCGTAAACGTCCCAAAGTTCCATTCTGTTCCTCCTTTTCCAGTCTCCTGTAAATCGTCAGCCGCATGGTCAAATAGCAAGCCATGCCGCCCACTACATTGGATATCGGCTCTGCCATAAATACTCCCTTTACGCCGAAGCCTACCGGCGGCAATAATAACGTCAGCGGAACCACAATAATGGCTTTTCGAAGCAAAGAAAAGAAAATCGCATGCTTTGCATCTCCCACCGCCTGAAATACCGATTGTCCGGCAAATTGCAGCGCCATAAACACGAAGCCGAAGAAATAAGTCTTTAACATCTCAATTCCCGGTTCTATCATTGCCGCTTCGTCCGAAAAAATGCCAAACCAGAACTTTGGAAATAAAAGAATCAAAATCCATGTTGCCATGGTATATGCCGCTCCTCCCCAGGTATTAAACCGTATGGCAGATTTTGCTCTGCCGTAGGACTTCGCTCCGTAATTAAAACTGATAACCGGCTGGGCGCCGTTTACAATACCAAACACCGGAAGCATCACAATTTCTCTGATGGAATTGGTTACCGTCATAATCCCCACATAGGTATCACCACCGTAACTTTGCAACGTAGAGTTACACGCCACCTGTACCGCACAGGTGGTTCCCTGCATAATAAAATTGGCCGTACCCAATTTACAAATCTCTTTCGTAATTCGTTTACTGATTCCGATATTTTGCCCCCGGAGCCGAACCGCACCCTTCTTTCCGAACAAAAAACGCAATATCCAAATCGCAGACAACACTTGACTGAGAACGGTAGCCAACGCCGCTCCGGCTACTCCCATATCAAGCACAAAGATAAACACCGGGTCTAACACAATGTTTGCCACCGCACCGATAACAACGGAACACATCCCGATACGCGGAAATCCCTGGGCATTAATATAACCGTTCAGTCCCGTGGAAATCATGGAAAACACGGTACCGATCAAATAAATTTTTAAATACTCACTTGCATACACAAAGGACTCTTCACTGGCTCCGAACGCAAACAAAATCGGTTTGTGAAACGCATATCCCGCTGCCGTTAGAAATACGGAGCTGACCAGCAGTAGCAAAAAAGAGTTGCCCAGGATTTTCCCGGCCTCTTCCTCCTCTCCCCGTCCTCGTGCCATGGCAAACAAAGGTACGCCGCCGTTTCCGAACAATGCGGTGAAAGCCATGATTAAAGTTATCACCGGAAAGGTCAGTCCCACACCGGTTAATGCAAGGCTGTCTCCGTCCCCCATATGTCCCAAATAAATCCGATCCACCACATTGTACAAAAGCTGTACCAGCTGCGCAATGGTTAGAGGCACTGCCTGCGCCACAATACACTTCCATACAGGGCCTTTTGAAAAATCAATTTTCGATGTTCCTTGTTCTGCTTTCATATTCTTCACTTCCTACATATTATGCCGAGTTTTTCATCCTTATCTATTATACACCCGACTCCCGGTTTCCTGCAAGAAACTGTCGGTAAAAGATTCCACCCACCGTACTGGTGATTACTTCCGTTACCGGATAAGTCATCCAAAACCAGTTGAGTCCAAATCGGGAAAAAACATACCCCAACGGCACAAACAGCACTACGGTACGAATCACCGTAAGAAGTGCACTCTTTAACCCGTAGCCTACCGCCTGAAAGAACACCGGAAAAATCAAAGACGTTACCATAGGCAGAAAGCTGACGCCCACAAAGCGAAATCCTATCTTGCCGATTTCAACCACCAGTGCATCTGCCGTAAATACACGAAGCATCTGCTCCGGAATAAGTACAAAACAAAAGGTTCCCACCGCCATTAACACAAGTCCGAAACAAATTGCGGTCCGCAACGTTTTTTTGCAACGTTCTATATTTCCTGCCGCAAAATTAAAGCTGACCACCGGCACAATACAGGTCTGCATCGCACTCAGCGGAATAAAGAAAAATGTCTGCCATTTATAATACAATCCCAACGCAGTTACCGCCTGATCGGAAAACGTCGCTAAAATCAGATTCAGTCCCAGTATGTAAAAGGTATACGCCGACTGCATTAAAATGTTCGGGATACCGAGACAAAAAATTTTCGCTATATGGTGCGGATACACACTCTTTGCCGGAGACTTTCGGAATCCCTTCCCCCATACAACAAGTGCCGCTACTACCTGTCCCGCTACGGTTGCAATCGCTGCTCCGGCAATTCCCAGTTCCGGGAGCCCGAACATACCGAAAATGAGCAGCGGGTCCAAAACAATATTGGTGATTGCTCCCGCTATCTGCGCCATCGTAGGCGTTTTCATATCGCCTTCCGACTGTAATATCTTCGTCCAGATACTTTCCAAAAACAATCCAAAACTGAATACACAAACAATCCTTCCATAGGTAATGACGTCCTTTATTACCGCCTCTGACTCTGTAGACATCTTAGCATACGCCGGCATAATAAACCAGCAAACCAAGGCAAACAAAGCCCACAACACCACTGCAAGGGGGGTCCCCACACCGGCGTACTCTTCTGCTTCCTTCTTCTTACTCTGTCCCAGCTTAGCTGCCATGACCGTATTGATTCCCACGCCGGTGCCCACCGCCAACGCAATCATCAGAAGCTGAAGAGGGTACACAATGGAAAGCGCAGTCAGTCCCGTCTCGGAATACCGTCCCACAAACAAACTGTCCACAATATTATAGAGTGCCTGAATCAACTGCGCTAGCATCACCGGCGGAGCTAATTTAAACAACACCTTGCTTATTTTTGCTTTTCCGAAAAAATCTGCCGCATCCATACTATCGTTCCCTCTTCTCTTCCAAAGCTTTGCCTAAGGCCTCGTCATATTCCAATAACAAATCGGTTAATACCTGCAATTTGTCAGCTCCCAGTCGTTCCACCGCATCCGATTCCACAGTATTCAGGGATGTAAGAAACGGCATGGCATAGTTTTCGCCTTTTTCGGATAATACAAACGCCTTCTCACGGCCTTTGGAATATCTGCTACTTAACTCCAACAATCCATTCTTCCTCATCCCAGTAATCACATTGTTCATGGTCTGTCTCGGCAAAATATAACTGTCACAAATTTGCTTTTGTGTACAAAACCCCCTCTCACGAATCGTATACAATACAAGCATTTCATGATAGCTGATTCCATGAAGATTCGACCACTTGGAATAAATTCCCCTGAATTTAATAATCGCCCGGTTCACATCATTGAGTAAAGTAAGGGTTTCATTTTGCATATTAACACCTCCGTTTATAATCCCAAATGGGATTATACTCCGAGAGGACCACTTCGTCAATACCGGAATTTTCTCAACGTAGGAACATTCAATTTTGCCACATCACTTTCTGTTCTTTGATTAACGGATATGTGTTCAGTTCCTTTCCTTGCAAATCACACCGATGCATATCCACAGCATTGATAGTACGATTCTCGTAGGTAGTATAATAATAGATGCCTTTGTCTGTATTCATACAGGAAATATATGCAGTAATCTCATAATTTCCATCCGGTAAACATGCACATCCTCGCTGTTGCTCCACCGCTCCGAGAATATGAAAAAACTGGCTGATACTTTCATTTTCGCCGTCCCCCGACACAGAATTCAGTTTCACAAAAGCCGCCCGCACAAACCGGGAAGCGGAAGACAAATCCCCCGGAAGACCGATGCCCCCCATTCCCCTGCTGTATGTCGTAAGCGAAACCGCTCCGAAGCGATTCTCCGGTGCCTGTGGCGTAAGATTGATATAGTCGCACAAATGAGTCATATGATAATCAAAGGTCGGATTGTTGGTTAACACCCCAATCGGATTCTCATAGATGTGGAGCCCGTCGGCCATGGATTCCACGGTAATGGCATCGTCTTTGTCCGCAATCATCCAATGAAGAGGCGAAAGAGGGAGTTTCTCACTGAAGTGAATATTGCACAGATTGATATCCCGAAGAAGCTTTTGCACCTCCTCCAGGTTCCTGCACTGTGATAATATCCACGGAATAAACTCGAAAGGAGCAATGTTATCCTTTCCCTCCGTCACCGGAAAATAAACAGCATTTCCCGGAAAGTTCAGTCCCGCCATAGAAAGGCCGTACTCATTTGTCGCCTCATAGTACAACGGATAGTCCTCCGCTACCGTCGCCATACCGATGATGGCATAGTGATTCTTAATCGCTTCTTTCTTCCGGAATCTAAACTCGTAATTTCGAGGCGTCACCGTTACCTGTTCTTCATAAGTATATTCCAAATCTAAGGTACGTCCGAAGTAATGGTCTTTTGTTTTATAAGTGATAGCAGTGCACATGGAATCCTCCTTTAACTTTGCCTACACGCAAAAAGGACTGCCTTTTGGCAGTCCCTTTTCTTCCAGTATCTTCGATTTTTATAGAAACAATACACTCTATATCGCCTTTTCTAAGAACAACTCCATCGGCTGTTCGTAACCGGAAACTGTCGGCACAAAGCCCCCGCAGTCCTTATATCCCAGTTTCCGATAAAAGTGTTGGGCATCCTCATCCGCCTGAGTCGAAGTAAGCACCATACCGTAACCCTTTTCTTTCATGTCGGCTTCCCAGTACTCCATTAACATCCTTCCGTAGCCCTTCTTCTGATACGCCCAATCCACAAAAAGCAAGGTACAAAAAGGAGTGTTATCCCAGAAAAAATTATAGCGCAATAACCCGACCTGTTTACCATCCGCTTCTAACACATAGCCTCGCCTGTCGCGAACTTTATTTGCAAACTCCTCCTCCGGTAAATGCTTATCAAGGCTGTACCAGAAGTTCTTGTCATCTAACGTCATATATCGAATCTCTGTCATCTCTATTCTCAAACTCTCTTTCCTCAAAAAAACCGTTCACTTACCGATGCGACTTCTTGGATTCCTTTACCTTTGGGATATCCTCTCTGTTTATCCATTCCTCGGTATAGCCGCAACTACAGCAAATATAGCGGTTCACCATTACTGCGAAAAAAATAGTTGCACCGATTATAATATTATTTCCGGCACCACCCGACCCGCAGTAACCATCCACAATTACAATATCGCTCCCGTTACACTTCGGACAAATTCTTTGACTTTTCATATAACTCTCCTCCTATTTATCTTTCATTTATCATCCGTAACTTAGATAGACATATCCAAAATCGCTCCGCCCACATTGCCGGAATATTTTACAAAATACTGAACCTTGGACAAGTCTACATTGCCCATGTCCACTTCCACCACATTGGCTTCCTGCGCCTTGGCAAACTCCGCAGATTTCTCGCCCATACTTGACGCAAGCTCATTGGACTCCTCGCAAAGCTTGTCCATTTTCTTGCGGAATTCCTCTTCTTCCTCTTCGTCCCACAAAGATTCTTTTTTGTGACGTTCCGCCTGTATGGCTATGGTCTGGGCCATCTTTGCCGCCTGATACAAATCACCGTCATACTCCATGACCTTTTGCTCATCGCTTGGCGGAACAATGTCTCCCTTTGACATTGCACGGACCACCGCCATAATTTTAGCTTCGTCTATAGCCTGCTTTTCTTTGGCCGCGATTTGCGTCTTCTCCGCCGCCATATTGGCCTCCGCAAACAGCATGGCGTTGTACTTCTCCCGATCCTTTAGCAACTGTTTCCGGGACGCCTCCGTCAAAATCAGCTCACTGCCTTCTTCAGTCTTAATAAGCTCCGCATTCTGCGCATTTAACGCCTCATGTCCCTTCGGAATCCGATAAGCCTCGTAGGTATGAAGATAGCTCGACATATTGTTGCTTACACTACTCATAGTTTTGCCCTCCTTTGCAAACACGGTAAAAGAACATCCTTTCACCGGATTCGAAACTTACGGGAACTCCGTTTCCCGCAGAAGTTATCTTATCTACTATATCGGCAAAAAGGAAAGAAAAGTATAGGCTTATCTAAGAAAGCTCTGAAGTAATCAGCACTTCCATCAACCAATGTGTCTCCGTTTCACCGTACTTTTTAAAGCCCAACCTCTGATACAGCTCTCGTGCCGGGTTCTCCCGAAAGGTCTGCAAATGCACTCTGCGTCCTTTGTTTTCTTCCAAAACCTTAGTTATAATTCGGGTAGCGATACCCTTCCCCCGATATTCCGGCATAATTGCAATCAGATCAATAAACGCATCTCCCTTTTCATCATAGAAGAAGTTGAAAATGCCCGCATCCTTCCCTTCACATTGAATGATATGCATATCCGGCTGATGAGCCGCCAGTTCCTTTTTAATAATATCCGTCTGCACGGCCTCGTTCCAGCCGTACAACGTTTCAATGTACCACCGGATAGACTTTTCCTTTAACTCTAAAAGAAACGGAATATCGGCGTCGTTACAAGCTCGAAATGTGTAATCCATAAATCGCCCTCCTATCACTTTTTCCGTTATATTAGCCCCTATTATACACCTGTTTCATTCTCTGTCAATGACAACTTCATAAAATATACAAAAGGACCTGTCGGTTCATACCGGCAAGTCCTTTTCGTTTTAAACCACTATTTACTGTTTTCTCACTATTCTCTGCTTAAATGCCTTGATTCTCTGTCCGTGACGACCGGTAGCAGTGATTCCGCAGATTAACATTCCGATCTTTTGTTGATTCATAGAATCCTTTTCCTCCTCCACCTGAAATTGTAACAAATACTTTGCAAAACAAACACGACACAAAGCGAGAAATGCCGTATTTATCGCAACCGGACACCTCATGTCCGGTCTTAAATTCAAATAAACTATGCCTTACTGCAACAGTGACGGAAACATCTTCACCGCCAATATCGCCGCTCCAATGACAAGTAACACCACACCTACCACACGGTTCAATGTTTTTGCGGAGGCTTTATTGGCAATCCTTGCGGCAATCCGCGCCCATAAAAACGTAGATACCACACACACCGCCAGGCAGAATACATCCGGCATACCGTCAATGGCAAAATGACTGGCCGCTCCGGTGAATGCGGTAAAAGCCATCACAAATACGCTGGTTCCCACTGCCGTCTTAAGCTCATAGCCAAGCACCGTAGTCAGCACCAGAAGCATCATCATTCCGCCGCCGGCACCTACAAATCCGCAAATAAAACCGATTAAGCATCCCGTAAGAACGGACCGAAGCACTCTCTGCTTTGCATCCAAGGCATTCATGCTTTCCTTGGTGGTCATTACCGGTTTTAAGATAAACTTTACTCCAAGAAGCATGGTCATCACCACGGAAAAACTGCCCATGGTAGTATTCGGCACCTTACTGGACACAAAACTTCCGATTGCCGTAAACAACAATACAAACACCATCATCACCACACCGTTTTTGATGTCCAGGTTCTTATTCTTCCCATAGGTGTAGGCACTGACACCGCTGGCCAGTACGTCACTGGCAAGGGCAATACCCACCGCCTCGTAAGCCGGCATTCCCAAAAACGTAATCAACATCGGGCTGATAGCGGCCGCCGCACTCATTCCGGCAAATCCGGTACCGAGCCCCGCCGCAATTCCCGCGATAAAACATATAATAAAATCAAAAAGTTCCATACTTCTGTTTCCTTCCTGCTGCTTAATACAGGAATTGTACCACAAAAGTATGGAACCTAGCAACTGTCTCTCTATGAAATATGTCTTATAGTTCTATGAAATATTTCTAATTATTTACGCTCCGTCAGCTCCTTGATTTCCTTCCGCTCTCTATAAATGCTTCGCGCCAGAAGCACTCCGCCGTAAATTAAAATCGAGATAAACAGGATAAACAGAAAATCTCTCTGTGCCGCATAGGAGCTCGGACGGTATCCGGCTATGATGACATGGGCAATACAGTAGGAAATCGGATAGTACAATATCGTCTCAATCACAGCCTTTCCTTTTGCTTTGCGTCTTACAAACAACCGGATGACAAACAGCACAACCGCACACATTACCGCAAGTATAAAATAATATCCCAGAACCAGTCTCGGCAATGTAATGACACCGCCGCTTGTTACCGGTTCTCCATAAATACAAACATCCTCATGACCGTCATTGGAGGTATAATATACCGAAATCCCCTCATCGACTCCCTTTGGAATCGTTACAGACTGCACTCCGCTCTTTGAAAACCATTTGCTCCAAAGAGAGGTCCAGGCCTCTATCTGATAAGTTCCCATTCCTTCGGTAATTCCCTCTTCCGGACAATTGTAGGCATCCGTCACGCAACGATAGTCTGTCACACGCTCATCAAAGGTAATGGTAATGCTTTCGTCTCCGTTTTCCTTTATCGTAAACAAATTATCTTCATACGAAAAATATACCGGGATACTTAACAGCGCAAATGCCGACACAAACAATGCTACCAGAAACAGTCCGGTACACAACACCGTCTTTACTTTCTGCTTCCGCAGTTTCCGCTGTAAGTTTACAAGTGGCACCACATCAGCCCTACTATCGGATTCCGGTCCGCCGTTCATACCTTCGGTGGCGTTCTTCTGTGTCGAAATCGTATCCTGTGTCTGCGGCGATTTTATCTTTTCATACTCTTCCTTACACTCGGTACATCCCTCCAAATGCTCCTTTACAAACTCACCGGTCTCCACGCTCACCATTTCTTCTATGTACAGCGGCAACAGGTCACGTACAATACTGCATTCCTTACTCATAGTCACTTTCCTCCAATCCATTTTTCAACATTGTCCGGGCACGGTGATAGGTCACACAGGCCCAATTGTCCGTCTTCCCGAACATCTGCCCGATTTGCTTGAAACTCAGCTCCGCATACGTTCTCCACATAAACACTTCCTTATAAGGCTCCGGAAGCCGGTGCAGCAACCTTTGAAGTTCCTTTGCGGTTTCCTTTCTGGCAAGCCGTTCTTCCACCGGCATCTCCGTATCCACAATGTTTAACAACTCCGGTGTGTCGATGTTCTCCGTCTTTCCGTTATTTTTCAAAAACGAATAATAGCAGTTTTTCGCAATCTGACACAACCACACACGTACATCGCAGTCTCCGCGGAACTTATGGATTGCCTTTAAGGCCTTAAAGAATGTATCACTTGTCACCTCTTCCGCCGTATGGATATCCCCGGAAAGGCGCAACACATACCGGTACACATCCTTAAAATAAGTGTTGTACAGTTCTTCAAACTCCACGGCACTATCACCTCCTTTCCCTTATAAGACTCCGGAAAGTAAAAAATCTTACAAGAAATTTAAAATGTTTTCTGCTTACTATCACTGTTTCTTTTTATCTATGGTAATCGTTCGTTCCCTGTCCTCCGGTGCGGTACACCGCAGTTCCACCGCGTACTCATTTTCCGTTATGCCATGAACCACATACCACCTTCTCCGATCATCCAGATAATAGGCCTCTCCGCCAAACTCCGTCCACCAAAGAGTACGACTGCCGCCCAGTAACCACAACGGAGAAAGTGCAATGGCAAACAACGAAAGGTAGCTCACCATAAAGTCATAGGTCATGGCAGAAAGATAGCACGCACTTCCGATATAGTATATTGCCAGCAGGATACACTGCCGCCAAAATTTCCACTCAAACGTCCGGCATTTCAAACGATGGTATTTACATCGAAAATACATCTGAACCGCAACGGACATGTTTCCGTATGCCAAAACAAGCACGGCAACAACACCAAGAGCCGGATCCAGATAAGTAACCGTCTCCTCATGATATACCTGCCCATATCCGCAAAAAATAAGAAATGCCGCATTACAAATCAGTGCTACTACAAAAATGATGACTTTTGTCGGTTTTTTCATATCCGTACCTCCGTCCGTTTGAAACAAAAGGACTTGCCGGTGCAAGTCCTTCTATGTCTTGTTACATTGTAATTAATAAAAGTTATCCTCTCTCTTTTCCTTGAAAAAGACACCCACCATCGCTCCGATTGCATCACTCGGAGACATAATCTGCTGTAGCTCCCAACCATCCGCAACATACTCATTAATCTCTTTCTGTGCAATCTCCAGGTCCTTTTCTCTGGAAAATCTCAACCCTTTGTTCAGATAAACCAACTTATACTCTTTCATAAAAAGCCCCCCATTCATTATCTTTTGTCATTACGACAATGCTATTATACATAAAAAAGTACCGCTTCGTCAAGTTTTACTCACAGACAACCGAAAGCTCCGCTTTCACCGTCTCCATCCCATCTGCCGATACTTCCGCTCTCACCGGGCCGCTTTCATAGCCGGAACGAATGATTGCCATGGCACGGCCTCTGTAGCTCACCGTAAATTCGTCGGTATAATCCTCATCCGTGACAGGATTCGCGGAACCAAAGCCCGCAAGCACACCACTGCCCTCCACTTTTACCTTTAACGGAACCGCTGCATCCGGCACCACCACTCCATCCTTATCCCGGAGTTCAATTCCTATACATATAACATCATGTCCGTCTGCCCGCATCTCTGTCTTTTCCGGAATCAGACAAATCTCTGCCGGTTCGCCAGCCGTCACCAGTACATCCCTGCTGATTTCCTTTCCTCCGCAGAAGCTCACTGCCACTACTTCTCCCGGCTCATACACCGTCTCAAACCGTGCGGAATACGGCATCGGTCGCTCCATACAAATCTCTTTCCGTCCGATGGACTTCCCGTTTACAAACACTTCCGCCTCTTCTGCCTTGGAATACACCACCAGTTCCACAGGCTTGCCTTCATACCCGCTGTAATTCCAGTTCGGCACCACCGCTGGGAACCCCCACATGGTAATCATCTCCACCTTACGGAAGGTATCCGGATGCATGGAGAATAGATGCGTTTTATCGCTTCCCCATACAACACTTCGATACGCGCCCTGCGGAAGCATATGGCCCGTAATATCAAAGTCCGCATCATTGGCCAATCTCCACGGGAAAGGGGAGCCCGGTTGCGGCATCAAGGACCAGGATCCTTTTTCTACCAACGGGTCATCCTCGTTTACATACACCGCTTTTCCGATTCCCGCCTCACCGAGATAATCCCATGCCGTCCAGGTAAAATCACCGATGACATAAGGAAGGCGTTCCACCAAAGGCCAGCGATAACCGATTTGCTGCGGAAAATTCTCCGACCCCAGCATCACCCGTTCCGGGAACATTTCATGATCCCGCTCATAGTTGTCTTCCATATAGTTATAGCCCACAATATCCAATCCGTTGGTAAACGGCTCCGTCACATATTCCCACAGAACAGAAGCCTGATCCTCTGCCGCATTTTGGGTCTGAACACGCCCTGTAGCAAGGGCATCATCCAGGCCTGCCCATAGAGTACAGATTCCGTTGCTGACCGGTCTGGTTCCGTCCAGTCCGCGAATGGTTTCCGCAAGCTTCGTAGCCACGGTATAACCGTTTCCGAGTCCGCCTCTCTCCGGAATCTCATTTCCGATGGACCATAAAATCACCGACGGATGGCTCCGGTCTCTCTTTACAAATGCAGTCAAATCCTTTTCCCATTGACTGTTAAAATACAGGCTGTAATCTCCGGCACGTTTTCCGATTCCCCAAGCATCAAAGGCCTCGTCGAACACATACATTCCCAATCTGTCACAGGCTTCAATCAACGCGGCAGACGGCGGATTGTGTGCGGTACGGATGGCATTAAAGCCTACCTCTTTTAACTTTCTTACCTTTCTTGCTTCCATCTCATAAAGGCTCACCGCCCCCAGTAAACCGTTATCATGATGTAGGCAACCGCCCTTTAATTTTACTTCCTTTCCGTTAATCCGAAGTCCTCGCACCGCATCTGCCGTAATGGTACGGACACCGAACAACGTGGTCGCCTCATCTGTCGGAGTAACCTCAGACCGTTCAAAACGGGTACGATATACGCCCAAATCTTTTACGAAAACCTTTACCCGGTACAAATTCGGACATTCCGCATCCCAAAGCTTCGGATTCTTAAGATTCAGTGCAATTCTTGCCATTTCCCGACTTCCGGAATTCACCTGAATCACACGCTTCGTTTGCGTAACAATATCTTCCGTTCCATCCTCCGAAATATGTACGGACACTTCTGCCATCCGGTTTTCCAGGGTGGCATTTTCTACTTCTACCTGCGCCTCCAGAAAAGCATACCCATCGGCCACCTCTTTCGTTTTTATAAAAACGCCGTCGGTCACAATATGCACCCGTGGTCCGTGACAGAGCTTCACCCCGCGGAACAAACCGGAGCCGGTATACCAACGGGAATTGGGCTGGGAAGCGGTATTCAGGTTCACGGTAATACGATTTTCTTCCCCAAAGGTAACATAAGGAGTCAAATCAACATAAAACGGCACATAACCGTAATTCTGAAGACCGACTCTTCCTCCGTTAATATCAACGGTCGCATTCATCATAGCCCCGTCAAAGGCAAGTCCCACGCAGTCGTTTTTCCACTCCGCCGGAATCATCACAAACTTTGTATAGTTCGTCAGCCCCCCCACAAAATATCCGGAATCCGATTTTGCCGGTGCCTCCGGCGTTACCGGTGTACCGATCATTCCGTCATGAGGAAGATTTACCTCCGTCCCCGGGTCCTCCGACAACATTCCCACAGAATCCAGATACCCTCTGCGGAAGGTCCATTTATCGTCTAAGTTTAGGATTTTCATGTTATAGAATACCTCCTTCTTTTTCTGCCAAACGAGTGTATTTCTCCACAAATTCTGTTTTCGCCAGCATATATTCCTGGCGTTTTTCTCCATACTGTAACGCCAGCTTTTGCTTCAGCTCACTGTATTCCTTTGCCACCTCAGGATGCGCTCTCAAATACTTCGCAAACAGCAGCTCCGGTCTCGGTACCTCATTCTCCCTGATATGGATGTAACACTTATATTGCTCCACGCCGTCCACCGTATAAGGCACCACAAAGTTCATACAATTCTTCCGCTTCTTCGCCTTATCCGGATACTTCGTACACAAATACCCCGCATCGGACATATACTTACAAAACGCATCCAAATCAACATCTTTCTTCAAAATCACCAGGATATCCACCGTCGGTTTCGCCAGCATCCCCGGAACCGAAGTACTGCCGAAATGAAAAATCTCCTCAATGCTGTCCCCTGCTGTCTGCCACAATTTCTCTCTTTCTTCTTCAAAGATAACTGTCCAGTCCGGGTCATATTCCCGTAACAGAACAGGATACGCGGCTAATTGGTCTGCGGTGAGATTATTACTTTTGGAGTTTGTGTTTTTTGATTCTGAAGACATAAATGCAACCTCCCATACCTTTACTCTTTTGCTACTCATACCCCAATGATAGCACAGAAGAACGGGCATGTCTAGGTGGGGAAAAAGTGTTCACGCAACCAACCTCAGGCAAAAGAAAGGACCTGCCGAATGGCAAGTCCAATTCATGGTTTCTCTGCTTGATAAGCACTTCGAAAGTCCCTTCTCCTGATTTTACTTTTTTATAGTTTCAATCGATAGTCTGTCTACTTTCTTTCAACAGTTCAGCACTAAGTAATTGTCGCACACACTCCGGTATTTCTTTTCTCTCATCCTTCACCGATAATGTGTCATACTTTGCAACGCTTGCATTTTTCGAAAAAATGAAGTCAACCACCTCTCCTCCTGCGCTTTTTTCCACCGAAGAATCTTCTACACGCAAAGACATAGGTAAATACAGATCATTAACTTTCTTTCCGTAGTCATCAGTATTCTCGATTAATCCTAATGTAAACTCCAAATTTGTAACACTAAGTTTATAGATGATACTAACCGTCTGCATATCCTTTAAGATACACACCACTCCATTCGTCAACTCCGGCAATCGCTTTAAACACGGCAATTTCTTCTTTGCAGTGGCATACGGATGTCGTTTCGTAAAATAAAACTGTTTACTCCCTAACGTACGCTTCTTAGCATTTTTGTAAAAGTTTTTCGCTGAAAGCATTGTTTCCACACCGGTCAGATGCAGAAAATGGTCAGTTGGGAATGAAACCTCAAAATGCTCCTCTCCGTAAACATAAAGGAAATTTCTACCTGCCAATTCTTTACTATACACCCCCGCCGCATCAAGTATCTGCTGACGAATTACATCTTTCTTTTCTTCTTTAGTAATTTTAGACTCCTCCCTTTGTAAAAGAGGAGTGTGCTTTCACACACTCCTCAGTTTAAGACTTATTGAAAGAGTTTTCTGCTGGTTGTCAGCCTCGGTATCCAGTTAAGATACCCATAACGACGTGGAAATCATTAAGTCCCCCACGTGGACTGCAACTTCTCCTGTTGCCGGCTCGATGCCCGGTTAAGACACCTTATGAAATGGAAAATTACCCTGCTCCATCTGCAGCACAACTTTTAACGATGCTCTTCCATCGGAACATTACTGTTCTACTTATATTATACCTCAGTTTTACAGAAATGCAACTAGAAAATAAATATTTCGCGTTTACTTTATTACTGACTTGTAAAAGTAACTCATCCTATCTACAAAATAATACATTCCCCATCCTTACACAGTTGTGTCAGTTGTCTATCCTGAATACGATACGCTTCTCCGTACAGTATTGTTTGTTCGTTCTCAATCATGATATAACTACCGTCATTCAAAGCAATGATTTCATGACCCACACTATCCTCAAAGGTAATGTCCTCTATCAAACGCATCCCGTCCAAATACTCATCTCTAAGCTTTTGAAAATGCGGATAAATATTGATATTTGTTATGCCAAGACCCGGAATCCACCGTTCATAAAGCGGGTCAAGTGCCTCTCCTTCCAGCTCCGGACCGGCATAAACCACCTCTGCACAGTTCATGGAACCGGCACTCCATGCAACCAAAATTCCCTTAAACTCTGACAAACGTTCTTTCAAACGAAGCTGCTTCATAAACTTGTTTTGCGTCGGCACATGTCCCCCCGCCAAAATAAGCACATCCATATCCGGTAAGTTTTCAATAATATCCGGATTTCTATCGTCACACTGCGCAAGATACGAAACACTCAGTCCGCTCATAGGGAGGGATTCTTTTAAACAGGCATATATCCCATCATTCTTCTCATGATTATCCGGATTCGCACAAACAATCAGCACCCTTGCATCCTGTATCCAAATAGATTTCAGTCTGTCTAACAACCCATTTTTCTGAATCAGAACATCCGGTACTCTGATTCCGTTCACCTTAAATGCCCCTCCAAGAGAGCTTGTCAACATTGCTTTCATAATACTCACCTCCGCAAATCAGATTTATTTTGCCTATACTAACACAATTCATACGCAGTTTTCATATTCGTAATAAGCTGTTCGCTTTCTTCAAGGCTTTCTCCGTTCGCAAGTTCTTCTCTGAAAAGCCAAATGACCGTTTCAATATACAAACAGCGCAGTAAAGTCTCCCTGGGAATACCAACGTTTTCACCAAGTTTTTTTACAAAATCAATGATTATCTCCTTTGGCTCCGAAACTAAGTCGTCTCTGAATTCATCAAGTATAAATCTCGACAAATCAAATACCGGGTCGCCTACTACACCTTTTGGGTCAATGACTGTATAGTTACCATTTTCATTCTTAAGTATATTTTCGTGGTGTAAATCGCCATGTAACAGAACATTGCGTGAATACTTCCTACCTATATCTTTCAGCATACTCTCGGCACTTTCAAGATATTGACGGAGCTCTTCACAATCCTTACGATTTTTTGTTCCTTCCTTTCCCGCATCAAACCATTCGGTATATGTAGGGAATGTACTGTCCGGCACGTCAGATTTGTGTAGTACTTTAAATATGGACCCTACAATCTTTATCCGTTCCTCACGGCATGCACTTTCATATAACGTATCCGCAGGAACAATTCGTTCCATTATATAAACCTTATCCTCAAGTGAATACTCATAAAGTTTGCAGAAATTCTCTCCTTGAAACTGTATCAATGACATGATTTCTTTTACGTCTTCATCAAACTCATTGTTAATAAGAATTTTGAGTATTACTTTCCCATACCGTTTTGAAACCGCATAGAAAATCAGACTGTTAATAGAAAGCGATTGCTGAAATGTTATTTCGGACAATTCCCATTGCTCCTTGTATTTTTCTACAACACAAATTCGCTCGTTATATCGTTCCACACCTAACTTATTTATAAATCGTTCTGCTTGCGTATATGTCAACAAATCAATCCCGCCTTCCTAAGTATAATGCCATAATTATACAAGGATGCCAAAACAAATGCAAGTGAAAACTTCCAACTCCCCCATTGTCTTCTCCCCGATTTCATTGTATAATCCAAGTGTAGAAAAATATGGAGGTTGCAAAAGATGAACAAAAAAGTTTTATTGGTTGTTATGGACGGTATCGGGTTCAGCAAGTCCGGTATCGGTGACGCTGTTGCAAAGGCGAATACTCCGGTGCTGGATAAGCTACTTGCAGAATGCCCGAATACAAGACTGAATGCACACGGTGTTGCTGTGGGACTTCCTTCCGACGATGATATGGGCAACAGTGAGGTTGGACATAACGCGCTAGGTTGCGGCCAAATTTATTCTCAGGGTGCAAAGCTGGTAAACGAGTCTATTGAGAGCGGAAAGATGTACACCTCTACAGCATGGAACGAAGTGATTGATAACTGCAAAACAAATAACTCCACACTGCATTTCATCGGTCTGCTTTCCGATGGTAATGTTCACTCTAACATCTCCCACCTGATTTCCATGCTGAAAGAGGCAAAAAAAGCAGGCGTTCACAAGGTTCGTATTCATGTACTTCTTGACGGTCGTGATGTTCCTGCAACAAGTGCTCATATCTATATAGAGCAACTGGAAAATGTTCTCGCCGAGTTAAATGATAACGTTTTTGACGCTAAGATAGCAAGCGGTGGTGGTCGTATGAATATCACAATGGACCGTTATGAAGCAAACTGGGATATGGTAAAGCGTGGCTGGGATACCCATGTTCTCGGTCTGGGCCGTCAGTTCGACAATGCCCTTGCTGCCATTGAAACCTATCGTAACGAATTGAATGTAATCGATCAGGATTTGCCTGCTTTTGTCATTGCAAAAGACGGTGAACCGGTTGGCAAAATTGTAGATAAAGACAGTGTCATTCTTTTCAACTTCCGTGGTGACCGCGCGTTAGAGCTTTCCATGGCTTTTGATAATGAAACCTTTACTGCTTTTGACCGAGGCTCCCGTCCGGATGTAGTATACGCTGGTATGCTCCAATACGACGGTGACCTTAACCTTCCTAAGAGATATCTTGTTAACCCGCCGGATATCAAACATACACTTTCCGAGCTCCTTGTCAGCCACAAGCTCAATCAGTATGCAGTATCCGAAACCCAGAAATACGGTCATGTCACTTATTTCTGGAACGGTAACAAGAGCGAGAAGTTCAGTGAAGAACTGGAAACATTCAAAGAAATCCCGTCCGATAAAGTATCCTTTGATGAGCGTCCTTGGATGAAATCCGCAGAGATTACAGATGATTTAATCGAAGCCATCAAGTCAGAAAAATATGACTTCATCCGTTGCAACTTCCCGAATGGCGACATGGTAGGTCACACAGGCAACATGGATGCGGTTATCACCTCTGTAGAAGCTGTGGACCTTGCTCTCGCAAGACTTCTGAAAGTTGTTGACGAATACAACATTACCCTGCTTGTCACCGCCGACCACGGTAACGCAGACGAAATGCTTGAGAAGAACAAAAAGGGCGAACTTCAAGTTCGTACCGCCCATTCCCTGAATCAGGTTCCTTTTATCATTTATGATAAAAATACAAAATATACCATCAAGGAAGGCAACTTCGGTCTTGCAAATGTTGCACCGACGGTTGCTGCTATCTTTGGGCTTGAGGTGCCGGAATGCTGGGAAGAGGCGATGATATAAAAATGTGGCAATATGCGAAAAAGGTACTTCCTGCGATGGGAAGTACCTTTGACTTTTAGGACACCCTCACGTTTTTTACTTTGTCGCGACTATCTCATACTGAGGATTACGAAGAGACCTACATTCTTTTTTAAATGAGCTCACAACAGTATCCAACTTCGTCTTGTAGCCATCTGTCTCTTCAAATACAAATACCTTACTATACTTTATTCCATCTAGACAAAATAACCCTACATCATCCATCCTCCTTCCATTACGCAGAATGTTCTCTCTTGCTATTATTTGCACAACCATAATTATGCTCCTTTCTATTTTTTCTCCATAATAACATCTTCCTTTACAGTTCTCTAACCCACGAAAAAAATTATTTAAAAATTTTTCCTATTTTCCGAGGTGTCCCAGAGGTGCCCAAATCACCGTCCCATTTTCCTCTATTTTCTCTTACTTTCCTCTACCCCACCAAGTAAAAAAATTACACTTTGTCCTATAACTTCGGACACCTTTTGGGCACTTCTTGCTTTCTTCGACGATGTCCTTGACAAAAAAAGTGCCAATCCACTGGGATTGACACTAATGTTTTAAAGCGGAGACGGAGGGATTCGAACCCTCGTGCCCTTGCAGGCAAACTGATTTCGAGTCAGTCTCGTTACGGCCTCTTCGATACGTCTCCGTATATTTATGGTAACAGCGGTAGCTGTAATACCCTTTGTTATGCGCCGACGGCGGTGAGCAAGAAAAGCTCTACTGCAATGCGCTCGTCGATGCGTCCGGTTTTGATTTGCTCCTCAAGCTCTGTTCCGTAGGTAATCAGATGCAGGAGCTGCGCTTTTGTAAAGTTCTTTGCCTGGGACAGGCATTTGCCCACCGCAAAAGGCGGCATTCCGGCTTTGGATGCGATGGCGGAACGATCCAGTCCCTGTCGATTCATTTCCGCTGCCTGCAATATCATATTGCACTGACGCACCATAAGGTACAGTACCGTCATAGGCTTTTCCCTCACGGAAAGCAGGTCGTGGTAAAGCTCTAAGGCAAGCTTTTTATTCCTTGCTCCCAAGGCGTCTGTCATGGCAAATATCTTTCCGGAAATCTGTTCCGTGGTCACCGTCAGAATGTCTTCCTTCGTCACCACTTCCCGGTCACCGATGTAGCAAACCAGCTTTTCGATTTCGGTCTCGATGTTCTCCATGTCGGTACCGATGCGTTCCAACAGTACACGCAAATCGTCCCTGTTGATTTTCTTGCCGTCTTTGTTTAACAGCTGGGCAACCCAAACGCTTAAGTCGCCCTCGCCAAGACCGTTCATCTCGCAGACATAACCGCAATCCTTCACAGCCTTAAACATCCGGCTTCGTTTGTCCACCTCGGACTCGTTAAATATCAGTACCGCAGTGTCCGGAAGGTTCCCTATCTCATCTGCAAAATCACACGCATTCTTAAACGCTCCGGTATTCTCCAGAACAATCACGCGGTGCTCCGCAAAGAAAGGCAAGGTCTCCGCCAGATTCCGAACCTCATTCCAGTCGGTATCTTTGCCGGAGAACACGGACAGATTCATCTCGTCTCCCCCGCCAAGGGCTCCTGCCTTTAACTTGGAAGTATAGAGGCGGCGCAGATACATCTCCGTCCCGTAAAGCAGGTATACGGTCTTGTACTGCCCGGTTTTGATATGCTCCTTAATTCCCTTCATAGGCACTCCTTTAACATGGTACACCACAAACGAAACGGTACATTTAACATACTCACTTATTGTACATGAAAGCGACGAAAATGGCAAGAGGAAATTTACTATTTTTCATGTCTATCTCCAACAATTTCCGCACTTTCTCTTATCAAGACTCCGCTTGATTTTTATAGAATATGCTTCCGCTTCCTCATAGGTCGGGAAATAGACCGGAGCCGTCATGGCATTCTTACCGTCACCGGTTGCGGGACAGTCTCCGGTTTTATGTATTTTACCGTTCTTACTATTCACCGCATACGCATCTCTTTCCACCACATTCCGGTCAATCACCGGTGCAACTGTCGAAGTCGGCTTTGATATAGCTGTTGGTCTTGGAGCCGCGGTCGGCGTCGGGGTTAAGGTCGGCGTCAGGGTTAGGGGCAGCGTCGGGGTTGCAGTCGCCTCCGGTTCTTCTGTCACTTCCGGATCCTCTGTAAGCTCCGGTACCTCTGTTTCTTCCGGTTCTATGCTCTCCGTTACTCCTACATTACCCCGTTCTCCTACACCCAATTCCTCCTGACTACTGCTGACAGGCATAGTCCCACAGCCTGTCGTAATACACAATGTTAATGCAAATAAAAGACAAAATACCGGTTTCTTCATCAGCATTCTCCTCTTCCGGTTTATATCAATTAGTATATACTATAATTTAAATGCTGTCAAACCTCTCTCATTCCTTTTGTTTACATTCAACACACTCTATGCTACAATAAAGAAAGCGTATTACATTCACGTCGAAGGGAGAACTTTTTATGAGAACCACCGTTAAAACCCCAATGAAAACCAACGACTACCGGGCGGTCGTTTCTACCATTGATGAACTCTTAGAATCACATGGGTATACCATGCTGGAACTGCCTCATATTACTGTATGGCATAAAAGAAAGAAATATTTTTCCGTATCGTTTCGCGACAATGCCGCATTCCTTCAAGGATGGCTGGAAATACTTCCGAGAACCGCGGATGGCGAACCGGTCCGGTCTTATTCTTACTCCAACAAGCATTTGGAAGAAGTCTCCCTGCATTCTCTCCGAAACGGCTTCACAAAAAAGAAGCAGTTAAAGCTTCTCTCTACCCTGGAAACGGCAATCTCGGAAAAGAAGCTGTAACAATTATGTCAATTCGATAATTGTTCCCAGCCCAATCCTTCTCCCATCCGTGAACACCAGCTCTCCGACATACTCATCCACCTTCTTTACCTTTCCGGTCACCGTCTCATAGACCCCGCCGGCCTTCTTTTCATCCGGCCGAAAGTACGTCACGGACACCTCCGGATGCTCCGCCAAATGCTCCTGCAACTGCCGCAAACGGATGTCTAACAACTCCTTGCTGTCTTCGTCAAGCTCGATTTCCGCCTCCGTCAATCTGGCGGTTTCTTTTATCGCTGCTTCGTGTCCGGTCAGGGCCGCAAAGGGTGCAAACTGTGCCGCACGGTCAAACAGAGGCATCGGCGGATGCTTCCGTGATACATGGTGCGGTAAGTCTATGATATCGTCATACCGATGCTCGTCGTATCTCATCCCGATGTCCTCCTTTCCTTGGGCCTACTCTCTCGTTATCTGTGCCCCCAATTCTCCGTCGTTTGCACGACTCCCTCACCAAACGCTACGCCTTATGCCCTCCGATCTGCTTATTCCGTTCCACGGTCATGGCCCCCTCCTGCAGGTTCATGCCCTTTATCATGGCATTTTTACCAAACTTTTTCTTTACGGAAAGCATGGCTTCCTGGAGCTTCCGTTCCTTTTCACGCTCTTCCCGTTCCGCCGCCTGTTCCTTCTGCTGCGCCGCATAATCCGTAAACAAACTAAGCTGCTCGAACTCGGCCTTCTCCTCCACAGTGCTTTCCTCCACCAAATGGTTCGCCACCACCGTAATCCTGCGCACCAACAGCGACCGATTCACTATCTCATCATACAGCTCCATCACCTTATCAATAATCAACTTTGTCGAGGAAGTCTGCTGCCCCAGATTCACCGTGCCGTGGGCGTGCTTCGGCACCCGTCTGCCGTACCCGTCCACGGTCACCTCTCCGGTGTAATGAATATCCGATCGAGTTAGGTTCTCGATATCATATCCCACCGTTAACACAATCTGATCCGTCACCAGCTTCTTTTCCACCAAATCAAGCACCAGAAGGTCCGTCATTTCCCGCACAATAAGCTTCCCTTTTTCAAACTCATAAGGCTCCTGCAGCACCTGCCCGGAGCTAACGCTGTTCACCTCCGGCTTGTAGGCCTTTATCATCTCAATGGTCGTGGGTTCGTACCCCCACGCATGGTCTATGAGCAGCTCCGCATTGACACCGAACAATTTATAAAGCAAATCCTCGTTGTAAAACTCTCCCGGTCCGCCCAGAGAACACCGGGCAATGTCGCCCATGGTATAAAGTCCAACTTCCTCCAGCTTCTTTTGATAGCCGCGGCCCACACGCCAAAAAGCAGTCAACGGCCGATGAGTCCAAAGAAGTCTCCGGTAGCTCATCTCATCCAGCTCTGCAATCCGCACTCCGTCCGCATCCGGCGTCACCCTTTTTGCCATAATGTCCATGGCTACCTTACAAAGATACAAATTCGTCCCGATGCCTGCCGTGGCGGTAATTCCGGTTTCCGACAGCACATTTTTAATCATCTTTGCCGCCAATTCCTTCGGCGTCAGTTCGTAGGTGTTCAAATACTGCGTCACATCAAGAAACACTTCGTCGATGGAATACACATGAATGTCCTCCGGTGCCACATACTGCAAATACACGTTGTAAATCCGAGTGCTGTACTCCAAATACAACGCCATCCGGGGCGGTGCCGTAATATAAGAAACCTCGAGTTCCGGATGGGTATCCAGTTCTCCCGAGAAATGTGACTTTCCGGATAATCTTCTCTCCGGAGCCTTGATGCTCCTCTCTGCGTTTACTTCCTTTACCTTTTGTACCACTTCAAACAGTCGCGCCCGCCCCGGAATACCGTACCGCTTTAAGGACGGCGAAACCGCCAGACAAATAGTCTTCTCCGTCCGCGCGGAATCCGCTACCACAAGGTTCGTCGTCAGCGGGTCTAAGCCCCGCTCAATACACTCCACGGAGGCATAGAAGGACTTTAAGTCGATGGCGATGTAAGTTCGATTTTCCATAGTATGCCTCCTCGTGGTTATTGTCTCGTTCTTCACTTTTTAGTATACAACTTCTTTTCCGAATACGCAAGAACTTTTGTTCGACCATTCTATGTGACTTATTTCCTATATCGGCAATCTTTCCCTTTTCGGCCTATTCTCCCGCATACGCCTCCACAATCGGAATATGTGTCGCCGCAACCTTCACTCCCTTCAATTCCTCCTTGCTAAAAAAACGCAACTCCCGCGACTCCTCGCTACACACCAATTCCGGCTGTTCCGCTAATCTCACGCGATATACCACCGTAATAATCCGCCATACATTTCCGTCCGGATAACTTGCGATGCGAGATGGTTCATCATAAATTTGATAAAGTTCTAACCGTTCTTCCTTTAACTCCAGTCCTGTTTCTTCAAATACCTCTCGTATGGCTCCTTCCACCAATCGCTCCTCGACTTTTAGTCCCCCGCCGATTACTGCCCAAGTATCACTGTCTGCCCGATGTTCCAACAGCAGCCGTCCGTCGCATTCCAGCAAAATGCAGGTTCCGATACGATTTCCTTTCGGTTTTGGTGCATCTTTGTCTCTGTAATAAAATTGTGCTTGTGGCATTACGTATCCTCCGTTTCACTTTCCATTTAACAACATCATACAACCTTCCCCCAAGGACAAGTCAATCCCTCTTGCATAGGACTAATTACCTATGCTATTGTCAGATAACAACATTGTTCAAACCAATATTTCGTGCTATAATAAGAATATAATCATTTCCCTTAGTGCAATTTCTGTTTTGCTGTATATTTATTCAGACTACAGATAACTAAGAGAGGAAGGAGTACAGTATGGATAAGAAAAAAAAGAAAACGAAACTTCTAAACTTTAAGGGACTGCGCATTGAGGCACGCTTGCGAAAGGCATTTAACATTATTATCTCCATTGCCGCAGCCGGCTTACTCATCGGCATTCTCTGTCTGATTGTTGTGGTATCAACCTTCGAACGGGCAATGAAAAATTATGCGTTGCCGCAGGGTGATATCGCTCTGTTCATGAATGAATACGCAGAATGTCGCTCCAACATGCGCGGTATCATCGGCTACGAGGACCAAGCGGAAATTGACCTGCTGGTTGCCAAGCACGACACCCGTGTAGCCAATACATATGACCGGCTGGATGCCATCAAGTCTACTATAGTAACCGACGAAGGTAATGAAGCCTATGCTAAAATAGAGACTGCCTTAGATGCCTATTTTAAGAAAGAGGCCGAGGTCATTGCCCTCGGAGCCACCACCGACCAGGAGCTTTGCCGTCAGGCTCAGCATATGGCCATCGAAGAGCTGACTCCGTTATATGATACTTTGGATAATGCCACCTTGGAGCTTATGCAGATTAATATTGACAAGGAACATGAAATGGAAGTAGTTTGTGAAGTACTCGAAACTACTGCCATCATCCTCATGGTTGTTTTGGTCATTGTCACTGCCGTCATTTCCAAGAGAATCGCCTATATCATCTCCAAGGGTATTTCCAAGCCTCTGGCACAGTTGGAAGACCGTTTTGACGCCTTTGCAAAGGGTGACATCAAGACACCGTTCCCGACCTCCACTGCCGAAGACGAAATCGCCGTACTTATGAATTCCTCCCATGACATGGCTGAGCGTCTGCAAATGATTATTTTGGATGTAGAACGTCTTTGCAGCGAAATGAGTAACGGTAATTTCAATGTAGCTTCCGATTGTGCGGATGCGTATTGCGGTGATTTGGAGGCGTTGTATGTTTCCATCAATGAAATGAGTACCAATGTAAGCCATGCATTGCATGAGGTCGAATCGGTTTCCGATCAGGTAAATACCGGTGCAAGTAATCTGGCCGAGGCCGCACAAAGCCTTGCCGAAGGTGCCACCGACCAGGCTGCCTCCGTACAGGAAATGCTGGCCACCATGGATACGGTTTCCGAAGGTCTTAAAATTACCGTTGCCAGTGTAGACGAAGCTTATCAGCAGGCTCTTCGGTGTGCAAACGATGCAAAGCTCAGTTACGATGAAATGAATAACATGGTAGAGTCCATGAATCGTATCAATATCACCTCGAAAAAGATTGAAAACATCATCACAGAAATCGAGAGCATTGCCAGCCAGACCAACCTCCTTTCCCTGAACGCTTCCATTGAAGCGGCAAGAGCAGGAGAAGCCGGCAAAGGCTTTGCGGTGGTTGCGGATGAAATTCGCCAGTTGGCGGAGCAAAGTGCAAAGTCCGCAGTCGGTACCAGAGACCTTGTTAACAATACCTTATACGAGATTGGAGAAGGTAGCAAGATTGCCCACAAGACCGCCGATGTATTGACCGGTGTGGTAAATGCGATTCAGCAGATTGCGGAGACCTCCAAGACCTTATCCGAGAATTCTCAGGTTCAGGCAGACTCCGTAGAACAGGCAGACCTCGGTATTGCACGTATTTCCGAAATCGTACAGTCCAATTCCGCTGCTGCGGAAGAATCCTTCGCAACCAGTGAAGAATTATCCGCACAGGCTGTAACGATGCATGAATTGGTAGCCCAGTTCCGATTAAAGGAAGAATAATCCGTTTAACTTTTATGTGCACAGATCCTCCTACAAAAAGGAGACCCATTTCCGGGTCTCCTTTCTTGTATTTTCACATATTCTATTCTGCTATTTTATCGAATACCGTATTTCTCGATAATATAATCCATATCCTTGTCACCGCGACCGGAAAGATTAATCAGCACAGAGCCCTTGCCCATCTTCTTCGCTAGCTTCATGCCGTATGCTACCGCATGAGCACTTTCGATTGCCGGGATAATACCCTCTAAGCGGGATAAGGTGAAAAATGCGTCGATGGTCTCTTCGTCGTTTACCACATCGTACTTTACTCTTCCGATGTCGTGCAGGAATGCATGCTCCGGGCCGGAGGACGGGTAGTCAAGACCGCTTGCTACGGAGTATACCGGAGCCGGTTCACCGTTTGCATCCTTTAACATCAGGCTGTTGAAACCATGCATAACGCCCTCGGTACCGTACTGAAGACTTGCTGCGTGGTCACCCAAAGCAGTACCGCGACCAAGCGGCTCGATACCGTAAATATCAACCGGGTCGTTTAAGAAGCCTGCGAACATACCTGCTGCATTGGAACCGCCGCCAACGCATGCAACCACTGCATCCGGAAGTTCACCGGTCATTTCAATAAACTGCTCTCTTGCCTCGATACCTACAATACTCTGGAAATCACGTACCATTAACGGGAACGGATGCGGTCCCACTACAGAACCGATGCAGTACATGGAGTTCTTGTAATCCTTTGCGTACGCCGCAAATGCCGCATCTACCGCTTCCTTTAAGGTCTGAAGGCCGTGGGTAACCTCTACCACGTTTGCACCGAGAATCTTCATACGTGCTACGTTCGGAGCCTGCTTCTTAATATCTACAGCGCCCATATAAATGTCACACTCAAGGCCGAAGTAAGCCGCTGCCGTCGCCATTGCCACACCGTGCTGGCCCGCACCTGTCTCAGCGATTACCTTCTTCTTGCCCATATACTTCGCAAGAAGTACTTCACCCATACAATGGTTCAACTTGTGGGCACCGGTATGGTTAAGATCCTCACGCTTTACGTAAAGCTGTACATTGCCGAGGGAACCGGACAATCTCTCCAAATAAGAAACCGGCGTCGGTCTGCCCTGGAATTCCTTACGGATGCGGCGAAGCTCGGCGATAAACTTTCTGGACTTACAAATGGTATGGTACGCCTCGGAAATCTCATCCATTGCCTTTTTCAAATCCGGCTCGATGTAGGAACCACCGTACTTACCGAAGTAGCCGTTCTCATCCGGGTAATTCTTAAAATAGGTTTCAAAATCAACATTGTTCATTTTCATGGTTATATCCTCCTGATATCTGATTTTTCTGATTTATTAGCTATATTTTGTTTTCAAATCTTGACGTTAGAACCGTTCTCCGTATCGCAGTTATTACTGCATTTTTTACTTTTCATTCACTCTCCGGGACACGCTTTGGCGTCGCCATCGTTTGGTTAATAACATACACGCACCTCCTAATACATAAAAACGCCCTTGACAGAATTGTAGTTCTGTCAAGGACGAATACTTTACCTATCCGCGGTACCACCTTGATTCACGAAAAACTCGTGCTCCTTAAAGGATACTGACATATCCCGGACAACTAACGTATGTCCCTACGTCGCAGAATACTCTGTGCACCGCACATTTGACTGCGCCCTCCGCGGTCCATTTGATAACCTGTGTTTCACCCGACTCTCAGCAACGCGGGCTCTCTGTGGAAGCATAATTACCGTTATCTCCGCCTCGACGGTTTGGTCATATAGCATGTAATAATTAAAGCACTTCTTTTGTTTTTTGTCAATACCTTTTTTACTCAACCCAGATTACTTCGCCGAACTCTCCCAGAACATTTTGTATCTCTTCTATGGTATTATAGTACAGTTCTCCGATTTCGGAATTTGTCTGACGCACTGCATTCATTCCGGCATCTTTTCGCAAAATCACAGTGTTTCCGGAAGTTTCTATAAAGCTTGCATCTGTTACCTGCTCCAAATTGATCGCTCTTGCATGCGAAAGCATGAACAAGTTATCACGAAGAGAAAAACCGGATATATCAACATCGCCGGAATTGTCCCAGATGTGAATCGTTCCTAGTACACAAGGGTCATTTCCGCCCTCATCATGCGCCACTCCAATGTCCAGGAAGTAGTTGTCCCGTAATACTACCTCCGACATATCTACTCCATCTGCAGATTCCAAAAAGCATATGACTCCGATTCCGCCGTCACATCGTTCAAATACATTCCCTTCTGCAATTACATCCCCTAAAGTTACATTGTCTCCGTCAATTCTTCCGGTCCATCCTATTTCTACCGTAAAACCTCCTTCTCTGCTTCCGTAAAAATAGTTGTTATAATACCGGCTTCCCGGTCCATGGAAACCTCCGCACTCTCCTCCTACATATCCCATGTGAGATTCCGGATCGAAGTTTATGTACTGGTCTCCGCAAAAGTATACTTCGCAATTCTGCAATGTACACCCTTTCCCATTGTCATCCACCATATTTGAAATCGCCTGGTTTCCGGTATTTCTAACAACCAGGTTGTCATATGTACAACTGTTTCCGCAAGCCATTCCAAATCCGCTACAAAGGTCCATCTTCTCATATACGTCTCCCGGATTTCCTTCACTACAACTAAAATACAGGGTTCCTGTATCTTCACAGGCGTATACATGTAGCTGCCCGGAGCCTTCATCCAACCATTCATTTCCCGGTCTAACATCTACAAAGAAAGTCTCGTTCGGCAACGCCGTCACATCGTATAAATCACCGTTTTCATAGTGACAAACTCTTCCCTCCGGATTCCAATGGTCAGAGCCGAAACACGCCTGATACCACACACCGTCCCAATAAAATCCTTCACGATTGTCAGCGGAATACGTATCATTCAATGTAATGGATCCTAAAAACGGAACATCCTTGTAGTATACCCAAATATTATCGGTTCCTTCAAGCAATGTCCAGTATTCAGGCTTTGCCGCATTTTCCAACGAATAGTCAAATACCGGCTTTTCACCTTCTCCGTAAGTAGAATAAATCATATTCGGATACCAAAGCTGGATGCCGTCACGAATCCAGACATCGCCACGCTTAAATAAAACCGTAGCACCACCATTTTTCTCCACACTGTCGTAAATAGCACGAGTATAATCCTCGTTCATTCGCTTACAGGTTTTCCATGCTGTTTCCGGAGTTAAACCGTCGTTGCTGTCATCGCCGGTGGATGAGGACACATAAAACACCGTCCCGACAGGCTCGATTGCGGTTTCGGAACTCTGAATCTTATTCACACGACTGTCAATCATGTCGTAATACTTTGTAAGGTCTACCTCGACTTTTTCCTCCTCCATAGGCTGTGTCACTTCCGGTTTTGAAGTTATTTGCGTCGGCGTAGACGTTTCTTTTACCGCAGGAGTTGTTTTTGTATCATTTGTTTCCTCAACTGCATCTTTTCCACAGGCTACCAGTAAAGTAGCAAGTAGGCACATTGTAATAAAACAAAGCTTTCTTCTCTTATTTATCACAATCGACACCTCCTAATATAGTATACAATTCCACAGCATTACTATTTAATATACTACACATTATACCACTTTTCATGTGTATTTACATGCGATATCTTACAAATCTCCGATATAAAGTGTCTTCCCCAGAGAAGCAAGCACCTTTAGAACTGTACTTAAATTCGGGGATGCCGTTCCGTTTTCCATCCGTGCGATAATCGGCTGCTTCACGCCACTCATCTCTCCGAGTTTTCTTTGGGAAATTCCTTTTTCCTTTCGTGCTTTTACGATTTCTCCGATTAACGCCACACGAAGGTCGCTCTCCGCGATTTCTCCTTTCGTAAACATCCCCTGTCGTACTTCTTCCCAAGTACGCCCCACGGAACTATTCTGATTCATACCAACCGCTCCTTTCCTTGAAATCTTTTAACTCATTCTTAGCCTTTTTAATCTCTCTGGCCGGTGTTTTCTGTGTCTTCTTCATAAACTGGTGGAGTAATACATATTTTCCATCCACCACTCCGGCAAACAAAATCCTATCTCGAAGCGGCCGTAACTCCCAAATATCTTCTTCTAAATGTTTTACATAATTTTCCGAAAGTTGCTCTGTTCCGTACACACTCAAAGCCTGAATGTAGTCATTGATTTTATTTAGTTTAATTCGGTTATCCTTGGTGTTACTTTCACTTAATTCCTGCATATACTCCAACACAGGTTGCTTTCCTTTCGTGTTTTTATAAAAGACTATCTCGTGCAATTTATTTTACCTGTATCCTTCCTTTATTATACTTTTAAGTTATCATCCTGTCAATACTTTTAAGTTATCATCCTGATTTTATTTACTAAACTCTTCCACTACTATCCTTTTCCCAACCTTCACCGTCACACACCCACTCTCATCCGTCCGGTACACCCTGCTATTTGCCTCGCAGAGCGTTTCCAGAGTCTCAATGTGAGGATGTCCGTATCTGTTGTTCTTTCCGCAGGAAATAACGGAAATCCGGGGCTGTAGTGCAGAGATAAATTCTTCCGAAGATGCGGTGTAAGAACCATGGTGGGAAACCTTTAATACATCTACCGAATTTCCTTGGGACCCACTCCCGTAACCGTTGTCTGCCCCACGGTCCGACACGGTTCCCCCTAACGTTCCGTTCTCCAACAACCGTACTTCCCCTTCCTTCTCCATATCTCCGGTTAAAAGCAGATCAAACTCCCCATAAGACGCCAGCAACACCAAGGATGCCGCATTTTTATTCCCGTATACAACACCTTCCTCCGGTGCCAGACAGGAAAATGCTAATTGCTTTCCGACGCTCATCCGGTCGCCTGCTTTCATGTAATGTACTTCTACCTGCTTCTCCTCCGCCAGTTTCAGAAGTTCCGAATAAGCTTCATCCACCGCTCCCGATAACATGTTTTCTCCCTCGACCCCCGCAACACGCCCTGCCGTTTCCTCCTCCGGTTCATACCACTCCGGCAATACAAGTCGCTTTATCACCGGAGTTCCGGTATACCCCAATACACGTTCCCGGTATTCCGAATACGCCGGCATTGCCGCGAGAATCTCCTTCAGTCCGCTTATGTGGTCACTGTCTGTATGACTGACAAAGGCACAGTCAATCACGCGAATTCCTTGAGATTTCAAGTAAGGAATCAGCCTCTTCTCTCCCACCTTTTGGACACTTGTACTTCCTCCATCCACTAAAAGCACGGCACCACCCTGTTCCCGCAATACAATCCCGTCCCCTTGCCCCACATCAAGGAAAACCGCCTGAAAGGGTGCGAACGATACCGGTAAAAGGACAAAAGGAAGGAAAAGCAGACAAAAAAACAACGTACTTTGTTGTCCCAACCGCATCAGAAGACTCTCGGTCTCTATCCGTACACCCTGCAGTATTCTTCCGCACACTCCCACAGCCCTAATACCGACTTTTCTCACCCTCTTCTTTCCTCGACCTAACCATACATATAAACACACCACCAGTAAAACAAAATATCCCCCCATCTGCCATATCTTCGGCTGTCCTACTAACAACAATGAACCCGGAAGTTTTTCCGTCAAACGACACAACATATCGTAAATCCATAAAATCCCGGCAGTACCTCCCGCAAAAAAGTATCCGAGCCACGGCACAAACAAGCCGCACACACCGGACAACAGCCCACACAACAAAAGAATTGTCATAAGAGGTACGACAATGGGATTTAATAAAAATCCGTAGGACGGATATTCAAAAAAATGATACACAACAAAAGGGAAGGTCACTGCCTGAATAGCAAGACCGAACACGAACATGTTCCGAATTTTTTCTCCTATGTACTCACGGACGCGAAACCACCTGCTGTTACTCCTTAACGCCACTTTTCTTGCGTTTTCAACCGCTACCGCATCGGTTCCGGATGTTGCCGACACTCGCGACAGTTCTCCCCACCCCCGCAGTAATGCAGCTAGTACCGATGCCCCGTAGGCCGCCGCAAAGGACAACTGAAACGAGGCGGTGTAAAGTGCTCCGGGACTTTGACACAGAATCACGATTACACTGGCCGACATTGCCGACAACGTATCATAGGTTCTCCCCAAAGCCGTAGCCGTAAGAAGTAATAAAAACATAATTACAGCCCGCTTCGTGGATGTCCCCGCTTCCACAAAACTTCCGTACAGAAGCACACCTGCACATGCCGCCGGAATCGCTCCGTTTCTCCCAAGAATCGTCTTTCTGAGCAGCTCATATAATGCAGTTCCGATCAACGATACGTGCAGTCCCGATATGGCCAGAATATGTGAGATTCCACCGTGCCGGTACAGTTCTTGTGTTTCCTCCGACAACAGTGCACGTTCGCCCAAAAGCATGGAGGAAATCACACCGGCCCCCTCCGGCCCCAGATAAGTAACATAACTTTCCAATAATTTGTTTTTAGCTTGAAATAGTGCCTGATTCAGGCGATGATGGAAAAAAGACCGAATCCTAATTGTCTTCCCGTGAACAGCTCCCGTAATTCCCAAAGAAAAATAATACGCTTTTGCATCAAAACTTCCGGGGTTTGACGCCTCCTCAAAAGTACTTCCGTTTCCGTACACAAATATGCGCTGACCGTATTTTATTTCTCCGTTTTCCGCATAACAATCATCCGCATAAACAAGTAAATTCCCCACCGGCCGGTACACCGCTTCTTCCTCGTTATAGGGAGCCGCCACCGCATCGTTCAGTTCCAACCGCACCCCGTTTTGTGTCCGCCTCATATGGACCACCGTGCCTTCCGCCAGTACCTCACGTCCTGTCGCCATACACTCCGAAAATGCCGCCGCATCGTTCTCGTATAAGGCTTGTGTCCGGCTCATCACTCCATACCCGAACAAAAGAAACACCGGTACTAAAATCAACAGCCGGTCCGCCGCCGAAATCCGCCGTCGTCCCTTCCTCAGACTTAGCAAAAAACACATACATCCCAAGGCCAATCCCCCGGCCGTGCCACAGGCCATCCACGGGGGATAATTTGCCAAAACAACTCCCACTACAAACACGGCAGCAAAAAGTACCGCCGGTCGCTTCAATATTATCCGCTTCCCTATCATGTTTCTCCTTTCGTTATTCTCTCTCTATTACATTCAAATTCCGCTCATACGAAACCGACAAATCCATCTTTTCATAAACCTTTTCCTGTTTTCCTTCTACCAGAAACTGTATCCGGTAAATTCCCGGCAATTCCGCCAACGTATTCACCACGGAATAAATCACTACTTCTTCCGACACCTCCGGCAGCTTGTCCAAAAACTCTTTACTGAAGTTTACCGTACAAACATTATCCTTGGTAGATACCTCCAAAACCTTAACATCCTCCCGCAACACCGGTCTCATCTCCTCTGCAACCGGTCCGTTAATCAGCTGTTGCAATACAATGACTTCTTCCGCTTCGGAACCGATATACGGAATTCTCAAATTCGATGCCACAAGACCCGTTCCTTCTTTGTTGGCATAGTAAATCTTTGCATGCAAATACTGGTAGTAGTTTGCCGCCGGACCCGTGCTGTCAACAAAATCCGTCTCTTTCATAATTCCTACCGGCATCTGACTCATATTCATTAACGGCTGGCCGGCTACATAAATTACTACGGAGTCGATTTTCTCCGTCTGACACAAGGTTTTTACAATCGCCGCCCGCATCAGAACCTCCCGGATTCCCGACACGGTGCCATAGCTTTCGTTAAACAAAAGTGTAGCCAGACCGCTGGCTTCGATAAAAACCTCCGGCAACTCCACCGTTTCCGGAATCGCACCCACATGCTCCTTTACTGACGGCGTCCGCATTTTTGAAAGCAACTCCGTTGCCAATTCGATTCCTTCTTCTTTTTCTGTAACATACCACTCTTCTGACAGACCGGTCTCGGACTCATTCAGGTAATATACCAAAATGTCACCTTCCCACAACGTCGGTTCCGGACTTTCCTTACATCCGGCCGTCATCAGACACAATATGAAAATAACAGCCATCCATCCAGTTCGTCTCATTGCTGCCTCCTTACTGTACCGTCATCACAAAGCTGAGAGGAATACGTACCGTAAAAATCGAACCCACTCCCGGTATACTTTGTACTTTAACGGCCCCCTTATGCATCTGTACCGCACTTTTTGTTATAGCAAGCCCCAACCCGGTACCTCCGGTTTCCCTGGAACGCGCCTTGTCTACCCGGTAAAAACGGTCAAAAACCAAACTCTGCTCCTCTTCCGGAATACCGATTCCGGTATCTTCGATTTTCACGTAGAAATATTTGTGATCGGCATTCAAAGAAACCATCACCCGTCCGCCGTCACGATTATACTTTATGGCATTCTCGATTAAATTGGTAAAAACCAACGATACCTTTACCTCATCCACTTCCGCAAACACGATTCGGTAACTTTCGAATACCATCTCGATTCCCCGCTTTAACGCCAACGGCTTCAAACGCTTCAAAATCGTTTCCAAAAGCTCGTTAATATTAATCTCCGTAATATTCAGTTCTCCGGAGGTTTTATCCAGTTTTACAAGGGACAGTAAATCATTTACGATTTTTGCCTCCCGGTCGATTTCTGCGTTAATATCCGTAATAAACTCCCGATACATCTCAATCGGCACATCCGGCTCCAGCACCAGAGAGTCCGAAAGCACCTTAATCGCCGTAAGAGGAGTCTTTAACTCATGGGACACATTGGAAACAAACTCCTGTCTGGATTTTTCCGTGGCAGCCATACGCTCCATCATTCTTCCCACGGCATCCGCAATCTGCTCTATCTCCTGATAACTTTCCTCCTCTAAAATCCGGGAACCGTCATAAGACTCCGTGACTTGCTCGATACGTCCCGAAAGGGCACGCAAAGACTTGGTCATTCCTCCCGAAATCACAAGAGAAACCACCAACAGAACCATTGCGGCACAAAGCAACAGCGCCGCGACATTTTTTTTAAACATCTGTTGTTCTTCCAGAATATCCGCAAGGGAAGCTTCCAAAATCATAACACCGATTACCTGCCCCTCACTTTCCGCGCTGGCTCCCAGCACAATCGGCATTACTACCTCTGCTATTCTTTTCCCCTCGTTGTAATAAGTCCGCATCTCTCCACGCATTGCAAAAATCGGTTCTTCGGAAATCAACGTCTTTCCTTCCTGTCGTCCCGCAGTATCCGTAACCACCACAAGACCGTTGTTTACCAGAACCACACGCCCCTCCAGCAGTCCGGCAAGAGACTGTAGCTGGGCTGTCATTTGCGGCTGCAGCTGTTGTTCCAAATAGCCGTTCTGTGCGATTTGGGACGCAAGAGAAGAACCCTGCTCCACCATTCGTTCCAATCGGGTTTCGTAACCGCGGTCCCAGTGCATGGTCATTAACACCTGCATACCGATATACAACGGCACGATACCTGCCGCCAAAATAATGAACGACAAACGAACCCTCATACTTTTTCCCGCTTTTAAAAGCAATTTAAACCTTGAAAAAATAGCCAACCCCCCATTTTGTATGTATGTAATCCGGTTCGCTCGGATTTTGTTCAATCTTCTCACGCAAACGTCTTACATGTACATCTACCGTTCTTACATCCCCCGGATACTCATAGCCCCATACAATATTTAGCAGGTTTTCCCTGCTGTATACCTTGTTCGGATTAGTCATAAGGAGCTCCAGCAGGTCAAATTCTTTCGCCGTCAGGTTTACCTCATGACCGCGCAAAAATACTCTGCGTCCGTCCCGCTCCAGACGAATGTCACCTACCGTCAGCTTATTATCTTCCGCTGCCGCTTCCGCCTGCTTTCTGCTGCGACGGAAAATCGCTTTAATCCGGGCCTTTACCTCCAGTATATTAAACGGTTTTGTAATATAATCATCCGCACCGTACTCCAGACCCATAATCTTATCGATATCCTCACTCTTCGCCGTCAGCATCACAATCGGTACATCGGAAAACTCCCGGATCTGCTGGCAAACCTCAAACCCGGAAAGCTTCGGCAGCATCAAATCAAGTAAAATCACATCATACGATGCGGACTTTGCGGCCGCCAATGCTTCTTCACCGTCATATGCACAATCCACCGTAAAGCCCTCCTGCTCCAGGCTGAACTTAATTCCTTTCACAATTAACTTTTCATCGTCTACCACCAAAACTCTCTTATCCATATTACCTCCTCGTTATTCCGCTACTATATCCTCTTTTATCCGTTCAAACATCGCATCCCCGATACCGGAAACATTTTTTATTTCATCGATACTTTGAAATGCACCCACCTTTTCCCGATACTCCAAAATACGCATTGCCTTCGCTTCCCCGATTCCGTCAAGGGTCATCAATTTCCCGGCATCCGCAGTATTTATATTAACTTTCTCCGGCTGTCCGTCTGTACCGGCGGCTGCTTTCCCGGACGTTTCCGTTCCGGTCTGTTCCAGTCGCTGCTCCGCAGACAATTCCCTTGTTTCCTCCGAGGTGGGCACATACACCTTCTGACCATCGGACAAACAGGAAGCCAGATTGTGATATGACGTATCCGCATTTTCTGCAAATCCGCCGGCCGCCTCGATTCCGTCCGCAACCCGACACCCTTTCGGCAACGCATAAACACCTTCCGACACCACCGCCCCGCACATATGCACGTAAATCTCTTCCGGCTGTCCTTCCGTTACATTATCGTTCTGCTCCGGGTCGTCCGTTACTTCCGGCATATCCTCTGTTTCGCGGAACTTTTCCTCACCCTCATACTTGTCCATCACGATTTGATCCTCTTTCCGGTCACCGTAGCGAATTCCAAGACACGCCACTCCGCAAACCACCACAAAACAAATCGCCGGAATCCATTTCTTTTTTTGCTTTTTATCCATATTTCCTCCCTTAGGGAATGAAAACGGACCTGCTCTCTCATTCTCTATTGTAACGGAACTTCCGCAAAAAAACAAGTGTTTTCAGGCGCATTTTGTAATCACTTCCGGTTACCAAACCAAACCCTTCTTACGGTTTTCCCGCAGACTTAAACCAAATTACTCCGCCTATCGTCACTGCTGCCGCACACAGTTTTTGCCAGGAAAACGGAACCTTTTCCGTACCGAACAACCCGAACACCTCAATCAGATAGGATGCGATTAACTGCGCCGTCACAATAAACATGGCTGACTTTGCGGGACCTAAGACAGCCACGCTTTTAATTACGGTAAACGTTATAAACGCTCCCAAGACACCGCCTAACAGAAAATACTTCGGACTCACCTGAAACAGGGAACTTAGCGCCTTTTCCTTTCCGGAAATAAACCATGCGATTACACACACCGTCAATGCGGAAAACTGTACAAATCCCGCTGCCGTCCAAATACTTGTCTGCTTTGTCACACCCGCATTCCATACCCCTTGTATACTCATCAAAGCACCCGATATAATCGCAATCAAAAATCCTAACATGCCGCTACCTCCTTATTATCGGAAGTATGTGCATTTTCTTTTCAAATATTCGGCAAAAAGGCTTGTATTTCCGATCGGAATATGCCAAGATAATAACAAAGCCAGTCAACTTATTTACAGGTGAATTCACAAAACAAAGGAATATCGATTTATGAAAAAAACAACTCGCTCCGATGCTTTATTGTTCAAACAGAAACGATATATTGCAGGTCGAATCCTTGCCCTGCTTCTTTTGTTTTGCCTTTCTCCTCTCTCCCGTGTATTTTACAGCATGGCAGTGATGAGCATTTACAGCAAAATGAATGAAAAAAACAGCCTTATACATACGGAAGGAATCGAGCTCTCGGTTCCCGGCGGTCTAGCCACCCTGCGCTCCGACTGGTACCCTTTTGTTATGACCTTTGAGGCCAACAGTGGATTCCGTCACTTTACCGGAAACTCCTCTCTGGATTTAACCATCCTTTATAACTTTCCAGCATTTTCTCCGGCAAAGGGTTGCAGCCGACTTTACGATACCGCTTCTCCCTATTACAACAGCTTTTACGGAGCCTATCTGGTAAAGGATTCATCCGGCGGTATTTACGGCTTTACAAGGCAGTCCGACGGTACGCTCTGCCCGGACGCTGCCGCAGTCGCGGAGGTTCCCAAATATGACTTTTGGCAGTTGGTACTGTCCGAGTTCGGACTTACAAGAGCAAATGCGGTGTTTGACTGGAACATTACGGATATTTCCGAACCGATTTATTATGCCGGTGAAGATGGTTTTTACCGCATGGATGCCACGCTTACGGTCAACGGCTCCTCCCACGAATACGACGGCTTTACCCAGTCCTATCTACAGTACGGGAAACCGAACTTTCCTGTTACAGACTCGTTAGCTCCTATCCCGATGTACGGCAGACTGTACGGCAAATATCTGGAAGAAAAACAGGTCTCGTTGTTTTTCTATATTGTGGCGGCAGACACGGAAGTTTTGGAAAAATGCGATAAAGAAATTCTTTCTGAAAGCACCGTTACTTACCGATAGCATTACGCATTTCATTGTCTCCAAAAACAACGGCCCGGGATTCTTTCCACGAGCCGTTTGTTTCTTTGTTATTCTTTTCTATCCGTTCTAAGAAAGCTTCTCACTTCCGTAACGCTTCACAAAATACGCTTTCACGCTTGCATCACGTTCTGCCAGCTTATTACAGGCATCGGTAGTTGCCTTTCTCTTTTCGAGAATCTTCTTTTCGTCTGCACCTTTCACTCCGAAACGCTGTAAATAGCCCCATAAACAATCGTATACTACACATTCTTGAAGCAAAAGTTCTTCATTTTCCGTGCACTTTCTCATCTCTGTCAGTGCATCTGCCAGTTCAAAAGACTTCTTTACTTTCTCCTTCAAACCGCACTCCGTACAGAACCAGATATCCTTCATCTTCTTGTCCGTTGCAAAGCAGGCAAGCTCATACAGATTTTGCTTCAGATACAAACCGAATTCCGGCGTATTCTTGGCAAATAACTGCTCCTTTTTCTGATCGCGGGTATCGTACCAGTTTGGGTACTTTTCTCCGTAAATCGCAAGCGCCTCCTCCGTTCTTCCTTCCGCATGAAGCATTTTTGCCTTCATGTTCCATGCATTTAACCGAATCGATTCCTCGGTACATCCGCTTAAAATCTTATCACAGACTGTCAGGAATTCCTCCTTGTGCGCCAGTAATGTTGCCGTATCATTATCCGCCATATCTCCGGCCAGGTTCCACATATAGTAATGCATCACACGGTAATCGTTCGGATACTCCCCATAAGCCTTCTTAATGACTTCTCCGGCTTTTTCCGGCTCCGTCAACCAAAGGTTCCGGTAGTACGCCAAAGTCTCTTCAATTTCCGCCTGTATTTTCTCTTCGTCATACCCCATCAGTTCATCCAAGGTCACTCCGAAATAATGCGCCAGAGGGAACAACAAGGTAATATCCGGGTAAGTTTCGTTTCTTTCCCACTTACTCACCGCAGTTACCGAAATCCCCAGCACCTCCGCAATCTGTTCCTGAGTTACGCTCTTTGCTTTTCTTAATCTCTTTATGTTTTCACCGATTCTGATTTCCATAATAATCTCTCCTTTCAAGATATTGTAGCCGGCCGGCCCACACTTCTATCATATCAGAAACCACAGGAAAGTACAGAACCCGTCAGGAAACCCAAATTTAACCTCCGGTTTATTTTTTCCCTCTTTGCGCTTTCTTTGTAACCAGCTTATAGCTCACCACACACGCGATTGCACCCAACAACACTCCCCCGAAAATCAAAAACGCACAATGCATAAAGAACTCGTCCGGAAGAAGCAGTATAATCGGATCGGTACGGTAATCGAAAATCCAGTAATCATTGTTAAAAAACAACTCGTGAAAAATCACAAACACCTTGTCCCAGAATAAAGCAGCCAGGATTCCCAGTACCACCGGCAATCCGCAGGAAACAATGGCGGTCATCTTCAAATACCGGTACTCCTTTTTCTTTGCCATAAATACAATCCCTGCCGCGCCGAAAACACTGCCGAACACCGCCAGATACTTAAAGATATCGAAGATTTCTTTTACTTCTTCAAAATGAATCTTCCCGTTTTGGGACATCGGCAAGGTTGGGAACTTTAAATCCCCATCCTTCCAAGCCATATTATAATCAATCAGTGCATCGTAATTCTCCCTTATCTCTCTTTCCGGATATCCGGAGTATTCCGCAATCTCAAGAACCTCCATATCATGATAGTACAACGGCCGAAACGCCAATGTTCCCACCACGGAAATTCCGATAATCGCCAATGTCAGCACCAGTGCCAATCCTGCCTGTGCCCACCAAAGTCCTTTTTTCATATCTTCTAACCTCATCTTTTTACCAATATTCTAACCGCAACCGTGTGTCTGTACACACACTTCCGTTATCCTTTTCCAATTATAAAACAAAGCGCCCTTCCATGCAAGGATGGAAAGACGCTTTACATATTTTCCTTAGGTGGCAAATCCGGCAAACTGATTCTGATACAGTTTTGCGTATTCACCGTTCTTTTCCAAGAGCTCCTCGTGGTTCCCTTCTTCCACGATAACGCCGCCCTTTAAGACTACAATCTTATCCGCATCCCGAATGGTGGACAAACGGTGTGCAATGATGAGACTGGTACGATTCTTCATAAGCGCAAGCATTGCCTGCTGGATATGCATCTCGGTACGGGTATCCACGTTGGAGGTTGCTTCATCCAGAATCAATATCTGCGGGTTTGCAATAACCGCACGTGCAATCGCAAGCAACTGACGCTGTCCCTGTGATAAGTTACTGCCTCCTTCGGTCAGCACCGTATCGTAACCGTCCGGAAGCCGTTCGATAAACTTATCTGCCTTTGCGGTCTTTGCCGCAAACTTAATCTCTTCTTCCGTAGCATCCGGATTACCGTAACGGATGTTGGCACGAATCGTATCCGCAAACAATACCGTATCCTGAAGTACAATTGCAATAGAGTCACGCAACGTCTTCTTCGGAAGCTCCGTAATGTCCATGCCATCCACATAAATCCTGCCGCCGTCCAGCTCGTAGAATCGGGTTAAAAGATTTACTACCGTAGTCTTACCGGAACCGGTAGCTCCTACGATTGCGATTCTCTGGCCCTTCTTTACGGAAAGGTTCATTCCCTTAAGTACCGGCTCATCCGGCACATAACCGAACTCGATATCCTTAAACTCAATATTGCCCTGAATCTGACTTACCTCAACATCAAGGGTACCTTCATCGATTTCGTCCGGTGTATCCATAATCTCGAAAATACGCTCCGCGCCTGCCAAAGCGGTCATAATAGAAGCATACTGGTTTGCGATTTCGTTAATCGGACGATTAAACTTCTTAGAGTACTGAAGCATCGCCTGAATATCACCCGGAGTCATACGTCCGCCGCGGATCATAAAGAAAATACCGAAGGCTGCCACCAATACATACTGCAAGTTTCCGAGGAAGTTCATACACGGTCCCATAATGGAGCCGAATACTCTAGACTTGATACTGGTCTTACGAAGTCCTTCGCTGATTTCGTTAAAACGCTCGATGGACTCCGGTTCCTTACCGTAGGCCACAACGGTCTTATAACCGATCACCATTTCTTCTACTTCGCCGTTTAATTTACCCAGTAACATCTGTTGTTCCACAAAATAACGGCGCATAAACTTCGCCAGCTTCGCGGATACAAGCAAGGTAAGCGGTACGGTAATAAATGCCACCAGTGTTACAATCACATTACAACGAAGCATAAAGTACAACGCTCCGAAAAAGGTCAAAATACTGGAAAACAAGGAAGCAATGGACTGGGAAACCGCATTGGATACGTTTTCCACGTCATTGGTCATACGGGACATCAAATCACCGTGACGACGATTGTCCGTTTCCGAAATGGACAATCGGCTGATTTTTGCGAACAGGTCGTTACGCATGGCAAATACCGTATCCTGAGAAATCTTTGCGGACAAAATACTCTGCAAATACGTAAAGCCCGCACTGAAGGCAAACAGTATAATCATCTTAAGTAAAATCTGCTTTAAACTGTCAAAATCAACCGTAAACTTCCCATTCACCAGTTTGATGGTATCGATTGCCTGGCCCTGCAAGGTCGGCCCGAACAAATCCAACACCGTAACCGCACTCATGGTCAATAACAAAGCGAACAGAAAGTACTTACTTCTGCCGATTACCTTTACAAGACGGAGTAACGTCTTTCCGGTATTCTTCGGCTTCTCTTTATTGAGACGAGCTCCCATCATCCCCCCAGGACCGCCTCTGCGTCCTCCCGGTCCGAAGCCAGGTCCTTGTCCCGGACGTCCCTGCGGCATTCCTTGCGGTGGCATATTCTGAGGCGCTTTATTCTGATTACTCATTTGCGGCACCTCCTTCCATATACGCACCGGACTTCATTTGGGAATCATAGATGTCACGGTATGTCTCACTGCACTTTAATAACTCATCATGGGTTCCGCAGTGTAAAATCGTTCCGTCTTCCAATACCGCAATACGGTCTGCCTGCTTTACGCTGGCAATACGCTGCGCTATCATAATAATCGTGGTATCATCGAGCTTCTCCTTTAACGCGCGCTGAAGCTTTCCTTCCGTTACAAGGTCAAGTGCGGATGTGGAATCATCCAGAATCAGCACCTCCGGCTTACGAAGCATGGCTCTCGCAATGGAAACACGCTGTTTCTGACCACCGGAAAGGGATGCACCTTTTTCCGCAATAAACGTATCGTACTGCTCGTTGAATCCTTCGATAAAATCTGCCGCCTGGGCAATGGTTGCCGCTTCCTTAATTTCCTCCATGGAAGCCTCCGGATTACCCCAACGGATATTATTGGCTACCGTATCAGAGAAAAGTTCGCTCTTCTGCATAACATAGCCGATTTTCTCACGGAGCGCAGTCAAGTCATATTCTTTTACATCCACACCGTCAAAGAGAACCGTTCCTTCCGTCGCATCGTAGAAACGCGGCAGAAGATTTACAAGAGATGTCTTACCGCAACCGGTAGCACCGATAATGGCAAGGGTCTCTCCCTGATTGATTTTTAAATTGATATCCCGAAGAACCGGTTCTCCCTGAGTTCCCGGATAACGGAAGGACACATTCTTAAACTCGATAGTCGCCTTACCGTTTCCTTCCGTTACGTTACCGCCTTCAATGACCGGATCCGCTTCGATTACTTCGTTAATACGTCCTGCGGAAGCCATGGCACGGGATACGGACTGGAACATCATGGATACCATCATGACGGACATCAAAATCTGAGTCACGTAGGAAATCGCCGCCATAATGGAACCGGTAGACATTCCCGCATTCTCGATATGTATCTGGAAACCGCCGATATAAATAATGGCGATAACCGCAAAGTTCATTACCAGAGTAATCACCGGACCGAACAGCGCCATAATTTTTAATACTTTGAAATTTGTTCCCCGAAGTTCATCGTTTACACCTTCAAAACGCTTGATTTCGTAGTCTTCCTGACCGTAGGCCTTCACCACTCTGGCACCGCCCACATTTTCCTGTACCACGGAATTTACCTTATCCAGCTTCTTCTGTACAACGGAAAATAGAGGTGTCGCCTTCATAAGAATAAACGTAACCATAATAATCATCACCGGAAGGGCACAAGCCAGAACCACGCCGAAACTTAAATCCAGTGTCAGCATCATAAGTGCACCGCCGATAAAAAACATAGGTGCACGGACGCACATACGGAGCAGCATTTCCACAAACTCCACCACCATTGCGATGTCGTTGGTCATACGGGTCACCAAAGAACCGGTGGTAAAATCATCGGTCTGCTCGATGGAAAGAGACATCACCTTCTTATAGGCATGTACTCGTAAATCCTTACCGAAACTCTGCGCCGCTCTTGCTGCCGTATAAGCACAACAGACGCCGAAAAATCCGCCGATAAGTACAATAACCAGCATCAGAATGCCGGTTCGGATGACATATCCCATGTCACCGTTTTCAAGCCCTTTATCCACAATACCGGACATCAGCTTCGGCTGCATTAAATCCGCAAACACTTCTCCCATCATCATCAGAGGGGAAATGACCGCAAACATCCAGTACGGTTTCAGAAACCGAAACATTTTCTTCATTCTGCATTCCTCCTTATTCATTAATTAGAATTATAACTCACTCAAAAAAATAAGTCAAGAACAGCTTCTGACTATTCTGTGACTTATTTGTGAACATATTTAAAATTACTAAAAATTCCTTCCGTTCCAGCCCCAGTCATTCACACCGTGATATGTCACATACACTGCATTTCCCGGGATTCCCAGCTCCTTCTCATACAACGCACAAATCTTTTCCGTCAGGCTCTCGTATACACCGCGGGAAGCAGCGCCGAACAGGCTTACCGAAACATAGGCACCCTTCTCTAACTTCTTTCCTCCCATATACAGGTCGTAGTTATCCTCAAATCCTACCATCAGAAAACTCTCCGGCTTTCCGATAACGGACATCAGCTTTCCGAACTCTTCTTTTAACACATCCTTCTTTTCCTGCGATACGGTCACGGTAATTTTAGAATCAATAAACGGCATATCGAATGCTCCTTTCCGTACTTTTTACTTTGAAACCATTATATCAAAGAGCTTTTATTTCTTCATAGCTTTCTTGCGATTCTTCTCTACGTACATTTTCTTGTCAGCCACGCCGATACATTCATCAAGACTGCTGTACGGATCCAGTCGAACCAGGTCGAAGCCGAAGCTGACAGATAATTTGGCCCTTCCCTCATGCTCCGCATTATACTCATCGATCGCCTTTTGGGCTCTGTTCCAATAACTCTCCGCTTCCTGCTCGGAAAACGCTGTTCCCATAACAACGAACTCGTCGCCGCCGTACCGGACCACATAGGAATCCTGGGTTTCTTCCTGCAGAATTCGACCGGTATCCCGGATAATACGATCGCCCTCTTCGTGTCCGTACACATCGTTAATCGTCTTCAAACCGTCGATATCCGCAAAGGACAAGAACAAATATAACTGTTTGTCGATACATTTTTCTTTTACAATTGCAAAATAACGTTGCATACCGAATCGGTTATATACACCGGTCAACGGATCACGAATATTCGCATCGTCAAGTTTTACCATGGCATTAATCAGCATGGTATGCTTTCGCATATTCTCCACGGAACTTCCGATACTGTTCAGCCACATAATGTACAACGGATTTGCAATCGGAAATGTACTGTCCGCAAATACCATATAACCGTAATTACGGTCCAGATAATGCAACGGAGAAAAAATGTAAAGCTTGGCATCCCCACTGTCATCAAACAAAGCATCCAGGCCGTACTTGGAAGAAAACGGCTCCTTTTCAAAGAAAGCTCCGTCTTTGTACGCAATAATCGGACCCGCATCTTCTGTATAAGCCAACCATTCCTCTGAACTTCTGGTCTCCTGCTCCACCGTAGCATTCCGAAATACATTTTCGATAAATCCCTTGTTTACACAACAGTAAAACTCTCCCGGATTAATCTGTGTTATAAAATACTGCACCACATTCTTCCAGCTGTCAAATCCCACTGTCTCGATAATATTTTTTTCAAAATTGATAAGATGATGTATCATTACCCGGCGCACAGAATCAGCTGCTTTTCCGACCTTGGAAATACGGTTTACATCCTCTTGCGTCTCGACGGAACTGTCCTTCAGAATCACCTCGTCCTTAATACTGTAATCCGACTCGACAGGCTCTCCCGCAATCATCTTTAACAACGCCGTACAAGCCGTATCTCCCACCTCATAAGAATTCATCTTCACCGAAATAATCTCCGGGTACTGGAGACGACATTCAAAGGTATAGTCATAACCGGTTATCAGTACATCCTCCGGTATACGATAGCCCTTCTTTGACAAAACATCATATACCGCAATGGCCATGGTATCATTGGAACACACAATTACTTCCGGGAACGGAAGGGAAGACTCCAGCACCTCTTTTGCGGCTTTCTCTCCGCCGATTACATAAAAATCACCCTGTGTAATGCGTTCCGGTTCCACCGGGATACGATTTTCCTTTAATACATCCAAATATGCTTTATAGCGAGCTTCCGCATCCACATTGCCTTCGATACCTCTTACAAAGTGAAGTCTTCTCAGTCCCCTCTCTTTTACCAGATACTCCATAAGGCGACGCATTCCGGCATAATTATCCGACCATACTGCCGGTGCATTTTTATATCTGCAGCCAATGGTCACAATCGGACAGGTCACCTTCTCTAACATCTGCTCGAGCAACTCTTTGTTCTGCTTCAAATGAAATACATCCGCAGACAAAATAATGCCGTCGAACAAATTAAAATCCGGCAACATTGCAATATTCATCTCTCCGAGATTATGACTTCCTTTTTCGTAAATCCCCGTAAACCATACAAACACAGCTACATTACAACCGTTGGACTTTGCACACAGCTCGATTCCTTTTAAAACCCCGGCCTGATTGTCCGTATCCAGCGCTGTCATTATGACTGCGATATTTTTACGTTTCATCTGCTTCCTCCTACGTTCCTGTATCTTCTCGCTTCTTGCCCGTTTCCGTTATTTTTGCCCCTACTTCCAGTGTATCATAACATAATCTTTTTTGCCACATAAAAAAAACGGAAAATCAAAAAATCTTCCGTTTTTCTTATTTACTTATTTACTTCTGCCGATTACTCTCGGAATGCTGAAATACGCCAGGTCATTTTTCCGTTCACTCTTTCGCTCCATCGCTCTGTAACACTGCTTTGCTTCCTCCGCCACCTCGCTGTCATCCGACTCTGTGAGGCTATCCACATGCACCAATGCTGCGTCTCCCAACCGTTCCAGTACACTAAAATCCACGTGCTCCAATTTGCCGGTCTCATAGGCGTTCACATTATATTTCGCTATCATACCGTCCACATTGGAAAAGCACAACACCGCAAACAAAAAGGTAAAACTCACAAAGGCTGCTTTACAAAACCGCAATTTTGTAAACTGAGCCACAATAATCAGCACGAAAAACACGGCCAGTACAAGCATAAACCAGGAGGTATAAATTCGAAGCGGCGTCATCCCCATTTCCTTAATATACAGCACCATCTTGCTGAGCGCCGATACAATTAAAAGAATCGTAAATCCGGACAACAGCGTACAATACACCTTCATCGCCACAGAGGATGTTCCGTCCTCTTTCCGCTTCAAAAACAAATTCATACATGCAATCACACATAAATTCAAAACAGCCACTGCACATAGTTCAAAAAATCCCTTTCTGGCATAAGAAGCGTAACTGTAGTCCCCCGGAAGATTCCCGCCGAAGGCTGCGGTAAAATAATTAAACTGTACCGCAATATACATAACATAAAACACACAAATCGGTGTCACCGTGGTGTATCCGATAATTGCCGGAAGCACCCGTCCGCCTTTCATATTAATCAAAGGCTTCTCCCACCGATTCCGGATCGCCGCAAATCCTCCGAACAAATACATCCATACCGGAATCGCCAGGATGAGTTCCCACACATACCGGAATTCAAATGTCGGAATCATATCAAACACCTTATCCAACCAATTCTCAAACATGGTATCACTGCATACTAATAAAAACAATACTACGCAAGACAACGGAACGGAACACAAAAGCCCCAGAAACACATAAAACAGAGTCTTACAACTCTTCGGGTTCTTAAACAGCTTCTTCATCGCCGCCGGTCCTTCACCGAATCTCAGAAAAGACCGTACACAGAGCCCCTCCAGTAAATCCGATACAAAATGGTCGCCGAATAATTCCGCACCGCTAAGTGTAATTCCCAAATATGCCAACAGAAAAAAAGTAAAGGTTGCCGCCAATGTATTAATCAGACTGTTGGTACAAAACAACGGCACGAAACAAAACGCTTCCGCCACACAAAACACCGTCCGCTGCGCCTTCGTTACGTGAAAGCCCTTTGTTCTCACATAAACAGCTCCCAATACTCCCGTAAGAAGCCAGAAAAAGCCTCCCCATAATCCTCCGGCATACCCGGTCACAAAATGAGTAAACACAAAGCTCAATGCAAAACAAATTACACTAAGCACCGCTTCCTTCGTGGTGAACTCTCTTTTTTTCCCGCTGCCTTCCTTCGTTTTCTTTTCTGCTTCCACAATAGACATAGTCCCCTGTTCCGTCATTACTTGTCCGTCCATTTCTACTCCTCCTGTTCTTCCGCACCCGGTCTTGTGGGGTCATACTCTAAAATATCTCCCGGCTGGCACTCCAGCACTTCACATATTTTCTCCAATGTGGAAAACCGCACCGCTTTCGCCTTTCCGGTTTTTAACACCGACAAATTCGCAGGGGTAATCCCGATTTTCTCCGACAACTCATTGGACGAAATCTTCCTCTTGGCCATCATAACATCCAGATTAATTACAATTCTCATACCGCACCTCACTAAATTGTAAAATCATTCTCTTCTCTGATTCTGACTGCCTGCTCAAATACATTTTTTACCACTCGTAAAATCAATCCCATAAATCCGCAGGCAATCATTATCGCCACCGCAAACGGCTTTAACAGTGCCAAATATGCAAACACCGCCACTTCGGCAAAGCAACAATACGAAATAACCCGAAGCATAGCTACATTCTGTGTGATAAACGGTTGTTCCTTCCGAATGTTACGAAGCAATACATCCAGACAAACAAGCGCAATCACCGCAAACGGCACCGCACAGTACAGAGTAATCAGAACCGGAAGATACACACTTTCCTGACCGCTCGCTATCACCAGACTGTCATAGCGTTTTACCAAAAAAGGAGCTATCACACAACACACAACCACCAGTCCATACACTACCTTTACCAAAACCGAAGTCAAAATCACCGACTTATCTTTTCCGCTCATACATAACCTCCGTTAAAATTTTCCAGTCGTTCTTTTGACACAATCATACCACTGCAATTATTCTTTGTCAATAGCTTTTTATCGTTTTTCGATAATTATTTTCCTTTTTTCAGATATCTGTTTCCTTTCCGCTCAGTCGTGGGCGCGTTCGCTTTTTTCTTTCTCGTGTAGGCCGTGCTACGCACTTGCCCACGCACTTCGCGGCTCAAGCCGCTCAGTCGTGGGCGCGTTCGCATAATCAGAGATTTCGGAAGCAAGCTTCCAAAATCTCTTCTATGCTCACTTTGCCTACACGCAAAAAGCTCCCGACAGTTTACCCGTCGGGAGCTTACATCCTTTTTATATTCTGTTATCCGAGCAGCTTCAATACACCGGCATGATTATTCATCTGCGCCTTCATGGCAAAGATACGATATTGAGACAAAATATCATCACGGTTCTTATCAATCACTGCCTTGCCGTAATCCGTATCACGGATACGACTGTTGGCAGCCATAAGATTCAGTCCCGCATTCTCGTTATAGTTGATTGTGTGGTTCAACGCATTGGTCTTAGCACCCAAACGGCTTCTTGCCTTACTGACCGCTTTTATAGCGTTATCGATATTATCCAAAGAAAACTCTCCCATCACACTAAAATCCGCAATCCCCAAAGACTCCAGTGTGGAATTGTCCATCTGAATGGAAAGTCCGCTACCGGACGGATTGGTTGCCAAAGAAAGACTTGCCATACTACCGTCCAAAAGCTTCATGGTATTAAAGTTTGTATTCTTCGCCGCGTCCTGAACAGAAGCCTTCAGGCCGTCAATTTCCATCTGAATCAGTTCCTTGTCGGAAGCGGAATAAATACCGTTCCCGGCCTGTACCGCAAGCTCACGGATTCTCTGCAGGGAATCCTGCATCGTAGAAAGAGACCCATCTGCCACATTCATCAGATTGATGCCGTCTGCCGCATTGTTGGTACCGACCGCATAACCGTTCGTCTGTGCCAAGAGCTTCTCGCTGATTGCAAGCCCCGCCGCATCATCCGTAGCACTGTTAATCCGCTTACCGCTGACCAAAGAAGTAAACAATCTCTGAGACTGAATTGCCGATACACTCATGGAAACTCCTCCTTTCCGTAATCTTCCCGAAGAATAACCTTTCTTTACTTATAGTATACCACATAATTAAGATATTTGTCAAATTTTAACGCATGAAAGTCCATTTCTTATTCCGACTCCCGGCAAATCAGTTTTTCTACCTCTTCCTTTTCCGGCATCACCGCAAGGGCACCCTTTCTCGTGGTCACAATGGCCGCTGCCGCATTGGCAAAGGTAAGCATCTCCTTAAGTTCCGCCGCATCATACGGACGAAATCCCTTCTTCAGAATATAGTGTAGCACACAGGCACAAAACGTATCCCCTGCTCCCGTGGTCTCTATCGTATTTACCTTGAATCCCGGCACCTCCGCAAAGGCCGCATCGGACAACGCCAGACTTCCGTTCTTTCCCAAAGATACCAAAATCAACGGGATATTGTATTCCGCCTTTAAAACTTCCGCTGCCTTTTTATAATCCTTCTCCCCGGTCAACCACCGGATTTCGTTATCGGAGATTTTTAAAACATCACACTGCCGAAGTCCGTAAAGCGTCCGTTCCTTTGCTGTTTTCAGACTGTCCCACAGCGGTTCCCGCAGGTTCGGATCAAACGAAATCAGCGCGCCTTCGCTCTTTGCCAGGGCCACAGACTCCTCCGTTGCCTTACGACAGCCGTCCGCAGTCATGGAGAGTGTGCCGAAATGAAAAATGCGACAGTCCGATACCAACTCCTTCTTCACATCCTCAGGTGCCAGCATCATATCCGCCCCCGGATTACGATAAAAAGAAAACTCCCTGTCTCCGTCCGTCAATGTATGTACAAACGCCAGCGTCGTATTCACGGCCTTATCTTCCACCAGACCGCTCGCATCAATTCCCACATCGGTTACCGCCTGTCTCAGGCGCTTTCCGAACATGTCCGCTCCGACTTTTCCGATAAAGGCGGTACGATGACCGAGCTTACCCAGCATGGCAAGTACATTGCAGGGTGCTCCGCCCGGATTTGCCTCAAGTATGGGATTTCCCTGGGGACTGATTCCGTTTTCCGTAAAATCAATTAATAATTCTCCCAAAGCAGTGACATCTATCTTCTTCATAGGATTCCCTCCTTCCGTCTTCTGTTATCAGTATACCAATCATTACACAAACCTCTCCGTTTCCGCATGAAGAACCTCTGCAATTGCTTTGTTCTCTCCCATCTCATTCGCCACTGCATTGATATCCTCTACCAATGCGTTGGCATGCCCCGTTACATCATTTACGCTCTCTGCGCTCTCCTCAATGGCCGTCGCAATCCCATTTACCGTCCGATTAATTTCATCCACTACACATAACAGAACTTCCGCCATTCCATGAAACTCGGTTACGATTTCGTTGACATGCACCGCATCCTCGTTATACTGCTTACCGGAATCCACAAAACCGTCGTAGTCCTGCAAAATTTCCTCATTAATATAGGTTACAACGACCTTGGAACAATTTGCCAATTCCTCCACTGCAGCAACCACGATTTTATTGATTTCCTGAATATTATCCGCCGTCTGCTTACTGGAATCGGCAAGCACTCTGATTTCTTCCGCGACAACAGCAAAACCCTTACCGGCCTCTCCCGCTCTCGCTGCTTCGATGGACGCATTTAATGCCAAAAGATTGGTCTGACCGGAAATCTGCAAAATATCATTGGTCAATTCGTTAATTCTCTCTACCTTCCTACTGTCCTCGATCGCCTTACGAAGTTTTGCAATGTTTTCTCCCACAACCGCTCCGGTATTCTGCTTGTTGTCCACCGCTTTCTGTTCCAACACTTCGGCTCTGCGCTGCATTTCATTTGCATAATTTACCAAATCCTTCGTCGCATCCGTTAAGACATCCACTTTCTCATTTGCATTTTGCGTATTCTCACGGATGGTTGCAACAGAAGCAGATATCTCTTCCATGGTTGCGGACAGTTCTTCCATATTTGCGGATATATCCATGGAACCGGCATTTACTTCCGACACTTTTCCAACCACATTATCCACTACCGTATGTAATCTGTCGGAGCTTTCCGTCACCTGATTCATGGTACGCTGTAGCGTAGCAATAAAAGCATTGATTCCTACCGCAAGCTGTCCGATTTCATCGTTTCCTCTCTCCTTAACTCTTTGCGTCAAATCACCTTTTCCGGCCTCAATGTCGTCAATCATGCCTTTTAATTTCCGGTTCATGGCAAGGAGCGGACGAAGCACCCCGAAAACAGCCACCGATACTACCAGCATCGTTGCAAGCACCGCTACAATCATCTTTAATGTGTTAGATGCTTTCATTCCTTCAAACAACTTATTCTGACCGTCTAACAGCGTTTGCACCTCCGGCGTCAGCTCCGTGAGATGTCCGGAGATCTCCAAAGACGTTTCCATCATCCGATTCGTAGCAATATTAGACTGTACACAAGTAATCAGCAACAAAAATGTAACCAAGGCAATCGGCACCATTACTTTCCATTTTATACTCATATTTCTTACAAACTTCATAACCGTTCTCCTTTCGCAACTTAAAACTTCTCTTTTGCAATCAGCCGTTCTGTCAACTCTTGGAAATACTCATTTCCCTCCAGTTTTTCAATAGGGCATCACTGACTCTTTGTACCCGTTCCGTAATTTCCTTCTTCGAAGCTTCCACATAACCGATTGCCACATAAGAAGCAATTCCGTGTACATAAAAATTCAAGTTATTTATATACTCTTTCGCGTAAGCTTCCGGCATCTCATATTCCTCCGCCAGCATTCCCACAATCTTATCATAGTTTCCCGATCTCAAAGAGTTCATAAGGACACTCATCTTTTCCTCTTCATGCTCCATCATATACAAATACTTATACAAATTCGGAAAATCAAACGCCAGACTGATGTAACCTTTCGCTATCCCTGACACGATGTCGGATACATGTTCTCCCTTTACGGAAAAGAAGGACTTCAACTGTTCGATACAGTAAGTCAACAACTCCTTTCGAAATCCTTCCATACTGCCGAACTGCCTGGAAATAGGCTGTGTGGAACATCCCAGTTCTGTCGCCACTGTCTTGATATTGATGAACGCATATCCCTCCCGTAGCAACAAGTCAAATGCCGTTTTTAAAATCACTTCCTTCTGTATTTTCGGTGAACTCGGCATCCTGTCATCTCCTTTCGTAACAATTCTCCCACTATTGTTACAATACAATAAACTCGTTTATCGTAAACACATTTATTCTATCATGTATCGATACGGTTTTCAAGTGTCTGCCGGTTTTCTTTACAATCTATTTGATAAATTCAAAAAGCAGACATATTTGTAACAATACATTCACAAATACATCTGCCTCTCTTTTTTGTTACAGAGTCGGAAACTCACGCATATACCAATCCGTCTGCCTCTTTTTTGATATCCGCAATATGCCTTGCGTCGTTCATTATTTCAAACTTCGGTGCAATCAAAGTACCTTCTTCCTCGGAAAGTGTCACAATCGTAACCGCCGTATAATCCGGACAAATGGCCGAGCACACAAACGGAAACGGAAGATTGAAAAAACGAGCCAATGCCGCAGAAGATGCACCGCCGTGACTGACCAGTACAACGGTACCGTACCGCACCTTTCCTACCCGGTAGTAATCTCCCTCACGAATATAGCCAAACTCCGCCAGCCATGCATCAAAGCCTTTCGCCAACGTATCTGCGGAAGCCGCCACCTTATTGTTCCGGTACTGCTCCGTTTCTCTCCAATCGGGGTTTAACAAGTCCTCTCCCTGTTCTACCAAATAATCGGAAGTCATCCACGGATGCCCGTTCTCATATATCGGCGCTCCGCTTACGGACCCCCATTTGATTTCACGCATAAACTCCAGGCCTTCCACACCCAGACCAAACTTTTCATCGATATGTTCCGCTGTTTCCATGGCACGTCCGCAGGTAGAGGAAAAAATCTTCTCCACCGGTTCGTTCTTCAACCGTTCCGCCACTGCCGCACCGTGCTTATGTCCCAACTCCGTCAGACAATCCTTTTCGTAATTCGGATGTCCGTGACGCACAAAAATAATACGCATGCTTACACGCTCCTTAACCGCTTTGCTTCCGCCGGGCACTTATGAGCCGTAAACGGGCCGTATTGACAGGCCCGGCATTCGAAACATTTGGTGTACGGTGTTCCTTCGATTACCGCATTCGCGAACTCCGGATCCGCCAAAATCGCTTTTGCCACGTCTACCGTATCCACATACTCATGCTCGATTAAATAATGAATCTGTTCCGGCGTCCTCAAACCGCCCACACAGGAAACCGGCACTCTACCGTTAAACCGGTCCTTAAAGTACGCGCCTATACTTTGAATATCCGTTACCGCCTCATCCCGAAACGCCGGCACACTTTCCAGGGAAGACATGCCGGAAGACACCTGCAAGTAATCACAGCCGGCCTTTACATACTCCTCTGCCACCGCAAGCGCATCCTCGAGAGTACTGTCGCAGCCTGAGGTACGAACGGAAATCAAAAACTCCGGTCCGCAAAGTTCTCTTACCTTTGCAATCATTTCACTGCAAAATCTGGCTCTGTTTTCCGCAGAACCGCCGTATTCGTCCGTTCTGAAATTGGCAGACGGTGCCATAAACTGATTAATCAGATATCCGTGACAACCGTGGAACTGTACTCCGTCATATCCGGCCTTCTTTGCCCTGACCGCCGCATCGATAAAGGACTGCTGCATGGCATGAATCTCCTCAAGGCTCATCTCCACTGTGGTATAATCTCCGCGGAATCCCTGTCTTGTTACCGCAGACGGACCGATGGCCGGACCGCACTCCGGATTCGACGTATAGCCCGTATGATTCAACTGGATAATCACCACCGCACCGTACTTATGACAACCGGCCGTAATCTCCTTATGTCCTTCAATCTGCTCGTCATCCCAAAGTCCCATATGTGTTTTACAAAATCTTCCCCCCGGCGTAACCGCCGTAGCTTCCACGCAAATCAGGCCGCAACCGCCCTTTGCCCGCTCTGTATAATGAGCAACCAGCTTCTCGTTTGCCTTTCCCGAATCATCGGTAAAATCAAATTTTACCGTCGGTGCAAAGGTAATTCTGTTTTTTAATGTGTAACTTCCGATTTGTATCGGTGTATTGGTTTTAATCATAAAAAACGCACCTCCAAGTTCTATTTTAGAGCACTTGGAGGTGCACTGTCAACCCATAATCATCCTCTTCCGGGTTCTGTTACGACGCAACCGAAGCATCCTCTTCCAACGCACCGGTCAGGCTGTCATATACCGTATTAATAATCTCTCTGGCCTTGCTTTCCGAAACCGCATTCAGCTTATGTCCCAACGAAATCGTCAATACATCTCTCAAAGACGTCACACCGAAAGTACAGTTACATGCCGGCATCAGGTTCGGAATAAAATACGCATCTCTGATTACAAAATCCTCCGAGTTTGCTTTAAAAGAAACATCTCTTATGTTAGACATCTCGAAATTCTCACTGCCGTAACTTAAGGACAACGCTGTCCGCATCATTCCAAGCACCTCCATGTCCCGGAACAGACCGTATCTGGCGTGATATGCCGCACCGAAGGCATCCGCGCTTAGCAGCATAAAGGTATACAGCGTATCCAGTATTTCCGTCTTATTCATACGCTTTTCCTTGATACACTTGTCGACAATCTCTACATTTTCCCAAAAGCCGAGACTTCGGTCATATTGTAAAAACGGTTTGATACAGGAGGCGTAATTGCCCAGGCCTTCCTCTTCGTCTCTTTGAAAGAACCCTCTGGTATCTGCGGAAATAATCGCCTCAATCTTATCTCCCTGTAGCATTGCGGCAGTAATCGCCGTACAAATTGCAGAAGTAATTGTTACACCCGTTTCCTTGCACTTTTCCCTCAGTTTTAAATACATGGGACGCTTGATATTTCTGCAAACCAGACCGTATCCCACGGAAGCATTGTGGGTTTCAATCATCTTCTCATAGGTTTCCCAGGAAAACTCCACCTGCTTCTCTTCACACTTTTTGCTTAACGCCAGCAAATTTTCCCGCATTGTCTCCGGCACCTTGCAATCCGCCGGCAAATCCTTTTCACTCAGCTCCGTGTACGCCTCCCGCCGTTCCGGGGCTTCAACGTTCCGATATGCATAAAGCAAATCATCCAACAACATCTTTACCGACATGCCGTCCCCGTACATATGCTGACATACGACCATCACGTAAAAGCGGTCTGCCCGTATTACGACACCCACCATAACTCCCGGTGTCTCCAGCAAATTAATGGGTTTCAAAATCATCTTGCGGATAGCGTTTTCCCATGTAAGGTTTTGCAACTCATCGTACTCTTTCAACTTTACATGCTTTCCCGCATCCTCGAACCACATCCGGCTTCCGGACTTTTTCACGATGTACGTTATCATGGGGTGTGCTTCTTCCAAATACGCAATCGCCCGCTTCATCCGTTCGTGACTGTAACGCCCTTCCACCGTCACCTTCAGGGTCACATACGCCGAAGGCATATAGTAGAACCCCTGTCCTGCTACGATTTCCTTTCTTTTGTTTTCCATTTCATTCTTTCCTTCCTTCTCTTTGATTTTTTCAAATCAATATAATTATATCACCGTTCATATCAATAAAAAAATCGAACTTTCTTCCTATTTTCCCATAAAAACGACAAGCAGGTTACCGAAATCACGGTAACCTGCTTCATAATGCCACCTTTGGGGCTGTATTAACTATTCAATTCCTTTTACACCGTCACACTTTGCGATGGTATCGATGGTACCGTCCTCGTTGTAGGTAAACTCCGCCACACAAACGGAGCGATGGAACAGGCTGCCGCCCGGAAGCTCTCCGGTGTGGTAGAACAAATAGGAATGTCCTTTAAAATCGCACACACCCGGATGATTGGTAAACACACCGCCTTCTTCCGTCATCAGCACACCGCCGTACTTCCACGGCCCTGTCGGAGATTCGGAGGTAGAATACGCCAGATGCTCGTCCTTTTTATCCAGTCCGAAAGCCGCATATACCATGTAGTACCGACCGTTTCTCTTATAGAACCACGGTCCCTCCGCATAGGTGGTACCGGTCATATGGCTACCCTTTGCAAAGGACTCCTCCGTCATCGGAATCTTTACAATACCCACTTCCTTGTTATAGGAAATCATATCCTCGTTCAACAGTACATAGCGGAGCTCCGGATTTCCGAAATACAAATAGGCCTGACCGTCATCGTCAATAAATACCGTCGGATCGATATCGTTCCAGTCACCCTCATCCACCAACGGATACCCCAAATCCTTAAAAGGTCCCGTCGGGCTGTCGGACACACCCACCGCAATGGCCATACCGCCATCCTTTTTATGTACCGGACAATAAAGGTAAAACTTACCGTTCCGCTCCACCGCCTGCGGCGCCCAGGCTCTGTCGTCCGCCCAGCTGATATCATCCAAAGAGAAAATCGGACCGTGCTGTTCCCAGTTCACCATGTCCTTGGTGGAGAAGCAATACCAGTCTACCATGGTATAAAAGTCATTTACCAGCACATCTTCATCGTGGGTGGTGTAAACATACAGCGTATCTCCCAACACCATCGGCGCCGGATCTGCGGTATACATCGATGTAACAATCGGGTTTTTGCAAAACAGCTTTTTCTCTTCCATAGGTACCTCCTAAATTATTAATTTCCGGTCGGGATATACGGTCTCATTGCTCCTGCCACCTTATTAATCGGCATGGTCTGAATCCAAACCTTACCCGGACCGGATACCACCGTATTAAAGAATCCTTCTCCGCCAAGCAGCTTATTCTTAAGTCCTGCCACCTGCTGAATCTCCATCTTACAGGAATCCTCCATGGCTGCAAGATAACCGGTATCCAGTACCATGCTCTGGCCCGGAGTCAAATCATATTCGATTACCGCACCGTCAAACTCTACGAAAGCAACACCGTAGCCGGACAGCTTCTGCATAATGAAACCTTCACCGCCAAAGAAACCGGCACCTAACTTTTTCTGGACATGTACACTTAACTCTACCGTTTTCTCGGAAGCTAAGAAGCCGGACTTCTGCACAATCAGCTCCTTGCCCGGTGCAATTTCAAACGGTACAATAGATCCCGGAAAACTGGACGCAAAGGCAATCATGCCTTCGCCACCCTTTGCGGTATACAAATTCTGGAACATGGACTCCCCGGAAAACATTCTGCCCAGTGCCTTACCGAAGCCGCCTGTATTGGTCTCCATTTCCATATTCGGAGACATCCAGCTCATGGAGCCCTTCTCCGTAATCATTGTTTCGCCTGCCTCCAGATGACAAATCACCACAGGAAGGTTGCCCCCCTTAATTTCGTACTTCATACTGATCCTCCATTTCCCCTAAATAGGTTTGTAATAGTGTATTCTCACACGATTTTTATTATAGCTTATTTCAGGGAAAATTTCCATAGTTTTCGACAAAAATAAAACATAAAAGTCCACCGAAACCGTTACGATTCCGGTGAACTTTTATCAAAGTTTCACATTGATTGTTGCTCGTTTTCACAACCGGCCCCATGCGAATCACAGGATATATATTTTCTCCTTAAACTCCTTCTCTACCGCAAGGTACTCTTCCTCGGAAAACACCTTTTTTCCCTTGATTCCCGCAAGATACATGTCGCACACTTCCTTGGCTTTCTCCTCATCCCCTGCCTTTAAGTAGGCACTCATTTTGCTGAAGTAAAACTTCTTCCAAACCCACGGAAGGGTATCCGTCGTATACTCCGGTTTTTTCGCATACGCATTTAATACCCCTTCGCACCAATCGCAAATCTCCAAGGCCTCCTCCAAGGTACCGAAGTAGCAGTAATGAGTGGTCAGAGTATTTACCTGATGAACGATAACATCAAACAAAAGTCTGCCAAACTCCACCGCACTGTCCTTCATAGCATCAAAGCCCTTCTCAAAGAAGGTAAGCGGCATCATCATCTCTTCGCGGATACAATGGCCCTCCAGTGCCGGAAGTACATTCACATGCTCTCTGGCATTGTCAAAGTCCTTTTTGTGAATGTAAATCCAGGCCAGCGCATAATGGGCTTTATTGATTTGCTTTGTATTGTTGCAATAACGGAGGATGTTGATTCCCTTCCGGATACCGTCGTTAAGAATTGCCTTCGCCCGCTCCGGCTCAGAATCCAGAAGATGTTCCATATCAATATAATAGCTTAAGCCCGCTACCCGCTGTACATACTTCAGTACGATGTCATAGTTCATCGGATTCTTATTGGCTTCCTCTGCCAGATACTCACACACCGCAAGGGCACTCTTACCCGGATACTCCACATCCTCAAGCTCCTTCATCTTCGCAAATACCAGCTCCGTAATTCGGTCGTCCTGACTCTGCACATGATACCCAAGAAGGGCATCCGTGGTAATATTTAACGCCTGAGCAATCGGCACAATCATGGAAACATCCGGAAGGCCCGCCTCCGACTCCCAACGACTTACCGCCTGCGGGGTAACCCCTAACATTCCTGCCAACTCTTCCTGGGTGAAACCCTTATTCTTTCTGAACGTCTTAATATTAGCACCTAAATTATTCTTCATAAAATATTCTCCTTTTCTGTTTGATTTTATTTCTTTCCCTGAAACGTTCCTTCAAAAATAAACTGCAGATTTATTTTGTGATTTCAGTATACCGTCCCCCGGAATAAATTTCAAACAATGGAGCATTGAATAAAATACAATCAACCTTCCTCCGATGCCAACCACTGCCGCATCCTCTGCAAAGACGCCTGACCATCGGCACGGCCCCGTTCATATGCCCCTTCGATTTTCTTCACATCATGACTCATTCTGCCTATCTCCAACGGAGTTTCCGGCCGTATTACGAAGACCTTTCCCTGCTGTTCCAAACGCAAGATTTCTTCTGCCATCCGGTTATATTCCTCCGCCCGGTTTTCCAGTGCAGCCGCAAACTTCGGATATTTTTTATAAAAAAGACGTATCAGGCCTTTTTTCTCCGGCTTTTTGCGGTACTCTGCCGGTCGGGTCAAAACAACCACGTTCTTTTCATACCCCATCTCGGTAAATGCGCGAAGCGGTATACTGTCACTGCAACCGCCGTCAAGCATCTTCTTTCCCCGAAACTCCACAATACGGGACACATAGGGCATGGATGCGGACGCCCGTAAATAATCGATTTCCTTCACCATATCATTTATCTTGATATATTCCGCCTCTCCGGTTTCCACGTTGGTACAGGTCACATAAAACTTCGTCCCGGACCGTTTGAATGCCTCATTGTCGTACGGGTCCAGCTTCTCCGGAAGCTCATGATAGCAAAATTGATTACCCACCAGGTCTCCGGTCTTCAACAGACTGTAAAAGCTCATATACCGCTTGTCTTTGCAGTATTTTTTATTGTAGCGGATGGTTCTTCCCTTTTGTTCGGAAACATAGGAGCATCCGGTAATTGCCCCCATGGAAGTCCCGATGACTCCGTCAAAGCTAATCCCGTTCTCCATGAACACATCCAACACTCCGGCCGTGTACATTCCACGCATGGCACCGCCTTCTAACACCAATCCTGTTTTTTTCTTATGCAATCTCATACTCTCTGAAATCCTCCCCATGTCTTTTATGGCATAGCGCCACATTTTTCTCATAAAATCCCATCCTGCTCACGCACCTATCAAGTCTCTAACCATTATAACAAATCCCTTGTACAAATCAACTCCGGAATGCGTACAACCAACGCCTAAATGAATCTTGAAAAAACATATCTCCCGTGTTATAATCATTTAGAAAAAAAAAGAAATAGGGGAAACTCCATGAACTTCAATACTGTAAAAAAACTGCACAGCATCGCACTTTTGCTGGAATCTCTTGCTTTACTGCTGGTTCTTCTCATGACCATCGGTCAAAAATTCGTAAAAACAATAATCCACGCTCCGTCCGAACTGAGAAAGATAGACGTTATTCCGCTGGAACTGCTGGTCTCTGTGATTCCGGCGCTTGTACTTTTCGGAATCAGCTATTTTCTGATAAAAAAGAACAACGGAATCAACAGTACAACTCATGTCATCTCCATCCTCACCGTTACGCTTGTACTTCGGATTTTGACACCATATGTAAATACCCTGATTGTCCGAATATACGCATCCCTACGCAGCGTAGCTTACTTTTCCTCCTACGGTTCTTTAGTAAGCGCTATCAACTACGTTGTCTCTCCGATTCAAATTGTTGCCTTTGCTCTGTTCTGCCTCTCTTTGGGCGGATATTACGGCATGGAAAAAAGATGAAATAAAGCGGAACCCGCTGCTCTATTGATTGAAAAACCCAGCCACCTTTCATGATGGTTGGGTTTTATTGATATACTTTTTAATATATTTTTAGCAATATATCCTCTCAAATTATGCTTGCGCTTTCTTATTAAAGCTTCTCCGCGATATCCAAAATCAACCGTTCGGTCTTCTCCCAACCAAGGCACGGGTCCGTAATAGATTTGCCGAATACATGCTCTCCCACGGCCTGGGAACCGTCCTCCAGATAGCTCTCAATCATCAGGCCCTTTACCAGACGCTTGATGCCTTCGTTCTGGTTCCGGCTGTGCACCACATCTTTGGCAATACGGATCTGCTCCAAATACTTCTTGCCGGAGTTGTTATGATTGGTGTCCACAATAACCGAAGGATTGGCAAGTCCCGTTTTCTCATAGAGTTCTTCCACACGAAGCAAATCCTCATAATGGTAATTGGATACACTTCTTCCGGTATAATCCACATATCCCCGCAGGATAGCGTGGGCATACGGATTTCCTTCACTGGTCACCTCCCAACCGCGATAAAGGAAAGTATGGCTACTCTGGGCCGCCGCGATGGAATTCATCATCACGACCAAATCTCCGCCGGTGGGATTCTTCATGCCTACCGGGGTTTCCAAGCCGCTGGCAGTAAGTCTATGCTGCTGGTTCTCCACCGAGCGGGCGCCTACCGCATTATAGGCGAGAATATCGGAAAGATACCGGTAATTTTCCGGGTAGAGCATTTCGTCCGCACAGGTGTAATCATAGTCCCGAAGCGCCGCCAAATGAAGCTCACGAATGGCAACAATTCCCTTGTACATATCCGGCTTTTCCTCCGGGTCCGGCTGATGCAACATTCCTTTATAGCCCTGGCCGTTGGTTCTCGGCTTGTTGGTATAAATTCTCGGAATAATGATTATCTTGTCCGAAACCTGCTCTTCAATCCTGCGAAGCCTCGAAATATACTCTAATACCGGCTCGCTGTGATCTGCGGAACACGGCCCAATCACAAGAATAAACTTGTCCGAACTACCGTCAAACACCGCACGGATACTCGCATCACGCTCCGCCTTTACCTGCTCCATGCGCTCGGTGAGCGGAAACTCTTTCTTTACTTCCTGCGGAATCGGAAGCTTTCTATGGAAATTCATCTGCATGTTCGTTACCTCTATTCCTTAAAAAATATTTCTATTCCCATTATAACACATATATTGAAATTTCGACACAAAAAAAGCCCATAGAAAACATTACACTTCTTATAGGCATTTCATCTTTCTAATATAGTTCAATCCAATATCTGCGAATCGGTTTATCGTCTCCCTCTTCAAACACAATATTTTCAAGAACGCCGCCGCACTGTTCCGCCGTTTTCCAGGAACCGATATTACTATCATAGGCGGCAATCAACACCTTATAAATGTTCCATGCCTTGGCCTGTTCCAGCATCATCCGAAGCATCTGCACCGCATATCCCTTTCTCCGCTCGCCGGGACGAACACCGTATCCGATATGTCCCCAGGAATGATAGCCCTCCACCGTCAGATAATGTCTGAGACTGGTAGCACCGATTAATTTGCCGTCCTCATCCACCACAAAATAAGAGGAGGAGGAAGCAAACTTCTTATCCACAATCCCCTTTTCACAATCGTCCAGCATCCGGACAAAGCCGGCAAACTCGTCCATACTCGTAAACGGTTCTCCTAAAAACCACGGCGAAATCGATGAGCCGTCGGCACACCATTCGGCCATCATCTCGTTATACTGCTCATAATAGGTAAGGTCAGGTTTGACCAGATACAGTTTCATCTATTGTTACCTCGCTTAAGTTAAAAATCGGGTTAGTCCACTATGGAAATACCATAATCTAAAATCACATTTCCGGCTTCATCCGGTGTGGTAAAACGCGGACAATTATACCGTTCAAAACACCAGTCGTCCTCTTTGCGTTTTAACCCAAGGGACTTCAGCTCTTCCAAACACCGATTATGCGTTTCCATGGAATAAAAATCGCCGCTGCCTTCTTTGTCGTATAAATAACACACCGCATATTCTAAAGCGTCCATATCCACAAAATCAAACCCGTCCGGAGCCTCGGTACCCACCGGAAAGAACATGCCGATCCAATACTCCGGCATACCGTCCACAATATGTACCGCACCAATGTACGCATCTCCGTTCACCGAGAGACGTTCCTTCTGCTCCAACACGGAAAACCAATCGTTCTGCCACCACTCCCCCCAATTCGGACCATGCTCGTACTTCTTTCCGATTAACCGGGCAGCCGGGAAACTCTCGCGCTTTACTTCTAAAATCTTAACTGCCATGTGTGATACCTCCTCGTATTATAAAGTGTCTTGCTCTTCTCTGATTCGCTTTTGGTCTTTCTTGCTCAACTTAGAAAGCACCGTGTCATAGGCCAAATCAATCATGTTCAGCAACTCATCGTCCGGAAAATCATCCAAATAAATCGTATTCCAATAGGGTTGCTGCACCGGCGGGCAATGATACCCTCTGACCACCTTTCCCGGGTACACCTCTCTGTAAAACTGACCTGCGTCTGCAGTACACTTGAGTGTAATCTTAAAGTCATACTCATAGGGATAAAGTTGCGCAAAAATCTTGCCGTTCAACTTATAACAGATTGGGACATCTCCAAAAGGAAACTCTTCGGTAGTAGAAGGCTTGCTTTTGCAGTAGGTCTTTATTGCTTCAGATTTCATGCGTCACTCCTTTATTCCTACAATCTCCCAATCGGGAAAAACATAAAATTCTTGCCGGTCTCCGGACAGGTAAAATCATGTACCGCACCAACCAGCGGAATCTGATTCTCTTCCATATACTTTATCACCTGAGGGAAGGTATCTTCTCCTTCGCATTCCACCCAAAGATACTCATAACCCGGAATCACCCACTTAGTCCAGCCCGCCGGTGCCTCGGCGTCATCCCCGCACTCCACTCCGGCCAAATAAAGCCCTTTGGTAAAACCGTCCTCCCACGGCAAAAAGGAACGGGACAAATCCGACATAGCGCCCCAAATTCCAAGAAGCTTTCCTTCCTCATCCTTCTTGGCCAAGTCCGCAACCTCATGAAAATGACTGTTGGCATCAGCCCATAACTTTTGAATGAAGCCTTCTCCGTCCGTGGTTGCGCCCTCTTTTCCGATAACAACAAAAGAAGGCTTTGTACATCTGTTTATCTCCATTTTCGTATCCTCCGTATAGTACATCAATCAGTCGAATGTATGTTCTTGTTTGATTATATCATAGCATATTACTGAAGAATTGGCAATAGGTTTCTTGTAAACAAAAAAAACCGGCTCAGAACCTTTTAGATTCTGAGCCAGTCTTGACTTACTTATTTAGTTTCAATAACCCTTATGCCAAGGATATCTTACTTGTTATTGATAGCAGCCTGGTTGGCACCCTAACAAGTGAGTAGCTATCCTTGGAATAAGGAACCCTCTTTCCCGGAGAAGGGCATATAAATCATGTATTCTAACTTCTTTTATTTGTTTCCAACTTGGCAATGTTTTCGTTATGCTGTAAAAGTTCAATTTGCTTTTTGGCCGAATTGTTCAATCGAACCAACCTTTCTTGCTGTTTCATTCCCATTTCAATTAATTCCGCATTTATATTTTCTAAATTATTCAAAATTATCAAGTGTAGTAAGTCTGCGTAATCTCGAATATTTCCTTCTTTGGATTCTTCCGGATTCTTTTCTCTCCATTCTTTTGCAGTCATTCCAAACAATG
>CALBKM010000026.1 GCA_937895705.1 uncultured Clostridia bacterium
ACCGAAAAGAATCATATTGATAATTTGGGTTTGTATAGTGCTGTTTTTTGTTGCCTTGTTCCTAACCAGTATGTTTAAAGGATTGTAAATGTTTAGATAGGATTTTCAATCAGTAGCAAAAGAAGTAAGGTGATAAACAAATTTGAATTTAATGCACACTATTATGGAGGGTAATTATGGAAATGAAATGTAGCAAATGCGGTGGAGATTTAGTTATGGGCGTGATGTTGAATCAATCTACCTTATGTGGAGTAATCTTTGTTCCAATGGAAGACTTAAATAAAATCAGAAAAAGAAAATCAGTAGTAATATGTGATGCCTGTACTAAATGTGGATGCATAGAAAATATTCGTGTTGAAGATCCGGAAGAAATACAAAAGCACAATATATCGTAACATAATGGACTAATCAATTTGTCGGAGCGATAACTTTCAGTTTTACGGATTAGTTGATATTTGGGAAAACATAAAAACAGGGCCACCGCAACCCGCGATGGCCCTATGTAGTTTATTCTTCAATCAATCCTGCCAGCTTTGCCAGCTTCTTGATATTTTTCTTGGAAATTTTCTTTCCGCAAAAATCGATTAAGTCCTTGGTTTCGCCGTTAAATACATCACATGGCTGATATTTGGTCAGGATAATGCGATTGCCTTCCTGAATGATTTCTACCGGGTCATCCTCCTGTAAGTCCAGGTTTCTGCGTAATTCAATCGGCAGGGTAATTCTACCGACTTCATCTAAGTTACGTACAATCCCTACGTTTTTCATGTGATACCTCCGAAGTAAAATAGATGTAGTATTTGTTAATTATCTAACAATATCATTGTACTCCATTTTCCTAAATTTGTCAATTTATTTTTTTACTGACAAATAATTTACATTGTGCTAATATATATACTTAGATGAGTAAAAATACACGGAAAGGTGCGGTAGAAGAATGAAAGTAGTAGTTTTGGCAGGCGGAACAAGTACGGAAAGAGACGTTTCTCTTATTTCCGGCAGCGGAATATATAAGGCACTGAAAAAGAACGGACATCAAGTGATTTTGCTGGATGTTTATTTGGGATACGAAGGAGACACGGAAGGGATTTTTGAGCGGGAATACGACTGGACGGAAAATATCAGTGCCATTTCCGAGCAGAACCCGGATATTGAGCAGATCAAGGCTATGCGTCCGGACGGAGATAAGAACTTTTTCGGACCGAATGTACTGGCTCTTTGCAGAGAAGCGGATGCGGTGTTTATGGCGCTCCACGGAGCTAACGGCGAGGACGGTAAGATTCAGGCCTGCTTTGAACTGATGGGCATTCCGTATACGGGTACGGATTTTGTCAGCGCGGCCATGGCTATGGACAAGGCAATTACAAAGGATATTTTTAAGGCATACAATATCCCGACACCGGCAGGCATTCGGCTGAAAAAGGGAGAAGCGGAGAGTGAAAAGGTGCCGTTCCCGTGTATTGTAAAGGCATGTTGCGGCGGTTCCAGCGTAGGAGTTTGCCTGGCGCGGAATGAAGAAGAATATGAGAAGGCAAAGGAAGAGGCCTTCCGTTATGATAACGAAGTGGTAATCGAACAATATATTACCGGGCGTGAGTTTTCCGTGGGTGTTATGGACGGCGAGGCTTTGCCGGTGATTGAGATTGCACCGAAGCAGGGATTTTACGATTATAAGAATAAGTACCAGGCAGGAAGTGCGGTGGAGACCTGTCCGGCAGAGATTTCGCCGGAACAGACCAGACGAATGCAGGACATCGCAGAGAACGTGTTTGCGGCACTTCGATTAAAGAACTATGCCCGCATGGACTTTATGATGGACAAAGAGGGTAATTTGTATTGTCTGGAGGCCAATACCCTTCCGGGAATGACTCCGACCTCTTTGCTTCCGCAGGAGGCGGCAGCCGTCGGCATCAGCTATGAACAGCTTTGCGAGAAGATTTTAATGAAAGCATTTGCAAGATAGAAAGGCAGAGTATCGGAATGAATTTGACGATTGGGCAGATTACGGAGGCTACGGGAGGTCGTTTGGTATATAGCGGACCGGACAGCGCGTATGATGCATTTTTAGAAACAAAGGCTGACAGTGTCGTGCTGGATTCCAGACAGGTGACGGAGGGCGGCGTGTTTGTTGCTACCGTGGGTGAGCGTGTGGATGGACACTCCTTTGTGGCATCGGTGTTTGAAAAGGGCGCTCTGCTGGCTGTGGTACAGAGAGAGCCGGAAGAGGCGGAGCGCTGGGGGAGCTATCTTGTGGTGGAGGACACCCTTGCGGCGTTAAAGCAGATTGCGGAAGCGTACCGGAAGACGCTTACGATTCCGGTCATCGGCATTACCGGAAGTGTAGGAAAGACCAGTACCAAGGAGTTTATTGCGGGAGTGCTTTCCGAAAAATATAACGTATTGAAGACCCAGGGAAATTATAATAACGAAATCGGCGTGCCGTTAACCCTTCTTCGTATCCGTGAGGAGCACGAGGCAGCTGTGATCGAGATGGGAATCAGTGATTTTGGAGAGATGCACCGATTAAGCAAGATGGCAAGACCGGATATTGCGGTAATAACCAATATCGGGCGGTGTCATTTAGAAAACCTTGGAGACCGTGACGGGGTGCTGAAGGCAAAAACCGAGATCTTTGATTTTATGGCAAAAGACGGGACTGTGTGTTTAAACGGTGACGACGATAAATTGCGGACGATTTCGACTGCAGGAGGCAGAAACATCTGCTTTTTCGGTATGGAAGACAAAGAAGGAAAGACCGTTTATGCTTCCGAGGTGGTAAGTAGAGGCTTATGGGGCAGCGATGCGGTGTTACGGGATGGTTCCGGAGAAGGTTACAAAGTGGATGTACCGTTACCGGGAGCCCATATGGTATTGAATGCTACGGCGGCAGCCTGTGTGGCGAAGCTGCTGGGGCTTACTTCCGTGGAAATCCAAAGAGGAATGAAACGGGTATCGGCCATCGGTGGTCGCAATAATTTGATCCGGACCGAGACGATTACACTGATTGATGATTGCTATAACGCAAATCCTGCATCCATGAAAGCGGGAATCGATTTGCTTTGCATGGCGGATGCACCGAGGATAGCTATATTGGGAGATATGTTTGAACTGGGAGCGGATTCCGATGCCATGCACGGAGAAGTGGGGGCTTATGCAGCCCGGAAAGGCGTTGAACGCGTAATTTGTGTGGGAGAAAATTCCCGTCACATGTACGAGGCCGCTTTGGCGAAAGCAAAGAACAGCGCGGTAACGTATTTTAAAACGCGGGAAGCGTTGCTGGAGGCATTGGGCAAAGAAAGGAATGCATTGGTTCCGGAGGGAAGTACGGTTTTAATTAAAGCTTCACACGGAATGAAGTTTTCCGAAGTGGTGGAGTTGTTGAAGCAATAATGAGTTTGAAGAAGTATGAAAAACAGGCTTGTGTCAGGCCTGTTTTTCTTTTTGCAAGAAGGGGAGCAAACAGCAGTGCTGATCTGTGCGTCAGGAAATTCGAAAGAGAGTGGCATAGTTTGGAAAAGAAAAACGTAAAGTAGAACAAAGTCTGTTTCGGAGTGCCTATGCTTAATTATTTGTGGGGCGGTATGATTTTGATTGCGGTAATATACGGAACCTTAACGGGAAATGTAAAAGAGGTAGGAGCCGCAGCGGTGGATTCGTCAAAGGAGGCGGTGGAGCTTTGTGTTACGATGCTCGGGGTAATGGCTCTTTGGACAGGATTAATGAAGATTGCGGAGGCTTCCGGACTGACAAAAGGATTCCGAAAGGCAGTACGCCCGGTGCTTCGTTTTTTGTTTCCGGAGGTGGCGGAGGATTCCAAGGCCAATGAATATATTGCCTCCAATATGCTGGCTAATATTTTGGGACTGGGGTGGGCAGCCACTCCCTTTGGATTAAAGGCAATGGAGGAATTACAGAAACTGAACGTGGCGCGGGGCGGAAAACGTGAGGTGGCTTCCCGGGCCATGTGTACATTTCTGATTTTGAATATCTCCTCCTTACAATTGATTCCGGTCAATATTATCGCTTACCGGAGCCAGTACGGTGCGGTGAATCCGGCGGAGATTGTGGGACCGGCGATTGCGGCTACGTTAGTGAGTACACTGGCGGCGGTATTGTTTGTTAAGGTTACCGGAAGAAAGGAGAACGAATAATGAGAATTTTGATGTATCTTTCGGACTTCTGTATTCCGCTTCTGTTGTTTTACATCATCGGTTACGGACTTGTTTCAAAAACGGACAGTTACAAAGAATTTACGGAGGGCGCCAAGGATGGGCTCAGGGTAACCGTAGGTATATTGCCCACATTAATCGGTTTGATGACTGGTGTGGGAATGTTGCGTGCTTCCGGCTTTTTGGAACTGTTATCCGGACTGCTTAAGCCGGTGGCGAAGGCTGTTTTTTTTCCTGCGGAACTGGTGCCGCTTGTGGTGGTGAAACTGTTTTCCTCTTCTGCCGCAACGGGAATGGTGTTGGATATTTTTAAAGAGTACGGACCGGATTCTTATTTGGGAAAGGTGACTTCTTTGATTTGTTCTTCCACGGAAACCGTGTTTTATACCATGTCGGTATATTTTATGGCCGTGGGAGTGAAAAAAACCCGCTACACCCTTGCCGGAGCGTTGACTGCGACGGCAGCGGGGGTAGCGGTAAGCACCATCCTCGGAGGGATGTTATAGTTCGGTTACCATTTCCGTTTAAAGAAGACATGGCCGGCAATTTTATGCCAAGAGGTGAAAAGCGGCCATTCGTCGTGGTCGTCTACATAGTAGTCCGCATGGAAAAACAGGTAATCACCGATGTTATTTTTACCGGATAAGGCCTCGTTACAAGCCTTATAACAGTCGGTTAGGTTGTAGGTCCTGAACTTGTCGATGCTTCTGTAACCTGCAAACTGTCCCGGGGCAGTAACTACGTCATAGACCGTATCTCCGTACCGTCCGCCTAAAAGACGGTTTAGGATTACGTTTGCTACCGCCAGCTTGCCTTCGTAAGGCTCCCAGAAGGCTTCCGCGGCAACTACAAGTGCGAAGACCTCCAAATCTTCTTCCGTAAGCGTAATCGGCTCACGATAGGTGACAGGCACGCTCTTTACGTGGGCCTTTTCGATCTTTGCAGCTCGTTCCGCGGCGGCAATTTCCGCCAGAGTCATGGCTGTTTTCTGATTACAGGTCAGGGTAACATATTCGGCAAACAAATAAGCTACCGTATCCGCATTGTATTGAACCGCAATCCATTCCTTGTTGGAAAGAGAAAGAATGGCAGGGAAGGTGTTTCCGTTTGTAACACTTCCCACCTTGTCGTATTCGGTACCCGGACCGGACCGGACATTCAGGGTATTGGCGGTAACCTTTGCATTATAAGCGGTGATTCTGTCCGCATAGGAAACGGCGCGGTCTCCCAAATACAGGTATTCGGAGAAAACGTACCCGGTTACATTGCCGGAGGAGATATGGGTCCATTCCCCTTCCGTACCCAGTATGTCTGCGATGCCGTCCTTAAACAATTTACCCAAAATCTTGGTGTCGGTAGAAGCACCCTCGCGGACATTTACGTATTCGGTAACATTGGCAATGGCTTTATTAAATTCAAGCGGTTCCGGAGTCGGACTCGGGGTAGGAGTCGGAGTGGCTGTCGGTACCGGAGTAGCCGTCGGAGTCGGGGTCGCTGTCGGTAGCGGGGTCGCTGTCGGTAGCGAGGTCGCTGTCGGTGCCGGAGTCGCTGTCGGTACCGGAGTTGGTGTCGAAGCGGTTGTAACCGCCGGAGTCGGTGTAAAATCCGGGAAACGGGACTCTTCCGAAGGGAAGTCCGTATTTGCTGATGGTTTTGTTGTATCCGCATTGACCGGAAGTCCGCCGGAAAGTGTCGCCAGAAAGAAACAGACACATCCGCAGAATACGGAAACAACGCGGTATTTCAAATGTTTCATGGGAACCTCCTGTTAAGAGTCGATTTGTAGTACAAGCCACCGGAAATTATACACTAATACAAATAGTATACCATAAAAAGGAGGTCTTGAAAAGAAAATTTTGTGCGCAAAGGAGGGGGAGTGTGTGACAGAGATAAGTTGTGAGTAAAATTAGGGTAATCTGTGGTGAATTTGGAGAAAACAGAGGGAAATCACTGGACTTTTTTGTTAAAATATGTTATACTATATCAAACATTGCGATGAATATTTCGTGCGACGAAACGTCCGGAAAGGAGAACGGCGATGAGTACGACAGATGAACTTTTAGAATATACGGAGCAGCCTGCGGATGTGTCCGCAGAGGTTGCGGAATCGGATGGAGATTTGGAGATTCCGGAGGATTTCTTTGCCGACATAAAAGACGAAGATTTTGTTGCGGTTGATGAAGAAGATGTGGACCCGGCTATGTTCGAAATGGACTTCAGTGACGTAGAAGAGGAAGAAGCGAAAGAGACTGCCAAAGCGGAACGGAAGATTTTAAAAAAGATGCTGTGGCAGGAGAAGAGATGGGTTACGTTATTGGTACGGATTCTTGCCATTGCCATGGGGCCGATTCTCATTCTCAGCGCTTTTTATATTATCAGTTCGATAACCAGTGCGAAGAAGCTGACCCATAAGTTGGTACAGGGTGAAATGGAAGGTCTTGCCGTTTCTGCGGTGGAAGCGTTTACCGTGTATACCCACGGAGACTACTCCTATTCCGGAGGTACGTTTTATAAGGGTACCACGGATATGGAGCCGATGTATGAGTATTTGGATGACATGAGTGAGAAGGCTGCCGTGGATGTTATGGTGTACTTCGGAGACACCTGCGTCATGACCACTTCCCGGGATGAGGGCGGCAACCGTTCTTCCGGAACGAAAGTGGATGCAAAGACCTATGAGAAGGTTTTGGAAAAGCATGTTTATAAGGGAAAGTACTATTACGATTCCGATGCGAAGATAAACGGTAAGCCGTATGCGGTGTATTATTATCCTCTGATGCAGGAAAGCTCCGGTGAAATTGTGGGTGCTATCTTCTGCGGAGTAAACCGCACGGGAATCGACAAGAATATGAACGGTATTCTGATTCTGCTTATTGTGTTCGGTATCTTGTTTGCTGCAGGAACCGGAGCGCTTTGTTATTTCGAAGTAAAGAAGATTACAAAGCCGATTACAAAATCGGTGGAGGATTTGACGAAGGTTTCCGGCGGAGACTTACGGGTTATCGTTGCGGAGGAGGATATGAAGCGCAACGACGAAGTCGGAGATATTGCCCGCAGTGTAAAACAGTTGGCGACGGAGTTAAATGAAATCGTCGGAAATATTCAGGCGTCCTCCAAAGAGGTTTCAGCGTTCTCGGAGCTTATGAACGAGTCCATAGGAAGAATCGCAGAAACTGTCGGAAATGTAAACCTTGCGGTGGAAGACATTGCCAAGGGAGCTACTTCCCAGGCAACGGAGACCATGCAGGCCAACGCGCAGGTTGCACAAATCGGGGAAGCCATTGAAGTGGCGGTGTCCGAGGTGGAGCATCTGAGTGCCAGTGCAAGAAAGATGGATGACTACAGCATCGATGCGGATAAGACGTTGCAGGAGCTTTTGATTATCAGTAAAGAGGCTGACGATGCCATTAACGAGATTAAGAAGCAGACCAACGAGACGAACGAATCCGCACAGCAGATTCAGCTGGCAACCGATATGATTGCTTCCATTGCAAGCAAGACGAATCTTCTTTCCCTCAATGCTTCTATCGAAGCGGCGAGAGCGGGAGAGGCTGGGAAAGGCTTTGCGGTGGTTGCGGATCAGATCCGGCAGCTGGCGGAACAGTCCAGAGATTCCGCAGAGGAGATTACTGTGATTGTAGATGCGTTGATTAAGAAGTCCGATACCAGTGTTAAGGCGATGGATAACGTTTCCGAAAGCATTGCAACTCAGAATGACAAGCTGGATGAGACCTTGAAGGTGTTCGGTGCTCTGGGCGCGGAAGTATCCGCGGTAATGAAGGCAATCAAAGAGATTACTGCCCAGACTAAGGCGTTGGCAGACCTGAGAGAAGGCGTTGTAAATATCGTGGAAGGATTGGCAGCCATTGCCGAAGAGAATGCGGCAGGTGCACAGGAAACTTCCGCTTCCATGTATGAGGTCGGCACTATTTTAGAAGAGTGTACCAGACAGACCGGTGAGCTGGTTGCATTGAAGGAAGAGTTGGAGAAGAACATTGCGCTGTTTACCGTGGCGGAAGAAACGGCAGGCGGAGCGGTTTCCGAAGTTGTAGCCGGAGAGGGCGAATAAACGGAATAAAAAAGAGTAATATTAATCAGGGGCTGTCGTATGAGAATGCGACGCCCCGTTTCAATGTAAAAGATAGGAGAACGATATGGAATTATTAGAATATTTGGACCGGGCGGTTACCCCGTATCATGCGGTAGAACTGGGAGCGTCTCTATTGCGGGCCGCGGGCTTTACGGAGCAAAAACTGGAGGAACCGATTAAGGCGGAAAAGGGCAAGGGATATTTCATCCGTGTATTCGGAACAGGACTGATTGCGTATACGGTGGGAGAGGAGTTTTCGACCGAGGATACATTGCATCTGGCGGTAGCACATACGGATGCTCCGTGTCTGAGAGTGAAACCGTCGGCAGAGCTGTTGTCGGGAGAATACAAGCGTCTTGATATCGAAGTATACGGAGGGGCCATTTTAAATACCTGGTTTGACCGACCTCTTTCTTTGGCGGGCCGGGTCGTACTGCGGGGAGAGGATGCGTATACGCCGCAGCTTAAGACCGTGGATTTCGAGCGACCGCTTCTTACCGTGCCGAATCTGGCAATCCATATGAACCGAGAAGTGAATAAAGGCGTGGAATGTAAGCCGCAGAGGGATTTGTTGCCGCTACTTGGAATGTTAAAGGAAGGTGAACCGAAGGAAGCTTACTTGAAAGAATTGCTGGTAAAGGAACTGCAGGTTGAGGCGAAGGAGATTCTGGATTTTGATCTGACTGTATATTGTGCGGAGTCTTCTTGCTACCTCGGTCAGGAAGAGGAGTTTGTTTCCGGACCGCGTCTGGATAATCAGCTTTCCTGCTATGCGTTGTTACAGGCAATCACGGAAGGAACCCACAAGTCGGGTATTCGTATGGCAGTTCTGTATGACCATGAAGAAATCGGAAGTCGTTCCAAGCAGGGGGCGGACAGCGCCCTGACCGGTACCGTGATTGAGCGGATTTACGGGGGCCTGGGCGTAGAGAGGGAAACGATGCAGTCTGCCCTTACAAAGAGCTTTATGTTATCGGTAGACGGTGCCCATGCGCTTCATCCGAACCGTCAGGATGTTTACGATCCGGTGAATCGTGCCACCATGAACAAAGGAATCGCATTGAAGATCAACAGCAGTCAGCGTTATGCCTTTGATACGGAGACGGTGGCGGTTGTGCAGGTGCTTTGCGAAGAAGAGGGTGTAAGCTACCAGAAGGTGGCAAATCATTCGGATATGGCGGGAGGAAGTCCTCTGGGACCGATTCTTTCTTCCTGGGTTCCGATGCGAACCATTGATATGGGAGTGCCGCTTCTTGCCATGCATTCGGCCAGAGAATTGGCGGGAAGAAAGGATGTAGAATCTCTGACCCGGCTTTTGACACGTTTCTTCTCTTAGGGTTTTGTGCAAGTTTCACAAAAGAAGAAAGTGAATCATTGGTCCTATTGACAATATTTTCTAAATATGATATAGTGTATAAGCGATCAATATTGGAGAAGGTATTGATTAGAGGAAGAAAACGTTGGGGAACGTGCAATGACAAAGAGAAAGACCGGCTTGAAAGTGCGGTACGTAAGTGACCGGACTGATGGTCGGTCTTTCTCTTTTTGCTCTGTAGGAAATTGCGCATTCCCTATAGAGCAAAAAACGCTCCGCTGTGGCTGTGCACGCTTTTGCATAGGAAGGTGCCGCAAGCGACCGCGCCCGGCGCAAGAGTTCCGCGTGCGGAACTCTATCCTCATGAGTGTGTACAAAACTCGAAAGTTATGTTACACTTAGAAACAGAAAAGATAACTCGGAGGCAATATGAACCTGATTACCATAGAACATGTTTCAAAAAGCTATACGGAGCGGATGTTATTTGACGATGTTTCCCTGGGCATTAACGAAGGGGATCGTATCGGAATTATCGGCATCAACGGAACGGGAAAGTCCACATTTTTGCGGATTTTGACGGGGCTTGAGGAGCCGGATGCCGGAACGGTCATCAAAGGGAAAGAAGTACGGATTTCCTATTTGCCGCAAAATCCTGTGTTTTCGGACGAGAAAACTCTACTTGAAAATATAGTGGAAGGTCTGGTGCACCCGGAAGAGTACCGGGACATTCCGGGCGAGGCGGCGGCTATGCTTCGCAAGCTGGGGATTCCGGAAACGGATGCGGTACCGTCCACTCTTTCCGGCGGACAGAGAAAGCGTGCGGCGTTGGTACGGACGCTCCTGATGCCTGCGGATGTGCTTGTTTTGGACGAGCCGACCAACCATCTGGATTCCGCCATGACGGAATGGCTAGAAGAGTATTTAAAGAAAAACGGCAAAGCCTTGGTAATGATTACTCATGACCGTTATTTTTTGGATGCGGTGACCAACCGGATTGTGGAGCTGGACAAGGGAAAACTGTATTCTTATAAGGAAAACTACACCGGCTTTTTACTTTTAAAGGCGGAGCGGGAGGCGATGCAGCTGGCCACGGAGCGGAAGAACCAAAGTCTGTATCGTCAGGATCTGGCGTGGATGATGCGGGGAGCCAGAGCTCGTTCCACAAAGCAGAAGGCCCATATCGAGCGTTTTGAGGCCTTAAAGAATCGCGAGAAGATTGTGACGGACGGTGAGGTGGAAATCAACGCCCTGTCGTCCCGTTTGGGGAAAAAGACCATCGAAGTAACCGGTATTTCCAAGTCCTTCGGAGAAAAGACACTGATTAAGGAGTTCAGTTACATTTTTCTTTCCACGGACCGCATCGGTATTATCGGACCCAACGGTTGCGGAAAAAGTACCTTTTTGAAACTGATTACCGGCAAACTTGCGCCGGATGCGGGAACGGTGGAGTTCGGCACCACCATTAAGGTGGGCTACTTTATGCAGGAGAACGAAGCCTTAAACCCGGACATCAGAGTCATCGATTCCGTTCGGGAAGTGGCAGAGTATATCGAGACTTCGGAAGGAAAAATCAGTGCGTCTCAGATGTGTGAGAAGTTTCTGTTTACGGATGCCATGCAGTACACGGTCATCGGAAAGCTCTCCGGCGGTGAAAAGCGCCGTCTGGCGTTACTTCACGTGCTGATGGAAGCTCCGAATGTGTTGATTTTGGACGAGCCTACCAATGATTTGGATATTCGTACCCTTTCGATTCTGGAGGATTATCTGTCCCGGTACAACGGTATTGTAATTGCGGTATCCCATGACCGGTATTTCCTTGATAAGGTGGCTAATCGTATTTTTTCTTTCGAGGGAGACGGAGTCATCCGCAGGTATGAAGGAAATTATTCCGACTACCGTGCCGTGTGTGAACGGGAGGGCCGGCCGGTAATTCAGGGGATTTCCGAGGGCAAGACCCGCGGGGCAGGAAGCGGTAACGGGGCTTATGTGGCAAAAGGTGCCGGAACGAGCGGAGCTGCCGGAGGGATGGAAACCGGGATCAATGAAAAGTCCGACAGTCGTACCACCTGGAAGAACCGGGAACAAAAGGTTAAATTTTCCTATAAGGAGCAGAAAGAATACGAAACCATCGATGCGGACATCGCTGCTCTGGAGGAAAAGATCGGGGTGCTGGAGGAAGAGATTGCGGCCTCTGCCACCAATTACGGAAAGCTTCAGGAGTTGTCCGCGGCCAAGGAAGCGGCGGAAGCTGCCCTGGAGGAAAAGATGGACCGCTGGGTGTATTTAAACGAGCTGGCGGAGCAAATCGAAAAACAAAAGTAACAAAGCGGGGATGCCACGGATAAAATAAAGAATAGAGAATATGTGCGGTTCTGAGCCGGACGAAAGTCTCATACAATAGTACTGAGAAAAGGTGTGGGACAAAGACGAAGGGAGCACAAAGCCCGGCAGGCATACTTGTCCCGGAAGGGGGCGGCATGCAGAGAAAAGTGGCATATGTGTTTTTGTATAAGAACGGAATCAGAGAACGCAGTGTAGGAATTTTGAAGCGCTACGGTACGGCAGAACAGCCGGAGGTAGCGCTTGAATTATTTGGGGAAGAGAGAAAGAAACGGTGGGACATTTATTATTTTACAAAAGGTGAGGCTCTTGCGGAGGCAGCCTATTTGTGGGGGAGCACCGGGGAAAGAGGACGAAACGAGGTGCGGATAAACCAGTGCCGCCTTTGTGCGGAGGCGGGAGCCGGGAAAGGGATTGTGCTGTTGCCGGCGGAAGGAGCCCGGGCGGAGCTTAATGAGTATCTTTGTGCCCGGTATGACGGAAAAGAGGTGACGGCGACAGAGCTTCGGGAAGCGTTCCGGCGAAAGCCGGAGCAGGAAAGCCCGGAGAATCCCTGCGTGGAGTCCGCAAAACGATTGATGGAAGAAATTACAATAGCGGCGGGAGGAGAAATCCCGGGAGACGAAAACCGGATGATACAAAGGAGACGCAGATACACGCCCATTGACGGACTGGAGAAGATGCTGTGTACAAAGCCGGCGTATTCGCCTTGCCGTCCGTGCCGGGTGGAGTATTCCGTACGGGTGACGCCGGAGGATTTATATTGTCTGCCGAAGGAGAGCGGGAAGTACATAGACAATAGTTTCCTGTTGCACGGATTTTATCGGTATCGGCATGTGCTGTTGGGACGGCGCAAACGAAAAGAACGGGAAGACTATGTGCTTCTGGTGCCGGGACGTTACAGCGAAAAAGAAGCGAAACTGGCGGAGACTTTCGGGTTCCCGGAGTTTTTGCCGGTGACACATAAAAAAACGGAAACGGGCATGGCCGTTTCCGGAAAAGAACCTTTTGGTTATTTTTGCGGGAAAATATAGGAGTACCGCAGATGGTCCCGCCATACGCCGCCGATTTCGTGGGAACTGCGGGCAACGCCCTCGTAGGTAAACCCCAGACGTTCAATCAGGCGCAAGGAAGGAGCGTTTTCCAGTAAAATGTCCGCTTCCACCCGGTGAATATGCAGGTCCTTGTGAAGCTCCGACAAAAGAAGCCGCAGCGCTTCGGTGGCATAGCCCTTGCCGGTGTGGCGCTTATCCAGCTTGTAACCCACGCGACAACTCTTGTCGTCGGTGCGGGAGATGTTGGAAAAGCTGACCGTACCGATGATGCGGGTCGGGTCCTCTTTTAAGAACAGGTAGTAGCGGATGTAGCTGTGACGAAGCATGGCCTGAAACTCCGCCCGCAGTACCTGGGCCTGAAACTCCTCGGTATAAAAGGCAGCCTCCCTGCGGGGTTCATAAGGGGCGAAAAACTCCCGGTTTTCGGTCATAAAGGTAAGAAGTGCGGGAGCATATTCTTCGTTACAGATAATCAGGTGTAAATGCTCGGTTTCGTAGTGAAATTGCATGGTAAAACCCATCCTTTGGTTGGTTTCTGTGATTAGTCGATGCCACGGAGCAGTACCTCGTTAAAGTACGGTACCAAAAGCTCCCGGAAAGCCATAAGCTCGTCTCTTGAGTAGCCGGACAGGCCCGGTTGTATGAGGTTGCCGGAGTCTTTGAAGGCCTGCAGGGCGTAGGTTTTAGCCCCTTTGAGCCATTCGCCGATGGCAAGGAAATCTTCCTTGGTATGGAACTCCTTTACCACCGTGGTGCGGAATTCGTAAGGAAGACCGCAGTTTTTAACAAGCTCCACGCTTTCCTCAAAGGCGGAAAAGCGCACGGAGGACAAGCCTACAGTCTCGGCATAGCGCGCGGGACTGTTTTTGATGTCCATGGCAATGTAGTCCAGAAGCTTTGCATCTAAGGCAGCCTGTATCACATCCGGGCGGGTGCCGTTGGTGTCAAGCTTTGTCAGATACCCCATCTCCTTACATTTGGTCAGAAAGGGCAGTAAATCCTTTTGTAACGTCGGTTCGCCGCCGGTAATGCAAATCCCTTCCAAGGTGTCCTTACGGCGATCTAAGAAGGAAATAACGGCCTCTTCGGCAATGACAGGCTGGGAGTCCGGCGCTAACACCAGATCCCCGTTATGGCAAAACGGACAACGTAGGTTGCAGCGTCCGGTAAATACGGTACAAGCGATGTGCTTGGGAAAGTCTAACAGGGTCGTTTTATTGATACCGTGAAATTCCATGGGATGTCTCCTTTCGGAAGGATAACGATACAGCGACAGGCAGTACAGCTCTGTGTGTTTCGTTAAGACTAGTATAATACTTGTGAGGGGGGAGTGCAAGGAGAAGTTGGTGGAAGAGAAGGAATAAGAAAAAGGTTTAATTGTACAGACACAACGAAATAAAAAAGCAATAAGTCGGTAAACATATAGATTAAAAAATGTAAACAAAATGGGTCAAATTAATTAGACTAGTTGCACTGCTATAAAGTTGACAAGAAAATAGGACAATAGTATTATGAAGTTAGATTAATAGGGGCAAACCACTGGAAACAATGGGACGCAAAGCTGGAAATCTAACAGGGAAACCTCATGATAGTTCGACCGCAAGGAATTACTTTCTTTGCGGCTGTTTTTGTTTTAAAGGAGAGATAGGGTACTCTTTTAGATTCGTCTTTCATGGGAGTAAAAAAATAAGAAGGAGACAGAAGATGAGTAAAAAAATCAAAAGGGTGCTGGCGTTTGTTTTAACGCTGGTGATGTGCGTAGGTACGACAAGAGTCGCTGCTTATGCAGAAGAAACCGTAGTTACGGGCAATGTGAATACGGAAAGCAGTTGGGACGGTGTTACCACGGTAAATAATTACACCGGGGAAAATTTTAATGTTACGTTTTCTCTTGAAAACTACTGGGAAGGCGGTTATAATGCAACTATAAAGGTGGAAAATACCGGAAACAGTGTTATCGAAAACTGGTATTTGAGCTTTGCGTTAGACAACAGCTTCTCTTCTATCTGGAACGCAGAGGTGGTAAGCAGTGAGAGTGGTCAGTATGTGGTAAAGAATGCAAGCCAAAATGCGGATATTCCGGTGGGTGGCTGTATCGAGTTCGGAATTAGTGTGAACGAAACCTTTGCCGGATTCCCGAAGGAATACGAGCTTCTGGGAGAAAACACGCAGATACAGGAAGAAGCGTACTCTGTAGAGTATATCCTGGACAGTGATTGGGGTGCAGGATTTACTGCAAGAATGCTTCTGACGAATCATTCAGAGACTGCATTAGAAGACTGGACGCTGGAATTTGATTTTGACAGAGAGATTACAAATATCTGGAACGGTGTTATTGAAGCGCATGAAGGAAATCATTATGTGATTAAAAATGCAGGGCACAATGCGAATATTGCGGCAGGAGAAACGATTTCTTTTGGGTTTGACGGAGAAGGCGGAACGGCGGAGGATGAACCGGAGAATTGTGAGTTGAGCTCTTATGCACCGGGGAATGTCGAGGAAGAGATAGATTTTGAAGATACTACCGACACAGATAGCGATTATCTGACGGATGCGTTGGAAAAATATTACAAGACCGATAAAAATAATCCGGATACGGACGGTGACGGGTTATCCGATTATATTGAAGTCGTTATACTGGGAACGAGTCCTCTAACGCATGAGACGACCGAAGGAGTACCGGATGTTACCCTCGACTCTGATGAGGACGGGATCAGTAACGGAGAAGAAATCCGTTTGGGATTAGACCCGGGAGATAACGATACAGATTGTGATTTGGTAATGGATGCAGAGGAGTTAAAGTATGGTACCGACCCGTTAAATTATGATACAGATGGTGATGGAGCATCGGACGGTTGGGAAGTGCGTAACGGAACCAATCCTTTGACTGCTGAAGAAACGTTTGACGTAACATACACATCAACATATAAGGATACAGTAAAGGCTTCGGTAGAATTGGAATTAACCGGAGCGCAGGTAGAGACACTCGCAGTTGACCCGGTATTGGGTGACTATTTGTTCCCGGAGGATATGCCGGGATATATCGGTGCGGCATATAACTTTAGTGTCGAGGGAGAATTTGATACGGCGAGGATTTCCTTTGAGTTTGATCCGACCTTGTTACCGGAGGGAGCAAAGCCGATTATATATTACTTTAATGAGACAGAACAGGAATTAGAGGCACAGGAAACAACGATAGAAGGAAATGTTGCATCTATAGCGGTAGAGCACTTTTCGACATATATACTTCTAGAGAGTACAGGATATAATGAAGCGTTTGAATGGACGGATACATGGAATGATACAGGGAAATATGATTCGGTAGAGATTGTTTTTGTAGTGGATGATTCGGGAAGTATGGCTTCCAATGATCCTGATTATACGCGTTTAGGCGTGGCGTGTGATTTGATTTCGGCTCTTCCGGAGAAAAGTAAGATAGGAGTTGTATGGTTTGCATCATCAGTTAGATTATTGACGTCTGAGTTGGTAGCGGATAAATTTTATGCAAAACAATTTTTATCGCCACGTGATTTTAAGTCATACGGCGGGACATATATGTATAGTGCAATAAACAAGGCGTTTGACTTGTTTACTGCAACGGACGAGACAACACTTAGAGTGATGGTTGTGCTAAGTGATGGTAGTACAAGCGATACCGGGCAGCATACAAATTGTGTTTTGAAAGCACAAGAAAAAGGAATTAAAATATATACGGTAGGTCTTGGAAATAGTACATCATATTTTAATAATTATATGCGCCCATTGGCGGAACGTACGGGAGCAACATTTTATCTTGCAAACAATGCATATGAACTGGCTGGTATCTATAAAGATATTCAAAAAGGTATAGATTTGGAGTTGAACAGTGACGGAGATAGTATACCGGACTATTACGAAGAAAATCTGTATGCTTTTAACGGAAGAAAAATAATGTTAGATAAAAGCGAAGAAGATAGTGACGGTGATAAGGTACCGGATGATCAAGAGGTCCAAATTGTTTTGAAATATAACGAAGATAACTCCAAAATGTATGTTCAGGGGAAATTGATTTCTTATCCGGACAGAGTAGATACGGATATGGATGGAATTTCAGACCTTGAAGACCCAAATCCGATGGAATATACGATTACCGACCGTACACTTGCATTGGTAGAAGGATTGAGTTATACTAATCTTGAGGCTTATGTCGGTCGTACGGTAGGGGATGCGAGGGCTGATGGTGTGTATTTCAAAAATGTGGAACCGAAGGACATCTTCTATCTCGAGGAAGCAATTATTGTTTATGCAAATGACTCTGCAGATGAAATGGGGGCAGATTTCTTGGATTGGGGACTGGGGAGTGTGGCAATCCAATTTGTAAGAAGTAATCATCCGACATCTATAATTTATGCGTTAAGGGGAACTGAGTTTGCACAAGATGGCATACATGATGGAACGACAGATATAGGTTTAGGCTTTGGGTGGAATTCTCCTCAATCGTATGTGGCTTTTGGTGAATATAAGAATATAACTTCTTATAACAAAAACTATGATTATTATGTTGTAGGTCATTCATTAGGTGGAAGATTAGTGCAGGATGTATTATATAAAACATATAATGCGAACGAGGGTGGATTGTTTAAAAAGAAAGCGAATATAACAACACCTATTCATAGCACGACGTTTAACGGTCTTGGATATAACCTGGGGGTATATGCTACATTAGAAAAGGATGTTTTGGCGAGATATAAGGAAAAACTAATTAACTTTTATTATGAATTAGATGCTGTGGGGGATATACTTGGAGGGAACGTTGTTATGAAACGTGCAGGAACTCAAGTAAAACTTACACGAAATGATTCGGAGGGGAAAAAGATAGATAATCATCCTTTCGCTAATCATGGCATTAAATGCTGGAATAACGACCATAGTTTATTTTATACGAGTACACACGATTTTCCATATTGGGTAGATTAGGAGGAATATGAAAGAGCGTATTACAAATTTAATAAAGAAAAGTTGGATAATACCGGTTTGTCTGCTGATTTTATTTCCTGCTGCATTAGTGGGGACATTTTTTAGTTTATATATATGGAATATAACCGGGAGTGTGTGGGTTAGCTTCTTAATTTCGTATGGAATGGCCGGAGTGGTAACCTCATTACCGGTGATTATTCAGGTTAGAAAATCAGATAAGCTAAAGAAAAGTGTGAGGGTGGCGATAATGACAATATCGGTTCTTGTGTTTTCCTTTTTAGCATACGAATTATTCTGGTATAATAAGAATTTTTAGAATGACATGAATCATCGAAAAAGGTCGTGACGATTTTTCGTTGTGGCCTTTTCGTTTTTGGTGTAAAATAAAAAGATAGATATGTAATGAACGGAATAAGGAGGAATGTAGTGAAGACGATTCTAAGAAAGTGGTGGTTAATACCGCTGTGTGTGATATCCTATTATGTGTCCAGAATAATCGGTCTTTTAATGATATATATACTTGAAGGTGTAACGGGGAGCATGCTCTTAGCTTTTTTAATAGGCTTAATTATTTCGGGAGTTGGTGCGGCGTTGCCGATTATCATTGTGGTACATAAGTCAGAAAAGCTAAAAGTCGGTGCGAAGCTCGTTATTAGTATTATAGTGGTGTTGTTGTTTTCAGGTCTAACCTTTATGATAATTAAAACACCACAAAAAGAAATAGAAGAGTTCCATAGGAGACAACAAGAATGGGAGAATATGAAGTTAGAGGAATCGACAGATATAAGTGTATATAAAAATGATGTTACAAGCTTTCCGTACTGAGTATATTAGGAGGGACCATGAAAAGTGAGTTGAAAAGAATTATTAAGGCTTCTTAATTTCGTATGGAATGGCCGGAGTGATAACCTCATTACCGGTGATTATTCAGGTTAGAAAATCAGATAAGCTAAAGAAAAGTGTGAGGGTGGCGATAATGACAGTATCGGTGCTTATGTTTTCCTTTTTGGCATATGAATTATTCTGGTATAATAAGTTTTTTAGAATGACATGAATCATCGAAAAAGGAAAAGGAGGGGAAATCAATGGCAGAACAATTTTTAACATTGATGGCAGACTTGGACGATGCATCCCAGGAGATTATGTCCGGATGGTATAGCACATTAAAGGAAGCAGGCTTCACCGGTATCCAGACGCCGGGGCTTCCGTACCATATCAGTCTGGCTACGTTCCCGCTTGAAAAGGAGCAGGAAGCGGTTGCGTTGATGCAAAGGGTGGCAGCCGAAGTTTCGCCGGTGTCGGTACATATCAGTCATGTGGGAATGTTTGCCGGTGGAAAGGTGCTGTTCGGAGCACCGGACATGAGCCCGGAGTTGACTGCACTTCATGAAGATTGCGCAAAGGAAACGATGCAGCAGTATCCGTGGACGCCTCATGCAACTATATTGATTGACGAGCCGGAGGCGGTTTATGCGGCGCTTCCGGTGCTTATGAAGTCTTTCTATCCGTTCGTTGGGAAAATCACCCGTCTGCATTTGTGCGCTTTCTGGCCGACGAGGGAGATTGCAGTCGGGGAACTAACGGGAAACAAATAGGCTGAGAATAGAAGTCGTATCGACGAAGAAAATATTATAACGAATAAAATGCACTTTATTCAAAAGGCAAAAACGTCAACCGAATAAAGTGCATTTTATTCGGTTGACATTTTCTCCGGAGGAATGATATAATGAAAACAGAAAAAGTAGGGTATCATGTAAGTACTTAGACAAATATCGAAGAGGAGGTGCAACATGGTTATAAGAGAATTATACCTAGAGAGACTTCGTCCGTTTTATGATTCGGAGATGGTTAAGGTTATTACCGGGATCAGGCGTTGCGGAAAATCCACGATTATGCGACAGATTGTGGATGAGTTATTGGAAAGAGGCATTACAGAGGAACACATAATCTATATTAATTTTGAAGACTATAAATATCGGAAAATCAGTACGGCAGATGCTTTATATGAATATGTGGAAGCAAAGATAAAGGATGAAGAGAAATATTATCTCTTTGTGGATGAAATACAGAATGTCAGTGAGTTCGAACTTGTAATTAATTCGTTCCGGGCGACACATAACATCAGCATTTTTATTACAGGGTCAAACTCAAAGCTACTGTCAGGAGAGCTTGCAACCCATTTGAGCGGACGGACGCTTTCGTTCCGTGTAATGCCGTTCTGTTTTAAAGAGTACTATCAGTATAAGACGATGAACGGGACTGACAAAACGAAAGAAGAATTGTTAGACGAGTATATGACCTGGGGAGGTTTTCCTTTGGTTTGTAAGGAGGAAGACCCGACGGGGAAAGCAGTGGTGTTATCCAATATCTTTGATTCGGTGGTGTTAAAAGACATTGTAATGAGGAACAAGGTGGCTTCGCCGGTTGTGTTGGAACGGATATTGGAGTATGTTGTGGCAAACTCATCTACTACAATTTCGGGAACCGGAATTGCAAATACATTATCGGAGGAGATGCAGAAGGTGACGCCGCCTACGGTATATGACTATCTGCGTTATTTTACGGAGGCGTGTATTTGTGATAAGGTGTCCAGATATGATATCCGGGGGAAGCGAATCCTTTCTTATGAAGAAAAGACCTACGTGTGTGATCTTGGCTTTTTTCATATCAAGAAGAATCGGGTAAAAGATGAGTATAACTATATCGTGGAAACGATATGTTATAATGAGTTGATTGCCAGAGGATATCAGGTGTATATCGGGAAGACTTATAAAGGCGAAGTGGATTTTATCGCTACAAGAGGGGAAGAAAAGATATATATTCAGGCGGCATATCTTTTGAGTGATGAAAAAGTAATAGAGCGTGAGTTTGGAGCATACGAAGGAATCAAAGACAATTATCCGAAGTATGTAATTTCTATGGATCGTGTTCCGATGTCAAGGGATGGTGTGATTCATATCAGTCTGATTGATTTTTTAATGATGTAGAGTGTATTGGAAGAAAATAGAATTTAACACCAAAACCGGCCGTCACATACTCTGTGGCAGCCGGTTTTGTAAGAGTAAAATATTATAAAAAAGGATTAGAAACTGACGATTTCATCGTGGACCGCATTCTTATATAGAGTACGCCACGGTTCCCCTGGTTTCTCCGTTTTCCTCATAGATGCCGAACTTACGGAAGCGCATATAACGGTCTTCTAAAAGGGCATCGGTCTTTTTCTTTAACAGCTCGGTTAAGTCCTCTTTTAAATGCTTTTTGATGATGGTACAGGTGGCCGCAAAGTCCTCGGCGTTTTCCGGAATAACGGTTTCCGCAACACCGAAGCTCTTCATATCGTCGGCGGTAATGCGTAAGCACTGTGCCGCGTCTTCTGCTCTGGAAGCATCCTTCCAAAGAATACTCGCGCATCCTTCCGGGGAAATTACAGAGTATACCGCATGCTCCATCATGTAAACACGGTCTGCGGAGCAAAGTGCCAAAGCACCGCCGCTGCCGCCTTCGCCGATGACGATGGAAACGGTCGGGGTCCGAAGGCCCAGCATCTCCATAATGTTTTCCGCGATGGCTTCGCCCTGTCCGCGCTCTTCACCGTCGGCACCGCAGAAAGCACCTTGGGTGTCCACGAAGCATACCACCGGGCGGCCGAACTTTTCCGCCTGCTTCATAAGGCGTAACGCTTTACGGTAGCCTTCCGGCTTCGGACAACCGAAGTTGGTTTTCATACGGGTTGCCAAATCGGTACCCTTTTCGATGGCAATATAGGTTACCGGCATGCCGTCGATGCTTCCGATACCGGAAATGATAGCGGCATCTTCCGCAAAACGGCGGTCGCCGTGAAGCTCGATACGGTCGTCAAAGATTCCGTTGATATAGGCAATGCCGGTCGGTCTGCCGTTCTGACGTGTCATTTTCAACTTTTCGTAAGGTGTCATCCCGCTACACGCTCCTTTCTGTGAAGCTTTAAGATGGTGGAAAGGGTGTCGGTTAATTCCTCTCTCGGAACAATGGCATCCGCAAATCCATGCTCTAAAATAAACTCTGCGCTCTGGAAATTATCCGGAAGCTGAGATTTTGTGGTCTGTTCTACGACGCGACGGCCCGCAAATCCAACCAGCGCATTCGGCTCCGCAAGGATGATGTCTCCCTGCATTGCGAAGGAAGCGGTAACACCGCCGGTGGTAGGATCCGTCAGTACCGTGATATATAAATTCCCCTCGGTAGAATGCTTTTTCACCGCAGCGCTGCATTTTGCCATCTGCATAAGAGAAATAATACCCTCCTGCATTCTTGCGCCGCCGGAAGCGGTAAAGCCGATGACCGGAATATGATGCTCGGTAGCGTACTCAAAGGTACGGGTGATTTTTTCTCCTACTACGGAGCCCATGCTTGCCATCATGAAGCGGGAGTCCATGACGAAAATCGCACACGGATGGCCGCCTACGGTAGCGTGACCGCAAATAACCGCATCGTCTTCTCCCGTGGTGTCAATGGCTTTGGTAAGCTTGTCGGCATAACCCGGAAATTCCAAAAAGTCCACGCTGGAAAGACCGGTGGCAAACTCGGTAAAGCTCTTTTTGTCCACCACCTGATTGATACGTTCCCTGCCGCCGATACGAATGTACTTGCCGCATTCCGGGCAGATGTAAAGGGACTTACGAAGCTCCTTTACGGAAAACTCTTTTTTGCAGGCACCACAGGTCATTTTTTCGTGTGTAAAAGCTGCAATCCATTTCTCAAAAATCATAGTTATGCCTCCTCTTTCGGCAGAATGGCAAAGGAGAACTCTGCGGAAACGCAAAGCTTACCGTTTACCTTGCCCACACCCTTTGCCCAATAAAACGGGGCTTTGCTCTTAATAACGGAGCACTCGGTTTCAAATACATCTCCCGGCTTTACCGGATTCTTAAAGCGAACTTTGTCCAGACCGGTAAACAGGGTGGTGATTTCCTTGCCCTGCGCCATGTCCTGAAAGAGGACACAGGTGGATTGGCCTAAAATTTCACACAAAATCACACCCGGTACAATCGGGTTGCCCGGAAAATGTCCCTTTAAGAAAAACTCCTCTCCGGTTATTGTTTTCTTTCCGTATGCCACGCCGTCCTTTACCTCTGCCTCGTCAACCAGAAGCATATGGTCGCGGTGGGGAAGGATATTCATCAATTCTTCTTTGTTCATGCTGTCACCTCGATTATTTTACGCGACGGAAGGCAATACAAGCGTTATGACCACCGAATCCCAAAGAAGTGGAGATTGCGGTATCTACCTGTATGTTCTGTGCCTTACACGGAATGTAGTTAAGATCAAGTGCCGGGTCCGGACTGGTCAGGTTGATGGTCGGCGGAAGGATGCCGGTTTCCAGAGCCTTTACACAGGCAATGGCCTCCGCAGCGCCCGCGGCACCTAACATATGACCGGTCATGGACTTGGTGGAACTGATTTTTACGTTTTTCGCACCTTCTTCGCCGAATGCCAGCTTGAAGGCTTTGGTCTCGGTAGCATCGTTTAATGCGGTACCGGTGCCGTGTGCGTTGATGTATAAGGAATCGGTGGAATACTCTACCCCTGCCAATGCCTTTTCGATGGCCTTTGCGGTGTAGGTCGCCTCCGGGTCCGGAGCGGTCACGTGATGTGCGTCACAGGTAGCGCCGTAACCGCAGATTTCTGCGTAAATCTTTGCGCCCCGGGCAACTGCGTGCTCGTACTCCTCTAAAATGAGGGTAGCGGCACCTTCGCCGAGAACAAAGCCTGCCCGACGGGAATCGAACGGAAGAGAAGCCTCGTTCGGGTCGGTAGCCTGGGACAGTGCCATACAGTTAATAAAGCCTGCGACACAAAGAGGATTTACGGAAGACTCGGAACCGCCGCAAATGGCTGCGGTGAGATACCCGTCCTTAATTGCACGGTATGCTTCGCCGATGGCGGTGGTACCGGTTGCACAAGCGGTGGACATACACATAGCATTACCGTGGGCATTGAAACGGATGGCAATCTGGCCAGCCGCAATGTTAATAATCATCTTCGGAACGAACTGCGGGGAAACCTTTCTCGGACCACCGGCAAGAATGCCTTCGTGGTTTTCTAAGGTGGTTTCGATGCCGCCTACGCCGGAACCGAAGTATACGCCAAGTTCTTCCTCTGCAATGTTTCCGGCAAGACCGGAGTCCTGCATGGCTTCGTCCGCGGAAACCAAAGCGTACTGGGTGTAAAGGTCGGCCTTACGAACGGTACCCTTATCCAGTACTGCGGACGGGTCAAAATTCTTAACTTCCGCTGCAAGCTTACTCTTAAAATCCGTGGTATCAAAGCGGGTAATCGGTGCGATGCCGTTTACGCCGTTAACAAGACCGTTCCAATATTCTTCCATATTATTTCCGATCGGGGTCACAGCGCCGAGACCGGTTACAACAACTCTTCTCATAATGTTCTCCTCCTACATTGCCATGCCGCCGTCGATGCGGATGACTTCGCCCGTAATATAATTTGCCATGTCAGATGCCAGAAATAATACTAAGTTTGCAATCTCCTCCGGCTCTGCGAACCGCTTCATCGGAATGGCATTCACGAATTCTTCCTTGTCTGCAAAGGCAGTGGTCATCGGGGTTCTTACAAAGCCCGGAGCGATGGCGTTACAGCAGATGCCGCGGCTGCCAAGCTCCTTTGCGATGGACTTGGTAAAACCGATTAAGCCGGCCTTGGATGCAGCGTAATTGGTCTGTCCCGGGTTACCCATGACGCCGGCTACGGAGCTGACGTTGATAATTTTGCCGGCGCGCTTCTTTAACATTACCGGATACACCTGCTTTACGGTGTTATAAGCGCCCACCAGATTGATGTCGATGACGGAGGTGAATTCCTCCGGCTTCATGGAAAGAAGCAGCTTATCTCTGGTGATACCTGCGTTGTTTACTAAAATATCCACGGTACCGAAGTCCGCAAGAATCTCTTTGAACACTTCCGTGGTCTTGTCAAAATCGGAAATGTCGCAAGAATAAGCCTTTACTTTTGTACCGAACTGTGCAAGGTAAGCAGCGGTCTCTTCCGCAACCTCCATGCTGCCTGCGTCTAAGAATGCCACATCGGCGCCGTTTTTGCAGAATGCTTCGCAAACGGCACGGCCGATGCCGCGGGAGCCGCCGGTAACGACGGCAACTTTATTGTTTAAAGATGTATTGTTTTCCATGTTAATTTCCTTTCCCTATTTCCCCAGTTCGGCAAGAACCGCATCAAGCTGTTCCTTGGTTTCTACCGCAAAACTCTTTGCGTCCGGAACAATCTTTTCCACCAGCTTTTGTAAGGTATTGCCGACACCGGTTTCGATAAATGTGGTGACACCCTGCTCTGCCATGGAAAGGATAATCTTTTCCCAAAGCACCGGGTGATTGACCTGCGCGCACATGGTCTCTCTTACGTTATCGCCGTAAGGAGCCGCGGTCAGGTTGGCGTAAATCGGAAGAGACGGGGTATTAATATCAAATCCTGCCAAATCCTTTTCAAATTCCGCTACGGCCGGGGTCATAAACGGGGAATGGAATCCGCCGCCTACCTTAAGAGGAAGGGCACGACCGCCTGCGGCCTTTACTTCTTCATAAAACTGCGGAAGCTCTTCCGTGCTTCCCGCACAAACCAACTGTCCGGTGCAGTTGTAATTTACCGGATATACATGTTCGTAGTGGGAGGCAAGCTCCTCTACGGTTTCGTTCGGCAGCTTTACAACGGCTGCCATGCCTGCGGGTGCATTCGCTGCGGCTTTCGCCATGTGGCGGCCTCTGGCGCATGCGATCTCAAAACCGGTCTCCGGAGTATAGGCTTTTGCAAAAGCAAGGGCAGGAATTTCTCCTAAGGAAAAGCCCGCTACCATATCCGGCGTAATGCCGGAACTCTTTGCTGCCAAAGCGGCAGCTAAATCTGCCAGATAGAGACACGGCTGGGTGTTTGCGGTGTCGCGAAGGGTTGCTTCGTCTCCCTCAAACATCTGGGCAAGAGTGCCCGGGCGAAGTTCTTCTGCTTTATCAAAGAGCTTGGCTACTTCGCTAAAGTTTTCATATAAATTTTTTCCCATGCCAGGGTGCTGTGCACCCTGACCGGAAAATAAAAATGCTATTTTACCCATGCGTTTACTCCTTTCAAAAGAGCTTCGCATTCGGTTACGAGCTCTGTAACGATTTCTGCGGCGGTCTGTTCCTTGTTTACCATACCGGAAATCTGGCCGGCTAAGAAACAGCCTTCCTTGGTATCACCGTCCACGGCAGCCTTACGAAGACCGCCTACACCCAGTTCCGCAACCATCTCGGCGGTTGTCTCCGGTGCATACTCGATTTTGGAGAAACCGCGGCTGAACGGGTTTTTAATGCAACGGCAGGTATTTCCGCCGAAGCGTCTTCCGGTGGTGATGGTGGAAGTGTCGTTTGCTTTTAATACCATGTCTTTATAGTTCTGATGTACGGAGCATTCCTTTGCAACGAGGAAACGGGTACCTAACTGCACGCCGCATGCACCGAGGCAAAAAGCTGCAGCCATACCGCGACCGTCCGCAATACCTCCGGCAGCAAGTACCGGAATGGATACTGCGCTGCAAACCTGCGGAACCAGAGCCATAGTCGTTAATTCGCCGATGTGTCCGCCGGATTCCTGACCTTCGGCAACCACTGCGGTAGCACCGCACTGCTCCATTTTCTTTGCCATGGCAACGGAAGCGATGACCGGGATTACCTTAATCCCTGCGGCATTCCAGGCTTCCATATAGGCAGCCGGGCTTCCTGCACCGGTGGTTACCACCGGAACCTTTTCCTCTGCCACAACCTGTGCCACTTCGGCAACGTGCGGACTCATTAACATGATATTTACGCCGAAGGGCTTATCGGTCAGCTCCCGGGCGATTTTAATCTGCTCGCGAAGGTAATTTGCATCCGCATTCATGGCGGAGATAATGCCCAGGCCTCCTGCGTTGGATACGGCAGCGGCCAGCTTGCCGTCCGCAATCCACGCCATACCACCCTGGAAAACCGGGTAGGTAATTCCTAATAAATCACAGAGTTTCGATTGAATCATAATGTACCTCGTATTAGTTGTTCTTAAGCTCCTCGATCTTCGCGATGAGGTCGCCTACGGTAGCGATGGACGGATCCGGCTCGATGGAAACGCCGAATTCTTCTTCTACGTTCATGAGTAACTCAACGATATCGAGAGAGTCGATACCGAGGTCATCAGAGAAGCTGCTTGCTTCGGTGATGGAGTCTGCATCAATAGAGAGGCTGTTTGCTAAAAGTTCTTTGATCTGGTCTAACATAGTTTCGTTCTCCTTTTTTATAAATAGATTGTTTTTATGAACAAGCCTTTGGTAATCCGCAGGCGTGTTACCGATGGATGTCGCATGTTGTTTTCATGCGTGGGAATGTGCCGACCGCCTGTGGCGGTTGAACCGAACCGGCGGATAACTGTTTACCAGCGAATGAGGCAGGCTGCGTTTGCAAGGCCGCCGCCGAAAGCGGTAAGGATGATGTGGTCGCCCCGCTTTAATTTGCCGGCACGGTTTAATTCGTCCAGGGCGATCGGAATGCTCGCACTGGAGGTGTTGCCGTAGCGTTCGATGTTAAGGAAGAACTTGTCTTCGCTGGTCTTAAGACGCTTTGCGGCAAAGTCAATAATACGTTTGTTCGCCTGATGCGGTACGATGTAGCTGATATCGTCCAAAGTCAGATTGTTCCGGGTAAGAAGTGTGTTCACATCGTTGCAGATGGAACTTACGGCATACTTAAAGGTTTCCTGTCCCATCATATGAATATACGGGGAATCCGCTTCTTTGGTAAAGAACGGGGAGCAACCGATGGCGGTCGGAATCTTAATGACCTCGTCGTTGCCCTGTACGGTCACAACGGAATCCAGATAACCATCCTCGTCATTCGAAAGAACGGCAGCGCCGGCTCCGTCGCCGAAAATAATACAGGTACCGCGATCGCTCCAATCCATAATGCCGCTGAGGCGTTCGGCGCCTACCACCAGGATTTTGTTTGCTTTCTTTCTGGCAAAGAGTCCTGCTGCGGTTTCCAGCAAGAAAAGGAAGGCGGAGCAGGCAGCATTGAGCTCCATGGCCGGGCAGGTAGCTCCGAGAAGCTTCTGTACCATGCAGGCGGTGGACGGGGAAACGGTTTCGCCGCTTACGGTAGCGGTAATGATATAGTCTAAGTCCTCCGGCTTGCAGTTTGCGTTTTCCAATGCTGCCAGGGCTGCTTTGTGCGCCATCTCGGAAGTCCATTCCTCCGTGCTGACTCTGCGCTCGGCGATGCCGACACGCTGTCTGATCCATTCGTCATTGGTATCTACCATGGTTGCAAGCTCGTCGTTGGTGACGATACGTTCCGGTACGTACATACCGGTTCCGATTATATGAAACATAATATCCTCCAAAAAGTTCATTCGGCAGGGAAATAAGATCCTTGCTACGGGCCTTTCAAAAAGACCATTCGATAAGTTAGTGGAAGAAAGAGGAAAAAAGTTACAGGAAAAATAAAAATATTTTTACCAAAGACGGAAAGAAATATTCAAAAGGCAGAAAAACAACGGTTTTTGGGGGGTAAAAAAATTTTGTACCCAAAGGAAAAAAAGTATGTTATACTAACCGTAAAAGTTTGAATCCTGAAGACAGGGGGGATTTTTCGTTTTGGAAGATTTTGAAGAGATTTATGTGCGTTACCAGACGAAGATATACAGTTTTTTGTATCGTCTCAGCGGTGATGCGCAGTTATCGGAGGAGCTGACCCAGGAGACTTTTTACCGGGCGTTTGTGTCCTTCGGGAAATATAAAGGAAACAGTAGTATGTTTACGTGGTTGGCGGCCATTGCAAAGTATACCTATTTCGGATATTTGAAGAAAGAAAAGCAGTCCAGGGAAGTAATTCGGCTGGATGATGTAGTTACCTTTTTTATGGAACAGGAGGGCCAGGCATCTGCGGAAAGCCGGATGCTTCGCAGGGAAGTGACGGAAAAGGTGCGAGAGGTACTGTTGGAGTTGCCGCAAAAGAATTTGGAAGTGGTGGCACTCCGTATTTATGCGGAGATGTCTTTTAAACAAGTGGCGGAAGCAATGGGTATTTCGGAAAGTTCGGCAAAGGTGCTGTACTTCCGGGCAAAAAATATGTTAAAGGAGAAGTTGGAACATGAGTATAAGTTGTAATGCGGTACAGGATTTAATTGTATTGTTTCAGGAAAACACCGTCAGCGAAGAGACCCGTCGGGAAGTCAGAACTCACTTAAAAGGGTGCAGAGCATGCCGAAAGGTTTATAGGGAATATGCTCATCTGAACCAGGAAGAGTTACATTTCGAGCCGGAACCGAGACCGGAGTATGAGTTTGACTATGAAGCTCTGGCGGCTCGGATTCGCAAAAGAAAGTTCTGGAAGCATACGGTGGTAACCGGAGCGTTTGCGGTCTGTATCGGAATTACCGTACTGGTGACCCGTGCTATTTTGCGGAATGAACGATAGAGTGAAGTGATTGGTGAACGTGAATAAGGAGAAACAATAGGAGGGCCGTCTATGGAAATCGAACGTAAATTTACCGTGTCCGCCGTGCCGGCGGATTTGGAGCAGTATGTCTGCAGAGAGCTGGAGCAGGGATATCTTTGCACTCATCCGGTGGTTCGTGTACGAAAGTCCGTGAAAAACGGCGAGGCAAGCTACATCCTTTGCTATAAATCAAAGCTGGGAATGGAACAAAAAGCGGATGCTACGGCGCAGGTGTGCAGAGAAGAGGAGATGCCGTTAACAAAAGAGGCCTACGAGAAGCTTCTCTCCAAAGTGGACGGTCGTGTGATTACGAAGACCCGATATTTGATTCCTTACGATACATATACCATCGAGTTGGATATCTTTGCGGGAGAGTTGACAGGCCTTGTGTTTGCGGAGGTGGAATTCCCGGACGAGAAGGCGGCAGCGGAGTTTGTGAAACCGGATTGGTTTGTGGAGGATGTGACCTTTGATAATCGCTTTAAGAATAACAGGCTGGCGCTGTGGAAGGAAGCGCCGGAGGAACTGAAGAAGGCGGGGATTATAAAGTAATTCTTGCTTTGAAGGTTGGCCTGTAGGGGAAAGTTTTGGGAAAAGGGCCGGAAAATTTGAAGTTTGCGCATATATCAAAAAACTCTACAGCATGAAAGCGTAGAGTTTTTTTGGGGGGAACTAGCGATATTTCAGATAGTCCAAAAACTTTTTTACTGCCAGAGAAGCATTTTTTTTGCTTCTTAGTGCGAGACCTATATCACGGTAAGCAGGAACATCTAATTCTTTTGATAGAATCCTATATGGGACACGCCTTAAGATTAGTTCCGGTAATATGGAGATTCCAAGACCGCTTTCAACCATTGACATAACAGCGTAATCATCCCAAGTTGTAAATTTCATATTTGGTGTTAGATTGTTTCGTTCGAATATTTCAGATATTTCCGCTTTGGCTCCTTTTTCGAGTAGCATAAAAGGTTCATTACAAAGTGCAGAGACAGGAAATTGGTCAACGTCTCTTAAAGAATGATTTTCGGGGATAATTGCCATAAGCTTATCTTGATGTAAAAAAATGGTTTCAAATTCTTGGTGAGTTGGTAACCTTAAAAATCCGCAATCGACTCTGCCTGTATGAATCCATTCTTCAATTTCAGTATAATCACCTAACAAAAGTTCATAGTCAATATTAGGATAATCTTTTTGAAATTCTTTGATTATGTTAGGAAGCCAGTGAGTAGCCACACTTGAAAAAGTACCGATGCGAATTAAACCTGAGTCAAGTCCGTTGATTTCGTCTATTTGCATTTGGAGTTTATTAAATTCAGTACAAAGGTTTTGGGCATATGGTAATATCTTCATGCCGTCACTTGTAGGTTTGATACCGTATTTGCTTCGCTCAAGAAGTGTGATATTCCATTCTTTTTCTAGGTCTGAAATCATTCGGCTGACACCGGATTGGGTATAGTTAAGAATTTCTGCCGCTTTTGTGAAGCTCCCGTATTCGACCGTTTTCACAAAAGAGAGGTATTTTTGCAAATTCATGTCCATAATAACACCTATTCCTAAATGTGATTTTAGATATAACAAATATTTGCTTTTGTTATGCTCGATATTATGATATACTTCTCAATATCAAAAAGCAAGAGGTTATTATGGATAAGAAAGCATTTATAAAATATTTGTCAGCATT
>CALBKM010000027.1 GCA_937895705.1 uncultured Clostridia bacterium
AAGGCAAAGGCAAACAACATGCCGAACGACACCATCGACCGCAGTATCAAGAAGGCTGCCGGCGACGGAGACGGTGTCAATTACGAGCAGGTTACCTACGAAGGATACGGCCCGAGCGGTATTGCAATTATTGTAGATGCTCTTACGGACAACAAAAACCGTACCGCAGCAAACGTGCGCAGCGCATTTACCAAAGGTAACGGTAACATGGGAACCACCGGTTGTGTATCCTTCATGTTCGACAAGAAGGGTCAGATTATCGTGGCAAAGGAAGATTATTCCGGAGACGCAGACGAGCTTATGATGACCGCTCTTGACGCAGGTGCAGAGGACTTTGTGGAGGAAGAGGACAGCTTTGAAATCCTTACCGATCCGGACTCCTTCAGCGAAGTTCGTGAGGCAATGGAACAGGCGGGTATCGTCATGGTTTCCGCAGAAGTTACCATGATTCCGCAGACCTGGGGAGAGCTTTCCAATGAGGCGGACATTAAGAGCATGAACAAGCTTCTCGACCTTTTGGAAGAAGATGACGATGTGCAGGAAGTTTACCATAACTGGGATATGCCGGAGGAGTAAGATTCTGAAATTTAGTTGGATTAAAAATGCGCTTGTCGGTTAGGCCGGCAAGCGTAATTCATAGAAAAGAGGGAACAAGTTATGAAAATCAGAACCAGATATGCACCGAGCCCGACGGGAAGAATGCATGTGGGTAATTTAAGAACCGCATTGTATGCATACGTAATCGCAAAGCACGGCGACGGTGATTTCATTTTAAGAATTGAGGATACGGACCAGGGCCGTTTGGTAGAGGGTGCTGTAGATATTATTTATCGTACCATGGAGACTACCGGTTTACTTCATGACGAAGGTCCGGATAAGGACAAGGGCTTCGGCCCGTATGTGCAGAGTGAGCGCGTAAAGAGCGGTCTGTACATGGAGTATGCAAAGCAGCTGGTTGAGAAGGGCGAGGCGTATTACTGCTTCTGTACCAAGGAGCGTCTGGAGTCTTTAAAGACTGCGGTTGAGGGCTCTGAGGACAAAGAGATTACTAAGTACGACAAGCACTGTCTACACCTGTCGAAAGAGGAAATTGAGAAGAATTTGGCAGCCGGTATGCCGTTTGTTATCCGTCAGAATACTCCGACGGAAGGCACTACCTCCTTTACGGATGTGCTTTACGGCACCATTACCGTGGATAACGCGGAGCTGGACGACATGATTCTCATTAAGTCCGACGGATTCCCGACCTATAACTTTGCAAACGTAATCGACGACCATTTGATGGGCATTACCCACGTAGTTCGCGGTAACGAGTACCTTTCTTCTACGCCGAAGTATACGAGATTGTATCAGGCCTTTGGTTGGGAGGAGCCGGTGTACATTCACTGCCCGCTCATTACCAACGAAGAGCATCAGAAGCTTTCCAAGAGAAGCGGTCATTCCTCCTTTGAGGATTTGGTAGAGCAGGGCTTTGTTACCGAAGCAATCGTAAACTTTACCGCACTTCTCGGTTGGAGCCCATCTGTAAACGAGGAGATTTTCACGCTGCAGGAGTTAATCGAGCAGTTCGATTACACCCACATCAGCAAGTCCCCGGCAGTGTTCGATATGACCAAGCTTCGTTGGATGAACGGCGAGTATTTAAAGCGTATGGATTCTGAGAAGTACTATGAGCTTGCTATGCCGTATATTAACGAAGTAATCACGAAGCCGTACGACAAGAAGGCAATCGCAGACCTTGTAAAGACCAGAATCGAGACCTTGCTTGATATCGCCGGTCACATTGATTTCTTCGAGGCGCTTCCGGAGTACGACACCGAGATGTATGTCCACAAGAAGATGAAGACCACCAAGGAGTCTTCCCTTGGCGTATTAAAGGATTTGCTTCCGCGTCTTACGGAGCTTTCCGACTACAGTGTTCCGGCAATCGAGGCAGTTTTAATGGGCTATGTGCAGGAGAAGGAAATCAAGAACGGACAGGGCTTATGGCCGGTTCGTACCGCAGTTTCCGGTAAGCAGATGACCCCGGGCGGCGCTTACGAGATTATGGCGATTCTCGGTAAGGATGAGAGCTTAAGACGTATCGAGAAGGCGATTGCGCTTTTAGAGAAGGAAGTACAGTAAGGAAATTTGGTTAAAAAATGTAGTATAAAGAGAATGACACCCTTGCAGACAGAAGTTTGCCAGGGTGTTTTTTCATGTTTATAGAAAAAGTAGTAGGACTGGAAAGAAGAATATGGTATAATGATTTTTAAGGTTTTATCTATGGAGGCGGCGTATCCTATATGTTTGTGAATGATGAAGGTAAACGGTTTGTGAAGCGTATCAGTGATATGTCGTATTTGGGATAAGGGGGATGCAAGATGAGTATCACATTACCAAACTACGTAACAGGTACCTACGCGGTAGGTACGGAACGATTCACGGTAACAGACGATTCCAGACAAGAAGTTTTGGGTCCAAAGTGCGGTCCTCGAAAGTTAGAAGTGCGTTTGTTTTATCCGGTGAACAAATCTGCGGTAGAAGGAAAGGAACGAATGAAGCTGTCGGAGGAACGAGTACAGGCCATACAAAAGGCTTGTATGGTAAAGACGTTACCGGAAGAGCTTGTGAGTCCGGAATGTTATACGGGGGTGCCGCAGGCAGAAGGAAAGTTCCCGCTTGTACTGTACAGTCACGGATATGGGAGCGGAGTCACGGAAGGAAATTGTCTTCTTTGCTGTGAACTGGCATCACACGGATATGTGGTAGCTTCTATCGGACATGCCTACGAGGCTGCAATTTGTGAGTTTGACGACGGAACGGTTGCCTTGTACGATAAGGAGATTAAAATTCAGACCGGCGGGATCAAATCCTTCTTTGCACAGATGAAGCTGGTGCGGATGGATGCGGAAGAGGAAGAAGTCTATGCCTATTTTGATGAACTGCAAAAGAAGTATATGGGATTTATGCTGGGGCGTTTGCCGGAGTGGGGAAAGGACAGCCTCCTCGTCATTGAGGCACTGAAAAAGTCTTATGGCGACCGGGTCGATTTTTCCAAAGGAATCGGGGCTACGGGACATTCCTTCGGCGGAAATGTGGCGTATTGGCTTTGCCAGTATTCCGAGGAGGTTACCTGCGGAGCAAACATTGACGGCGGTGTGTTCGGCGATTATACGGGAATGGTGATGAAAAAGCCTTTCCTGCAAATCGGATGTAAAACGAACCGCAATTTTGAAATAAAACCGCTACTGGATACGGTGGCACCGGTGAGGTATGAAGTTTTTGAAGGCATAACCCATGCGGGCTTTACGGATATGAAGTTTATGTATGAGCCGGATTCCCCGAAGGCAAAGATGGTGGTGGGAAAGACGGACGGATGTGAAATGCACAGGAGGCTGGCGGACTTGCATTTGGATTTTTTTGGGGAATATTTGCGAGGAGAAAACAGAGGTTAGGCTGCCGTGTATGGGGAGCCTTTGAGGAGGACTATATGATTATACTGATTGCCGGTGCATCCCATACGGGAAAGACCGCTTTGGCACAAAAACTATTGGAGAAATATCATTACTCGTATGTGTCCATTGATCACATCAAAATGGGGCTGATTCGTAGTGGGCAGACGACACTGACACCCTGCAGTGATGACCGTGCATTGACCGATTATCTATGGCCCATTGTACGGGAAATGATTAAGACTGCCATTGAGAATAACCAGAACTTAATTGTGGAAGGCTGCTACATTCCGTATGACTGGAAGCGTAGCTTTGGACCGGAGTATTTGAAGGAAATTAAGTATGTTTGTTTGGTGATGAGTGAGAGGTATATCCGGGAGCATTTTGCGGATATTAAGAAGTTTGCAAGTGTCATTGAGGAGCGGTTGGATGACTCGGATTGTACGATGGAGTCGGTATTGCAGGATAATGCAGAGGTGCTTCGGGAGTGCAAGAAATATGGGGTGAACTATGTGTTGATTGATGAAGAGTATCCGGAGGATGTGGACTTAGAGACGCTGTTTGAATGATAGAGGAGAATACATATGAAAAAGATTTTATGCTCCACGGGAGCACTTATCGGAATTCCAAACGGAAGAGATTACAGATTGTTGGAACCGCTTAGTAAGCAACTGACCTGTGACGGATTTGAGTTTATGATGTATTCCTCCTGGTATGAAAAGAAAGAGGAGATAAAAGCGTTTTTGCAGGAGTTAAAGCTGTTTATTCCGGTGTTTCACTGTGAGAAAAGTATCGGCGAGTACATAAGCAAGGGAAACCCGGAGGAGCTTGCGGAGGCATTCCGGCGGTTTGAGGTTAACTGTGATTTGGCGAAGGCCATCGGTGCAGAAAAACTGGTACTTCATTTGTGGAGCGGAATGGTGTCCGATTCCAACTTTCAGAGCAATCAGGCGGCATACCCGCGTCTTCGGGAGATTGCGGAGTCCTACGGCCTTGTGCTTGGAATTGAAAACGTGGTTTGCAATGTGGAAAATCCGATGAAGCACTTATGTGAACTTCGGGAAGCATATCCGGAGCTCCACATTGTGTTTGATACGAAGATGGCGGCGTTCCACGAGGAACTGGAGCAGTTGTATGAAAAGGAGTACGAGTGGCTTTGGAAGGACGGACATATCTGCCATTACCATGTGAATGATTACAACGGTGGTTACATGGATTGGGCAAACCTTCGTACCTTGCCGATTGGGGCGGGGAAGTTGGATTTTGAGCGGTTCTTTGACTTTATCAGGGAAATCGGTTACGAAGGGGATTATACTCTGGAAGCAACGGCGTTTAACAGTGAAGGTATTGTGGATGTGGAGATGGTGAATGAGCAGGTTGCGTATGTCAGGGAGCACATTGGGTAGGAGGAGTTTGATATGTTATTGGAGATAATGGAAATAGCAGGATTTGTGTATTATTATACTTGGTTTATTTGGCCATTCGCATTTGTTTTCGCATTGGGAAACGGAATAAAAGAGGTAATCGAAACGAAGAAAGTTTATAATAAGGGACTTATTGGTGCAGGGATAGCGTTGTTGTTTATTCTGGCAGGGATAGCACTTCCGGACCTTCGGAGTTAGAAGAAGTATATGGATGAGTTTCGGGAAAAGAGGAAGAGATGAGAACAAATGTCTATTTTATACGTCATGCGGAACCGAATTACGATAACCATGACGATATGACACGCGAACTTTCGGAGAAGGGACTCAAGGATCGAACCCTTGTGACAGAGTTTTTACGGGATAAACAGATTGATGCGGTATTGTCCAGTCCGTTTAAGAGGGCTGTTGATACGGTACAGGACTTTGCGGAAAAGCATGGATTTGAGATTGAGGTCGTAGAAGATTTTAGAGAACGTCGCATTGATAATTGCTGGTTAGAGGATTTTAAAGGGTTTTGTAAAAAGCAGTGGGAGGATTTTAATTATAAGTTGTCAGATGGAGAATGCTTACAGGAGGTTCAGACGAGAAATATTACAGCATTGAAGGATGTGTTAAAGCGATATGAGGGAAAGAATCTTGTGGTGGGAAGTCACGGAACGGCCTTGAGTACAATCATCAATTATTATGATAAGTCCTTCGGATATACCCAGTTTGAGGAAATACGCGGACTGATGCCTTGGGTAGTGCAGTTTTGTTTTGATGATAATGTGTGCGAAGAGATTCGGACTTATAATGTGTTTGAGAACCAGATTTGATAGGATAGAGGTGACTATGTGAGTAACCCGTGGAAAGAAATTAAGTTAGACGATTATGAAAATCATATGAGTTTGGAGAGCGTGTATCAACTTCAAAGACTAAGCGAAATGATGAGGGAACAGTTCCTAGTGTATGATGTTGAAAGTATTATGATTCTTGGTATAGCCGGCGGAAACGGACTTGAACATATCGATAAAGAAAGAATCAGGAAAGTATACGGAGTGGATGTGAATCAAAGCTTTCTTTCGGCATGTAAAAAGCGCTACGAAGAGCTTGGAGATGTGTTTGAAGCAATTTGTGCCGATTTGTTGGAGGATGGTTTGCAGTTGCCGGGGGCGGAATTACTTGTGGCAAATCTGTTAATAGAGTATATCGGGTATGAATGTTTTCAAAAAGTGGTTGGTTTGGTAAAGCCACGCTATGTTTCTTGTATCATACAAATCAATACCGGAGACTCCTTTGTGTCGGATTCTCCGTATTTGCATGCCTTTGATTGTCTGGAGACGGTGCATCATCAGATGGAAGATGAGGCACTTATAAACTGTATGTTTGAGATGGGGTATCGGAAGGTAGAGCAGTTGGAACAGGAGCTGCCGAATGGGAAGAAGTTTGTAAGAATTGATTTTTTAAGATAATGTCAAGATAAAGGAAACTAGGAAGAATGAGTAAAATTTTATGCTCCACAGGAGCAATCATCGGCAAACCGTCCGTGGACAATTTTACACTGTTAAAGAAGCTATCTACGGAGTTGACCTGTGACGGATTTGAGTTTATCATTGAGTTTCACATGTACGAAGCGGGATACGAGGACGTGGAGGAACAAAAACGTCTTTTGAAGGAATTAAACCTTTGTATTCCGGTGGTTCATTGTGATAAAATGGTAGGAGAATACATAAGCATTGGCGGAGAAGAAAAGACGACGGAGGCCTATCGGTTGTTTGAGATAAACTGCGATTTTGCAAAGGACATCGGTGCAGAGAAACTGGTGCTTCATTTGTGGGGAGGTCGGGCTTCAGACGGACAGATACAAAATAATATTGATGCATATCCGCGCCTGAAGAAAATTGCGGACCGGTATGGGTTGGACTTACTGGTAGAGAATGTGGTTTGTAACACCGAGAATCCGATGAAGCATTTATGTGAACTGAGAGATGCATACCCGGATATTCATTTCCTGTTTGATACGAAGATGGCGGCCTTTCATGAAGAACTGGAGCAGTTGTATGAAAAGGAATATGACTGGTTGTGGAAGGAAGGTTATATTCGCCACTATCATGTAAATGACTATGCCGGTGGTTATATGGATTGGGCAAACCTGTCGGCACTTCCGGTAGGAGCCGGGAAACTGGATTTTGAGCGTTATTTTGCCTTTTTAAGAAGTACCGGATATGACGGGGATATTACCACCGAGGGCGTGGCTTTTGATGAGGAAGGAAATGTGGATGTGAAGTTGTTAAATAAGCAGTTTGACTATATTAGGGAGAAGCTATTTGGACACTAAGGAGGAGATTATATGTTACCACCAAGCCAATTTTTTAAACTTGTAGAGGAGCAAAACAAGAAAAATTCGAGACCACACATCATCAAGGAGTACAGGACAATTAAAGAATACTATCCATGGAGAACGGTTGCAATTCCGGCAGTGTTTCCGGTCATCGGCTTTTTCTTGTTTGTAAAATCTGCGGCGGATTTTTCGAGAGCGTTTAAGCTTGGCGGCGTGTTCTATTTGATTCTTGCGCTTATTTTTGCGGGAATCGGAATTATGTTTGCTTATCCGTCAAAGAGTGATTTTTCTTCTTGTAAGCGTTTGCGGGAAGCAAGAAAGACGGCGGAAAACCGCGGAAAGCGTTACCATGGAACAATACTGGGGTATAAGATGAATGTGGCGGGCGTGGTTCCTCCCGCAAAAAGCGGTGGTGCTCCGGCAATTTGTTTGACCTATGTGCTTGAGGTGGAGTATTTGGAAGACAACAGATACAAGACGATAGAAACGCAGGAAATGAAATACCATCCGAATGCGGTATTAAAGGGAACTAAGTGCGACGTATGTGTTTACGAGGGAGAGTATTTTGTTTGTAATTTTGAACTTCGTACCGGAGGTAAGGATGGTGTGGCGGAGATTCCGCAGAGCGGAGTGGTCGGCGGAGAGAAGTAGAGGTTTAAAATGAAACTATTTTTTGTCAGACACGGAAAAGATGATGAGAACTTTCGTGGCGGTTGGAGTAACCTTGGATTGATGCCGGAGGGTGCGGAACAAGCCAAGCGGCTTGCGACACTTTTGAAGGAAAAGAAAGAGGAATATGGGATAAAGAAGATACTATCCAGTGATTTAGTGCGTGCGAAGGAAACTGCTGAGATACTTGCGGAAGCATTGGGGGTGCCGGTGACAACCGATGTGGAACTTCGGGAGGCGGACAACGGAAGTTTGGCAGGAATGCCGAATGCAGAGGCATTAGAAAAGTATCCCGGCGTGTTTTGGAGTATGTTAAAACCGGACGAATGTTATCCGAACGGTGAAAGCCCGAATATGTTTTTTTCGCGGATAAAGGAATGGTTTGAAACGTTCTTAGGCGAGTGTAAGGATATGGATAGTAATGTTTTGGTGGTGACTCATGGCGGAGTTATCAATGTGGTGTATCACTTGGTAAAGGGCATGGAATGGAGCAATGCGAAGAAGCCGATTTCGGTGGGAAATTGCAGTGTGCATGTGCTGGATACGGAGAGAATGGAGATTTGTGAGGAGAAGGTAAAGTCTTAGTAATAGTGGTAACGGAAGGAGTAAGGAATATGATAATTGATAAGGCATCCGATAAAGAGATAGAGGAGTTAGTAGAACTTCGACTTGCTTATTTGCAGGAAGATTTGGGCGAGATATCGGAAGATGATCTGCAGGGATTGCAAGAAGCACTTCCGCAGTATTTCAGAAAACATCTGAATCAGGATTTGTTTGTGTATATTGCAAGAGAGGAAGAAGAGATTTTCGCATGTGCATTTCTGTTAGTTGTTGAGAAGCCGATGAGCCCTATGTTTATGACAGGAAAAACCGGAACGGTGCTGAATGTTTATACAAAGCCGGAGTACAGGAAAAAGGGCTATGCCAAGCAATTGATAAAGCTTTTATTAGATGATGCAAAGACAAACGAACTAAGTGTAGTTGAGTTGAAAGCAACGGACGACGGATATCATTTGTACAAATCGGTGGGATTTGAGGATGTGGTATCAAAGTATCATAATATGAGGTTTATGGTTAACTAAGGAGAGAAGATATGATAGTTCCATATACAAACGATATAAAGAAATACTTAGAATACAGTAACATGATTGACTATACCTCAAAGGAAGTATCCGACCTGGCAGAACTGCTATTTGCTGAGTCAAATGACTCTTTGGACTACATAAAGAACGTCTACGAGTATGTCCGTGACCGAATTTCGCATTCCGCAGACGCAGGAGAAGATACAGTGACTTGCAGCGCCTCTGAGGTGTTGGCAGCAGGGCATGGAATATGTTTTGCAAAGTCCCATCTTTTGGCGGCGCTGTTGCGACGGAAAGGGATTCCGTGCGGATTTTGTTATCAGAAGCTGATTTTGGATGATGAAACGGCACCGGTGTTAATTTATCACGGATTGAACGGTGTCTATTTGGAAGATTATGAGATGTGGATTCGTTTGGATGCCAGAGGAAATAAGGAAGGGGTAAATGCGCAGTTTTCTGTGGATGCCGAGCAACTTGCTTTTTCGATTCGACCGGAGAAAGGCGAGGAAGATGGTTTTGTGGTGTATCCGGAGCCGGATACAGAGATTTTAAGGGTGTTGAGGGAGAACCGGACGAGAACGGAATTGTGGAATGATTTGCCGACAAAGCTTGCGTATAAGATGCCTGAAGAATTGATTTATGAAGAAATCACAGAAGACCATCTGGAGGAGTTGGCACATCTCTATGTGGCGACCTTTAATGCGGCACCTTGGAATGACGAATGGACCTTTGAGACAGCGCGAAAACGCCTGCAACAGCTGCTTCATTCGGAGGATTCCTTCGGACTGTGCGTATATCAGGGCGGACAACTGTGTGGTGCGGTTTTGGGAGTATTGGAGCAGTACTTTGACGGACCTATGTATAACTTGCATGAGTATTGGGTGAAAAATGAGATGCGGGGAAAAGGAATCGGATCAAAGCTTTTTGCGGAAACGGAGAAGCGTTTACTGGAGCGCGGTGTGAAAAACATTATTCTGTTTACGGCAAAGGGTGATGCTACGGAGCATTTCTATCACAAACAGGGAATGGGGACCGACCCGGATATGGTGTTTATGTCAAAGAGGATAGGAGATTAACATGTTACCAACCAAAGAAAAAGCAGAAAAGGAATTACAGCTTGCCGGAGAAATGAATCCGGGTCCGTGGACGAAGCATTCCATTAATGTGGGTATAGCGGCGAGAAATATCGCAGAAAAGGTGCCGGGGATGGATGCGGAAAAAGCTTATATTGTGGGCGTACTCCATGACATCGGACGGCGCGTAGGGATTGTGGATATTCCGACACATGTGTACGAGGGCTACAAGTATTGCAGGTCAAAGGGCTGGGACGAGGCGGCCCGCATTTGTATGACCCATTCTTATCCGCTGATGCAGGAGGAGTTTACCTATGAACTTAGGACCGAGGCGGAGAGGGAGATAAAGAAGTATGTTGAAAGTTGTCAGGCGGATGAGTATGACATGCTCATTCAGCTTTGTGACGCAATGGCTACGGACTATGGATTTGTGATTGTGGAGAAGCGATTTGTGGATGTGACCCGCCGATACGGCATTATGGAAACCTACATCAAAGGCTGGGAACGGACCTTTGCAAGTAAGGAGTTTTTCGAGGCGAAGATGGGCTGTTCCGTATATGACGTGTTGCCGGATATCGGGCGGACAACGCTGCTTTCTCCGAAGCCGTGGAAACCGGGAAATGGAAAATAGTGTCGGCGTATGAGGTGCTGGAGAAATGGGTGTGCCAAGAAGTGCAGAAAGGAGCAGTTATGTTTCGAGAATTACTTAGAAAAAACAAGCAGCTTTCCACAGAGGAGTGCGTGGAACTTTTGAAAAAAGAGACCAGGGGCGTGCTGTCGGTCATTGGAGACGAGGGGTATCCATACGGCTCACCGATGAATCATTGGTACAACGAGGAGGACGGCGCGATTTATTTCCATTGCGGCAATGTAGGACATCGGTTGGAGGCACTGCGGAAGAATAACAAGGTATCCTTTTGCGTGTATAATCAGGGGGTCAGACCGGACGGCGAGTGGGCGTACCGGGTGAAAAGTGTGATTGTGTTCGGAAAACTGGATATTTTGGACGATATGGATTTGATTGCGGACATCACGACGAAGCTCAGTTATAAGTTTACCCAGGATGAGGAGTACATTAAGAGGGAAATTGAACAGTCCGGGCATCGGACACTGTTACTGCGCCTTATGCCGGAGCATATGTGCGGGAAATTAGTAACGGAAGCATAAGGAGGGGATATCATGCTTGCAAAGAACAAATCCGGCTGGATTTTGCTGGAACACATTGATATTACGGAAGAGGAAATCGGTAGTTACGAGAATGTAACCGGAGCTTTTGCAATAGTAACAGTGGACGGTCAGTACATAATCGGTTATAATAAATGGAGACAGCAGTGGGAGTTTTGCGGTGGAGGTATTGAGCCTGGAGAAACGGCCCGGGAGGCGGCATTGCGGGAATTGTTTGAGGAGACCCACCAAAAGGCGAAGGAGCTTACCTTTCGGGGAATTTCCCGGATGCAGAGACCGGACGGATCTCTTTGCTATCAGGCGGTTTTTACGGGAGTTGTGGAGCGGTTGGAGCCGTTTGTGGCGACGGATGAGGATGAGATGAGTGACATTATGCTGTGGGATTTAAAGCAGGATATCGGCTATGTGGACGAATGTGATTTGTGTATTGTGAAAATGTGGTCCGTTGCGAAATAACTTTACGAGGCGTGGCTCAGTTGGTAGAGCGCTACATTAGGGATGTAGAGGTCGCCGGTTCGAATCCGGTCGCTTCGATTTCGTATGCTTAAAAAAGTTAAAAGGAGTGTAATCGATGATAAGAAAGGCAACGGTAATTGATGCTGCTTGCGTAGCAAAGCTTGCCATACAGATGTGGGAAGATAATACATTAGAGGGGTTAACCGGGGAGTTGGCAGAGATTATCGCAAACCCGGAAAGCGGGGTATTTCTGCTGTATGACTGTGAACAGGCAATCGGATTTGCCCAGTGCCAGCTTCGTCATGACTATGTAGAAGGTACCGACAGCAGTCCGGTGGGATATTTGGAAGGTATCTTTGTGGAAGAAGATTATCGGAACAAGGGCTATGCAAAGGAATTGTTAAAGCAGTGCGAGGCTTGGGCAAAGGATATGGGCTGTACGGAATTTGCCAGTGATTGCGAGCTTACGAATACCGGCAGTCTGGAGTTTCATCTGAAGATGGGATTTGAAGAAGCGAACAGGGTGATCTGTTTTACGAAAAGATTGTAAAGAAGGCGAAAAGGTGTTTGTTAAATAAAAAGTGTTTGTATGCTGAACCGCGGAGGAAGAGTTTATGGAGAAGCTATCGTTAGTAACGGAGCAGATTTTGTCTGAACGTTTCGGGAAAGACAGTTTGATTTCTTTGGCAACAACGGAGAATAACATTCCGTATGTTCGTGTTGTTGACGCTTTTTACGAGGAAGGAGCATTTTATGTGTTGACCTATGCATTGTCCGGAAAGATAAAACAGATTGAGAAAAATCCTACGGTGGCAATTGCGGGGGATTGGTTTACAGCACACGGGAAGGCTGTTAATCTTGGCTGGTTCGGGAAGGAAGAAAATGAAGAGATTGCAGAGAAGATGAAAGTATTTTTTGCGGAGTGGATTGACAACGGACATAACAATTTTGATGATAAGAATACATGCATTCTAAAAGTTGAGTTGACGAAAGGTGTTCTGTTTTCTAATGGGACAAGGTATGAGATAGATTTTACGGAGGAATAGGATGAACAAGATTACCACGCTGATATTCGACATGTACGGTGTCATCATAGAGGAAAGCAAAGGAAACTTCATTCCGTACACCTACAATCACTTTGACGAATCCGAATATGAGCGGATTACCAGACAGTTCCGAGTGGAAAAACTGTTCGGGCAAGCAGGAAACGGTGAGATTACTTCGGATGAATTCCTGTCTATGCTTGGCTTTAAGGATACACAATACCACATGAGGGATTACATAGAAAATCATCTTACATTGGACGCCGGGTTTGTACCTTTTGCGGAGAAATTCGTAGGACAGTATGAGTTTGAGCTGTTGTCTAACGATGTGTCCGAATGGAGTGCATATATTACAGAGTTTCATGGGTTGGATAAGTATTTCACTCACAAGATTGTCAGCGGTGATGTGAAATGTCGTAAGCCGGATAAGAAGATTTATGAGATTGCTTTAGAACGAATCGGTAAGAAGCCGGAGGAGTGCTTGTTTATCGATAATACAGGAAAGAATCTTTTCGTGGCACAGGAACTGGGGATTAAGTCGGTTATGTTCGATAGAGACAAGGAAGAGTACGAGGGGATTAAGGTAAATTCCTTTGAAGAATTGGAACAGATAATTGAGGAAGAAATGAAGGATTGTCAGGAATAATCTTTAGGGGGAATATATGTATGTTAAAAAAGTATGGAATTCTGTATATGCTATCGTTTGTTTGCTATTTTCTTGTACTTGAATCTTCTTTGACATAAAGCTTGATATTGATAGAACGTATCGTTTTACGGAACGTTTTCTGATTTACTTTGTGATTACTGTTATCTGGTGGATTATTACATTCCTTTTTGGGGCTGTTACGCTGTGGGCAGTGACGAACGCACCTTGGGTAGAGGTGCTTGAAGAAAGAGGATATGACCTATATTCTGCAGGGCTTATATATGGTTTAATGTTTATACTTATGTATATTGGTGTTACGCTTGTAATCGGAATTGCGTTTGTGGTACGGTCGATTCGGGGAAGCGGTAAGAGATAAAATCAGTTTGTAGTTATGTAGTTTGAATAGGGAGGTAATCTTTGGATTTATCACGTTTTACAGAAGAACAACGGGTGGCCATTACCCACACCACCGGTCCGATGTTAGTTCTTGCGGGACCGGGAAGCGGGAAAACCGCCGTCATTACGGAACGGGTGCGGTATCTGATTGAGGAGTGTGGGGTGCATCCGGGGAATATTTTGGTCATTACCTTTACCAAGGCGGCAGCCGAGGAGATGAAGGAACGATACGAGGCAAAGACCGGTACCGGGAAAGGGACGGTGAATTTCGGCACTTTTCATGCGGTGTTCTTTAAAATATTACGATTTGCCTATAACTACGAGGCGGCAAATATTTTAAAGGAAGATGAGAGGTACAAGATACTGCGGGAGATTGCATGCGCTCACATGCAGCAGGAAATCACGGACGAGAAGGAGTTTGTGGAGGCCATCAGCGGCGAAATTTCCAGAGTAAAAAACGAGCGGTTTTCTTTGGAAAGCTATTATTCCTCCAATTGTCCGGATGAGGTGTTTCGGGAGATTTATACCGAGTATGACCGGTGGCTCCGGAAGGAAAATAAAGTAGATTTTGACGATATGCAGTTGCTTTGTTACGAGCTTCTTACAAAGCGGCCGGATATTTTAAAACAATGGCAGCAGAAGTATACTTATGTACTGATTGACGAGTTCCAAGACATCAACCGGGTGCAGTACGATACCGTGCGTCTTTTGGCGGCACCGGAAGATAATTTGTTTATCGTAGGTGACGATGACCAGTCCATTTATCGGTTCCGGGGGGCGAGGCCGGAGTTAATGCTTCACTTTACGGAGGATTATCTAGAAGCGAAGCGGGTAACACTTTTGTGTAATTTCCGTTCCGCGGCACCTATTGTAAAGGCGGCCCTTCGGGTAGTGGGAAACAATAAAAAGCGGTTTGAAAAAGACCTGTATGCGAAAGAGGAGCAGGGCGAGGCGCTAGAATTCCGTCAGTATCCGGAACGGAAGCGGGAATGTGCGGAGATTGCAGAAGAAATAGCGGTGTTACATCGGACGGGATTGCCTTGGCGGGAAATTGCGGTACTGTATCGGACCAATTTGCAGTCCAGAGCTATCATGGGAAAGTTTATGGAGTACAATATTCCCTTTAAGACAAGAGATACCATTCCGAATCTGTATGAGCATTGGATTTGCCGGGATATGGTGACTTACATTAAGATGGCGCAGGGAAGCCGGAGCCGTTCCGATTTTTTGCAGATTATGAACCGGCCGAAGCGGTATATCGCAAGAGATGCGCTCGGCTTGTCTACGGTGGATTTCGAGCAGTTAAAGTCCTACTACGAGGACAAGGACTATGTGGTGGACCGTATCGAAAAGCTTCAGTACGATTTGCAGATGATAAAAGGGCTGAATCCCTTTGCGGCAATTAATTATATCCGCCGGGCGGTGGGCTACGACGGTTTTCTGACCGAATATGCCCAATACCGGAGAATGCAATCGGAGGAGTTGTTTGATTTGCTGGCGGAACTGCAGGAGGATGCGTCGGAGTACCCGACGTTTGAAGCGTGGTTTACTCATATGGCGGAGTATACGGAACAGTTACAGCGACAAAAGGCGAAGGAAAAGAAAAACACAACCGAAGCGGTGACGCTTTCTACCTACCATTCCGCAAAGGGATTGGAGTACCATACGGTATTTTTGCCGGAGTTAAATGAAGGACTGACCCCTCATCGACAGGCACTTTCCGCAGAGGATGTAGAGGAAGAACGCCGGATGTTTTATGTGGCAATGACAAGAGCAAAGCGTCGTCTGGTGCTGTCCTGTATGAAGGAATTGCGTTCCAAGGAACTGGTGCCGAGCCGATTTGTAGGAGAGGTGTTTACGGAACGCTCCTCGCTGACCGTCGGAACGAGGGTGATACATAAAATCTACGGAGAAGGTGTGATTACGGAAGCAGGGGATGGCAGATTACGGATTTTGTTTGATCGTTTTCCGGAAGAGAAGCTGTTAAATGAGGCTTATTGTGTGCAAAGCGGACTGCTAAAGGTAAACGATGAATAAATTGTAAATGAGTTGTTAATAATTGTTTGAATATATTGACAATTTCTTTGGATAATGCTATAATCTGTCTAACAGATTGGGACTGTTGTACTATAATTTCTTTTGTATTACAGTGAGGTTCTGTTTGCGAGAGGAAAGTAAAGGAGACGGTTACTTATGAAGGAAAAATGTTTGACGCAGGTGGTAGAGGATATTCCGGGTAGAAAGATTATTTTATCGGCTGGTATTGGCCAGACCAATCCGACGGATCTTCATTGGCTCATGGATACTGTATTAAAGCATGCTGCTGCATGGAAGAGTACAGGCTGGGCATATATTGCGGATTGTACGCAGATGAAGCCGATCGGACCGCAGGAGAGCAGTGTTCTTGTTAAGATGACGAAGGCTTTCGTAGATGCGGGCTGTAAGGCGTTCGGTTTTGCGGAAGGTTCTTCCGTAATGCTTAAGATTCAGGCAAAGAAGAACACCCAGATGTCCGATACCGGTGTAATCGAAGGACATTTCGCAACGGTGGACGAGGTGTTGGATTGGCTGAAGACGGATTTAAAACTTTAATGGGAAACACGGGGAATGTTTGAATAGCAAAAAGGCTTCCGGGACAACAATCGTCCTTCGGAAGCCTTTTTGTGTAAGAAAAACTTATTCGTCAAACATTTCGTCGAATTCTGCGTTGTCCAGAAGTTCATCAAATGCATCGGACACCGCTTCGAATTCATCATCGTCTTCGATGTTGATCAAATCGATATCGTCTTCGCCCTTTTCTTCGAAACGGTACAGGAAAATTTCCGCATCCGGATCGTCGCCCTGCGGAAGAAGTGCAATGTAGTCTTTTCCGTCTACCGGAAAGATGGCAAGAACATCGCAAATCAGCTCGCTGCCGTCTTCTAAGGTAAGAGTAATCTGATCGCTGGTATCTTCATAAAGTTTGGAATTCTCGTTCATGGGTTCTCCTTTCCGTAACGGAATCTTATATCCGATTCCGTAATCATCTACAGTATAGCAGAGTTTTACAGAATTGAAAAGGGGAAACCGGCAGCGAGGGAGGAAAAATCTTCCCAAATTCACGAAAATGACACAGGAATGTCAAAAAAATATGCTATATTTTGTATTGAACCGTTAAGTTTTTCGAAAAGGCAACCGATATATAGTTTAGGTTGAGGAAAACCAAGGAGGAGTGCTTATGAAAATGCGGAATAAGTCATTTAAGATATACCTGGTGGCGCTTGTTTTTTGCGCCCTTTTTTCGGTTTTAATGAAAAACGGACCGGAGGCGGAAGCAGCATCGCTGGATTACAAGTTTTTGTATAATGCGGATGAATTGGCATCCGGTTCCGAGATTGAAATGACATCCTTAAATGCCAGACTTCAGGTTAAGTCAAAGGCTACCGAGGATGAGTCCGGCGGTTTGCCTGCATCGGCGACCGTGACATTCTACAGTTCGGATGAAAGTGTTGTTACCTGTGAAGATACCGGAATTCAGGGAATGACAAAGCTTGTGCGTAAGGGACCGGGTTATTCCACCGTTACCGCCATTATTTCCGACGGAGAGTACAATTACGCCATCAGTTGTTTGGTAAAAGTAGATTTGTTGATTACCAATAAAAACTTTTCCACCATTGACTACGCGGGACATCAGATTTTGAAGCTTGATAAAATCGGTGATACAAAGCAGGTTGTTTTGAAATATGTAACATACAATGAAAAGGACGAATATGTAGACAATACGCTGGTAGACTGGTCTTCTTCCAATGAGATGGTAGCTACCGTGGATGAGTTCGGTAAGGTTACCGCAGTGGGTGCCGGTCGTGCGGAGATTATGGTTTCCACCCAGACGGCGTCCGGCCAGTCCAAGCCTTTGGTGAAGACCGCTACGGTGATTGTGGCACCGATCGGTTCTTTTACGGAAGCGGCGGATTATGTTGGGTATGCGGATAAGATTTCTACCCAGATCAGCAAAGACAACTTTATGATTTATGTGAACGGTCAGTCCGCTTCCAATCTGGTCTGGAAGGTGTCCCAGCTTGTTACGGTGAAGGGAAAGCCGACGGAGAAGGAGCTTTCCGCCGACAGTGATATTTTGAAGTATTCCATTAATGAGTACAGCGGAAGTGTGAATTTTTACGGTGTAAAAGCCGGTACCTATGTCATTCGTGCTTATGCGGACAAAGAATATATCGGTAACGGAAATATTCCGAGCTTTGAGGCGGAAGTAGTCGTGTTGTTTGACCTTTCGGACAAGAAGCTGCTGATGAATGTGGGAGATACCTACGATATTATCGAGAATTCCAATATTCCGAACGCAAACCAGTTCCGTTATTCTTCCACCAACGGTAATGTGGCTTTTGTGGACGGAAAGGGTATTATTACCGCAAAGAACAGTTCTCCGCAAACGGTTACGATTACGTTAAGTTATATTGATAACGGTATTTTTGAAACCGGCGGAGGCGGAGCGTACGACCAGGGCGTTCCGAATATTGAAATCGAAGTGACGGTCATCGACGGAATCCAGTTGAATTTTACGGAAGTTACCATACATACAAAGGGCACCGTTCAGTTAACGCCGATACTTACCAATCAGGTTACGGAAGTGATTTGGACATCTTCCGATGAAAAGATTGCAAAGGTAGAGAACGGTCTTGTAACCGGTATCAAAGAAGGTATTGCGGTCATTACCGCGACCCAGAACATCAACGGTATTATTAAAACCGCAAAGTGTACCGTATATGTACAGACTTCGGTAGACGAAGTGACACTGGACCCTGAGGAGATTACACTTGGAATCGGCCAGTATGAGACGATTCAGGCGTTCGTTAAACCGAGTACTTTAAACGGAGTATCCTTAAAGTGGGTATCCTCCAATGAAGATATTGTAAAGATTACGGAGGCCGGAAAGCTTTCCGTTACCGTACAGGGTGTAGCGGGAGGTAATGCGACGATTTCGGCCATCAATCAGGATAACGTGGTTGTGGGCTTCTGTAGTGTGACTGTGTTACAGCCGGTAGAAGGAATGACGTTGTCGGAATCGGATGTTACGGCGAGAATCGGGGATAAGGTACAGCTTCGTGCCACAGTGTCTCCGGATAACGCAACCATTCAGGATGTGACCTGGAAGTCTTCCAATCCGAAGGTGGCAACCGTGTCGGACAACGGTCTTGTGACCATGAAAGCGGCGGGTACGGCATCCATTATCTGTACCTCGGTGGACAATCCTTCCGTGCAGGCGTTTTGTAACGTAACTGTATTAAAGCCGGTGAAAAATGTGCAGTTGGATATTGAGTCCAAAGAGATGTATGTTGGCGAGAATTATCGTTTGACCTATCTGGTAACTCCGAGTGACGCAAGTACGCCGGAAGTAATCTGGACTTCCACCAATACTTCCGTTGTGGCGGTAGACGGTACCGGAATGTTGACCGCAAAGGGTGTTGGTCAGGCCGAAATTATCATTAAAACCGTAGACGGTTCTTACCTTGATTTGTGTACGATTGTAGTTAAGCAGAAGCCGACCAATGTGAAGCTTTCCGTTTCCAACCTTACCATGAATGCGGGAGAGTACTTCTATCTGGATCCGGTGCTTACCCCGGCAAATGCTACGAAGGAAGGGCTTGTTTGGGAATGCGTGGATACCAATATCGCAACCGTGTCCCCGACCGGTCGGGTAACCGCAAAGGAAGCGGGACAGACGTTGATTATCGTAAAGACGGAAAACGGTGCAACCGCTTATTGTAAGCTGACGGTTTTAGAGGCTGTTACCGGACTTGAAATCACTCCGGGCAAGGCGACATTAGATGTAGGTGAAAGGTTGCAGTTATATACCGAGTTTACTCCGGCAACCGCAAGTAATACCTCCGTATACTGGACTTCCTCCGACGAGAATATCGCTACTGTTGATAAAGACGGTGAAGTAACCGCAAAGCAGGGCGGTCTCGTGGTAATCCAGTGTACCAGTGATGACGGTGGATATAACGGAATCTGTATTTTGACGGTTATCGAAGAAGTAACCGAAATTAAAATTACACCGGAGCAGTATAAGCTGGGTCTCGGTAAGACGTACCAGTTAAAGGCGGAAATCACCAATTCCACCGCTTCCGATAAGGACATCGAGTGGTACTCCAGTGATGAGAGCGTTTGTACGGTAGACCAGAACGGTAAGATAAAGGGTATTTCCCTCGGTTACGCAACCATTACCGCTGTGGCATTGGACGGCAGTGATGTGGAGGCAACTTGTGAAATCAGAGTCGTAACGGAAGTAACCGGTATGACGATGAATTATACATCCATTACCCTGATACAGGGAAATACATTCCAGTTAGAGGCGGCCATTCGCCCGGCGGATGCAACATATAAGACGCCTTCCTGGAAGTCCGATAATCCGGAGATTGCTATGGTAGATGATGACGGTATTGTTACCGCAATTTCTCCGGGAACCGCTTGGATTACGGCAGAAGCAAGAGACAGCAGCGGTAAGTATTGTAAGTGTTATGTAACGGTTATAGCACCGATTCCGGCTACCGGAGTAACCACCATGGTGGATGAGGTGGTGCTGGCACCGGGAGAAAAGAAGACGGTAATCGCAAAGGCGACGCCGGCCAATACGACGGATTCCATGTTCTGGACCTCCTCGGATGAATCCATTGTCAGAGTAAATCCGGTAACGGGAGAGATGACAGCGATTTCTCCGGGTAATGCAAGCGTAATCGTAATGATGGATTCCGGTAAAAAGGCGGTAATCAATGTCATTGTTGTAGGACTCAGTCGTACTTCGGTTGTAATGGATTATTATTCTACAGGTGTAACATTGTATGTGGAAGGAGCAACATCCACGGTTCGTTGGTATTCTACCAATCCGCGTATCGTGGAAGTGGTAAACGGAAGACTGACGTCCAGAGGTGCGGGAACCGCAACCGTAGAGGCAAGAGTAAACGGAAGAACGTTGAAGTGTACCGTGCGAGTCATAGCACCGTAACATTTTAAAAAGGATTGATTCAGTAAGCCGGAGGAGAGTCTCCGGCTTACTGTTGTAACAAAGTTCTTGCTCAGGCAAAGACAAAGAGAAGGGGAAGAGAAAGGAGCTTTTATGTTACAAAGTCTAAGGGTGAGTAATTTTGCGCTCATCGAAGAGCTGGAGGTGACGTTTGATAATGGATTAAACATTCTGACCGGTGAAACCGGCGCGGGTAAGTCTATTTTACTCGGATCCGTTCAAGCGGCATTAGGTGCGAAAACATCAAAGGATGTGATTCGAAACGGTGCGGAGTCGGCTTATGTGGAGATTGTGTTTGATAACTGTGGCCCGGCGGTGGAGGAGGAACTGAACCGCCAGGATCTGTCCATGGAGGACGGCAGCGTAACCATTTCCCGAAAAGTCACAACCGCAGGAAAAAGCGTCAGCAGAATTAACGGAGAGACCGTGACGGCGGCTACGGTAAAAGCGGTAGCGTCGTTACTGTTGGAGATTCACGGTCAGCAGGAGCACCATTCTCTTTTAAACAAGGAAAAGCATTTGGAAATGCTGGACCGTTATGCCGGAGAGAATTTGACGAAGCAAAAGGAAACGGTGGCTTCTCTTTGGAAAGAGTATCGCAGAGTAAAAACAGAGCTTTCGCAGGCGGCAGAGGACTCCACGAATAAAAACAGGGACTGTTCCTATTTGGAATTCGCATCGAAAGAAATTGCGGAGGCAGCCTATAGACAGGGAGAAGAAGAAATCCTTGAAAAAGAGTACGAACGCTTATCCCACGCGAAAGCGCTTGCGAGCGGAGTGGCCGGAGCCCTTTCCGCAACGGCGGACGGTGCGGGCGAGACAGCGGACGGATTGATTAATACGGCAATTCGCAGTCTGGCAAAAGTCAGTATGTATGACAGCGAAGCGGAAGAGTTACTTTCCAGAGCGGAAGAGATTGCTGCTTTGTTGTCGGACTTTAACCGTTCTGCGGGACAGTATTTGGACTCCCTTTCCGACAGTGAGGAGGAGTATGTGACCGTTTCGGAGCGTCTGGATTTGTTGCACCGATTGAAAGCCAAGTACGGAAGAACCATGGAGGAGGTATTGGCATACGGACGGGAATGCGAGGAAAAACTGGCCAAATATGCGGATTTTGATGCGTATTTAGCTCGTTTAGAAAAAGAGTATACAGCTGTAGAACAACAGCTGGAAGACGCTTCTTGCGCATTATCTGAATTGCGTCGGGAGGCGGCTACGGAACTGGCAACACAAATTAAGCAGGCGTTGTCCGAATTAAATTTCCTTGAGGTACGATTCGATATTTCCATGACTCGTACGGAATATAGTGCAGACGGATTTGATACAGCGGAGTTTTATATTGCCACCAATCCGGGCGAAGAGATGAAGCCTTTGATTAAGGTTGCTTCCGGCGGTGAGCTGTCGCGAATTATGCTGGCGCTTAAGTCCGTGTTCGCAGACAGGGATGAGATACCGACGTTGATTTTTGATGAAATCGATACCGGTATCAGCGGGCGTACGGCACAGATGGTATCGGAAAAGATGGCGATGTTAGCAGGGAACCGTCAGTTATTATGCATTACGCACCTGCCTCAAATCGCAGCAATGGCGGATACTCATTTTCTGATTGAAAAATCCACAGACGGAGTAAAGACTGTTACAAAGATAGAGCGGCTGATACCGGAACGTTCGGTAGAGGAACTGGCCAGAATGCTGGGAGGAGCCAGTATCACGGATGCGGTATTGGAAAATGCCAGAGAAATGAAAGCGTTGGCCGCCGCAAAAAAATAAATTGGAAAAAGTTAATAAAAAAATTACGTTTGAATCGGCTGTTCTTACGCATACTATTAGGGAACCTGTTTTTTGGCAGAGTTCCCTGATTTGTTTTCGGGGGAGACTTTACATTGTGCCAATCGGGTTTAATAAGAGAGAAAGGTTGGCGGAGTATGAAAAAGTATCGTAGTTGGCTTGTGGCAGCGCTGATTTTGAACATAACGGTGATTCTGGGATACGGGATTTACCGGTATAAAGACAGTTTTCCGGAAGAAATCATTATTATAACGGGAGAGGAACAAAAACTTTCTTTTCGCTTTCCGGTTTCCGCAAAAATCGAAGGAGAAAGTGTGGGAGTACTGGAAGTAAACAGAGAGCCGCTGGAAAAAGGGAGCATGAAAATCGATTTGTCGGATGCTATAACGATGGAAGCTTCTGAAAAAACAAATGCGGTAATGGAAGTGAAATTATTCGGAATTATCCCTATAAAAAAGGTGGAGATTTCGGCAGTGTCGCCGCAAAGTGTGGAGGTGGGAGGTTCGGCCATCGGAATCCATGTACAGACGAACGGAATTCTTGTTCTCGGAACTACGGCGGTGAGCGGAGAAGATAAAATGAAATATGAACCGGCAACCAATCGGTTAAAATCCGGAGATTATATCCTTGAGGTAAACGATATTCGGATGACGGAAAAAGAGGATTTGATGAAACTGTTAAAGGAATCCGACGGAAGTACCTTGCGTTGTAAAGTCAGAAGAGGAAAGGAAACGGTGGAAACGGCAATAACACCGGTAAGAACGGCAGACGGAACGTATAAAATCGGTACGTGGATCAGGGACGATACTCAGGGAATCGGAACACTGACCTATGTGACAAAGGACGGAAAATTCGGTGCTTTAGGCCACGGAATCACGGATGTGGATACCGGTGTAATTATGGAAGTGGGAGAAGGTGCGGCTTATGATGCGGAAATACTTCGTATCATAAAAGGAGAACCGGGAGACCCGGGTGAACTGAGCGGCGTTATACACCAGTCGGAAGAAGAACGTCTCGGAATCGTAAGCAAAAACACTGCCCAGGGAATCTTCGGTACCGTAAAAGAAAACTATGACATACAGACAAGCGGGGAATATGTTGAAATCGGATTCAAGCAGGAAGTAAAAAAAGGAAAAGCAACCATACTCTGTGAATTAAACGGCAGCATTGAGGAATACGAAATCGAAATACAACAAATCGACTACTCCAACCGAAACCACGCCAAAGGTCTGGTATTGAAAATAACGGACAAGGACCTGTTGGAACTAACCGGCGGAATCGTACAGGGCATGAGCGGCAGCCCGATTATACAAAACGGAAAACTAATCGGAGCTGTAACCCACGTATTTGTCAGAGACAGTACAAAAGGGTACGGCACTTTTATCGAAAATATGCTACAAAATTGAGCCCGGACCAAAAAGAAAAATGAGACTCGGACGAGGAAAACTTGTTTTCCATAGGACGAGTCTTGTTTTTCTTTTAAGAGCCGGCGAAAGCCGGCTCATGAGCAAGGAGCAAAGCGGATTGCGAATGGTCCGGTCGTAGAGCCGGAAGAGCAGGGAGCGAAGCGGATTGTGAATGATTGCATGGGAAGGTTCGGCGAAAGCCGGCTCATGAGCAAGAAGCGAAGCGTATTCGAGCTGTGTCCGATCGCTGGGGTAGCGTTTACATGCGAAATGTATGGCGTAGACCATTCCTGCCTTTACAAATTTCCGTCCCCGTTTTATAATAATATCAAACACTTTCGAAAGGTGGGTTTACATATGAAATTATCCAACGAACAGTTAAAATCAATTTATTACGGTGCACTTCGTTTTGAAGAGACGGAAGACGGTTACTTACAGGCATTTCAGTACACACAGGGTCAGATGGATTACTTTAAGAATGCGTTTGAATTCTGGTATGACAGATGTTTTGCTACCACCGCAAAGACCTTTGAATTTTCAACAACGGCCACAGAGATTTCTTTCGACTACAAGTTTATCTGGAAGGGCTCGGAAGATACATTTGAATTATTTATAAACGGAATGGCGACAAAGATTTGCTATGTAAAAGAATTGGATGAGGAAGGAACTCTGTCCTTTGAACTTCCGGAAGGTGAAAAGGATGTCATCGTGTATCTTCCGGCGGATGCGACCGTGCTTGTCCGTAACTTTGAGGTTAACAGTGAATATGTACCGGCCAAGAAGGGTGAAAAGGTACTGTGGATCGGAGACTCCATTACCCAGGGGTACGGACCGCTTCGCTCGGCGCATACCTATGTAAGCGTTGCAAATCGAATTTTAAACTATGATATTGTGAATCAGGGCATCGGCGGTTATATTTATGACAAAAATACTATGGTTCCTATGGAAGGCTATCAGCCGGATAAAATCATTATCGCTATGGGAACCAATCAGTTTTGGGCGGAAACCATGGATGCGGTGGAAGAATATTATAAGTGCCTCAAGGAAGTATACGGGGACACGCCGGTGCTTTGCGTGAGCCCGATTTGGAGAGGGGATTGTCCGGATCGTTTTGATGTATTTGAACGTTTCTGTGACAACGTAAAGAAGATTGCGGGACAATATCCGAATGTGACGGTTGTGGACGGCTTTACGCTGGTACCGCATCTTGAGGAGTATTATCTTGACAAGCTGCATCCGAATTGCCTGGGTACGGAACACTACGGAAGAAAGCTGGTAGATGTGATAAAGAAAATCGGATTTTAGAGAAGGATATAAAGGCAAAAAAATCACCCATCCTTTTTGGAGGATGGGTGATTTTTTTGTATCTGCGTAAATAACTATTTCCGCATTTCTTTTGCCTGTTCCAGCTTGTGCTTTCTACGATTCAATACATGCTCCGGAATCGGATGAATCTCGCCTGCGGTCATAAGAGCCTGTCTGGTGAGTAACGGTCCGAAGAGCTCGTAAATCAGAACCGCAAACAACGTAATATTTCGAATCAGATGTCCGTCTTCCCCAAGCTGCATTGCGGTGGCACACATACCGAGAGCTACACCGGCTTGAGGGAAGAGAGTAATACCTAAGTATTTGCAAATATTCGGCTCGCATTTTACTGCCTTTGCGGAGAAGAAGGTACCGAGGTACTTTCCGAGGCAACGGAACAAAATATAAACCGCACCGATAAATACGATGGCAACGTCCGTGAATACGCTTAGCTCCAACTCCGCGCCGCTGATAACAAAGAACAGTGCAAACAGCGGAGAGGTCCATTTGTCGGAGGCACCCATCAAATCGTGGGACAGCGGACAAAGGTTGCAGAATACGGTGCCGAGCATCATACATACCAAAAGAGAAGAGAAACTTACATGTACCGGCCCGATATGGAAATCAAGCATTGCCAGGGAAACCGTCAGGAAAACAAACGCAATGGTGAGATTCAAACGGTTTGTATTGGAGTTAAACATTTTCTCCAACTGCGTTAACAGCCAGCCCATGACAGCACCCAGAAGCAGGGACGCAACAATCTCCACCAGCGGATTAACAATAATGGAAACCAAATCCACGGAACCGCTGATTAAGGTTTTGGAAATACCGAAGCAAACTGCAAATACAATCAATCCCACTGCATCATCCAAGGCAACAATCGGCAGCAAAAGGTTTGTTAACGGTCCCTTTGCTTTGTACTGGCGAACGACCATAAGGGTAGCCGCAGGAGCGGTTGCGGTAGCGATGGCTCCGAGGGTAAGCAACTGCGGAACGGACAGCTTATCCGGCATAATAAAATGAATGACCAGCAATCCAAGGTCTACGCATAAGGTTGCGGCCAGTGCCTGGAAAATACCGATGGTAAAAGCTGCTTTACCGGTTTTCTTTAAATCCTCCAGACGGAATTCGTTGCCGATGGAGAATGCGATAAATCCTAATGCAACCTCGGAAATCAGAGCAAGGTTGGTTACGTTTTCCATGGAAGAAAATCCCAGTCCGTCGATGTCTAATGCACCGAGACAATAAGGTCCGATTAATACACCGGAAATTAAGTACGCCGTAACAGACGGCAATTTTAACGGTTTAAACAGTCGTGTCATAAGTAATCCGGCCAAAAGTGCAACGGATACCGACAATAATACACTACTCAAAGTGACGCCTTCTTTCTTTATTTTTTAGCCAAAAGCAAGTATACAACTCTTATCACGTAAAATCAAGAGGAATTGTACACAAACTTGACAAAATAAGGAGAAAGATTTATATATATTTTGTAGCAAGAAATTGAAATTGATGAAATAAAAGTATAAGAAATTACGCATAAGACAGTAAGAGAGGAAATCTATGAAAGTCGTTTTACAGAATGTAACAAAAAAATTCCCGAATCGTAACAAGCGAGTCAAAGAAGACGTGATAGCGGTAAATCGGTTTAATGTGGAGATTCCGGACGGAAAATTAATCGGTCTTTTGGGACCTTCCGGTTGCGGAAAAAGCACGGCTTTAAATCTTCTTTCCGGACTTCTGAAACCAACGGAAGGACGTATTTTTTTCGGCGAGGACGATGTGACGAATCTTCCGGCAGAAAACCGCGGCGTAGGTCTGGTGTTTCAGAATTATGCGTTGTATCCGCATTTAACAGTGTTACAGAATATTATGTTTCCGCTTCAGAATTTGAAAGGAGACCGGAAATTGACCAAGGAGGTCATGAAAGAAAAGGCCTACGAGGCGGCAAAGCTGGTACAGATTGACGAGCTGATGGACCGGAAACCGTCGGAGCTTTCCGGAGGTCAGCAACAGCGTGTGGCGATTGCGAGAGCACTGGTGAAGATGCCACGGATTTTGCTTCTTGACGAGCCGCTTTCCAATCTGGATGCCAGACTGCGTTTGCAGACGAGAGAAGAGATTCGCAGAATCCAGAGAGAGACGAAGATTACGACTATATTTGTAACCCATGACCAGGAAGAGGCTATGAGCATTTCCGATTTGATTATTGTCATGAAGGAAGGCAGTATTCACCAGATCGGTGCACCGCAGGAGGTGTACGACAATCCGGTGGACGGCTTTGTAGCGAAATTTCTGGGTACTCCGCCGATTAATATGTTCCGGGGCAGAGTAGAGGCCGGAACGCTATGGATCGGAGACGAAGCGGTGTTATCTGTAACAGGAGCACCGGAGGGTCCGGTGGCGGTGGGAATTCGTCCGGAGGGCTTTGTGCTGGATGAGAAGGGACCGCTTTCCTGTAAGTTGACGGAGATTGAAGTGATGGGCCGGGATGTGACGGTGGTATCCACTCACGAAGAGTCCGAAAATGTAGAGATTCGTTCCATTATCAGTGCGGAGAATAAGGTAGATCTGGCTTCGGAGAAGGTACGTTTTTCTTTAAAGCCGAATAAAGTGCTGTTGTTTGATACAAAGACCGATGAAAGAATCTATTTTACCGCAAACTAACACAGGAGACGTTTATGGAAAATAACAACAAAAAAGGTTGGTTGTACCTGATACCGGCGATTCTCTTTCTGGGGGTATTTATGGTATACCCGTTAATCGATGTATTGATTTATTCCGTGGAGGAAGGCTTCAATTTTGCATCGGGCGAGTCCTTCGGCGTAGGCTTTTACAACTATTCCTATGTATTACACGATACTTATTTTTTGCAGGCCGTAAAGAATACCTTTATTCTGGTGTTAATTACGGTGCCTGTGTCCACGGGACTGGCGCTTCTCATTTCGGCAGGGCTGGCATCTATTACAAAGTTAAAGGAACTGTTTCAGACGATTTACTTCCTGCCTTATGTGACCAATACTCTGGCAGTGGGCCTGGTGTTTATGATTTTGTTTAAAAAGACGCCGTATTCCGACGGTATGATAAACGTACTGATTCAGGCCTTCGGAGGAAATTCGGTGGATTTCCTTGACGGTACTTACGCAGCGAAGATGTTTGTACTGTGTGCCTATACCGTATGGGTGGTGTTGCCGTTTAAGGTGTTGATTTTAACTAGTGCGCTGGCTTCCGTGAAACAGGATTATTACAATGCGGCAAAGGTGGACGGCACATCAAAGGCCCGGATCTTTTTCCGAATTACCCTGCCGATGATTTCGCCGACGGTGTTTTATCTGGTCATTACCGGATTTATCGGAGCGTTTAAAGCTTACAGCGATGCGGTGGCTCTGTTCGGTACGGATCTGAACGCTGCGGGCATGAATACCATGGTAGGCTATATTTACGATATGCTGTACGGCGATTCCGGCGGATATCCGTCCTTTGCTTCTGCGGCGGCCATTGTACTGTTTTCGATTATACTGACCATTACGTGCATTAATCTGCTGGTAAGCAAAAAGCACGTACACTATTAAGAGGGATGTCTATGGAAAAAAAGCCTACTTATAAAAAAATCGAACAAGCGGCAAAGGTACGGAATACTCTCGGTAAGACAGTGATTTATATGCTTTTGTTGGTATGGGCAGTCATTGTGCTGTTTCCGTTTTACTGGATGGTACTGACCTCGGTGAAAAGCTACGGAGCCTATAATTCCGAGTATATACCGAAGTTTTTTACCTTGTCGCCTACTTTTCAAAATTATATCGATGCCTTTACGGAGGTGCCTCTGGCGAAATATTTCTTAAATACGGTTATTTTTACGGTAGCAACCACCGGGTTAATGCTTATTGTTATCGTGTTTGCGGCCTTTGCTTTTGCCAGACTGCAGTTCCGAGGAAAAGACCTTGTATTTACGCTGTTTTTGGCACTTATGATGGTGCCGAACGAGCTGGTGGTAATTACAAATTTCGTTACGATTACGAATATGGACTTGCGGAATACTTTTCTGGGATTGATTTTACCGTCGGTGACCTCGGTATTCTACATTTATCTTCTTAAGGAGAACTTTGCCCAGGTGCCGGACGAGCTGTATTATGCGGCAAAGGTGGACGCCACCTCGGATTTAAAATATCTGTTTAAGGTGTTGTTGCCGATTTGCAAGCCGACGGTGGTGACTATTGTGATTCTTAAAGTCATCGAATGTTGGAATTCCTACGTGTGGCCGAGGTTGATTACGGATGACAAGAATTATTTTCTTGTATCAAACGGCATTCAGGAAATCCGGGAAAACGGCTTCGGTCGGGAAAACATACCGGCTATGATGGCGGCAGTAGTGGTAATTTCGCTTCCGCTGATTATCCTGTTTCTGGTATTTCGAAAGAAAATTATGGCCGGCGTATCCAGAGGAGGTACCAAGGGATGAGAAAACAGAGAAAGCGTTATTTGATTGGACTTTTTACCTGTTTGGTGTGCCTGACGGTATTTAGCGGTTGTCACGGTTCCATGGGACAGAGTGAGTTTGCCGTACCGGAAAACTTTGATGAGACAATGCAACATGAGATTACGTTCTGGGCAAAAAACGATACCAACAAAACACAGACGGAGATTTACGAAAAAGCCATTCGGGATTTTGAAACTTTATATCCGAATGTGAAGGTGAATTTACGTTTGTATACGGATTACGGACGAATATATAATGACGTGATTACCAATATTTCCACCGGAACTACGCCGAATGTGTGTATTACCTATCCGGACCATATTGCCACCTATCTGACGGGTAATAATTGTGTGATACCCCTTGATAAGCTGATGGAGGACGAACGGTTCGGTCTGGGGGGCAGTGAGGTACGGTTTGACGGACCGTCTGCGGAAGAGATGATTCCGCAGTTTCTTGAGGAATGTTCTTTTGGGGAACATTATTATGCGGTGCCGTTTATGCGTTCCACGGAAGCCTGCTATATTAATAAAACCTATGTGGAAAAGCTGGGCTATGAAGTGCCGGAGGAACTGACCTGGGAGTTCATCTGGGAGGTGTCCGAGGCAGCAACGGCGAAGGATACCGAAGGAAACTATCTTGTAAACGGGCAGAAAGTATTGGTTCCGTTTATTTATAAGTCCACGGACAATATGATGATTCAGATGTTGAAACAGGCGGAAGCGGGCTATTCCGACGAAAGCGGTAACGTGTTGATTTTTAATGATACCACAAAGAATATTTTATTTGATGTGGCGGAGCATGCGGAAAGCGGAGCGTTTTCCACCTTTAAGATTGTAGGATATCCGGCAAATTTCTTAAATGCGGGACAGTGTATTTTTGCCATCGACTCCACGGCGGGAGCTACCTGGATGGGTAGTGAGGCTCCTCTTTGCGATATCAGTGAGGACAAGCTGGTACAGTTTGAAACAGAGGTGCGGATGTTACCACAGCTCGACCCGGTACATCCGCAGATGATTTCCCAGGGACCGTCGGTTTGCATTTTTAATAAAGAGGACCCGCAGGAGGTGTTGGCATCCTGGTTGTTTATGCAGTATCTTCTGACCAATGAAGTACAGATTGCCTACGCACAGACGGAAGGTTATGTGCCGGTAACGGAAAAAGCGCAGAAAGCGGAAGTTTATCTTGACTATTTGGCACGAGGCGGCGAAGATAACGAGCTGTATTATGATATCAAGATTCAGGCTTCAAAGCTTTTGCTTGAAAATGTGGATCATACCTTTGTAACGCCGGTGTTTAACGGGTCTGCTTCCCTTCGAAACGCCGCAGGTCAGATGATTGAAGAGGTGACAAAGGCGGTGCGTCGAAAGAAAGAGGTAAACGAGACCTTTGTGGAGTCGTTGTTTGAAGATATGACTTCTTTGTACCGGTTGGACCAGAAAAGCGGTATGGACACCGGGAAAAAAGAGTTGGGAGCTTTACCGGGAACAGCGGTAGCTCTGCTTGTTGCTCTGGCGGCAGCCTGGGCCGGTATGGGACTTTATGTGGGGCTTTCTTATCTCAAAAGGAAGAGAAAATCCAAAGAGACACATTGACTTATTTTGAAATATGTGTATAATCTATGTTGTTTATTTCACTTTGAATGAAAAGGAGAATGAAAATGAGAAAGATATTGGTTTTGGCAGCATGTACGTTACTTGCGGTTGCATGTATCGGCTGCGGTAAGAAGGAAAAAGAGGAAAACAAGGTAACTCCGGAACCTACCGCAACTGCGGCAGCAGAGAACAATAATGATGCAAACAACGGCGACAATGCAACTACCGATGTAGATGCAAAGTCCGAAGGCGTTATGACCCACGCAGAGTATGTAGCAGCAGCGCTGGATACCGAAGTGGTAATCGAGACCTATGTACAGGCAAAGCAGTCCTGGTGGGAAGATAAGGCTACCGTTTATACCCAGGATAAGGACGGCGCATATTTCCTGTACAACATGGCTTGTTCCGCAGAGGATTATGAAAAGCTTGTTCCTGGTACCAAGATCAAGGTAACCGGTTACAAGGCAGAGTGGTCCGGTGAGGTGGAAGTGGTAGATGCTACCTTCGAGATTATTGATGGCGCTTCTTACATCGCTCCGGTAAAGGACGTTACTTCCTTACTGGGTACCGATGAGTTAATTAAGCATCAGAACGAGTTTGTAGCATTCAAGGGTATGACCGTAGAAGCGGTTGGTAAGGATGCAGACGGTAACGATTTGGCATTCTGGTACGGCTGGGAAAATTCCGGACAGGACGGGGATGATTTGTATTTCAGCGTATCCTTAGGCGATGCTACATATACCTTCACCGTAGAGTCCTATCTGTGCAACAATACCACAGATGTATACGCAGCAGTTGAGAACTTAAAGATCGGTGACACGGTAGACATGGAAGGTTTCCTGTACTGGTATGAGGGCGTAAATCCGCACATCACCTCCGTGACTGTAAAATAATAAGAGAAAACGAAGTGGAGCAACGCAAGAAGATGCGTCGCTCCACTTTTTCTTTTCTTTTATAAAACACAAATGAAAAAGTTGCACATTTTATCATTACTTGATGATTATTTTTTCCTCTTTAACACTACTAAAGAAATAGCAACAAGTAATACAATGCCAACACATACAGAAGAAATCAATAATGCTTTGTTTTCTTTCGTATCGGAAGTTTTTTCTACATTTTGTTCTCCATTATTTTCAGGAGAAATTGTAGGGGTTACAGTTTGTGTTACGTCAGGATTCGTTGTTGGTTTAGGCGTAACAGTTGCTTCCGGAATCGGTGTCGGAGTTGCTGTCGGAACCGGTGTCGGAGTTGCCGTCGGAACCGGTGTCGGGGTTGCCGTTGGTTCCGGTGTCGGAGTTGCCGTCGGAACCGGTGTCGGAGTTGCCGTCGGAACCGGTGTCGGGGTTGCCGTTGGTTCCGGTGTCGGAGTTGACGTTGGAATCGGTGTTACAGTAGGCTTAGGCGTAGATGTAGGTTTGCTAGAACCATTAGAAAAATAAGCAAAATACTCGTCTTCTGTCGGATAAGTATAATCAAGGTCCACGTAATACACAACCTTTGTTTTTAAACAAAACACGACATCTTTGTCGGGATTAAACTCATTTTCATTAGTTTGAAATATAACGTAATAATAACTTGGACCACCAACATTGTCAATGAAATCAAAACAGATGCATTCGGACTCTACGTTCTCATTAAGTTCCACAGCTTCTCCAAAACATTGAAGAATATCAAGAGTAAAATTACAATAATCAAAGTTCTTTACTTCTTTCCTTATGGTATTTTGGATGTAGATTTTTCCTGCTGTATATACCGGAACTTCGTAGGTCTTACCATACATTTCCAGTTCAGTTGTTTCGCCTTCAATCCTATATATTCTATTATAAAATCTTTCAGTAAGAATTTTATTATAGTAAGGCTTAAAACGCTTTAACAATGAAAATTTTTGATTACCATTATCTAAAAACAGCTGATTGTACTCGTTGAAAGTGACAAAGACACTTTCATAAGTATTGTTGGTGTCAACAGGTCTATTAATGTCCTTAGCAAAAGCTTTCTGACAAGGTAACAAGATTACACCTAAGGCTACTAAAATTAAAATAAAAAGTTTCTTCATATATATCTCTCCTTTCAAAATGAAATAATAAAGTTACAAGGTTAACTCCAAACCAAAAAACTATCATGATTATATAACAACTAACAAAAAAAAGTAAATGATATTTTGATATTAATACGATTCTTAAATTATCGGAGCCGGCTGAATTCATTCAGCCGGCTCCGGTTTTTTTATACTATGTTTACTTTTCTTCCTTTACTGCCGGTTTTAACTTCCCGTAGTAGAGCAATCCCAGTGCGCCCGGACCTGCATGGGTGCCGATGCTCGGACTGATGTCGTTGATGATAATGTTGGTAAAGCCGGTTTCTGCTTTTACCAGTTCCGCCACGGTGTTAGCGTCTTCTAAGCAGTTTCCGTGTACGATACCTACCGGAACGGAAGTGTCCGGTGTATCTTCCAGGGTATCCTTCATTCGGTCCACCAGAGTACGGATGGATTTCTTTCTGCCTCTTGCGGTGCCGTCGGAGATTAGTGTTCCGGCATTTGTTACCGTAAGGAACGGCTTTAAGTTCAGCGCGCTTCCTACGAGAGCGGTGGTTTTGCTGACACGACCGCCGCGCTGTAAGTGGAATAAATCGTCTACGGTAAACTGTACGTTGATGTGTTGTTTATAGTGTTCCAAATCGGTTACAATTTCCTCATAGGAGCATCCTTTTTCTTTTAAGTCCGTGGCGTGAAGTAATAAAATGGTTTCACCCAAAGAAACGTTTAGAGAATCGATGACAGTAATTTTTGCATCCGGATACTCTTCGCGCAATTCGTTTGCAACCATACACACATTGTTGTAGCTGCCGCTTAAGGCGGAGGAAAATGCAATATGGATAATATCTAACCCTTTATCTAATACGGCACGGAATTTGTCTTCGATAACGGCAGGATTATTTGCCTGGGATTGCGGAAGCTCGCCGTTTTTCATGCGCTCATAGAACTCGGCCGGCGGCATATGAAGCTCGTTTCCGTATACGGTATCTCCGAAGGAGTAGTACTGCGGAATAATAACGGTTCCCAGTTTTTTTACATAGTCCTGCGGTAAATCGGAATTGGAATCTGTGGTAATCATAAAGTCTCTCATGGATAAGTTCCCCTTTCATTTATCAGCTTGTACATTAAGTTAGTACGGTAAACGGGGAAAAGGTTACAAAGAAATTGTCAAAGTAAGCATTTTTTTAGCTTTTTCGGCGCAAAGGAAAAGTCATCCTGTAAAAATGTAAATAATTTACAAATTTTGCTTGCAAATTTGAAAAAAGATGTTATAATGTGGATTGTAAATAATTTACAAAAAAAGGAAATTTTGGGAGAAAGGCAGAGAAGAAAAGAAGATGGAAAAGATTCGTGTACTTACGGTAGATGACAATGTTCGGATTTTGGAACTTTATGAGGAACTTTTGAAGAAAGACACTGTTGTGGAACATGTGGGCAGAGCGGAAGACGGAGTGGAAGCCGTGAAGAAAATCAAAGAGTTACAGCCGGATGTTGTGCTGCTGGATATCATTATGCCGAAGCTTGACGGAATCGGTGTATTGGAGCAGATACGTAAGGATGCGGAATTGGTAAAACAGCCTAAGGTAATTGTGGTGACCGCCATCGGTCAGGAGCGGGTAACGGAGAGTGTGTTTGCGCTGGGGGCCAGTTATTATATTATGAAACCTTTTGACAGTACGGTGATTATGCAGCGAATTCATCAGGTCATGGGAATCGGAACGATTTGCGGAGGAGAGCACAGCCGGCTTGTAAATCAGGAGGCGACGGTTTCCGGCGGAAATCATTTGGAAGTGGATGTGACGGATATTATTCATGAAATCGGTGTACCGGCACATATTAAAGGATATCAATATTTGAGAGATGCGATTATGTTGTCGGTGGACAATACGGAGATGTTGAATTCTATTACAAAGATGTTGTATCCGTCCATCGCAAAGCGTCATAAAACAACGCCGAGCCGTGTGGAACGTGCGATCCGTCATGCCATCGAAGTGGCCTGGAGCAGGGGAAAAACCGATACCATCGATGCCCTGTTCGGCTATACGGTAGCCGGAGGAAAAGGAAAGCCGACCAACTCGGAATTTGTGGCGTTAATTGCGGATAAAATCCGGTTGGAGTATAAATTACGTACCCAGTAAACGCAGTAGAAAAAAGAGGCGGAGAAAAAGGCGGAAATATTGAAAAATGCTTTTCAAATTATCCGAATTGTGGTATACTGATTATATATAATGATATCTGTTTACACAAGGAGGAGAACCGTGAAAAATATTCTTTTTGTTGCTTCTGAGTGTGTGCCTTTTATTAAGACCGGAGGTCTGGCAGATGTGGTGGGTGCCCTTCCGAAGTATTTGGACAAAGAACGCTATGATGTTCGGGTAATGCTTCCGAATTACATGTCCATTCCGGCGAAGTATAAGGAGAAAATGCTGTATAAGACCCATTTCTACATGGATCTTGCATGGCGCAGTCAGTATGTGGGGGTACTGGAAGCTGTCATTGACGGGATTACGTTTTATCTGATTGATAATGAGTATTATTTTGCCGGGGATAAGCCGTACGGTAATATCCATGAGGATATCGAGAAGTTTGCGTTCTTTTCCCGCGCGGTATTGTCGGCGTTGCCGCAAATCGGCTTCCGCCCGGATTTGATTCATTGTAACGACTGGCAGACCGGTCTGATTCCGGTGTATTTGCACGACAGCTTCGAGCAGGGAGAGTTTTACCGCGGTATCAAGTCGGTAATGACCATTCACAACTTAAAGTTCCAGGGTGTCTGGGATAAGAAGACGGTGGCGGATATTACCGGCCTTGACATGTACTATTTTACTCCGGACAAGTTGGAGGCTTACGGCGATGCCAACTATTTAAAGGGCGGTATCGTGTATGCGGACTATGTGACCACGGTAAGCGATACCTATGCGGAGGAGATTAAGACGCCGTTTTACGGTGAGGGACTTGACGGTTTGATGCGTGCCCGTTCCAATAATCTTTGGGGTATTGTAAACGGTATTGACTACGAAGAGTACGACCCAGAAACCGATCCGTTTATCGTGCAGAATTTCAATATCAGGAATTTTCGTAAGGAGAAGGTAAAGAACAAGCTGGCTTTGCAGGAAGAGCTTGATTTGGAACGCGACGGTAAGAAGTTTATGGTGGGCGTGGTTTCCAGACTGACGGACCAGAAGGGGTTTGACCTGGTAGAGTGTGTGATGGAAGAGCTTTGTGATACGGATGTACAGCTTGTGATTCTCGGCACGGGCGATCCGAAGTATGAGAACCTGTTCCGCTACTATGAGTGGAAGTATCACGGAAGGGTGTCCTCCAATATTTATTATAATAATGAGCGTGCTCATAAGATTTATGCGGCTTGTGATGCGTTTTTGATGCCGTCGCTGTTTGAACCGTGCGGTCTCAGCCAGCTCATCAGTTTGCGATACGGTACCGTGCCGATTGTTCGAGAGACCGGCGGCCTTCGGGATACCGTTATTCCGTACAACGAGTACGAGGGAACCGGAACCGGTTTCAGTTTTGCGAATTACAACGCCCATGAGATGCTTTCCATTGTACGTTACGCAAAGCATATTTATTATAACAAAAAGAGAGAGTGGAATAAGCTTGTGGACCGCGGAATGGCAACAGATTTTTCGTGGAAAGCTTCCGCTAAGAAGTACGAAGATTTATATCGTACCATGCTCGGAGAATAAATTGACAGCCCATTTTGGACGAGCCTGCCCAAAATGGGCTTTTGTCGGATGAAGAACAGGAGAAGGTGGAAAACTTCTGCAGACCGGCATACAATGAGTTAGATAGGACTCGGAAGGAGAAACATATGAAGTTAGAAGAATTGCTTACGCAATTGCGTTCGGAACGGTTGGTTACGGAAATACGCGGGAATAAGGACGTTGATGTAACGGGAATTGTGTATGATACCAGAACGTCCATCGAAAAAGGAAATCTTTTTGTGTGTATCAAGGGGGCTGTTTTTGACGGACATGAATATGCGGAAACGGCAGTGGAGGCAGGAGCATCGGTGATTGTAGCGGAAAAGGAGCTTGTGCTTTCCGGGGATGCCACACTGGTGCTGGTAAAGGATACGAGAAAAGCGTTGGCGTATTTGTCTGCGGCCTGGTTCGGTTATCCGGCAAAGGAACTGATTACCATTGGGATTACCGGAACAAAGGGAAAGACCACCACTGCTTATATGGTACATCATATTTTGGAGAAGGTAGGAATAAAGACCGGACTGATCGGTACGGTAGAGGTACAAAACGGCAGGGAAACAATTCCGGCCAGTCATACCACGCCGGAATCCTATTTGCTTCATAAATATTTCAGGGAGATGGCAGATAACGGTTGTAAGGCGGTTGTTATGGAGGTGTCCTCCCAGGCGTTAAAGTTGTCCAGAGTGGGCGGAATTATGTTTGATTACGGAGTGTTTACCAATCTGGAACCGGATCACATCGGTCCCAACGAGCACTCGGATTTTGAGGATTATGCGGAGTGTAAATCCCGGTTGTTCTGCCAGTGTCGGTTCGGTATCTTAAATGCGGACGACCCGATGATGAACCGGATGCTTCTCGGCAGTGTTTGTGATTATATGACTTACGGATGCAAGGAAGGCGCAGATTTGGTTGCTACGGATATCGACCAACATCGTACGGACGGAAAATTGATGGTTTCTTATAAAACCAAAGGGGTGTTGGAAACGGAGATTTCGGTACCGGTACCGGGAATCTTTACCGTATACAATTCCCTTACGGCGGTTGCCATCTGTATGCATTTGAAAGTACCGACGGAGATTATGCAAAAGGCTTTTGCGGAGGTACGGGTAAAGGGAAGACTGGAAAGTATACCTCTTTCCTCTAAGTTTTCCCTGATGATTGATTATGCCCACAATGCCATGAGTTTAAAGAGTCTGCTGACGGCCTTAAAGGAGTATAACCCGAAGCGGTTGGTATGTCTGTTCGGCTGCGGCGGTAATCGTTCCAGAGACCGTCGGTTTGAGATGGGAGAGATTTCGTCCCGGTATGCGGACCTGACCATTGTTACGTCCGATAATCCTCGTTTTGAGGAGCCGGAGGCAATTATCGAAGACATTTTGACCGGTGTGAAAAAGGCGGACGGGGAATATGTGACCGTACCGGACCGTAAGGAAGCTATCCGTTACGCGATTTTAAATGCCCGGGATGAAGATGTAATTGTGCTTGCGGGAAAGGGACACGAAGATTATCAGGAAATTAAAGGTGTAAAGTACCCGATGGATGAGCGGGTTCTCATAAAGGAGATTCTTTCGGAGATGTCCCCGGAAGAAAAAGAAAGATTAAAGATTCTTATGTAATCAATGTTTTATGAAGTAACAAAGGAGGAAGGAATCGATGCGGTATGCCGATGTAATTGTGGACATTTCGCTGGAAAAACTGGATAAGACGTACCAATATGCGATTCCGGACCACCTGGCGGATGTTGCGGTGGTGGGGGCAAAGGTAGAAGTTCCTTTCGGAGGAGGAAACCGGAAGCTTTTAGGATATATTATGGATACCTCCGATACGCCGGCCTTTGACCCGGCCCGGACAAAAGAGATTCTGTCTGTAGTACAAGGGGCGGTGTCGTTGGAACGCAGGTCCATTGCCCTGGCGTACTGGATGAAGGAACATTTCGGTGGTACGATGAACGAAGCCTTAAAAACGGTACTTCCGGTAAAACAGGAAGTGCGGAATTTAAAAAAACGTACGATTGTGCTGCAGGCGGAGCCGGAGGCTTTTGATGCCTATTATGCCGCGGCGGTAAAACGGAAATATGAAGCAAGAATCCGATTGCTTGAGGCGTTAAAAGAGAAAAGGGAACTGGATTATTCAGAAGCGGAACAGAAGCTTAAAATAACGGCAAGTACCGTGGAAGCGGTTTGTCGGGACGGAATCGTTTCCGTAAAGGAGGAAACGGTGTACCGGAATCCCGCAAATGGAATACAGCTTGTCAATAAGCCGCAGTTAAACGAGGAACAGAAACAGGCAGTGGAAACGGTCTGGACCGATTATACAGAAGGAAGACGAGGCACGTATTTATTGTTCGGTGTTACCGGAAGCGGGAAGACCGAGGTGTATCTGGAACTGATTGAACGGGTCGTTCGTGAAGGGAAACAGGCCATTATGCTGATTCCGGAGATTTCGCTTACGTTTCAGACGGTGCGGCGTTTTTACGAACGATTCGGAGAACGGGTGTCGGTGTTGCATTCCAGACTTTCCGCAGGAGAACGTTACGACCAGTATGTGCGGGCACAAAACGGTGAAATCGATGTGATGATAGGACCGCGTTCGGCTTTGTTTACGCCGTTTGAGAGCCCGGGGCTGATTTTGATGGATGAAGAGCAGGAGGGCGCTTATAAAAGTGAAGGAACCCCCAAATATCATGCGAGAGAGACGGCGGAATATCTGGCAGAATTAACGGGAGCGTCTCTGGTATTGGGGTCAGCCACCCCGTCTCTGGAGGCATATACAAGAGCGAAGGAAGGCAGGTATCGTCTTTTGACGCTGACCAAACGTGCTAAAGAGGCTGTGATGCCCAAGGTAGAGATTGTGGATTTGCGACAGGAACTGGCGGAAGGGAACCGTTCCATGTTCAGCAGAAAACTTAGGGCTTTGATGGAGGAACGGCTTGCCAAAGGGCAGCAGGTTATGTTGTTTTTAAACCGGCGTGGTTATGCGGGTACGGTATCCTGTCGTGCCTGCGGAGAGGGAATGAAGTGTCCGCATTGCGATATTTCCCTGACCTTTCATAAGGGAGGAAGGTTGTTGTGTCATTACTGCGGATATGAAATACTGCAGCCGAAAACCTGTCCGTCCTGCGGTTCTAAGTACATCGGATTGTTCGGTACCGGTACCCAGAAGGTAGAAGAGGCGGTACTACGGGAATTCCCGGGGGTTAAGGTGTTGCGAATGGATGCGGATACCACAAAAAACAAAGGCGGTCATGAAAAAATAGCGGAAGCCTTTGCGAAGGAAGAAGCTCAGGTGTTAATCGGTACCCAGATGATTGTAAAAGGCCATGATTTTCCGAAGGTGACGCTGGTGGGAATCATTGCGGCGGATTTGTCTTTGTATGCGGGAGATTACCGGGCTGCGGAGCGAACGTTCTGTTTGCTTGCCCAGGCGTCGGGACGTGCCGGACGGGATAAGCTGGCGGGAAATGTGGTGATTCAGACCTATCAGCCGGACCATTACAGCATCGTGGCGGCGGCAAACGAAGACTACGAAGGCTTTTATACGCAGGAGATGGCGTATCGGAGACTGCTTAAGTATCCTCCGGCGGCTCATGTACTGGCGGTTTTGGTACAGGGAGAAGAGGAGAATACGGCAAAAAAGGCGGCGCTGCGAATTGCGGGAGTACTGCAGGCGGCAAAGTTGCCGGAGGAAGGATTCGGAACCGTGTCGGGACCGGTGCCGGCGGGGCTTGCGAAAGCCAATGACATGTATCGTTTTTTGATTTATGTGAAATCCGCAAGTTATGAGCGTTTGATGGAATTTCACAGAGTTGCCGGAGCGGAGAAACTATTGACAGAATCGGCAATGAAGTGTAACATACAGTTTGACTTCAATCCACTCAGTGGTTATTGAGAACAGGAGGATAAGAAAATGGCATTAAGAAAAATCAGAACATTAGGCGATCCGGTGTTGGAGAAGGTTTCAAAACCTGTACCGGAAGTGACGGAGAAGATTAAAGAATTGGCATACGATATGTTGGATACAATGTACACCGCAAACGGTGTGGGCCTTGCTGCGCCGCAGGTAGGTGTATTAAAGAGAATGGTAGTAATCGATGTTTCTCCGGAAGGAGATAAGCCGATTGTTCTTATCAATCCGGAGATTATTGCAATGTCCGGTACCCAGAGCGGGGAAGAGGGCTGTTTAAGTGTTCCGGGCAAGTCCGGTTGCGTGACAAGACCGAATGAAGTGACGGTGCGTGCTTATAACTTAAAGATGCAGCAGATTGAATTGACCGGTACGGAACTTTTGGCCCGAGCACTTTGTCATGAAATCGATCACCTGGACGGTGTCGTATATGTTCAGAAGGTGGAAGGCGAGCTTCATGATGTGGCAGCTCAGGAGTAACAGGAGGAACTAAATGAGAGCGGTTTTTATGGGAACGCCGGAGATTGCGGCAGAAGTATTAAAATGTTTACTTACGTCCGAACATGAGATTATTGCGGTGGTAACACAGCCGGACCGTCCGAAGGGCCGGGGAAAAGAGCTTGCAAAGTCTCCTGTGAAGCTGGTGGCGGAGGAACACGGAATCCCGGTATTACAGCCGGAAAGGGTAAAGGCACCGGAATCCGTAGCAGAGCTTCGTGCTTTGAATCCGGATATTATTCTGGTGGCGGCCTTCGGGCAGATTGTTTCGAAGGAGATTTTGGATTTGCCGAAATACGGTTGTATTAACGTACATGCGTCGTTGCTTCCGGAGTATCGGGGCGCGGCTCCGATTCAGTGGGCGATTCTGGATGGTAAGGATGTAACAGGAATTACCATTATGCGGATGGATGAAGGAATCGATACCGGCGATATGATTTGTAAGACGGAGATTCCGATTACGGCAGAGGAGACGGGCGGCAGTCTTCACGATAAGCTGGCGGCTGCGGGCGGACCGTTGCTTCTTTCCGCAATTAAGCAAATCGAAGAAGGAACTGCGGTATATACCCCGCAAAATCATGAGGAGCACACCTATGCGAAAATGCTTCGTAAAGAGCTGGGTAAACTCGATTTTACGGAACCGGCGGAAAAGTTGGAACGTTATATTCGCGGTTTAAATCCTTGGCCGAGTGCATATACTTATAAAGACGGGAAAACCATGAAGTTCTGGAGTGCTTCCGTGTCTTATGAGAAGTTTGATGCATGCCCGTGCGGCACCCTTGTTTCCGTACAGGACGGAATGCTTTGGATTATGACCGGAGACGGTGTTTTACAGGTAAAGGAGCTTCAGCCGGAGGGCAAGCGCCGCATGACTACGGAGGAATATCTTCGTGGCTATCCGCTTGTTCCGGGAATTGTATTCGGAAGCTAGGATACAGTATGGACAGTGGGTGCAAGGAAGGGAGGAGTTCTCTTGTTTTATGATTGGACGTATATTTTAGTAATTATCGGTGCGGTATTGTCTTTATGGGCATCTGCAGGTGTAAAAAACAGTTTTTCCAAATATTCGAAGGTTCGTACTTATAACGGTGTGACAGCCTGCGAGGCGGCGGAACGGATTTTGCACGGTGCCGGAATTTACGACGTAAAGGTGGAACATGTGTCCGGAAATCTGACGGATCATTACGATTCTTCCTCAAAGATTTTACGTCTGTCCGATTCCGTGTATAACAGCACTTCCGTGGCTGCGGTAGGTGTTGCGGCCCATGAATGCGGACATGCTATCCAGGACCATGAGGAATATGTACCGTTACGTTTGCGTCACTATCTGGTTCCGATTGTTAACTTCGGTAACCGATTATCTATGCCGTTGTTTGTCATCGGATTGTTGCTCGGTGCATACAATACGCTTGTTCCGATCGGAATTTTTCTGTTCTCCTTTGCGGTGGTGTTCCAGTTTGTTACGTTGCCGGTGGAGTTTAATGCTTCTTCCAGAGCGGTAGCGATTTTAGGAGATAGCGGAATGGTAACGACGGAGGAATTACCGAAGGTAAAAAAAGTGCTGAAGGCTGCGGCTTATACGTATCTGGCGGCTGCGGCGTCCTCGGCGTTGCAACTGTTACGTTTGTTGCTTATTTCCCGCAGAAGGAGAAATTAGGATGAGTACGGAAGAAAAGCGTTCCCTTACGGCAAGAGAGGCTGCGGTAAAGATGTTGCTGGCGGTTTGCCGGGACAAGCAGTTTTCCCATGTGGTAAAAGGAATGTATCTGGATAAAATCGAAGAGAAAAGAGAACGGGCGCTGGCTACCAGATTGTTTGAAGGCTGTCTGGAACGATTGCTGGAGCTGGATTATATCATTGATTCCTTTTCCAAAACTCCGGTACGAAAGATGAAGCCGGTGATTGCCGCTATTTTACGGATGACGGTGTACCAGCTTCGTTTTATGGATAAGATTCCGGCAGGCGCCGCTTGTAACGAAGCGGTGAAGCTCGCCAAAAAGTATGGGTTTGCCGGCTTATCCGGGTTTGTCAACGGTGTGGCCCGTAATATTGCCAGAGCAGAGGCGATTCCTTACCCGGATGAACGTAAGGGGGTATTACGGTATCTTTCTGTACGGTATTCCATGCCCGAGGCACTCACGGAGCAAATGCTTGCTCAATACGGCAGAGAGATTACGGAAACTGTTTTTACTGAGTTTTTGCGAGCAGAAAAGGAGGTTTTCGTGCGTTGCATGGAAAAATCTACCTCTGTAGAATACCTAAAGAAATCTTTACAGGATGCCGATGTAATTGTTAATGACGGATTTTATTCCGAACAGGCGTTGCGTCTGTCGGGGATCGATACACCGGAGCGCTTGCCTGGCTTTGCCGAAGGGTTGTTTTATATTCAGGACGAGAGTTCCATGCAGGCGGTAGCTGCGGCAGGTCTTTCGGGAAACGAGCGGGTGCTGGATTTATGTGCGGCTCCGGGCGGAAAGACCATGATGGCGGCGGACATTCTGTCCTGCCTCGGAAACGGCACGGTAGAGGCAAGAGACCTTACGGACGGCAAGACGGCGCTTTTGAACGAAAACAAAGACCGTTGTCGTATGACCAACGTTTTTGTACGGAAAGCGGATGCCACAGTATTCCGGTCGGAGGATGAGGAAAAGTTTGATGTGGTTTTGGCGGATGTGCCGTGTTCAGGTCTCGGTATTATCGGAAAGAAGCCGGATATCAAGCTGTTCATGACTCCGGAACAGGAGCAGGAGTTATGTGAACTTCAGAAGAAAATCCTGGGGAATGCGGTGAGATACGTAAAACCGGACGGTGTTCTCGTTTTTTCCACTTGTACGTTAAATAAAGAGGAGAATATGGGAGGATATCGTTTTCTGAAAGAAGAGTGCGGCATGATGCCGGAAAGTTTGGAACCGTTTGTTTCCGAAAAGTTACGGACGGATTCCGTGAAAGACGGATGGTTGCAAATGATTCCGGGAATTCATCATACGGACGGTTTTTTTGTGGCAAGATTTCGAAAAAGCATGAGGTAGCGGAATGCGGGAAGAAAAGAAAGATTTGAAGTCCCTGACGCTTGCGGAACTGACGGAGGAGTTTTTAACTCTGGGTGAAAAGAAGTTCCGGGCTGTACAGGTGTTTGAGTGGATACATAAACGCGGAGCGACGGAGTTTTCGCAGATGACAAATCTTTCGGGAGCGTTAAGAGCGCGTCTGGAGGAAAGTTACAGGCTGGTATCGTTACGAGAAGTGAGACGTCTGGCGTCCGCACAGGACGGAACAATCAAATTTTTGTTTGCGTTACCGGATGATAAAGTAATTGAAAGTGTATTTATGAAGTATAAGCACGGGAATTCCGTGTGCATTTCTTCACAGGCCGGATGCCGTATGGGGTGTCGGTTTTGTGCGTCTACGCTGGGAGGGCTTGAACGGAATTTGCTGCCGTCGGAGATGCTGGATCAGATTTACCGGATTCAGGAACTGACGGGGGAACGGGTGTCTAACGTGGTTGTCATGGGTACCGGTGAGCCTATGGATAATTACGACAATCTTGTCCGGTTTTTGCGACTGGTATCCGCGCCGGAAGGCCAGAATATGAGCATTCGTAATATTACGGTATCAACCTGCGGGATTGTGGAAAATATGCGCCGGTTTGCGGAAGAAGGGGTGCCGGTTACACTTGCACTTTCCCTGCATGCACCGAACGATGAAGCGAGAAAACGGTTGATGCCGGTGGCAAATAAATATGCTTTAAAGGATGTACTGGCGGCCTGTGACTATTATTTCGAAAAAACGGGACGCAGGATCAGCTATGAATACAGTCTTGTGGCGGGAGAAAACGATACCGAGGCGGAAGCGGATGCCTTGGGAAAGTTATTGAAAGGAAAAAACTGCCATGTAAATCTCATTCCGGTGAATCCGATTAAGGAACGGGATTATAAACAATCAAGTTTTAAAAATGTTTTAAATTTTAGAAAAAGGCTTGAAAAATATAATATTAATGTTACTATTAGAAGAGAATTAGGTGCGGATATCGGAGCGGCTTGCGGACAGTTGCGGAAGAGTCATCTGGATTCCGCCGGAAGTTGAGGGGATGAAGCATAATACGGGTGTTGAGTTGCGGAGGAGGTGAATGCCTTGAAATCGTTTTCAGCGACAGATAAAGGCAAAACAAGAGAGATAAATCAGGACTTTATATATTCCGGTGACGAACCGATCGGGATGTTGCCGAATTTGTATATTGTCGCCGATGGAATGGGCGGTTATAATGCGGGTGATTTCGCCTCCCGGTGCAGTGTGGAATCGTTTGTTGCACAGGTAGAAAGGAACGAACAGCCGACGGTAATCAGTACAATGACCGAAGCTTTGAATAGCGCCAATTCCACCGTATTAAAGCATGCAAAAGAGAATGATGAGTTGAGCGGTATGGGGACTACGTTTGTTGCAGCAACGGTATTTCCGGACAGGGCTTATGTGATGAATGTGGGAGACAGCAGACTTTACATATTGGGAAACGAAATAAAGCAGATTACCGTGGATCACTCTTATGTGGAAGAGATGATTCGTAAGGGAGAGATTCAGCGGAAGGATGCAAGGATTCATCCGAAAAAGAACGTGATTACCCGCGCGGTCGGAGTGGAAGAGTCGGTAGAAGCCGATTTTTACGAGATTGAGACAGAAGAGGACTCTCGTTTTCTCCTGCTTTGTACGGACGGATTAACCAACATGGTGGAGGACGACGAGATTTTTCATACGGTTATGAAGTATACGGATAAACCCCGGGAAGCCGTAACGAAGTTGATTAAAATGGCGAATGAAAACGGCGGGAAGGATAATATTTCCATTATTATGATCAGTTTGAAGTAGAATAGAAAGGTGAGATACTATGGTTAAACCAGGAATGTTTATCAGCGAAAGATACGAAATCATTGAGAAAGTCGGTTCCGGCGGAATGGCGGATGTATATCGTGCCAAGTGTCACCGCTTAAATCGGTATGTGGGAATCAAGATTTTAAAGCCGGAGTTTTCCGCAGATAAAAATACAGTAGCAAAGTTTCGTGCCGAGGCACAGTCTGCGGCAGGACTTTCTCATCCGAACATTGTAAGCGTATACGACGTCGGCGATGACGGCGATTTACATTATATTGTTATGGAACTGGTGGAAGGTATCACCTTAAAGAAGTTTATCGAAAAGAAGGGTAAGCTTGAGATTAAGGAAGCCATCGGTATTGCAATTCAGATTTCACAGGGGTTGGAGGCGGCCCATGACAATCATATCGTGCATCGCGATATTAAACCGCAGAATATTATTATTTCCCGTGAGGGTAAGGTAAAGGTGGCGGATTTCGGTATCGCAAAGGCAGCTACCACCAATACGGTAACCCAGAATGCGGTAGGTTCCGTACATTATCTTTCTCCGGAGCAGGCAAGGGGCGGTTACAGTGATGAGAAGAGTGACATTTATTCTCTCGGCGTCACCATGTATGAGATGCTTTGCGGAAAAGTCCCGTTTGCGGGAGACAATACCGTTTCCGTAGCGTTGTCCCATATTCAGTACGAGCCGGTGCCGGTAAAGGAAGTGAATCCGGCGGTTCCGTTCAGTGTGGATAAGATTGTCCAAAAGTGTATGCAGAAGCGTCCGGAAAACCGTTATTTATCCGCATCTGAGCTGATTGTGGATTTAAAACGTTCCGTTATGAATCCGGAGGGGGATTTTGTTCGTATTACCGCAGGTGTGGTTTCCGATTCCCCGACAAAGAATATGACTCAGGACGAACTGGCTGTAATTAAGAGTGCGGCAAAAACGACCGTGACCAGATATGAGCCGGTTCAGTCCGCAAATGCACAGATTCTCCGGGAGGAAGAGGAGGAACTGGATTCTTCCGATTCCAAGTGGGATAAGACAATATTGATTGCCAGCATTGCCGTGATTTTAATCGGTATGGGTGCAATCTTGTTTGCTGTGTTTAAGTTTTTGGATGTGTTCGGAACCGGAAAGGCTACACCTACTCCGGGAAATGTGACGAATCCGCCGAAGTGGGAGGGAACCTCGACCCCGGCTCCGACGCAGTATGTTGATCTTACCACGACCCGGTTACAGAACGTAGTGGGACGTATGGTTGACGATGCCAAGGAATTGTTATATAAGCAGTCCGATCGTTTTACGATTTTGGACGGTGACACGGATTACAGTGACAAGCCGAAGGGAATGGTTATTTCCCAGTACCCGGAAGCCGGTGTGGATGTTGCTTTGGATGAAGAAATCCGTCTTGTAATCAGTGCAGGTCCGGAAATGCTTACGGTACCGAATTTTGTTCTGTATGATTATAACAACGCAAAGGTTGAAGCAGAGAATGATTTTAAGGTTCGCATCGAATTCGAAGCAAGTGATTTGGAGGCGAATCGTGTGATTCGTACCGTTCCTGCGGCCAATGAGCTTTTGGCAAGAGGGGACGAACTTGTGCTTGTGGTGAGCCGCGGTGCAAAGGTAGAGCTGATGCCGAATGTAATCGGCATGACATTGGAAGGTGCAAAGCTTTCATTGGAGGAAAAGGGCTTTGTAGTGGGAGAGATTAGTTACTCCGGTTCTCCGACCTATGAGGAAGGTAAAGTTATTTATCAGAGTGAATCCGAAGGAAATATGGTTGGTTACGGTACAACAATTTACCTGACCGTAAGTACGGGTATTGTGGAAGCAACCCCGACCCCGACCCCGGCGCCGACTTCTACACCGGGACCTACGCCTACTCTTGCTCCGTCGGAAAACGATATGTGGGAAGTGACGGTAAATATTTCAGTGAATCCAATGTATCCGGGAGACAGAACCTGGGTAGTAATTGAGGCGGACCGTCCGGGAAAAGAAGCGTATATTCTTTTTGAAGATGATAATGCATACTTTGATATGTTTAATTATTCGACACTGACGTTTTACGCGCCGAAGTCCGAGTTTACCGGAAGAGAGACCCAGGCTACGGTGTACTTGAACGGAGAATCCGCACTGATATGCGGGATTTCTCTTAGGGAAGTAACGCAATGACAGGTAAAATCACAAAGGGAATTGCAGGGTTTTACTATGTACACGGAGAAGACGGAGTCCTTTATGAATGCAAGGCAAAGGGAGTATTCCGGAAAGACGGAATCAAGCCTTTGGTAGGGGATGATGTCGGAATCTCTGTTTTGGATGAAGAAAAGAAGCTTGGAAATCTTGAAGAAATTATGCCGAGAAAGAGCGAACTTCTGCGACCGGCGGCGGCGAATATCGATTTGGTTTTAGTGGTGTTTGCGGCGGCAAAGCCTACACCGAATTTTAACCTGTTGGATCGATTTTTGATTCGTATGGAATTGGAAAAGATTCCTGTGGCCATCGGTTTTAATAAGTGTGAATTGGTGACGGAGGCGCAGCTTTCTGCCATGAAGGAAGTGTATATTTCTGCCGGGTATCCGGTGTATTGCTTTTCCGTAAAAGAACAAACAGGGCTTGATGAACTGGATATACTGTTGAAAGGAAAAACTACCGCGTTTGCGGGACCTTCCGGTGTAGGCAAATCCAGTCTTATGAATTATCTTTGCCCTCAGGCGGAAATGGAGACCGGTGATGTAAGTCGCAAAATCGAGCGAGGCAGACATACGACCCGCCACGCGGAATTGTTTGTGTTACGGCAGGATTCGTATGTGATGGACACGCCGGGGTTCTCGTCTTTGTATGTAAACGAGATTGAAGCTCAGGATTTATGGATGTATTTTCCGGAAATGACCGAGGCGGAGAAAGAGTGCCGCTTCACCGGTTGTTGCCATATGGAAGAGCCGGATTGCGGAGTGAAGAAGCGAGTGGCATCCGGTGAGATTGCAAAGCAACGTTATGAAAGTTACCGGCAATTATACACGGAACTCAGTAACATCAAAAGATATTGATTGATTCGGATTCGGAGAAATCGGAAAGAGTGATGATATGTTTAAATTAGCCCCTTCTATATTGGCTGCGGATTTTGCAAAACTGGGGGATCAGATTGCAGCGGTGGAAAATGCCGGAGCGGATGAGTTGCATATTGATGTAATGGACGGAGTGTTTGTTCCGAGTATATCTTTCGGAATGCCGGTTATCCAGTCCATTCGTAAGGTGAGCAATCTTTTCTTTGATGTTCATTTAATGATTACGGAGCCGGTACGTTATCTGGAAGAGTTTGTAAAAGCCGGAGCGGACGGAATTACCGTGCATGCGGAAGCCTGTGAGGATTTGCCGGGAACGGTAAGAAGAATAAAGGAATTGGGAGTTCGTGCCGGGGTTTCCGTAAAGCCGGGGACGCCGATTGCGGTTTTGGCGGAAGTGGAACACGAGCTTGACAGAGTACTGGTTATGACGGTAGAACCGGGATTCGGCGGACAAAAACTCATTCCGGAGTGTGTGGAAAAAGTGAAAGAGCTGGCGAAACACAGGGAAGAAATTTCGGCAGGTTTTGATATTCAGGTAGACGGCGGAATCGGTCTTTTTAATGTAAAGGAAGTAGCAAAGGCCGGAGCGGAAGTGTTCGTTGCCGGGACAGCAGTATTCCGGGGGGATATTTTACAGAATGTAAAAGCATTTAAGGAGGAAGCCGCGGGTGACGATTAAAGAAATGGTGCTCGGACGGAAATTGGAAATTCTTGTAGACAGAGAAGGGTACAATTATCGTCTTGTAAGCAAGGTAGAGGGGACAACCGATGATACGGTGGCAGTTTCGTTGATTGCCGCAAAAGGGCGTACCTTTCATTTTACGGATACCGATGATGTGACGATTGTATATCGCGGTGCAGAACGTATGTGGAAATGGGACCACGTTAAGCCTGGGTTGGCAAGACTTGACGGAGAAACGGTTCATACGTTCACTTCAAAGGAACAGGGACAGACATATAACAGACGTGATTCGTTCCGGGTTCCAATCGGAGAGAATCTTTTGATGCGTCATATTTTTCCAAAGAGAACAACGGAGGAAGATGAGGTAGAAAAGTACGTAATCTTTGATGCTTTGCTGGCAGACCTTAGTGTCAGCGGTGCTGGCTTATATACCGATGCCGAACTGGAAAAGGACATGATTATTGCATTTGATATGCCCACGAGTCTCGGTATTATGACCTGCCGGGGAAAAATTGTGCGTAAAACAGATGTATATGATAAGCCGTTCCGCAATTTTTACGGCTGTGAATTTACGGAAACAAAAAAAGAACTGGAACGTTATTTGTTTGAACGCCAGCGTTTGATGCTTCAGAGAGAACGGGGCGGAGAAAGTGTCCGGTTGAAATAATAAAACGGTTCGGAGGAACTATGACAGCAATTTTGGTATGCGGAGGAACTGTTTCGGCAGAGCTTTTGAAATCGGTTTCGGAACAAAATAAGGATGCGGTTGTTTATGCGGTGGACGGAGGTCTGGTGACGGTGGATGCCGCCGGTCTGATGCCGGATTATCTGGTAGGGGACTTTGATACGGCGGAGCCTTCCTTGGTGGCCCGATATGAAAACGAATGCGTAACCATCCGTCATATTCCGGAGAAGGATGCAACCGACACGGAACTTGCGGTGGATGATGCTCTTGACCGGGGGGCGGATACGATAGTTCTCCTCGGTGCAACAGGGAGTCGAATGGACCATACATTGGCCAATATTCACATGCTTTACCGTGTGCTTAACCGGGGAAAAGAAGCGTGGATTATAAATGAAAACAATCGGATTTCCCTGCACAATAAACCTTTTACCGGAAGAAGAGAGGAGCTGTTCGGGACATATGTATCCTTTCTCCCGTTTTTCGGAGAAGTAACCGATTTGGTATTAAAGGGTGTGAAGTACCCGTTAAACGGAAAAACGTTGACCGCGGGAATCAGTTTGGGAATTAGCAATGAAGGGACGGAAGAAGTGATGGAAGTTTCTTTCCGGACCGGATATTTGTTGATGATAGAAGCAAGAGATTAAAGACACGAGATTTCGTGTAGAAAAGGAGATTTAACATGAAGTTAGGTATCGTAGGACTTCCGAATGTAGGAAAGAGTACATTGTTCAATTCTTTGACGAAGGCGGGGGCCGAATCCGCTAATTATCCGTTTTGTACCATTGATCCGAATGTGGGTATTGTTCCGGTGCCGGATGAGCGTTTGGATGTTCTCGGAAAGATGTATGATTCGGAGCGTGTAGTTCCGGCCGTTGTGGAGTTTGTAGATATTGCGGGTTTGGTAAAGGGCGCTTCCAAGGGCGAAGGTCTCGGAAACCAGTTCCTTGCAAATATTCGTGAGGTAGATGCAATTGTACATGTGGTGCGTTGTTTTGAAGATACGAATATTATTCATGTAGACGGTTCCGTAAATCCGCTCCGTGATATCGAAACCATTAATTTGGAATTGGTTTTCTCTGACTTGGAGGTGTTGGAACGCCGTTTGTCCAGAGTAATCCGCGGCGCAAGAAATGATAAGGCTCTTGCAAAGGAAGAGGATATGATTAAGCGTCTTATGGCACATCTGGAGGCGGGGGAGATGGCAAAGACTTTCACCTGTGGGGATGATGAGGAAGAAGTGCTTTTGGCAAGTTACAATCTTTTGACCGCAAAATCCGTTATTTATGCCGCAAACGTAAAAGAAGACGATTTGGCGGATGACGGAAATTCCAATGAATTTGTTGCAAAGGTAAGAGAGTTTGCCGCAGAGGAAAAATCCGAAGTGTTTGTCATTTGTGCCCAGATCGAGCAGGAGATCGCGGAACTTGACGAAGAAGAAAAGAAGATGTTTTTGGAGGATTTGGGACTTACGGAGTCCGGTCTTGAAAAGCTGATTCGTGCCAGTTATAATATTTTAGGTTTAATCAGTTATCTGACCGCAGGACCGATGGAGTCTAAAGCATGGACGATTACAAAGGGAACCAAGGCACCGCAGGCTGCCGGAAAGATTCATTCCGACTTTGAGAGAGGTTTTATCCGTGCGGAAGTTGTAAGCTATCAGAATTTAATTGATTGCGGAAGCATGAATGCCGCAAAGGAAAAAGGGCTTGTTCGTTCCGAAGGTAAGGAATATGTGGTGCAGGACGGAGATGTGGTATTGTTCCGCTTCAATGTATAAACCGGTACGGTGATACAAAGGAAAGGCAGGTGTTCCGAGATGATGCTCAGGTCGGGAGAAGTGTTTTTTTCCGAAAAAGAAGGCAGTTTTATGATTCCGGAATCCATATCTTTGTTCGGATTGTCGATTTCCTTTTACGGAGTGTTGTTGGTTGTTGCAGTGATGACGGCGATTATTCTTGTCATTAAAATTTCCGGAAAGAGACGGCAGAACGAAGAACAAATGCTTACGATGCTTACGCTGGTTATTGTATCGTCATTGCTGGGAGCCAGATTGTATTATGTAATTTTCGAGTGGGAGACTTTTTTGCGGGAACCGCTTGCAGCTTTGAATTTGCGAAATGGCGGACTTTCGTATTTCGGTGCATTGTTCGGCGCATGGTTTGCGATGAAGTGGTATTGCCGTAAAAAGGATACGGATTTTATGCGCTGCGCGGATACCGTAAGTATGGGTGCTGCGGTTGCGGCACCGTTTGTATGGGCGGGCTGTGCATTTGTAAGAGAACCTTTGGGGAAGTTTTATGACGGACCTTTTTCGGTACGAATCGGGACGGAGTATATTACATCGGATGTGAAAGAACTCTATACGGATGCATTGCTAAGCAACGTAACAAGAGTGAACGAGAAAGTATATGTTTCCATGCATCCGGTGGCGTTGTACGGTATGATACTCAGTTGTCTTGCGTTTGCGGGACTTTGTTTTGTGAATCGCAAAGCAAAAACCGACGGCACCGTTTTTTCGACGTATTTGATGTTTAGCGCGGTTTTGGTTTTGCTTTTAGAGTGTTTCCGGGCGGATCGTTACTGTATCTGGGGAACAACAATTCCTGCGAATTCCGTGGTGGCGGGGGTTGTGCTGTTTGTTGTATTGTATGGCTTTGTGAAGAATTATTATCTGGACAAAACGAAGAAGAGAATATATTTATAATAGGTTAATAATATAACAAGTAATATGAGGAAAAGAGCATTTAGCGATGTCTAAATGCTCTTTTTTTATATTTCTTTACGATTAGGGGTTGAAAAATTACAAAAAGTGGAGTAGAATGGGGGTATAAGTGGAGGGAAGTGGAGAGAAGTGGTAGAAAGTGGAGCGAAAGGCGGTGAGTTTCATGTTCATGGGCGAATACGATCATACCTTAGACCCGAAAGGGCGTATGATTGTTCCTTCCAAATTTCGTGAAGGTTTGGGAGAACGTTTTATTCTGACCATGGGCCTGGACGGCTGCCTGTTCGCTTACCCTACCGCAGAGTGGGAACAGTTTGTAGAAAGTCTCAGAAAACTTCCGGGAACGAAGGAAGGCCGCCAGTTACAACGTCACTTTATGGCAGGAGCCGCAGAAGTGGAAGTGGACAAGCAGGGGCGTTTTCTTATTCCCGCGAAATTAAGGGAACAGGCCGGATTGACCAAGGATGTTGTATTTGTGGGGGTTGTTTCCAAAATAGAACTTTGGAGCAAGGAGCGCTGGGAAGAGAACTGTTGCTACGACAACATGGATGAAGTAGCAGAGCACATGGCAGAGTATGGATTGAATTTCTAGGAAAGGTCAGGTGATACCGATTGGAAAATGAACAGGAAATTATATTCCGGCACAAGTCGGTATTGCTTGATGAAGTTCTGGAACAGTTAAATATACGGGAAGACGGTATTTATGTTGACGGTACTTTGGGTGGTGCCGGACATGCCGGTGAGGTTTGCAGACGGTTAAAGGGAGGGTCTTTTGTAGGAATCGACCAGGATGCGGATGCTATTGCGGTAGCGAGCGAGCGTTTGAAAAGGTATCCGTTTGCAAAGGTGGTACGAAGTAATTATTGTGAGATGAAGCGTGTACTGAATGAACTGGGAATTGAAAAGGTAAACGGAATTCTGTTGGATTTGGGAGTGTCCTCATATCAGTTGGATACGGCGGAACGCGGATTTTCTTATATGGAAGAGAGCGCACCGCTTGACATGCGGATGGACCACCGGATGGAGATGACCGCCAGAGATATCGTAAACGGTTACAGCGAAACGGAGTTGTTCCGGATTATAAGGGATTACGGCGAAGACCCATTCGCAAAGAATATCGCAAAACACATTGTAATGCGCAGGGAGAAGAAAGAGCTTGTGACCTGCGGAGACTTAAACGAAGCAATCAGGGCTGCGATTCCCATGAAGATACAGAAGAATCTCGGACATCCGTCCAAACGTACCTTTCAGGCGATTCGGATTGAATTAAACGGAGAACTGAGAGTGTTACAAAACACTTTGGACGAGATGATTGATTTGCTGGATGAGAACGGAAGATTATGTATTATTACATTCCATTCTCTGGAAGACCGGATTGTAAAGTCCGGATTTAAAAAGAGAGAAAATCCTTGTGAATGTCCGCCGAGTTTTCCGGTGTGTGTATGCGGTAAGAAATCTGCGGGCAAGGTAATCACAAGGAAACCTATTTTACCAAGTGAGGAAGAATGCGAGGCAAACAAAAGAGCACGGAGTGCCAAATTACGAGTGTTTGAACGCATTTATTAAAGGAGGGGTCAGCATGGATGCGAAGAATAACTATTATAAGAGAGCGTATATGGTAGACGGTACCGCTGCAAGACAGTTGCAGGTGGTCCCGGATTACGAAAGACAGCAGGAACAGGTGTCTCGCCCGAAGGTGGTGGAGATGCCGAAGAAGGCTCCGAGACTCAGTCACGGAATTGATTTGCTTTCGATGTCTCTTTTGGTTACAGCTATGGTAATTACACTTTACTTGTGTTATAATTATCTCCAGGTACAGGGAAACATTGTACAGTTGGAACGCGACGTATTGATGCTGGAGCAGGAATTTGACACTGTTGTAGCGGAAAACGCTGCTTTGGAGGATACTCTGAGCAGTCCGGTAAACTGGGATGAAGTTTATCTGACTGCGGTTGGAGAATTTGGCATGGTATATCCGAATAAGAACGAAGTGATTACCTATCAGTCTACGGAAAAGGGGCATGTAATTCAATATCAGGATATTCCGGAGTAGGAGTAATTCATGAAACAGGGTGAAAAGAAGAGAAGAAAACCAAAGAGAATCACAGGCAAAATGCAGACGACGTTATGGGTTGTGTTTTGCCTTTTTCTTGTGGGAATATTAATCGTGATGATACGTGTCGTTATCGTGGGCGGCAATACGAGCTATGCAAAAGCTTCCCTGTCGCAGAAAACGGGAATGAATACGGTGATTCAATATAAGCGGGGCGATATTTTGGATCGCAACGGGACCGTATTGGCCCAAAGCGATAAAGTGTATCATCTGATTCTGGATTCCCGACTGATTCTGAACAACGAGGATTGTATCGAACCGACCATACGGGCGTTGTGCAGTGCTTACGGCTATACGGAAGCAGAGATTCGTGCAATCATGGAAGAGAGAAAAACGAGTGCCTATTATCGGTTACGGAAGAACATGTCCTACGAAGAAATGATGAAGCTTGAGGAATATAAGAAAAACATGCCGAAGGAAGAGGACGGAAATCCGAATAAAGAATTAAGTAAGATTATCGGGGTAACCTTTGAAGAAGAGTACTTACGCAGCTATCCTTTCGGCAGCTTGGGCTCCCATTTGCTCGGATTTGCGAAAGCGGACGGGATCGGTACTTACGGAATCGAACAGCAGTATAACGAAGAACTTACCGGTATAAACGGAAGAGTTTACGATTACTATGACGCAACGCTTAATATACAGCAGGAAACGGTTCCGGCGCAGGACGGAAGGACGATTGTGTCCACAATGGATGCCAATCTGCAGAGAATCGTGCAAAAGCACGCGGAGAAATTTCTGGATGATATCGGGGCAAAGAATGTAGGTGTACTGATGATGGAAGTAAACTCCGGTGAGATTTTGGCCATGCAGTCCAATTACAGTTATGATTTAAACAATCCCCGCAGTCTTGAAAAATGGTACAGTGAAGAAGAGATTGCCGGTATGGATAATGAAACATATCTGAATGCGTTATACGATATATGGAGAAATTTCTGTATCAGCGACTCTTACGAACCGGGGTCTACGTTTAAGCCGTTTACGGTGGCTTCCGCGTTGGAAGAGAAAATTATAAATACGACCGAGACCTTTTTGTGTAACGGCGGAGAACAAGTTAAAAATTATTATATTTCCTGTCATAACAAGTGGGGACACGGCCTTATTAATGCGGCTCAGAGTATTATGCACTCCTGTAACGACGCATTGATGGAAATAGCAAAAAGAGAAGGCAGAGATATCTTTGCCGATTACCAGAGAAGATTTTTATTCGGAACTCTTACCGGTGTGGATCTTCCGGGAGAAGTTCCGGGTATTCTCATGGAGAAGGAGCAGTTAAATGATACAGAGCTTGCTACCAGCAGTTTCGGAATGTCCTTTAATACCACAATGATTCAGCTGGGCTCCGCTTTTGCGTCCATGGTAAACGGCGGTACTTATTATGAACCCCATGCGGTAAAAGAAATCAGGAATGCGGACGGTGTAGTTATTGAAAAGATTGAGCCGAGAGTGGTTCGTATGACGGTTTCCGAAGAAACCTCCGAGTTTTTAAGGGATGCGTTTTATCTGACGGTACAGGAAGGTACGGCAACCGCCGCAAAGGTGGATGGGTATCTGATCGGCGGAAAGACCGGTACCGCACAAAAGCTTCCGCGAAGCGAAGGAAAGTATCTGGTATCCTTTATCGGCTGTGTGCCGGCGGATAATCCGCAGGTGATGATTTATGTGGTAGTTGACGAAGCTGCGGATGAAGAACTGCAGAGCAGAGCTTCCATTGCGTCTCAGCTGGCGGCGGATATTTTGGAAGAATCGTTGCCGTATTTGAAAATCTATCCGGATACCGAAATCAAATATCCGAATTTTGTAATCGATGAGGAAGATGTAAAGATGCAGGAGGGCGAAATCGGTGATACGGGCGTTGTTTACGACCCGGAGATGAATGAAAGCAACATGCAGGCAATCCCGAATGACATGGAATAAGGAAATATCGCATAAGATAATAAAAACATTTTTCGGAGTGCGATGAGACAAATATCGACGGGACAAAGGAAAACGATTATCGTGGTAATCGCCGTATTTACCGCAGTGGCGCTCGGATTGTTCGGACGACTTTTGTATCTTATGATTTTGAATTCGGAAGAATATGCGGTAAGGGCACAGGAGTTGCACGAAAGAGAGCGCAGTATAAAAGCGGCCAGAGGAATTATTTATGACAGAAACGGTGTGGTTCTAGCTGATAACAAACCGGTATGTACCGTTTCCGTAATACATAGTCAGATTACGGAGCCGGAACGGGTGATTTCCGTGTTGTGCGAGGTTTTGGAACTTTCGGAGGAAACGGTCAGAAAACGTGTAGAAAAGGTATCTTCCATAGAACGCATCAAGGCGAATGTTGATAAGGAGACGGCGGATTATCTGCGCAGCTTTGAACTGGACGGTGTTATGGTAGATGAGGATTATAAACGATACTATCCTTTCGGAACATTGGCTTCCCGTGTAATCGGTTTTACGGGCGGAGACAATCAGGGGATTATCGGGTTGGAGGTAAAATACGATTCCGTACTGGAAGGAATTCCGGGAAAGATTTTAACACTGACCACAGCTCACGGCACCGAAATTCCCAATGCGGCGGAAAACAGACAGGAACCTATCGCCGGGAATTCACTGACGGTAAGTCTGGATGTAAACATTCAAAGATATGCGGAGCAGGCCGCCATGAAGGTGATGGAGGCGAAAAATGCAAAACATGTCAGTATGATTCTGATGAACCCTCAAAACGGAGAAATATATGCCATGGCAACTGTGCCGGAGTTTGACTTAAATGATCCGTATACATTGAATTCGGAATATTCCGCAAAAGCAACGGGAGAAACGGTGTCCTCCGAAGAAAAAAATACATTGTTAAATCAAATGTGGAGAAACCCGTGTATCAGTGATACTTACGAACCGGGGTCTACCTTTAAGATTATTACGGCGACGGCTGCGTTTGAACATAATGCGGTAAAGCTGACGGACCGTTTTTACTGTCCGGGACATAAAATAGTGGAAGACAGGACGATACATTGTCACAAAGTAAGCGGACACGGTAGTGAAAGTTTTGTGGACGGAATTAAAAATTCCTGCAATCCGGTGTTTATGGAAATCGGAGCACGTGTGGGAATCGACGGGTTGTATGAAACGTTTCGTAAGCTGGGACTGATGAACAAAACCGGTATTGATTTGCCGGGAGAAGCGTCCTCTATTATGCATAAAACAGAGAATGTAAAAGCTGTGGAACTTGCTACGATTTCATTCGGACAGTCCTTTCAGATTACGCCGATGCAGCTTTTATCGGCGGTAAGTACGGTAATCAACGGCGGTAACCGGATTACCCCCCATCTTGCCATGTATGCAAAAAACACAGAAGAAAATACGGTGAAAACCTATCAATATGAAGGTGAGTCCGGAGTGGTTTCGGAATCGACCTGTGAAACGATGAAAATGTTATTGGAAGCGGTGGTACATGACGGTACCGGAAAGAGGGCATATTTACCCGGATTCCGTATCGGAGGAAAGACAGCAACTTCCGAAAAGTTGCCTCGTAGCTCCAACCGGTACATTTCTTCGTTCCTTGGTTTTGCACCGGCGGAAAATCCGCAGGTGGTTGCGCTGGTACTGATTGATGAGCCGGAAGGAATCTATTACGGAGGAACCATTGCGGCTCCGGTAATCGGCGAGGTGTTTGATCAGGTACTGCCATACCTGGGAATTGAGCCGGTTTATTCCGAAGATGAACAAAAGCTTGACGGTATAGGGAGTTTTACGGTTCCGAATCTGGTGGGAATGAAGCGGGAAGAAGTACAAAAACTGCTAAAAGCCTATGAGTTCGAAGAGGTGTATTATTCCAGAGAGGGCGAGGTCATCACGGAGCAGTTTCCGGAAGCGGGAGAAGAGGTTAAGAAAAACACAAACTTGATTCTGTATATGAAATAGAATATAATGAAAGGCAGGAGGGTGAAAATATGACAAAAGCGACAGTTCGCAAAAATGAATATAAACCGCGTACCTATTACGATTACAGCCTGCTGCTTATTACCTTGTTACTGGTCAGTATCGGTCTTGTAATGGTGTACAGTACCAGTTCTTACTTCGCGGTAAAGCAAAAGTTCGGAGATGCGGCGTATTTCTTCCGTCGTCAGTTGATTTTTGCGGTAATCGGTGCGGTTGTAATGATTTTGGTTTCCAAGATAGATTACAGCTTTTATATTAAGGAAATCGGGAAAAAGTATAAAATAAGGTTGCTTTTCCTGGCATATGCGGTTTGTCTCGGACTTCAGATATTCGTACTCGGTTGGGGAAAAGAAGTAAAAGGTGCGAAACGATGGATCGAGATTCCGTTTGTGGGAAGCTTCCAGCCGTCGGAAATTACAAAAATTTGTATTATTCTGTTTGTGGCGTTTATGGTCTATGCCGCACCGAAACGACTGGATTCTCCTTTAGGGTTTATACGGGTAGTTATTTATGTGTTCCCGTTACTTGCCCTGGTGGCAAAGGAAAATCTGAGTACCGCGATTATTATTGCGGGAATCACGTTTATCGTATGTTTTGTGGTGGCGCGGAGAAAGGGATACTTTATTATTGCGGCAATCGGTGCGGTGGCATTGGTGGCCGGAGTGATTTTTCTGGGGGAAACGTTCCGCGGTGAACGTATTGAGGCGTGGCTTCATGTGGAAACTCATCCGAAGGGGTATCAGATTTTACAGGGACTGTATGCGATTGCGTCCGGAGGATTGTGGGGCAAAGGTTTAGGGCAGAGTATGCAGAAGCTAGGTTTTATTCCGGAGTCCCATAACGACATGATTTTCTCGGTTATTTGTGAGGAATTGGGCATTGTCGGTGCGTTGGCGATTATTTTACTGTATGTAATGCTTTTGTGGCGTCTGGTAAGAGTGGCGGTCAGTGCGAGAGATTTGTTCGGTTCCCTGATTTGCGTGGGTATAATGGTGCATATTGCCATGCAGGTGCTGATTAATATTGCGGTAGTAACCAACACAATGCCGTCGACCGGTATTCCGTTGCCGTTTATCAGCTACGGCGGAACTTCACTGGTTGTATTGATGGCGGAGATGGGAATTGCGCTCAGTGTTTCCAACAGAATCGAACACGAGCGGTAACTTTTTTGATTTTCCGGCATACTATGACATAGATCACTATACGGAGAGATGCTATGTCATGTGTAACGATAGTCGGAGGAACAAAGCTTAGAGGAGAACTTGTTCTCCAAGGGTCGAAAAACGCAACCCTTCCTATTTTGGCTGCGGCTGTGCTTTGTAAAGGCAGAGTGGTACTGAAGAATTGTCCGGATATTTCCGATGTAAGAGCAATGCTGTACGCCCTTTCCTTCGCGGGGGTTGAGAGTGTCTTGGAAGACGGAGTGCTGGAACTTGACACGACAAATGCGGTTCCGTATTATTTCGGAGAAGAGCTCGCCGGAAAGACCAGAGGTGGGGTACTGCTTCTGGGCGCTTTTTTGGGTCGTTTCGGAGAAGCCGGAATGGATTATCCGGGAGGCTGTGTCATCGGAGCGCGTCCCATTGACTTACACTGTAAGGCATTTCGTATGCTTCATACGGACCTGAAAGAAACCGAAACGGGAGTTTTTGTAAAAGGTGCTCCGAAAGGGGCGCGGATTGTGTTTCCTTATCCAAGCGTAGGTGCCACGGAGAATGCTGTTTTGGCTTCGGTATGTGCAGAGGGAAGAACGATTCTTTACGGGGCGGCGGCAGAACCTGAAATTGCCGAATTGTGCCGGTTCCTAAATAAGGCCGGAGCGAAAATACAGGGAATCGGAACTTCATGTATTGTAATAGACGGAGTTTTGTATCTGCACGGTACGGAATATACCGTATCGGGAGACCGGATTGCGGCCGGGACATATATGGCGGCGGTAGCAATGACCGGAGGGGAACTTCTGTTGCGAAACATTGACGGAGTTTGCATGAGGGGGATTACGGAATGTTTCCGGGCTTCCGGAGCAACTGTTTACAGAGATAAGGATCGGATGGTGCTCAGAGCACCGAAACGACTGTGCGGAATAAAGCATCTTACAACAGCACCGTATCCGGCTTTTCCTACGGATATGCAGTCTCAAACGGTTGCCATGCTTTCTGTGGCAAAGGGAGAAAGCAGAATTACGGAGACGGTGTTTGAATCCAGGTTCCGGGTGTTGGAGGAATTGAGAAAGATGGGCGCCTGGATCGTACAGGAGGGCCGTACCGTTGTGATACACGGAAAGGAAATGTTGCACGGAGCGGATGTGTGTGCGTCGGATTTACGAAGCGGAGCGGCGCTTGTAATGGCGGCGGTGGCAGCAGAAGGCATTTCCGTTGTTCGCGAATATGAATATATTGCCAGAGGGTATGAAGATATTTGCGGCGATTTTTGCAGACTGGGAGCAAATGTAGTACAAACAGGGGAAGAATAAATAAGAGGATGGAGAAACGATATGAGAGGTCAAAGGACGGAAATGCGGGGCGGAATGAAGCTGCTGATTCGCGGTGCAGCGATTATAGTGATTATTTTGGCATCGCTTTTCCTTCTGTACGGGCTTTTTCGAACGGAAAAGATCACGATAGAGGGTCTGACGTATTATTCCGATGAAGAGTTTTTGAATTTGATTTCGGGTGAGAACGCAAGAAAGAATACATTGCTGTTTCGCGCAGAACAGCTTCGGAATGGGCAAAAACAGGTTCCGTATGTGGAAAGGTATGATATATCGGCCGACGGAAAAAACGAGATTCACATACGTGTTTATGAAAAGATTCTGACCGGTTGCGTGAAAGTAATGGGACAGTATATGTATTTTGACAAGGACGGTTATGTGACGGATACGGCAACGGAACAACTTTCGGGAGTTCCGTTGATAAAAGGACTGGAGTTTGACCGGATTGTGTTGCATGATAAGCTGAGAATCCAGAAGGACGAGTTATATGATATAATTCTGAATATAACGAAGCTGGTACGGGAATATGAAATCCCGGCACAATGTATCGTTTTTAACGGAAAGGGAGAAGTTGAACTGGAAGTGGGGACAATCAGTGTCTCTTTGGGGCGGCGGTCTGCTTATGATTTACCGGTACAAAAACTGGCGGATATTTTGCCTTCCGTAACGGAACGGAATTTGCAAATTGATTTGTCGGGATATCAGGGCGGAACGGAAGATATTATAGCGAAACCCAAAGAAGAATAAAAAAAAGCGGAAAATGTGAAAAAAATGCTTGCTAAATTTACTATTTCAATATATGATATAGTATAGAGGATGGGTCTATATAGGAAAAAATACACAACATCTAGTTGTTTAGAGTGTTGTGACAGAATAAAGGAGGAGTCACCGTGCTTGAAATTATGAACAATAATATGGACGTAGCCGCAAAGATTCTGGTTATCGGAGTCGGCGGTGCGGGCAATAATGCGGTAAACAGAATGATTGAAGAAGGAATCGGTGGGGTAGAGTTTGTTTGTGTCAATACGGACAAGCAGCATTTAAAGAATTGTAAGGCATCCCAGTGTATACAAATCGGCGAAAAGCTGACCAAAGGTCTCGGAGCCGGTGCAAAGCCTGAGATCGGTGAGAAGGCTGCCGAAGAAAATATAGAAGAGTTGACGCAGATTATCAAGGGTGCGGACATGGTGTTCGTTACTTGCGGTATGGGCGGCGGTACCGGTACCGGTGCGGCTCCGGTGGTTGCCGGAATCGCAAAGGGAATGGGCATTTTAACGGTAGGCATTGTTACGAAGCCGTTTACCTTTGAGCATAAGGTACGTATGGCAAATGCAGTTGCGGGTATTGAAAAGTTAAAGCAAAACGTAGACTCCCTTATTGTGGTTCCGAACGACAAGCTTCTTGAAATCGTGGATCGTCGTACTTCCATGCCGGAAGCGTTAAAGAAGGCTGACGAAGTGTTACAGCAGGGTGTACAGGGTATTACAGACCTCATCAATCTCCCGGCACTTATTAATCTTGACTTTGCAGATGTACAGACGGTTATGCAGGATAAAGGCGTGGCACACATCGGTATCGGCGTGGGTTCCGGTGAGCAGAAATGTCTGGATGCGGTACATAAGGCGGTTTCCAGTCCGCTTCTCGAGACAAAGATTCAGGGCGCAAGTCATGTTATTTTGAATGTTTCCGGTGATGTAAGCCTAATTGAAGTAAATGAGGCTGCAACAGAGGTTCAGTTGCTTGCCGGTGAAAACGCTAATATTATTTTCGGTGCAATGTACGATGAGACGATGCAGGATCAGGCGGTGATTACCGTAATTGCAACCGGACTTCAGGAAAACGGTGCACCGGCTCAGCGTATGGCAAACCAGTTCGGTGCAAAGACCCAGACTCCGGGAGTTTCTTTGCCTGGCTTTTTAAGCAGAGGCGGATTTTCCGCTACGAATACTACGACTCCGGTGTCCGGTGGCGGTGCTATGGAGCAGTTTGACTACAAGTTCGACCCGAATGCGGTACGTCCGAAGCCGGCTGTGTCCGAGTATAAGCCGGCGGGTGGTAATTCTTTTGCATCCCGTTCTTCCAATCCGATGTTCGGAAAGCAGGATACCGCAGGTGCGGATAGCGGAGAGGAAAAGATAAAGATTCCGCCGTTCATTCAGAACTATTCTTCCAAGAAAAAGTAAATCATTATACGAAAGAGGGCAGGCGCTAAGGCGGCTGCCTTTTTTGCGGCTTTTTGTTAGGCATATGGAAATAATTTGATACTTGAAGCGTCCCGCTGCGGGCGGAGAACCTTGCAAGCGAGATGCGTTGTTTCCTTCCGTGTCGTAATTTGTCGAATACGGGCTTTATTTGTTGATTGATTTGGGAATAATTTACAGTAATTTACAGAAATTGTAAATTAACTGGTGTATAATGGAGGAAAGACAAGGGAGGTGGAATGCGGTAGATATTTATTTGGACAGTTACATAGCATCTGTATTTTGGTTGCATTTATTGTGTCTGTATATTGTATCTTTCTTTTCCGAGAAGAAAAACGGAAAAATAAAAAAAAGGAGACTGATTGCAGCAGCATTCGGATGTGCGTTAACGGATGCGGGAGTAATGCTCGGACTCTCATACGGCGGAACAGGAAATAGTTGCGGTGGAGTTACCGGTATTGCACTGTTTGAGTTGATTGTCGGAGCGTGGATTGCGTACGGAAAACGTAATATTTTGCGAAACAGTGTATTATTATTTGTTGTTACTGCACTGTTTGCCGGAGTGTTTCAATTGATTCCGATACGAAACATTGGGTTGTTTTGTCTGGTAGGGGCTGTAAGCCTTCCTTTTATCATCGGAGGAATCGCTTCGCTGTTTCGGGTAAAACAGACACAGAGGTCGGTTTATGAAACAAGAATATTTCAAAACGAAGAAGAAAAGGTTTTATCGGCACTGATGGATACCGGAAATCGTTTACGTGTCTTCGGAAGCAGAATTCCGGTTGTGCTTGTGGATGAAACTTATCTTACGGAATGGATAAAGTCGGCGGAGAAAAAAACGCCGGAAAAGTTAGTATTTATTCCTTACAAAGGTGTCGGCGGGAAAGGGTTATTACACGGAGTCAGGTTGGACTGTGAGTTGATACCGGAGGAGGGAAAGAAAATCAGCGGAGAGGTTGCTGCGGTAGCGGCTGAACATAGGTTGTTTCACGGGTGCGAATATCAGATGATATTGCAGCCCGAAATATTGGCATTGGAGTGTGTAAGCAGTACACAGGAAGGAGAATCACATGTTGTTTAAAGTTTCTGTACCGAATCGTTTTCAATTTCGTATGATACCGAATTTAACCGCATTGCTTATGGGGCAGTACGGGGAAATTCATTACATCGGCGGGACAGAGGTACTTCCGCCGCCGTATTCACCGGAGGAAGAAGCGGAGATGATTGCCGCACTGGAATATGATGAGAGCGGAGAAGTAAGATCGGAACTGGTTGAGCATAATTTACGTCTTGTGGTTTATATTGCAAAGAAATTCGATAATACGGGCGTGGGAGTGGAGGATTTGATATCTATCGGGACCATCGGTCTGATTAAGGCAATCAATACCTTTAATCCCGGGAAAAATATAAAGCTTGCTACCTACGCGTCCAGATGTATCGAGAACGAAATTTTAATGTATTTACGCCGAAGCAGCAGACAGAAGTTGGAAGTGTCTATTGACGAACCGCTTAATGTGGACTGGGACGGAAACGAACTGTTGCTGTCGGATATTCTCGGAACCGACGAAAACGAAATATATCGGAATTTGGAAGAAGAGGCAGACCGGACGTCACTGTTTCAGGCTTTGAATTGCCTGACGGAGCGGGAACGCCTGATTATTAATCTTCGTTACGGACTGGAAAGCAGGGACGGGAACGAGTACACTCAAAAAGAGGTTGCGGATTTATTGGGGATATCCCAGTCCTACATATCAAGGTTGGAAAAGAAAATAATGAAGCGTTTGCGCAAGGAAATGATGATTGCCTGACAGAAGTTGACAAAAGGTCTCAGTATAAAGAAGAGCGCCGTGGTACATCCTTTAATTAACAGTATATGAGTAAATTTCCTCATGGTCTGTTAGTTACAGGAGGGATGTGCCATGGCGCTTTATAAAGTTGAAATATGCGGAGTGAATACGGCAAAATTGCCGCTTTTAAGCAATGAGGAAAAGGAAGCCTTGTTTGTGCGGATAAAACAAGGTGACAGACAGGCGAGGGAACAATATATCAGAGGAAACTTAAGACTGGTACTCAGTATCATTCAGAGATTTTCCGGAAATAACGAGAATGTGGATGATTTATTTCAAATCGGTTGTATCGGTCTTATGAAAGCAATCGATAATTTTGATATTACCCAGGGAGTAAAGTTTTCCACCTACGCGGTACCGATGATTATCGGTGAAATCAGACGGTATCTGCGGGACAATAATACCATCAGGGTCAGCCGTTCATTAAGAGATGCGGCTTATAAGGCGATTTATGCTAAGGAAGTTTTGACAAAGGAGTTAAACAGAGATCCGTCCATCGGAGAAATCTCGGAACGGACGGGACTGACCGAAGAGGAAATAAATGAAGCATTCGACGCGATTCAGACACCGGTTTCCTTATATGAACCGGTTTATAAGGACGGCGGAGATGCGCTGTATATTATGGATCAGGTGTGCGACAAGAAAAACAGGGAAGAGGTTTGGATTGAGGAAATCTCCTTGAAGGATGCCATGAGACGTTTGCCGGAACGAGAGCGTCTGATTATTGATTTACGTTTTTTTCAGGGGAAGACACAAATGGAAGTGGCGGAAGAAATTCATATTTCACAAGCCCAGGTATCACGGTTGGAAAAGAATGCGTTAAAAGGAATGAAAAACTATCTGTCGGACCGGAAAAAAGACAAATAGAAAAATGTCGAACCGTGCTAAGATTTCTTTTCGTTTACTTGACAGTATAAGAACAAAGTGCTAAGATGAGTGAGGTTTATCCTTGTGTCGGTGGGAATTGATTCCGAGAGGTGAGTATTATGGTATTGATTTTATTTGCACTTTGGTTGATTTTTAACGGAAAAGTCACTTTGGAAATTGTTTTGTTCGGTATTGTTTTATCGGTAGCAGTGTACCTGTTCTGCTGGAAATTTTTAGAATATAGCCCGAAACGTGAGCTGCTTGCTCTGCGACTTCTGCCGCAGGGCATCGGCTACTTTTTTGTGCTTATTTGGGAAGTAATAAAAGCAAATTACGGTACAATTAACTTGATTGTATCTCCGAAATACGAAGTAGAACCGGTGCTTGTTACGTTTCGAACGGGGCTAAAGACAGATTTGGCCAGAACGGTTTTGGCAAACTCCATAACACTGACACCGGGGACCATTACGGTAGAACTGACGGAAGAGGAGTTTAAAGTACACTGTCTGGATAAGGAAATGGCGGAAGGAATCGAGGATTCCGTGTTTGTGCATCTGCTCATGAAGATGGAACAGACTGCGGGAAAGTAAGGAGGCGTACATATGGAAACCGCATATTCGGTGTTATATATCGGTGCAATGATCGGTTTTGCACTTTGCATTTTTTGTTGTCTGATTCGTGCAATCAAAGGTCCGCGAACCATGGACCGTATTTTGGCTATTAATATGATCGGTACGTTGTCTGTTATTATTATAGCCATATTGTCTCTTTATTTGGAAGAAAGTTTCCTTTTGGATGTGGATTTGATTTATGCAATGCTCAGTTTCCTGGCGGTAGTGGTATTGACCAAGGTATATATGGGCGTACATCGTCACGAAGAAATCCGTGCAAAAAGAAGAGCGGAACAGAAGAAAAAGGAGGAGACGGAATAATGGAATGGTTACGTTTTTGTGTGATTGCATTGTTTTTACTGGCGTCTCTCGGTATGGCAGTGATTTCCGTGGCAGGTGTATTTAAGTTTAAATTTATTTTAAATCGTATGCATGCGGCTGCAATTATCGACTCCTTTGTATTGCTTTTGGCAATGCTCGGAGTAGCGGTTGCCTACGGCTTTTCATTTGCAACGTTAAAGGTGGTGTTGATTGTGCTTCTTGTGTGGGTTGCCAGTCCGGTTTCCGGGCATTTGATTGCACGTTTGGAAGTGACAACGGACAAGCATCTGTCCGAGGAATGTGAGGTGCGTGAATAATGGAGATCATGGAAATTATTTTGTTGACCTTTTTGGTTGTTTGCGCGGTTTCGGTGGCCCTTTCGAAAAATTTGCTGACTTCTATCGTTATTTTTATGGCCTACAGCGTGATTATGTCCATAATCTGGATGATTCTGGAGTCACCGGATCTTGCGATTACGGAAGCTGCGGTAGGAGCGGGAGTAAACAGCGTATTGTTTTATATAACGTTAAAGAAGATTCACGCCATGAAGGGAGAAGAAGACGATGAAGCTGAGGAGTGATTACGAACGTTCCCTGTGGCGTCGCCTTGTTAGATTTGTGGACGGAGAAACTTTAGGGGATGCGGAACGTCGTGCGGAAGAAGCTCGGGAAAGTGATGCCCAGACACAGCAGATAAAGGATTTGGAAGCGGAGCAGACCTTTGAGCGGGAAGTTAAAGAAGACAGAGAAGACAGAAAACGTCGTTTGGAAACGGAACATGAAAAAGAAGCGGAAGTGTTGCTTGAAAAGTATAAAAACTGGCCGAAGGAACACGGTGTAAAGATTTTCGGTCGTATGTATGCGGTCATGGCGGTTGTACTTTGTGCAGTCATTATTACGGCCTTGCTTGTAACCGTTTCTTATTTGCCGGAATACGGAAGTCCGAACAATCCGAACAATAACGAAGTGGTGGAGAAGTATAACGCCGAGAGTATATATGATACAGGTGCTACAAATAATGTGGCAGGTATGATTTTAGATTACCGTGCCTTTGATACACTGGGAGAATCCCATGTGCTGTTTGTGGCGGCAGTCTGTGTCATGGTGTTACTTCGTCTGGAACATACAAAGGACGGAAAACCGACGGACAAGAAGCGGGCGGAAGAGGAAAACGACCGTTTGTATGAGCCGAAAAACGATAAAATATTGCAGCTTTCCGCAAAAATTCTGGTGCCTGTAATTATGTTGTACGGTATTTATGTAATTTTAAACGGTCATTTGTCGCCGGGAGGCGGTTTTTCCGGCGGAGCTATTGTGGGGGCGGGGCTGATTCTTTATGTCAATGCCTTCGGATTTGAAAAGGCAACCCGCATTATGAACAGGAAAAATTATGCAATTATTTCCGTTGTACCGTTGTTGTTTTATGCGGTGGCAAAGGGATACTCCTTTTTTACGGGAGCGAATCATCTGGAGAGCGGTATTCCGAAGGGGACGCCAGGGGAGATTCTCTCCGCGGGACTTATTCTGCCGTTAAATATATGTGTAGGTATTGTGGTTGCATGTACCATGTATCATTTCTATACGTTGTTCCGAAAAGGAGGAATGTAAGATGTTGGGAAATTTATTTGCAAACTATTATGAGGCGGTATCGGTGATTTTGTTCGGTATCGGTTTTACAACGCTGTTGTTGAATCGAAACATGATTAAAAAAATTCTCGGTCTCAATATTATGGATACTGCAATTTATTTGTTTTTAGCGGCAAAGGGATACATATTCGGGAGAAAGGTTCCGATTGTTTCGGGGACCGTTCCGGAACCGGAAACGTATATCAATCCGATTCCGACAGGTCTGGTTTTGACCGGAATTGTTGTATCGGTCAGTGTAACGGCGGTGATGCTGTCGCTGACGATTCGTTTGTACAGAAGATATCGGACGCTTGATATTGATGAAATCACACGTCTGGTGAAGGAGGAGAGGTAATGGATTTTATATGTAATTTTCCTTTTTTCTGTATCGTATTGTGTCTGATTACCGGCGTACTTTCTTCCGTGCTGAAGCCTAAGGCAGCAAAGGCGGTATCCGTAGCATTGATTTCGATTTGCCTCGTATGTTCCTTTTGTGTACTTCTTTATACCATCGATACAGGAAAATCTTTTACGTATATGATGGGGCATTTCCCGGCACCTTGGGGAAACGAAATCCGTGCGGGAGCACTGGAAGGTGTGATGGCTACTTTTTTCTCGGCAATTATGTTATTGTCGCTTTTGGGCGGAGAAAAGTATTTAAAGGTAGATATCGAAGAGCCGAAGCAGAATCTGGTGTTTGTATTGATGAATCTGCTTCTCAGTTCCTTATTAGCACTGGTGTATACAAACGATATTTTTACCGCATATGTTTTTGTGGAAATTAATACGATTGCCGCAGGCGGATTGATTATGTTGCGAAGCAATGGTCATTCTATACTCGCGGCAACAAAATATATGATTATGAGTTTGTTGGGGTCCGGTTTGTTGCTAATCGGTATTACGCTCCAATATGATCTGACGGGACATTTGCTCATGAGCAATATTAAAGAGTCCATCGGCGCCTTGGCGGCAAACGGAGAATACACGGTACCGCTTACGGTAATTATCGGATTAATCAGTGTTGGTATTGCAATAAAAAGTGCGTTGTTCCCGTTCCATGCGTGGCTTGCGGACGCCTATGGCTATTCTACTGCATCTTCTGCGGCGATTTTATCCAGTCTGGTGTCAAAGGCATATATTTTTTTATTGATTAAGATTATGTACCGTGTCATCGGAACAGAGGTGTTCTGGAGCAGTAAGATTACGAATGTGTTTTTCGTACTTGGTGTGGCAGGAATGCTGTTCGGTTCCTTCAGTGCAATGAAAGAGCATGATATGCGGCGGATGATTGCGTTTTCTTCCGTGGCTCAAATCGGATATATTTATATGGGACTTGGATTCGGCACGGAACTCGGTATGGTGGCTGCGGTGTTCCATATTTTATCTCATTCTGCGACGAAATCCATGTTGTTTGTGGCATGCCGAGGTCTTTCCGAAGTATCCGGAAACAAAAAGGATTTCTCCGATCTGAAAGGCTCCGGTTTCCGAAATAAAGTGGCGGGAGTTGCGTTTTCCGTCGGTGCCTTTTCCATGGTAGGTGTGCCGTTGTTTGCGGGATTTATCTCAAAACTGTGGCTCACCTCTGCGGCGTTGGAGTTGATGTCGGTAAAGATGGCCGTGGCTGTGATTGTATTGGCTGTCAGTACGATTTTAAATGCATTGTACTTTGTTCGTGCGGTAATTTCGATCTATACCCCGCGAAACGAGCATTACAGAGACCCGGCGTTTCGTCCGGGACGTACGTTTTGTGTCGGAATGGTATGTTTTATTGTGATTAACTTTGTGCTCGGTCTGGCTTCTTATCCGTTAATCGAAGCCATTGAACAGGGATTGCACATGTTTTCGTAATAAAGGAGGATAGAAATGGGAAAAGAAATGTTATTATTATTACAGGTGCTGTTTCCTGTGGCGGCGGGTTGCCTTTTGTTTGTATTAAGCCGTCATAATGATAAAAAAGTGAAGCATGGTTACATTATTTCGGTACTTGCACTGGAAGTAATTCTCGTTATTTTATCCTGTGCAGCAAAGGAGACAGCTGTAGAATGTTTTCATCTGACATCGGAAATCAGAATTATGTTCTCAAATGACGGTCTTTCGAAGCTGTTTGGAATGTTGGTTTCTCTTGTATGGCTTTTGGTGGGAATTTATTCGTTCCGCTATTTAAAGGATTCGAGAAAACCGGTGATGTTTTACGGATTTTATTTGATTGCACTGGGTGTGTTGCAGGGAATCGGTCTGGCCGGAAATCTGGTAACTTTTTATTTATGTTATGAATGGATGACATTAATGACGGTGCCGCTTGTATTTTATAACCGTACTACGGAATCCATTCGTGCCGCAAGAAAATATTTCTTTTATTCCATTGCGGGCGCATCCATGTGTCTTGCCGGTATTTTTCTTTTGGCGGGAAATGCGGAAGGATTACTGTTTGCGGGAGATGCGTTAAATGCCGATGCCAACCCTACGGAAGTATTACTGGCAGGTGTTTTACTTGTCATCGGTTTCGGAACCAAGGCGGGAATGTTCCCGATGCATGGCTGGCTTCCTACCGCACATCCGGTAGCACCGGCACCGGCATCCGCGGTTTTGTCGGGCATTATTACGAAGGCCGGTGTATTAGGTATTATTCGCAGTTTATATTATGTGGTAGGCATGGAGTATTTTGCGGGAACCTATGTGCAGAAGGTGTTTTTAACCCTGACACTGATTACGGTGTTTATGGGTTCTATGCTTGCGTACAAAGAAAAGGTATTAAAGAAACGTATGGCATATTCCACGGTGAGTCAGGTTTCTTATGTGCTGTTCGGTTTGGCGTTATTTTCTCCGGCAGGGCTGGCAGCTGCATTGTTACATATGGTGTTTCATTCCGTAATTAAAAACACCTTGTTCCTGTTTGCAGGAACGGTGATTCATGAAACGGGAGAGGAACGGGTGGAAGGCTTGTGCGGTCTGGGAAAGAAAATGCCGGTTACGTTCTGGAGTTTTACTTTTGCGGCTTTGGCGTTGGTGGGAATTCCGCCGATGTCGGGTTTTGTCAGTAAGTGGTATTTGGCCAAAAGTGCATTGGCGGCACAGGTGGGTGTATTTTCTTATCTGGGACCGGCAGTGCTTTTGGTAAGTGCATTGCTGACCGCCGGTTATTTATTGTCCATTACCGCGGACGGATTTTTCCCGGGGAAGGATTTTGTGTTACCGACACCGGAACCGAAAGAAGCGGGCTTATCCATGCTGCTTCCGCAGGGGATTTTTGCGTTAAGCACGTTGTTACTCGGTTTGTGTGCATCTCCGTTATATCAGTTTGTATCAAAGATCGGAGAGACTTTGCTTTAAAAGGACGGAAAGGAGAATGAGATGAGTCAATACTTTATGTTGATTCCGATTGCATTACCGATTATATGCGGTGCGGCGATTCCGTTATTCCGGTTTAAAAATGCCGGGAAGCGCCGGTTATATGTGGGAAGTGTAACGATATTGAATACATTACTCATGTTTGCCGTGATGTTTCTCATACGTCCGGAAGGGGATTTTATGCTGTTGAACATGGCGGGTAAATTGTCCATTTCTTTCCATCTGGACGGCCTGGGATGTGTCTTCGGTTCATTGGTGGCGTTTCTCTGGCCGATTGCAACCTTTTATGCCTTCGAATATATGAAACACGAAGGAAAGGAAAATACGTTTTTTACCTTTTTTACCATGACTTACGGCATAACGGTAGGAATTACCTTTGCGTCGAATTTGATGACGTTATATTTGTTCTATGAGTTACTCACCTTTGTGACTTTGCCGCTTGTAATGCACGGAATGAGTAAAAAGTCCGTATTTGCGGGAAGACGTTATGTGACTTACTCTGTGGGCGGAGCGGCGTTTGCGTTTATCGGAATTGCCTTTATTCTTACCTTCGGCGACAGCCTGCATTTTCAATACGGAGGCGTCTTAAACGGAACTTATACCGAGGTAGAGAAAATCTTACTTCAGGCGGCCTATGTGTTTACCGCATTCGGCTTCGGAGTAAAAGCCGCGATTATACCGTTTCATCGGTGGCTTCCGGATGCTTCGGTTGCACCGACACCGGTAACGGCTCTTTTGCACGCGGTTGCGGTGGTAAAGGCCGGAGCCTTTGCGATTATGAGAATTACATATTTCAGTTTCGGAACGGATCTTCTATACGGCAGTTTTGCTCAGTACATTCTGATGGGAGCAGCTTTGGTAACGATTCTGTTCGGTTCCGCCATGGCGTTAAAAGAAACGCATTTTAAGCGTCGTCTGGCCTATTCCACAGTCAGCAATCTGTCTTATATTGTGTTTGGTGCATCTTTAATGACACCGGGCGGTCTGGCCGGTGCAATGACACATATGATTGTTCACGGTGTAGTGAAAATTACGTTGTTTTTCTGTGCCGGAGCGGTGTTGTACAAGACCGGAAAAGAATATGTCTATGATTTGACCGGATTGGGAAAAAGGATGCCGGTTACCTTTGCCTGCTTTACGCTGGCATCGGCGGCGTTGGTCGGTGTACCGCCGTTGCCGGGATTTTTAAGCAAATGGAATCTGGCAAGTGCCGCTCTTGAAACAAGGAATCCGTTGGCATTGGCGGGTATGGTAGTATTGCTGGTGTCTGCGATGTTAACAGCGATATACTTATTCCTTGTTGTCATAAAGGCATGCTTCCCTTCGAAACGTATGGTACAAAACGATATCGGTTCCTGCGAGGCGAACGGGTATATGGTAGTACCGATGGTTGTATTGTGCATTACGGCCGTTGCAATCGGTGTTTTTGCCAAGCCTTTGACGGAAGTCTTTATAAGAATTGCGGAAGGAGGTAGTCTGTTATGATAGAAACCCTTCATTTTGCAACGGACGGTTTTCGGGTGGTATATGCATCGCTGGCAACCCTCCTTTGGGTAATGACGTTGTTGTTCTCCAAACAGTATTTTTCCGGTCATAAACATTTGGGAAGGTATTTCTTTTTCTGCGGAATAACATATTTTGCTGTATTGGGTGTGTTCTTTGCGGCTGATTTACTGACGTTGTTTGTGTTCTTCGAGATTATGTCCTTTACTTCTTATGTCTGGGTGGCTCAGGAAGAGACAACGAAAGCCATAAGAGCGTCGAAAACGTATCTGGCGGTAGCGGTAATCGGCGGGTTGACTATGCTGATGGGAATTTTTATGCTGGATCATGCCTTCGGAACTCTTGCCGTATCAGAGTTGCGGACGTCCGCAGAAGAATTTTTAAGGGGTACAGGCGGTAATTTCGGAAACCGTCGGACCTATTTATACGTTGCGGCCGGTCTTTTGACGGTGGGATTCGGCGGTAAAGCAGGAGTGTTTCCGCTTCATATCTGGTTGCCGAAGGCACATCCGGCAGCACCGGCACCGGCATCCGCGTTGCTTTCCGGTATGCTGACCAAATGCGGTGTATTCGGAATGCTTCTTGTAAATTGTCATATATTATTTGCTGACGGGGCATGGGGAAAGTTTATTCTTGTGCTTGGTACAATCACGATGGTGTTAGGAGCGGTCTCTGCGTTGTTTTCCGTGGACTTAAAACGTACACTTGCCTGTTCTTCCGTATCTCAAATCGGTTTTATTACCGTTGGAATCGGAATGATCAGTATTATGGGCGGACACGGAATTGCGCTGCAGGGAACCGTGTATCATATGGTGAATCATACGTTGTTAAAGCTCGTATTGTTTATGGCGGCCGGTGTGATTTATGTAAATACCCATTCTCTGGATTTAAACGAAATTCGTGGATACGGCAGAAAACATCCGTTACTGGCGATTGCATTTGCATTCGGCGGACTTGGACTGGCCGGTGTTCCGGGATGGAACGGTTATATCAGTAAAACGTTGCTTCACGAAAGCATGGTAGAGCATATGCATCATCTGGAAGCAGTCGGACTGCACGGTGAGGTCGGTCTGTTTAAGTTGGCGGAAGTATTGTTTTTGTTCGCAGGAGGTTTGACTCTTGCCTACATGTTAAAGCTTTTTATTGCCATTTTTGTTGAAACGGGAGACGGAGAAACTCACGGCGGTAAGAACAGCATGACGTTGTTGTCCGGAATCGCTGTATGCGGTTCTGCGATTTTGCTTCCGATACTCGGAATGACGCCGGATGTGATTTTTTCTAAAATCGGACATGCGGCAGAGGCATTTTTGGGACCGCAGCACGGCCACGAAGAAGCCCATGTGATTCACTGGCTTTCTTTTGAAAATCTGAAAGGTTCCGCAATTTCCGTTATAATCGGTATTACTGTTTATATGCTTGTGGTACGTGGATTGCTGATGAAACGGCAGAGCGGAAAAAAAGTATATGTGAACCGGATTCCGTCCTGGCTTGATTTGGAAGAATCCGTATATCGTCCGGTGTTGTGGCTTTTGCCTGCGGTGATTGCACCGATTTGCAGAGTACTTGATGTATTAATGGAGAAATTGCGCGGAGTGGCGTTTGTACTTGCGCTCATCAGTCGTGTTTGTGATACCTTTGTGGACGGCGTGGTAGGTTTACTGAAGTCTACGGTATTTGCTCCGAGAAAGCGAAAGATGACCATCTGGGTGGGTACCAAGGTAACCCATATGTTCGGTACGGCCATGGATGCCGTGGTTTCCGTATTGAACAAAACATTGTTCCGGAATCATCCGATTACCAAATCCTTTGTGTCGGTGTTTGCGGTAAGCGAACTGGAAGCAAGACAGACGTTTTCCCTCATTACGGGCAGTGTGTCTTTCGGCCTTTTACTGGCGGCCATGGGACTTGCAATTTCACTCATTTATCTGCTTTTTTAAAAAATTATGAAAAGTATTGAAACTCGCGCACAAATTTGGTATGATATAGATAATATAGATAGGTTGGGGATTGGTTGCTAAGGCAATGAAGCGTTTTCACGAAAGAGTTGGCATACAGCCAAGAAAGGTATGGGGATCATATGGCAGGAATTGTTTCGGTGGAACACATCAATCCGTTTTTAGTATCTGCACAGCAGATTCTGGCGCAGGTTTGTAATATTCAGACAAAGGTAGGACAGCTTTCCAAGGACAACATGTTTATTGACGGTGAACCGGTGTTTATTATGCTGGGTGTTACCGGTGAGATGACAGGACAAGTCTGTATTGTATTTGACCTTGAGGTGGCAAAGGACGTGGCGTCCCGTATGATGATGGGTATGCCGGTGGCCGAGATTGATGAGATGGCGAAGAGTGCTTTAAGCGAGCTCGGAAACATGATTATGGGAAATGCGGCAACGTTGCTTTCCAACAATGACCTTAGAATTGATATTACACCGCCGACGCTCGGTATGGGAGCGACGAAGTTTTCGTCCCCGAATATGACGAGCATCAAAGTGCCGCTTGTGTACGATGGCGGAGAGGTGAAGTTGTACTTCTTATTGAAGCTGGCTTAAGCACAGAATGACAAAAGAGAAGGTGACGCAAAGGGCATCACCTCTTTTTTTGGGATATGGAATCATTATTTAGAATCAGGAGACCGGGAATGAGTAAAGTAAAGACAAATAACTATATGTATCAGAGTAAAAAGAAAAACGAGACTCCGCAGAAAAACAAAAAGTACTTGTTTATGCTTATTGCGGCGGTTGGACTCTTAATTGTAGCGGCGGTTGCTTTGATTTGTATCGAGCAGTCCATGGACAACAAGATTGTTGTAAACAATAAGTCTTCCCATAAGATTACAGAGTTGGAGTTTTGGTATGAGGACGATTTGGGAGATTATGTTGACCTGATTAAGTTCGATAATGTGGAGGCAAAGGACAAGATTAAGACTTCCACACCGGAGGTTGATTTGACGGGGCTTGATGAAAATATTTGTTTGTCCGTTCACATTACCTTCGAGGACGGCGGAAAGACTTTGTTGCAAACCGGAGAGTTTCGTCCGGATTTCGCCGGCAAGATATCCTTCGAGCTTTCGGATTCGAAGGATGAGGATTTGATTTTGCGTTTAAAGGCAGGAGAGGGATTGTTTAATTCGACCATTGAAACCGGTTGTGATGATGTATACTATATCAATCCGAAGGACGGCTATATCGATTAAGGTATAGCCGCTTCGGCGTTGAATAGAATAGATGGGCGTCGCAGACGTTAGAAAGGGAAAAACTATGATTACATTATTGAAAAACGGCGCGTATGTGGTAAACGGCGAAGTAATCGAAGATACCGCAGACGGCAAGCAGAAAGTGGCTGCTATGTTAGGCTCTGTGCCGGCAGCAGAAGAAGCAAAGAAGGCAACGCTATCTTATGGAATTTTAGAGGCGCATAACACCTCCGGTTCCATGGATAAGTTAAAGATTAAGTTTGATAAGCTTACCTCCCACGACATTACGTTCGTAGGTATTATCCAGACCGCAAGAGCCAGCGGACTTACCGAGTTCCCGGTTCCGTACGTTCTGACCAATTGCCATAACAGTCTTTGCGCGGTAGGAGGTACCATCAACGAGGATGACCACATGTTTGGTCTTTCATGTGCAAAGCGTTACGGCGGCATTTATGTTCCGCCGCATCAGGCTGTTATCCACCAGTTTGCAAGAGAAATGCTGGCAGGCGGCGGTAAAATGATTCTCGGTTCCGACAGCCACACCCGTTACGGTGCGTTAGGTACCATGGCAGTGGGCGAGGGCGGTCCGGAGCTTGTAAAGCAGCTTCTTAACAAGACGTATGATATCAACATGCCGAAGGTAGTGGGCGTACATATGACCGGTAAGCCGGCAAAGGGTGTAGGTCCGCAAGATATCGCACTGGCAATCATCGGTGCCGTATTTGCCAACGGCTATGTAAACAATAAGGTAATGGAGTTCTTCGGTGAAGGTGTTCATAACATGAGTGTGGATTACCGTATCGGCGTGGACGTTATGACCACAGAGACCACCTGTCTTTCTTCCATCTGGGAGACCGATTCCGCAGTGGAAGAGTTCTACGAGATGCACGGACGTAAGGAAGACTACAAGGAGTTAAAGCTGGCTCCGGTGGCTTACTACGACGGTATCATCGAGGTAGAACTGGACAAGATTCGTCCGATGATCGCGATGCCGTTCCATCCGAGCAACGTTTATACCATTGCCGACTTAAAGGCAAATCTTGAGGACATTCTTGCCGAGGTGGAGAAGAAGGCACTTGTCAGCCTTGACAATAATAAGGTTACTTACAAGCTCCGCGACAAGATCCGTAACGGAAAGCTCTACATCGAGCAGGGCGTTATCGCCGGTTGCGCGGGTGGCGGCTTTGAAAATATTTGTGATGCGGCAGACATCTTAAAGGATAAGTTCATCGGTAACGATGAGTTCTCCTTAAGCGTATATCCGGCCAGCCAGCCGATTTTCATGGAGCTGGTAAAGAACGGCAGAGTGGCAGAGCTGATGCGTGCAGGTGCTACCATTCGTACCGCATTCTGTGGACCGTGCTTCGGTGCTGGCGATGTTCCGGCAAACAACGGCCTCAGTATTCGTCACTCCACCCGTAACTTCCCGAACCGCGAAGGTTCCAAGGTTACCAACGGTCAGATTGCTTCCGTTGCTCTTATGGATGCTCGTTCCATTGCGGCAACCGCAGCAAACAAGGGCTTCTTAACCGGTGCGGACGAGCTTGATACCGTATTTACGAAGCCGGCTTATTATTTTGATTCTTCCATTTATGAGAACAGAGTATACTTCGGTGCAGGGAAGCCTGACAAGGATGCGGAAGTGAAGTTCGGTCCTGGTATCGTAGACTGGCCGGCAATGTCCGCTTTGACCGATGATATGCTTCTTAAGGTTGTTTCCGAGATTCACGATCCGGTTACCACCACCGACGAGTTGATTCCGTCCGGTGAGACATCCTCTTACCGTTCCAATCCGCTGGGCCTTGCAGAGTTTACCCTTTCCAGAAAGGACCCGGCATATGTGGGTCGTGCCAAGGAAGTACAGAAGGCAGAAAAGGCTAGAATCGCAGGCGCATCCATCGGTGAGGCAAATGCGGAAGTTGCGGCTGCTTTTGATAAGGTAGCAAAGCAGATGGAAGTAAATCCGTCCGCAACCGAAATCGGTAGCGTGATCTACGCAACAAAGCCGGGCGACGGTTCCGCTCGTGAGCAGGCTGCAAGCTGTCAGAAGGTTCTGGGCGGTCTTGCAAACATTGCAAAGGAATACGCAACCAAGCGTTACCGCAGTAACCTCATCAACTGGGGTATGCTTCCGTTCTTAATTGACGGCGAGTTACCGTTTAAGAACGGCGACTACATCTTCTTAAAGGATATTAAGAAGGCTGTTGTTGAGAAGCAGTCCGAGATTACCGCGTATGTGGTAGGCGATACGTTAGTTCCGTTTACCGTACGTCTCGGCGAACTGACCGACGATGAGCGTGAGATTATCACCAAGGGTTGTCTCATTAACTACTACAGAGGTTAATAGTTAGAAGAATTACTTCGGAGGGTGTTTCTGCACCCTCTGATTTTTTGGAAAGCAGACAAAAACGGCAAGAGAGAGGGGGAGCTTTTGGTATTGGAAACACAAAGGAGAGTATGTATGAAACGATTAAAAATAGCAGTTTGTTTTATTGTGGCGGTACTTTTTATTGCAGTCGCACCGACCGGTGAGGTATTTGCATTAGACTTGTCCGTGCCGGTTCCGAATCAACCGTATGATGTGTTTGAAGAGGACATCTTCATGACCTACGAGGAATCTTTGGCACTGTTCGAGTTGGAGAACGGTTTTTTTCGGTTGAAAGAATGTTA
>CALBKM010000028.1 GCA_937895705.1 uncultured Clostridia bacterium
TCATTCTTCGGTCCATCGGTACCTTTTTCTCCGTCCATAGGGATTTCACCGTCTTAGTTCCTTCCTTCGTTCCGAGCCGGTCTCCCGGGCAATACGTACGTAACCGAAGCGTTCCTCTTATTTTATCATAATCAAACCATTTCGTATACTCATTTTTTGGAATTTCTGTATTTTTTTTGCAGGAAAACACGCGAAATCGGAATGATTCTCCTTCGTTCCCGAAGGAATACTCTCCCGGCACCTCCACCACCAGATCTTCCGCCTTTGTTTCCTGTTCACTCCCGGCTGTTTTCTTAATGAAAATCCGGTCAAAATCCCGTCCCGCCGTTAAAGCATACGGTAACGAAATCCGTTTCCCGCTCTGTGCTTCCGCAAGTCCCAACACCGTCGCCACATGGTCCTTTGTAATGTCTTTTTTACTTCCGGCCAGTTCCCCGATAAACCGGTAAATCAAACGACGCCTTAACACCACCGGTATCTCGTTTAACAGCGACATCGGAACAGCAATTCCCTCCGCTGTCCGGTCCGCTCTCTTACATATTTTCTCCGTTTCGTCGGAAAGATACTCCTCCAATTCTCCCAACTCTTCTGCGCTTTCCGCCATATGCCGTACCGCCCCGGCATTAATCTCTTCGGCACACGGAAGAATGACGTGCCTGATTTTATTTCGTGTATATCCGGTGTCCGCATTTGTGGAATCGGTACAAAACTCCAGTCCGGCCTCCGCCAAATAGTCCTCGATTTCCTCCCTTTCGCAACAAAGAAGAGGCCTTATAATCATTCCTCTTTTTGCCGGAACGGATGCCAAACCGCCCACAGAACTTCCGCGGAATAAATGAAACAGAAGCGTCTCCGCCACATCGTTACGATGATGAGCCAGCGCAATCTTGTTATAGCCTTGTTCTTTTGCAATCCGCTCAGCCGCTTCATATCGCACCCGGCGTCCGGCTTCCTCCAGACCGGACTGCCACTCCTTTGCACGTTCCGGGACATTTTCCCGCACCGCAAAGAAAGGAATTCCCAGCCGTTTGCACAGCTCCTCGGAAAATTTTTCATCCCGAAGAGCTTCCTCCCCGCGAATTCCGTGATTGACGTGAAAAGCTCCCAGCGTTACGGACAACATCTCCGCCAATTCTCTCAACACCACAATCAGACACACGGAATCGGCACCACCGGATAAACCGATTAAAATCCGGTCTCCCGGTGCCGTCAGATTCTGTTGTTCCGTAAAAGTCTTCACTTTTTTCTCAAAATCGTTCCGCATAGGTTCCTCCGTTCGGTCCTCCGCTTTGTTCTTGTGTTTATTCTACACCACTCCATCAGAAAAGGCAAGCGTTCGCTCCCTTTGGATATTCCGGTCGCCCGCAGTTCCCGCCGGCTGTTGCAAATAATACGGCCGCTGTTTCTTCACCACCTCGGCCACCAGCACGGTCATGTCATCCTTCGGTTTGTACTCGCACAATTCCAGCGCCGCCTTTAAAACCTCTCCGGCCACCCCCTGCGGGGTTCTGTCCGTGATTTTCTTTCCTGCCGCAAACAGCACCTCCTCCATGTGTTCTCCCAACGCTTCCGGGACTCCGTCGCTGGTCATAATAATATAATCCCCATCGTACAATTTCTTCTCTTTTGTGTCATAATCCGCATTCCCGAACATCCCTACCGGCAACGTTGCCGATTCTACACGTTCAATCCATTCATCCCGCTTAATATACGTGCCGGCAGCCCCCAGCTTAATAAACTCGCAGGTGCCTCCGTAAGGATTAATCACGCTGATATCTACTGTGGAATAGCTCTTTCCTTCCGTGCGGAGAAGTAACACGGAGTTAATCAGGCGAACTGCCGTTTTTTCATCAAATCCGGCCGCCAGGAATTGTTCCAAAAGTCCGATGACCGCCTCACTGTCCCTACTTGCAGCCTCGCCGCTGCCCATGCCGTCGGATAGCAGCAACACCGTTTCACCGCTGTCCGGATACAGAAAGGAGAAGCTGTCGCCGGACAGGGTTTCATCCTTTTTCGTCGCTCTGGCCACACCGGTCAGCACCATATAGCCCGGTTCTTCTTCAAACACAAACTCTCCCTTTGTCTCTCCGATAAACCGCTCCGACTCCGCACCAACGGCCAAAGGGCACCCAAACAACATTCCTAGACATTGCAGTGCCCGCCGCACCGGCACACACTTCCCCTGTTTGCAGGACGCCTTCATGCGGATACTGAGTCCCTTTCCCTTCCGGTTTACCACCGCAATCTGCTCCGCATAAATACCCTGACGATACAGAGCCTCCGCCACCGCCTCTTCCGTGGCACCGTCTCCTCCCGTGGTTTTATACAACTCTTCCGAATAATCCTTTAGCATGTCCGCCACCACTTTTAACTGGGTCACCACCGCTGCCCGGCCTTCTTCCGTCCAGCGCTTTACATACTGATTCGCCTGCTCCTTAAACGGCAGCACCGCATACTCTTCCGCAATCCGCTCCGCCTGCAGACATCCGTCAAAACGATATTCCACTTCCGCGCCTTCCGGTATTGCACCGCATCGTGCAGATTCGTACATGGCATACGCATCGGAAAGCCGCTCCATCCGGTGACTGTCCCAACAATCATTCCATCTTACACAATCCGCACAAACCATTTCCGGTAACGTCACGACAAAATTCTGAAACTCCTCCGCTTCCTCCGTCGTGGCTCCGTGAAACACTCCGGACAAAACCTCAAAGGATTCTGCCGCTTCCAGTAATCTTTTTTTCGTGTGATTGCGTATGTCCGCCCGGATCAGTTCCTCACTCCCGGAATTGGTAAACATAAAAAGCAACCGCTCTCCGGCCCATAAAAACAAAAAAAGAAACGCTGCCACCAAAACGCCCAAACCGATATATTTAAACACCGATTCTTTCCACAAGCACCCGATTAATCCCGTACAAAACGCAGTTGCTCCCCCTGCCAGTCCGAGATAAAGCATCCATCGCCCCACCGCTTTTTTTCTTCTCATCATATCTGCCGTCATCCTCCTGCCTGTCCTTTTTTCGGAAGATTCTAGCACATCGGCTCCGCATTGTCTGTCGAAACCCGCCCGCCCCGAGAAAAAAACACGACAAAAAAGGACCCGAAGTCCGCATCCGGACCCGAATCCTCAAAAAATCGACTTAATCTCCGACTTACTCAACGTCGGACTCACGAAGAATCACCTCGTCCGGCTTTACCAGACCAAGCTTTTCTCTCGCCAGCTTCTCCAAATAACTCTTTGTCTGACGGTACGCTGCTTCCTCCTCCAACTCCTTCTGCCGTTCCTTCTCGGAAGCAATCTTCGTCTCGAAGGAAGTCTTCTTTTCCTGAAGCTCCTTCTCCTTCTCCATCGCTTTTCCTTTATTGTACGTCATCAGGCCGCACATCACCAGAACTACCAGCAGAAGCAGTTTGAAGCCTGTTTTTCTTTTTTCGCCTTTTTTTCTCAAGTGCATCCATCCTTCCGCGGTGTCCCTGCAATCCAAGCGACCTACCCAGTTTACTTAACACCAGTTTACCTTGTTTCTTTAAAAAAATCAATCCTTTTCGCAAAGGAAATGTAAAAAGCAACAACAGTTTCAAGCAATATTTTACAAAAAAACGCCCCACCGTCACCGCATAAATGCCCATTCCCATGGCGATTCCGAGAAACGCAAAAAAGCGCAGTATCCCGTCATTATAACAATAGATCAGGCGAAACCCGGCAAGTCCCAGCAAAAACCAGTAGATAAAGTCCTGCACGGAAACCGCAAACAGGGTATGCTTCCGGAACCGTCGCCAAACCCGCAACAAATCATAGACAAGGGCCGCGCCCATTCCCAGCACCACTGCCGCCAAAAAGAACACCACATCTCCGGCAATCTCACGATTCATTCCTCATCTGCCCCCTAACCGAACAGACGCTTTGCAAAAGATTCGGACCGTTTCGACCCTTTACTCCGCTCCGTATACACCATGCTGTCGATTCTTCCGTCCAGGTCCACTTCGCCCTTTTCCACCAAAAGCCTTGTTACATTCAGTTCATCACCGCGAAGCAACAAGACCCCCTGTACGGTATCCAGGATCACTTCCTTTGCATCAAAAGAAATCACTTCCTTCACACCGGTCAGTGTCAGTGCTTTCCGTCCTATCAAAGACAGCTTATGCCCTCCCGTATCCTGCTTTTGTTCCATAAGAATGCCTCATACCGTCTTTTTAACAGCCTATGCGGGGCACGGCATACTTATGACGCACACTTTCGCCACTCTTACAGATAACGGAACAGTTCTTTCGCCTCATCCTTCTTCGTGGTTTCCTGAATGTCCAGAACTTCCACCCGAACCGCTTTTCCGCCGAAGCCGATTTCAATCACATCTCCTACCTTCACATTGGCGGACGCCTTCGCCGGCTTATCGTTAATCATTACACGTCCCGCATCGCAGGCATCGTTGGCCACGGTTCTGCGCTTAATCAGACGGGACACCTTTAAAAACTTATCTAATCGCATATATTTTCCTTCCTATACCCAAAATACACTAAAGGACCGCCAAAAAGCGGTCCTTTGTCATCACTTAGTTAAGCAACATAAACTTATGCGTTAACGGTATCCTTTAATGCCTTACCAGCCTTGAACTTCGGAGCCTTGGATGCCGGGATGGTGATGGTCTTCTTGGTCTGCGGATTTCTACCGGTTCTTTCCGGTCTAGCGGATACTTCGAAAGTACCGAATCCAACTAACTGAACCTTCTCACCCTTCTTTAACTCATCAGTTACTACGCTAACGAAAGCTGCTAAAGCCTTCTCGGAATCCTTCTTGGATAAACCTGCGTTCTCTGCGATTGCTGCTACTAACTCTGCCTTGTTCATGTAATGTTCCCTCCTCGAAAAGTATTAGATACTCTATTTATACCCCGAATTGCCGATTTTGTCAAGAGTTCTGCGCTATTTCCTTCTAAATATTCTCAAAAAAAGCCCCTGTAATATGCGATTTATCATGAAAACGATAAAACAACCGCCATACTACAGGAAGCTTGTGAAAAATCCTTAAAACTACTGCTCCATCTGCCGCCCCAAAAAGGCTGCCGCCGTCCCCGCAATCTTAAGCTCCATATTGCCGAAACGCTCCTTCTTATCCTTGGAAAGAATCATCACCGCACCGATGACATCGCCCTCGCTGATAATCGGCGCAATGGCCTGCTGTTCATACTCGTCCGCCTCCGGGCTCACCGGAATATACCCCTTCTCGCCCTTCGTTGCCACAATACTCTCTCTGTCGGTCATAAGCGTCTCCAGCTCTCTGCTGACCGACTTCGTCAAAAGCTCCTTCTTTGCGGTCCCTGCCATGGCAATAAACTGGTCTCTGTCCGCAATCACCGCAATATGCCCGGTAGTCTGGGCCATGGACTCTGCGAACTGCTTCGCAAACAAACTGAGCTCCCCGATCGGCGAATATTTCTTTAAAATAATCTCACCTTCGCGATCGGTAAAAATTTCCAGTGGGTCTCCCTCCCTGATCCGGAGGGTTCTTCTGATTTCCTTCGGTACTACCACGCGGCCTAAGTCATCTATTCTTCTTACAATTCCCGTTGCTTTCATACTGACTCCTTTCGGTTATTTCCATAACTTTGTTGTGGAGTTAGTATGCGGAAAATGGAGGGAATTATGCGTGGGAGGAGAGAAGATTGGATGTTTACTCATGGAACTTGATACCTAACTCACACAACACCCCGAATCGTCAATAGACAGCCCAGTTTTCCTTGTATTCATTTGATTAATTTCATATTGGAAAAAGTGTACTTCTGTCCCTGAAATAAATGCCGTACTAGTCGGTGCATCCGCCCCAATTCCAACCGTTCCCAGTCCATTTGACCGCAATATCGCACATTGCCAGATACAGAACCTAATATTACTTTTCAAATTCATTTCGGAAAGATGCATTTTTTGTTATCAATACTCTTCTGATTTCTTTACACTCTGAAGTAATTAAATCTACGAATTCACTTTTAAAATTGGCTTCTCTATTCTCTTCAAACTTTAGTTTCTCTTTTAAACTATAGTATTTATATTCCATCTGGATTAGCTTAATCTCTTGGCATATCCGCATATTAATATCAGAATGATGACTCAGTGCCCTTTCTATATCTTGCATTGCGTCAAATAGATTCATCAAATTAGCATACCCATCAAATGCACCATGAATTAAAAACTCATTTCTTCCTTTGCATTCTTTTGGCATCAAAACCCTACTTGCTTGATAAAAATCTGGTGTATAATCATGACCAATTGCAATTTTACCAACTTCTGACATTAAAATCAATGATATTACTTTATTTTTATCATATCCCTCTTCCAATAACTGTTCCGGCAAAAACATCTCTGCAATATAAACACTTTCAAGAACATGCTGGCCAATTGTTTCAAAAACCAAACATGCTTCTCCTTGTTCCTGTGCCTCATTCTTTATATCTTTTTCATATTTCGGCATATCTTTTTTGTAAAATACATCTGCCTGCTTTGTTATGTTCCAACCTATTCTTGGCATTTCGCATAAGTTAATAATTTTAGCAAAATCTATAGGAAGAGATACAAAAGGTTCATCTATATCTTCCCCTGGTTTTCTCTTAATCTCTTCCATCGCTTTATTAAATAGATTGTGTACAGTTTCAAAATAAACCAGAACACAACTTTTTAAATTCCTTCCCTGCTCACTATTAACATATTTGCCAATATAATTTGCAATTATATCAACTATACGTTTTAACACAGATGCCGAAGTAGAATTCTCTTCTCTGTTGTAATCAGCCGAATAGAACAATGATTTAGAATCAAAATATTGTAGTCGCGAATAAATCAAATCACATAACGTGAACAGGTCTACTTCTAAAAGCGGATATGGTTTATTATATTCAAAACAGTAATCTATCTTCGAAACCAAAAACATGAAACAATTATTAAAATCTACCCCCCTCCCTACTTTCTTGTACAATTCTTTCGGTCCTCTTTTTTCTTTAAAAGAATCATCTTTTATATCATCATAGTACCAAAGCTGATAAGTTCTATTAAATAATCTAAATCTTTCATCTGTCATAAGTCTGAACAAAAATTCATTTCTCGCCTGTTGTTGTCTTTCAATATCAACACTAACAATTTGAGCCAATATGTTCGACCTATATATGCACTCATTCCAAAACATGTTCTCATCGTATAAATGCACTTTTTCAATATTTATATCTCTTAAGCCATTATACTTCTTATTGTGACCAAGTAAATATAATAAAGAAGAAAGAAAGTAGCCTTGCAAATCATCGCTATGCTTATTTACTATGTTTCTAAAAACTTGTGCCTGAATTCCCAATTCCTCAATTAAAAGTCGAATGGTTACAGAAACATCTCTTGAAATAAAACAATTTAAAATCGATTCTTTAGCAATACTCTCACTATTCCGAGCAAAAACATTAAGTTGCTCAATGTAATGTCGTGCTATTAAAAATTTAGCTACCTCCGGATTATCTCTAATCTTCAAAAAATCCACATATGTTAATTCTCTCATTGACTCATCTTCACGAAGCAACTCATATGTATATCCTTCAAAAAACAACAAATACGCTGCTTTAAAAACAACAGTTCCAACTACCCCTCTAAAAGCTTTTTCAAAACGATCGGTTGTTAAACTCAATTTTCTTTTCATAACATCCCATGAATCAGCATCCACAATATCGTCCCTTAGCAATTCATCTAGCCCATGTATATAATCCAAATCAACCGATATCCTTCTTAACTTCCTTAAAATGTTATAAAATTTATCTATTTCGTCCTCACTAGATTCCCTTATTAATTTTAAATATGCAGGTATGAACCTCGTGTGATGTTCCTTTTTTTTATATGAAACAATAGAAACTTTATTTAAAAAACACACATATTCAAATTTTTTCACTTGTTCAAAAGACAATTCTGCCTTTGAATCTCGATTTGAATGGAGTCCCATAATATATTTTCCATCTTTAGACTTTATCTTCTCCTCTAAACTTCTATAAAAAAAGTGCTCTACTGTATGTCCTGTGTACGTCAACATATTATTAGAATCTAAACCGTCTACTATAACACATGGAGATATTCCATACTTAGAACTTATTTTATTAACCTGACTCAAGTAAACATCAAATTCATCACAATACCATGCTATAATTGCGTTAATATCGGAGATATCCAAGGAAGGAGGCATTTCTTTGGTCAAACCATCTAAATCAAAATAAAACGGAATATACTTGCTTTCTCCACAAAAAAACCTTCTTAACATATATATATATTGAACAGACAGAAAAGTACTCTTTCCCGTTCCTGGCTCTCCTTTTATTGCGAGAACTCTCTGTTCTGAAGATAAATTTATAAGTTGAAGAATATCCTCAAATATATTATCATCATTAAAAGGCACTTTATTCTGCTTCGAATCATAAATAGTTGTACATTCTCTAAATAATGTTTTAATCAAACAAAATCTTTCATTATTAAAAGACTCATCAATAACTCTGAATAGTTCTTCAAATCCATGTGGGATCTCTTTTTTCTTACTAATTAATTGCAAAGCAAAACCTTTAATATACTTCTTACATAACGTATAAACTTCACCAACACAATCCGTCATTGGCACTATCCTCCAATCATTCCCATTATATACCATAAACCTTACCGAACTCACTCCGTTGTCTTCTGAAAAATCAATTAAATTATAATGTACACCATTATAACATATTGGTAACCCACACATTAATTCTGAATGATCATTACGAATATTTGCAACATATGAATGTTTATCACCATGCAATGACATAATTGTTGCATAATTAACATATCCTTTCACAGTTCGTTGAATATCATTTGCTCCATATATATACTTGGCATTCTCACAAATATCATCGAACGGCTTATGCGACAAAAAAATAGTTGCTACTTTTTTGTAATCTTTCTTTTTTTCCATAGACGAAAAAAACTCGCCAATTTTACCGCAGTTAATGCATGCATTATTGGTTTCTCGATTTTCTGGCGTCCTCCAATTTGAATTTGCTATTATATAACGTATCCCATCGCAGATGTATTCCTGTGATTTGTACGATAAACTATTATTGACTTTCTTGCAGAATTCAATATATGGCAAATACTCCGCTTCTAATGTTGCCTCATCTACTTGCTTATTTGCACCACACTCAAAAGCATCGTGTTTTCCCAAAAATCTTAATCGGTCATGATTACCACAACATGAAATAAATTTATACCGTTCTACACCTATAGAGTCTAATAATCCATTGATAGCATCTGCTGCCTTCTCTACGCATTCAATCGCTACTTTTTTTAAGTATTCATTATACATCTCAACAATTCCCGAACCAGCCTTTTCGACTAGTGTTAATGCTTCGTCAACCATTTTTGAAAGATTATTCTCATCAATAGTCTCAAAATCATTTGGTCTTTCTCTTACTAATTTTTCTAAAGTTAAAACAACAATTTCTCTGGCATCAATTATGTCTCCCGTAAAAATGACATTTTGTATATCTAAGCCTTCATTTTTTATAGCATTCGCCAAGTCCTTAATTCTTTTTGTTTCTTCATCTCTATTTTTCCCTAAATGTAAATCTGAAATATGTAATAGCAATCCCATAATCCTTCTCCTTTGTTTTTTATTATAACATGCCACATTAATGGCCTTAATTCAACCTCTAGCACATATTCCTTACCTCGATATCATTTTCATCAATCGTATTGCCTTCGAATGGCCTCCTTTTGCCGCCTTACTAAATAAGTCATATGCTAATTCTTGATTCTTTTCTACACCTTTCCCTCTGAGATATAGCATACCTAACAAAAACTGAGCGTCACTATCGCCTTGCTCAGTAGCACAAGCAAGCCATTTCGCCGCCACACTCATATCCTTTTTGACACCTTTGCCCTTCATATGTACGCTTGCCAAACGAAATTGTGCACCCACATCCCCTTTTTCTGCTAATTCTGTGTAGAGTTCTATTGCTCTTGCTATATCTTTCTTTATTCCTTTACCTTTCATATAATAAAATGCCAATGACTGTTTTGCCTTATCATCTCCACATTCCGCCGCCTTTTCAAAATACGCAATCGCCTTTTTTATATCTCTTGGCACTTTTTCCCCAATTGCATACATTACTCCAAGATCATTCATCGCAGACGAGTCACGTTGTTCTATTGCTCGTTCATAATACTCCACTGTCTTTTTTATATCTCTTGGCACTAATACTCCTTCACTATACAATTTTCCTATAGCATGATTTGCATGGGGATATTCTAGGTCTGCAGCTTTTTCAAACCATATTAACGCATCCTTTCTTTTCAGTTCATATAATATAAGTCCTTTTTCATAATATACTTCCGCCAAAACATCACGGTATTTCTCTATCGCACTCTTCTCGTAAAAATCTTCGCAAACTCCTATCAGCAAATCATGCGTATTTAAAATACTTTCTACTTTCTTTTCTACTTTCAATAACTTAATGGAATATCTATACTGCTTCATCAATGCTAGAAAGGTCTGTTCTTTTCCATACATAGAATATCTTTTTTCAAGACATTCTGTTGCGTATGTGTCATACTGTGTCAGATAGATTCTTCCACCCATTTTTCGTATTATATTTCCAATTCTAGTATAACTATCTACCAAATCTCTTAATCTAGCTTCATCCTTCAATTCCTTGTATATTTTTTCGTAGCAATCAGCATATTTCAAGTAAAGCTTCATTGCCTGTTTTGTAGCCTCATCCCCTTCCATATCGACGATTTCCTCATAATACATTGCTGCCAGCAAATAATGACTCGCCAAAACCTCCAACGTATTTACATCTTTCATCAAAGAGAAATAACATTCCATCCACATTATACCTTGGCTATAATACGATTCCGCATCTTTATTTTTTCCCATAAAATACGAAGAAACTCCCATCGTTTTAAGTGCAAATGCCATCCCTCCATAATCATTAGCTATTTGACTCTTTTTGAATAATTTTTTTCCCACCTCAATTGATAATTCATAATATGAAAACCCTCGCTCTCTTTCACTCATTTTCTCGCATGCAGAACCAATATGCCTATATAAACATATAAGTCTTTCCATATTACACTTCGTAGGATATCTATTACACATTTTCTCTCGAACAGTTCTACAACACTCATAAAATTCCATTGCTTCACTTGTGTTACCTTTTAGAACTAACGCCTTCGCTTTATGCTCGTATGCCTTACTTAAACAAGCAAGCGCAACCTCTCCTTGATTCTTTTCATTGAGTCTCTTGGCATACTCCATTTCTTTTTCTAACCAAAAATCCCCTTCATTGGTACTTCCAAGCAAATGGAATGCATTCCACATTCTGTAACAAATCCAACACAAGACATCGTACCAAGATGCTTTCCCTTCCTGTTCACAAGCTTTTTTACTAAAACCGAGGCCTTTATTGAACCATTTCAACGCTTCCTTCCAGTCACCATCCCGCCAACACTCATCCCCCATTTCTAAACATTCTACTCCTAAACTAATCGAGATTATTCCGTCCGGTTTTCTCTCATATATCGTCATATATCCTTCTCTAAGCTTTTCACGTAATGACTGCGCTTTTCTCTTCTGCCCCGTCCTAAAATAAACCGTTTTTAAACAATACCAAACACTACATAACTTTTCTAAACTCTCCGTGGTGCCATCGACTTGGTATCGTTCTTCTAACCGAGCAACAATCGCTGTAAGTATCTTCTGTTTTATCATCACAGTCTTTTCTTTTTCATCCCAATATGATGCCATTAATTCGAAAAAACCACATATTTCACTTGACAACTCTCTCTCTTCAAGAACAACCTCACAATAAAACTCACCGCCATCCTCAAAAGCCTCTCTCTTTATCACATTTAACAACTCTTTATTCTTTGTTTCGTATGCTTGGGTAATCAATTCTCTGGCTAACAAAGTGTTTTTTTGTAAACGAGCATAATACATTCCTTCATGAATTCGAAATGTATCCTCTTTATCCAATTTCTGAATACATCTTACTATTTGTTCCTCATAGGTACAAACATCATTAATATTCTCCAATACACTTTGCCTAATTAATCTATTCATAAAATCTACGCTGTCATCTTCACTTACATAAAAAAATACATCTAAATATTTCTTTAAACGCAAAAAGTCAAGTTCCTGAAATTCCATTCCGATATCGTTACAAATCATCTGCAAATCTTGACTACGTAGACCTGTTCTTGATACAGCTATGTATCGTACCATTTCCCAAAGAAATTTCTCATCACCATCAATTCTTTTTATTGCATATTCAATAATTGTCCGTATTGCCACATCTAACTGTTCTGGCATACCGACTACAACCTCTTCCACATACTCAATAATCTCTTTTTCTGTTTTTAACTCCCCGAGTTCCTCCGCATCCATCATGTTTAAGCGTTGAATCAAAAGGGAAATATACAAAGGATTTCCTATATTTTCTTTGCTTAAAATTTTCTGTTCTACAGAGTCATATGTATTACGGGAATAGGAAGCGAGCACTCCCTCCAAAACTCCCTTTGCATCTTTCTCACTTAATCTCGGTATTTCTTCTATCGTAATACCTTCTTCTGGCAAAGAATAGCCATCAACACAAGTCAGCACAACTTGTACCTTTTCATTTTTCAAAGCAAAATCTAAACATTCTACATGTTCATCCCGCTCCAACAATTCAAGCGCATCTATACAAAGATATACTTTCTCGTCAGATACTCTACAGCACAAATTATTCAAGTACTCCAACCACTGCAAATACTCATAAGTCTTCTTGTCTGACTCTGATAAATCAAGCATTCGGTCGTACTCATCATCTGTTTCTAATATATCTGTCTGCTCTAACATACCTGTTTGATCTACTTCACCTATCAAATCTATACTCGCGTCGCTCTTCCCACAATACCTTTCGTCCACACCTACCAACGACTCCATATAATACACCATCTGCTGTAGTAATAATTCCGCGGTTGTACTCATACTTCCCGCTCCTGCAAAGAACGCAAATACATTCTTCCCTTCCTTTTGCAGACGCTCCACCAACTTACACATAATCGCAGTCTTACCGCTACCCACTTCTCCCTGCAAAATAATCGGACAGGTTCCGTTTACCGCGCTCTGATAGTACTCCTCCAAAAGCGCTTCTCTTCCAACAAAAGAACGCAGCTTGCTTTCCATGAGCGCACGAAAAGCAAGCTGTTCCTTATCCTGCCAGCTTAAATTCTCATATTCCTTCCAGTCATCCCGGAACATTTCCGCAAAACAGTTCGTTAATACATTTTCCAAAGGTTGTCCGTTAGATGCGAAATCCACCAACTGACGGGCAGACTTATCCCATGCACAGGAATAAGTAATCAAACGGTCATCGTCTCCCAAATCCCGTTTAATTCTCTCCTTTAAGGCTTCAAGCTTTCTCTTACCTTCGTCCGTATGCTCCGCATACAAGTCCTTTTCCGCACCGTCCAGCATATGTACCACCGGTTCACGGAAACATACCACACAGTGGTTCAGTTCGCCATACCTCTCCGACAAAGCACCATATTCCACCTCAAGGGCAGTGATACTTTTTACATAATCATCCGTCGTATATTTATCTTCTCTGCCACGGACAGACTTCTCTATCTGGTCCTCGCGCATCATAGTACCGTAACGTTCTCCAAGGAAAATGAGCATGTACGGATGGCTTCGGTCTATTTCATCAAGGCAGACCTTTAACACCTTTGCTGCACCTTCCTCCGTCTCCAAGGTGGAGGTATCCACACCCCAACGAAGGTCGATAACCCCTACATTGTCTCCGTATTTCCGTGCCTCGTCACGAAGTGCCGGAAGCACTCGTTCCTGCACCAAGTCACGTTCTGCCTGCATGTCAATAAATGTACTCGAAATAAATATGTTCTTCATCGTATGTACCCCTTGCTATTAATAATCTTTGCGTATACCCTAAATGCGCTATTACATTAACCTTTAATACTTAAAACTTCTTCCAACAAAACCCTATCCTTTTCCAAGCCGGTACGCTCATACAATTTCTTTGCTTCTTCCTTCGCTAAAAGAAAGTACTCCTTCGCTTCTGCAATTTGTCCCAATTTACAGAGAGATAAATACAATCCATTTAAAACCTTTACATAGATTCTAGTATTCCGAACACTGTCATTCTTTTCGCATACAGATTTACAATGTTCTAAAGCTTCTGTATATATCATGTATGCCTCATTTAGCTGATCGTCTGCCAAAAGTGTTTCAGCATATATAGAAAGGGATTCCATAACACTTTCTTTAACATGTTCAGCATCATCCCGTAAATATATATCCCGATTAAGTTCAACCGCCCGTCTACCACAATCTAAAGCTTCCGTAATACGATTAGTTGCCAACAATGCCTTTGTATAATTTTTCCTTGTTTCAACGATGAGTGGCAAGTAATCCTTTTTCGAAACTTTTCCATGTGATTTTTCCTCAAGTCGTAGGGCTTTTTCAAAACACTCCAAAGCTTCTTCGAACTTTCTAAATTCACATAAAATCCAACCATTGTTATTATATGCCGTGAGCAACCTACATAGATTATAAAAATCTTCCCTCAAGCGATACTTTTCTTCTCTCGCATTCAGAAGTTTCACAGAAAAACCTAACGCTTCTTCATATTGCTTAAGTTCACATAATACAATACTCATAAAGAAATAATCATCTAGCCAATCCCCTTCAATAAGTTCGCTCACATCCTTCTCATATAGGATCTCCGTGCACTTTAGAGCCTTTTCATAATATAACCGTGCTTCTTGTAACCTACCAAATCTGTATAATGCATGGCCTATTAGCCTATAACTGCTCAACAATTCGCTCAAACTCAATTCACTTCCAATCTTTTCATACAGTTCTTCCTCACACTTCAGTGCTTTCTCATAATACAACACCCCGTCCCTCTCCTGGCCTAAATTTTCCAACGTCATACCCATTAGCTTATATCTTCTTAACAAATGACGTAGACTCGATTCACTTCTACTCTTCTCATGCAATTCCTCGATGCACCTTAGACCCTTCTTGTAATACGACAATGCTTCTCCCTTCTGATTTAATTCTTTCAGCTGTTGTCCTACCATAATATAACATCCTGACAACTCTCGCAAACTTCTTTCGCTTTCGTGCTTCTCATACATCTCTTCCGCACACTTGAGAGCCTTCTCGTAATACGACAGCGCTTCTCTCGCCTGACCTAAATATCTTAATACATCTCCCATTTTGTTATAACTAAATGATAAATCTTGCAGGATTCTTTCACTTCTGAACTTCTCATGTAGCTCTTCCACACACCATAGAGCCTTTTCGTAATACACTCGAGCTTCACGGAAATTACTTAAACCGTATAGTGCATCACCTACAATGTTATAAATGATAAACAATTCCGGCAGACTCGATTCGTTTCCTCTGATCTCATGCAGCTCTTCCGCACACCGTAGAGCCTTCACATAACTCTGCCTTTCCTCTTTCCACTCCTTTAATGATCGTAGCACTCTTCCTATCATGACAAAACTAATTGACAACTCTCTCAAATTCAATTCGCTTCTACTCTTCATACACAGTTCTTTACAACATCTTTGATACTTTTCGAAATATACCAGCGCTTCTCGGCTCCGACCTAATTCCTTTAACACATTTCCCATATTTTTATAACTAATCGACAACTCGCGCAGACTTCCTTCGCTTTCGTTGTTCTCATGCAGACTTTCCATGCATGCAACCACGGCCTCCCCAATTGTCAGTTTTGCTCTCATTTCCTCTTTGGCAAGTCCCAATTGTTCCGGCAATCGCCACAAAAAGAAAGCGCGTATAGTTGATGTTTCTCCGTTCTCCTTCTCAATCAATCTACAATAAAATGTACCTTCATCCGCTACAGCCTCATTCGTAATCTCTTTTACTAACTCTTCATTTTTACTGTTGTACGCCAGTCCGATCAACTTGCTTGCAAATTCCTCATCCTTACAAATCCGGGCAAAATACATTCCTTCCCGTATCCGCAATCCATCTGCCTCATCCAAGCTCTTCAAATACTCTTTTATCGTCACTTCCTTTGCTTCCCTATCCGTCAATCCCTTTAATAGTCCCTGACGGATTACCTTGTGAGTAAAGTCAATTCGGTCATCCTCATGTACATAGAAAAAGCTATCTAGATACTTCATCAAAAGAGTCAGGTCAAGTATCGGCATCGTTCTTCCTTTTGCCGCAAAAATCCCCTGTAAATCAGACATTCGAAGACCGTTTCGAGATATTGCCAAATACTGAAGGATTTCAAATAACACTTCATGTTCTTCGCTGATTTTTTCGATTCCGTCCCGAATAACAGATACGATGGCTTCTTCTGTTTCCTCCGGCATTTCCCTGATAATCCCGGTACCGAGTGCAACGATTTCTTCCTCATTCATAGCTTTTCGCAGTTCTTCCGTATCCATCATATTCAGTCTCTGAATAAGTAAAGAGATATACAATGGATTTCCAATGCTCTTTTTCTTCAGGATTTCCGCTTCGATGGCTGCATAAGCATTACGGGAATAAGATGCCAATATTCCCTCTGCCACCGTCTTTGCATCCTCTTCACTTAATGCAGGAATCTGTTTTACTTCTCTTTTCACTATAGCTTCCATCGGAAGTTCGAACTCATCCGTACAAGATGCAACTACTTGTACATTCTTTCTTCTTATAAAGAAATCCAGCCTTTCCAAATGTTCATCCCGGAATAACTGATCCATGGCATCGATACAGAAATACACCTTCTCTCCTTCCGGAAGTCTAAAACACAACTCTCCCAGTTGCTCCATCCAGTCATCATACTGTACTCTCTTCTCACCGGCACGCAACAGTTTCTCTGTCACATCATCCGTTTCGTCCTTCTCCGCCTCTTTCTCCCCGAAATGCACCTCTGCCCCCAGCAGATTCTCCATATAGTACACCATCTGCTTTACCAAGGATTCAGCATTGGTACTCATACTACCCGCGCCGGAGAAAAACGCAAATACATTCTTTCCTTCCTTCTTAAGACGCTCCACCAACTTACACGTAATCGCAGTCTTACCACTACCCACTTCTCCCTGCAAGATAATCGGACAGGTTCCGTTTACCGCGCTCTGATAGTACTCCTCCAAAAGAGCTTCTCTTCCCACAAAAGAACGCAGCTTGCTTTCCATAAGCGCACGAAAAGCAAGCTGTTCTTTATCCTGCCAGCTTAAATTCTCATATTCCTTCCAGTCATCCCGGAACATTTCCGCAAAACAGTTCGTTAATACATTTTCCAAAGGTTGTCCGTTAGATGCGAAATCCACCAACTGACGGGCAGACTTGTCCCATGAACAAGAATAGGTAATTAAACGGTCATCGTCTCCCAAATCCCGTTTAATCCGTTCCTTTAACGCCTCAAGCTTTCTCTTACCTTCCTCCGTATGCTCCGCATACAATTCCTTTTCCGCACCGTCCAGCTTATGTACCACCGGTTCACGGAAACATACCACACAATGGTTCAGTTCGCCGTACTTCTCCGACAAAGCACCGTACTCCACCTCAAGGGCTGTGATACTCTTTACATAATCATCCGTTGTATATTTATCTTCTCTGCCACGGACAGACTTCTCGATCTGGTCCTCACGCATCATGGTGCCGTAACGTTCTCCAAGGAAAATAAGCATGTACGGATGGCTTCGGTCGATTTCATCAAGGCAAACCTTTAGCACCTTCGCTGCACCGTCCTCTGTCTCCAGTGTAGAAGTGTCCACACCCCAACGAAGGTCGATAACCCCTACATTGTCTCCGTATTTCCGTGCCTCGTCACGAAGTGCCGGAAGCACTCGTTCCTGCACCAAGTCACGTTCTGCCTGCATGTCAATAAATGTACTCGAAATAAATATGTTTTTCATCGTATGTACCCTTTAGTTATATAGTTTTATCTTTCTGTATTTCTGGCTTTATTCTCCCGCGGTCTCTACCTTCTCGTAGGTCTCTTCCATAATCTCCCCTTGGATAATATACACATTCTCCGGGTCCTCGTAAGTAACCGCATAGTAATCTCCGGCATTTCCGAAAAGCTCCGAATCGCAGTGTTTTGTATAGACCGAAAAATCCTTCTCCATCCTTCTGGCATACACATAAGAGTCCCGCATCAGACGACATCCTTCTACTTTCTCCAAGTCAATGCCATGTCGTCGCGCCACGACTTCCACCTCGGCCGGATTCCGTTCGTCAATCACTTCATACTTACTTTCAAACAAGTTTCTCGGAATCGGATAGATATCTTCATGGGCCCCTATCATGATGTACATCTCTTCTCCTGCCGGCACCGTCACATCACCTTCCAAAGTATGAATCACAATCGGTTCTCCGGCTTCCTTCACATTCAGGCTCTTCACAAAGTGAAGGTTCTTCTTTTTCTTTTTGTAAAGCGCTAGCTCTTCAAGGTTATAAACTACTTTTGAATGAATGTCCATATAAACTCTCCCCATGTACTTGCTAACATCAACGCCGGAACCGCAATTACCACAAGACGAAACAGTTTCGCAATATCTTTTTCCTGCTTGGAAAAGCTGATTTTTACTTTTTTTCTTCTGGCATTCTGCTCTGTATGTAACCATTCGTACAACATCACATTGGCCGGAAGCATCCGCTCTATGGCATTGATTACATCATACTTTGCACCGTTCAATCGTCCATAATTATCAATCTGCGCAATCCACTTATTGCAACATACCGCACCGATAACTAAAATCGCACCGTAAAGCACAGTTTTCGCCACCAGATTTGCATCCAAAATCTGATCACTGAACAAAATACCACCAATCAGAATAGACATCAGAGACATGTAGAAGTTGTTCATGTTGTTACGCTGGGCGCTGATATTCGCCGCCATCTCATTGGCACACTTCCACTGCTCCACCAACATGGAATAGTAATTTTCTGAACCTGCAGCCTCCTCTACATACTCGTTAAACAGCTCAATCGGTTCGAAATAAATCTTCTCAAGCACATCCAGCAGGGATTTGTCCGATTTGCTTAAGCTTGCGTACACTTCGTCCTCTACAAGTTCCTTAATGCATCCGCACACCGTACTCTTTCCGATACTGCCTGTAGCCGCGGAGACGCCCTTCATCTTGCACAGAGCCTCGTAGTCCTTTTTATAAAAGAACTCCTCTATCACCGCCTGTACCTTTTCCTTTGTACTCTCTTCCTCCGCAAAGGCCCGGTCCACCTCCGCGTCATCTCCCAATGCAAACTTCAGATACCACACATCCCTCTTTAAATAGTATGCGATTCGCTCTGCCGGAATATCCATCACCTTTGCAATTACAAGCTTTCTTACCTGAATTTCTTCTTTTCTCTGCCAGCCTTCAAAGGCATTTTCCAGTAAGCCTGTTTTCTCATTCCAGTACTCTGCTATATTCATGTTTTCACTCCTTTGTGGGATTTCATATCGTTAAAACTCAGCTAAAATAATTATATCATAGGTGGTAGGGGGAGGCAATAAAAAAGTATGAGAAAAGGGGCATACCTTGCGGCACGCCCCCGGGGGATGATTTCCTTCATTTACTCTGCCTCTGTCCCCCTATTCTTTCGGCATATTCAAGCGCACTTTAATACACTCCGAACAATCCTGTTGAAGGTTGATATCGATAATTTTACAAGAATATGTCATTCCATTATATAAACGTTCTAAAATTGCTGTATTATAATACCTTGGAACATACCCCAATACTTCTCTCGATTGAGTTTTCACCTTAATCGCATTAGCATCATAACTATTCTCCGGTTCTGTTTCGAAAATCAACTCATCTCCGACATCAACCTTCGGTAACAATCCACAATTTTCCCCTTTACAAGGCGTCTGATGACGCACTCCCATAATAAAGAAGTCACGTTGTACTGTTTCTTCATCCGGAAAAATCGGATCAATAAAAGAATACGTGTCGATAGGAAGCCTCGCTTCGCTTTTTCTTAGCAGCTCAAACTCATCGAATTCCGACAAGCCATATTTCTCTAAAATTTTACCAATATCTCTTCGCTTCTTATCCGGGAGTCGACTTGCGAATACCGGAAACAACACTTCACTTTCATATGCTTTCTCTTCCGGGAAAACTTCAAACTTTGTCCATCCTCTATTTTCAGCCTCACCCACTTCTCTAAAATATTCAAAGGTATACTTTTCTCCACGATAAAGCTTTCCGATTGTATAATTCAATCTTGTCTGAGGATCTTTCCAAATCAAGTATAAATAGTTATTATTCTTCGTCATTATCCCCAACCTCCTCTAATAATTCTTTTAGAATCTCTATCTTACCATTTAAAAACTTACATATTAATTTTTTCTTTCCCTCAGATAAAATCTGTGTCGGATATTCGTCTAATAAGTTATCGACAACCGCCGGTGTTAACTTAACAATAAAATCCTTAGCAATTTGTTTAGAAACCGCGTAATTCTCAAACAAATAACGCACCACTTCCCGATGTGAAGGCAATTTCTTTTTACTTCCATCTATACGTATTGTCGACCTTGACTTCGAATCCACTAACGCATTAAACCTATTCTTATCTTTTCCAAGCAACAGTGGCAGTTCCTCACTATTCACATAGCAACAAAGAGAAGAACCGTTATCGTATAGCGGACAACGCCTAATGCTTATTGATTGATCGTCTAAAGATGTCTTTATTAAAAGTGCCCAATTACTTTGATGCCTGTCACTATTTCCAATCAAAAAATCAAACAACATCATCTCTATATGAACTCTATTCGAAAAAAGTTTCGGTGCAGTGCCAAATAGATGATCCAAGCAATAATATCGTCCATCCTTTTCATCCTGCATCGTCTCAATATTATATTCCGGAAACTTTGCTGAAATGAACCAAATGCCCTCCATCAAAACTTCATTTTCTTGGCAAACAAAATGGCTCATGCTTCCAATTCGTCCCTTATATTCTCCGATATTTACAGCAGCAGTGGTCACACCTAGTACCTGACCAATCTTATATGCTAAATGTTCTGACACATGCTCGGTTGTTTCTTTTTTATCCACCGGGTCAATTTTGGGAAACTTAAACAATCCAATTTCCCCCTCAGATGACTTCAGCCAAATCTTTTCACTGCGACCGCTACCTTCCGCTGCACCATCGTATTCTTTCCAATCACTATAATCAATAATTTCAATCATATTTTCTCCTCCCCCTCAATACCATTCCTATACTTTTCAATAATTGAATACTCTTCCGGAGATATTACAACTGCAACTGGAGAATTATTTTTCAGAACTACTAAAACCTCACCTTTTTGCACCCTCGAAAACAGCTGAGAAGCTTTGCCCTTATTAAACTGTGTAATAGGTATTAATTGCTTTAACATTTTTGTCAAATCCAAGGAAGCACCCCCTAGCAAAACAAATATAGTTATCCATATACATGGTATCATTGTAATGATAATTTGTCAACTTTTATATAACTTTTTTAGCCTTTAAATTATAATGATAATTTTCATTACTTATTAATGTATTCGAACCTTACAGACTTACCACTTAAACTCTACCACATACAGAGGGACATATTTAGGACATAATAAAACCGAGTGAGCTCACTCGGTTTTATACTCGCTATTTATTTAATCCCCAACCTCTCCGCTAATCTCCCTATCCCCCACAGAAACAACATCTTGCAATGCTCCCTTTTCTCCCTATTTCCGTATGTATCGACATTTTCTGACAATGTTGTCAGCAGCGGGTCCCCCTCTCTTATGCGGAGGGTCCTTCTGATTTCCTTCGGTACTACCACGCGGCCTAAGTCATCGATACGACGCACAATTCCCGTTGCTTTCATTGTTATTGCTCCTTTCTCCAAAGGAGTTCCCATAGGAACTCCGTAACCATTCTTTGTATGATTTGATTTCCAAATCATTGTTGTGGAGTTAGTATGCGGAAAAAGCGGGAGATTATGCGTGAAGAAGTTCACACCTTGTTTACTTTCAAAATTATAAAAAAAAGAAAAATATTGTCATGTAACACAAAAAGAAGATATAGGACTACCCTACATCTCCTTTCCGCTGTCCTACCTAAGAAACCGATAAGACGACACCTATTGTAACACCGAAACTGCGTCTGAAATCGTTTTTTCCATTGCTTCCCGTCCGTACTTGTCTACCTCTGCCTTATTCTTTTCTCCGTGAGTAAGACATCCCGCACCTCCGATACATCCTCCGGTACATGCCATACCCTCAATAAAATTAGCATCCAGTACGTTTTTGCTTTTCTTAAGCAACGCAACGCGACATGCTTCAATACCATCGCATACACTTGCCTTTAGCGGGAAGCCTTCCATACCCTGTTCCTTTAAGGCCTGGGTTACCGCATCGGATAAACCGCCACTTCTTGCAAAAATACGTCCGAAGTAAGATGCGTTGTCCAATACGCCTTCCTCCAACGTGGTAATATCAATATCACGGCTGTCAAACAATGCTTGCAATTCCTCAAAGGTCAAAACCGCATCCACATGAGGCTTTACAGACTCAAGCTGCGCCTCCATCTTCTTTGAAGTACACGGACCTATAAAGACTACCTTCGCATTCTCGCTTGTTTTCTTAATATACTCTCCAATCGCCGCCATCGGAGAAAGGTTATGGGAAATAAACGGCACCAAATCCGGAAATTCCGACTTTATGTACGCCACAAACGCCGGGCAACAGGAGCTGGTCAAGAATCCCTTTTCTACCAATTCTCTGGACTCCTTCATTGCCACTAAATCTGCGCCTAACGCCGCTTCTACTACCGTATGGAAGCCCAGTTCTTTCAGTCCTGTGATAACCTGGCCTAACTTTGCATAGGTAAACTGGCTGGAAATAGACGGTGCCACCACCGCATACAGCTTATAGTTCTTTCCCTGCTCACTCTTTTTCAGTAAATCCACTACGTTTAAGATAAACGACTTATCCATAATCGCTCCGAACGGGCACTGATATACACAGGCTCCGCAGGAGATACACTTGGTATTATCAATGGATGCCGCATTGTTCTCGTTAATAGAAATTGCCTTAATCTTGCAAGCATTCTGACACGGACGTTTGCGGTTTACAATGGCCGAATACGGACATACTTTAGCACACTGTCCACATTCCACACACTTGGATTTATCAATGTGTGCCACGTGATTATGGTCAAAGGAAATCGCCCCTCGCGGACACACATCCTCACACCGGTGGGCAAGACAGCCTCGACAGGAATCCGTCACCTCGTAGCCCGCAGCCGGACATTCGTCACAGGCAATGTCAATTACCTCAATGATATTCGGATTTTCCTTATTCCCGCCCATGGCAACCTTCACTCGTTCCGCCAGAATCGCGCGCTCTTTATACACACAGCAACGCATAGTCGGCGTTTTCCCCGGCACAATGGTCTTCGGAATATCCAGTACATTTTCCAAAAGCGTGTCGTTCCACGCCTGACGAGCCACCTCACGTAACACCTTATATTTTAAATATTGTACCTTTGTATCAAATTTTCTCATAAGCCTCTCCTTAGAAATAGCTGACCTTAATGCGTTTTCCCATCTGACGCAAACATTTGGATAATTCTTCCACCAGATTCATTTTAATGTTAAAGTTAATCGGCAAATCCGGATTCTGATGCGCCGGATTGATTGCCCTGCCCACATAAAAATTAATATCCGTTGCTTCCTCAAACAGAAGTCTGCTGATTAAAGACGCACCGTCATGCTTGACACTCCAATGCTCATAGTTGACATTCTCACCCAGATGATCCTTAGCATATTCCAATACCTTATTGACAGTAATAACGCCCTCCGTCACCAAATCCACTCCTTCAATGGTCGCAATCGGCGGCACATCGGAGCGCTCAAAATTGAGCGTTGCACGGAGCGGTTTTCCGAGGTATTTTGCCGCTATCGAGGAGGTGGTTCCTCCGCATATAATATGCTTTCCTTCTTTGGAGAAAAACAAAGACATCATACGTTCTCCATCATCCCTGTTAGACGGCGGACCGAATAGAATATTCATCGGTTCTCTTTTTCTTACCCGCACCACACAAGCAGTGGTATCGTCTCCCGGCCGATTGCCGTAAAGCTTATTGCACTCATCTACCAAAATCGTAGATAACGTTTTTGCCGTATATCCTGCCGGAGCCAATGATTGCATAAATGCAGCAATATCATCCCGTTTCCAACCGAAGTTATAGGCCGTACCAATACCGGCATGCGGACATCCGTCACTCATAGCAATAAAAATATCATTTTCCCTTAACTTAAGGACACTCTTGTAAATTTTCTTTCCGTCGATGTTCATTTCCGTCTTCGGATAATCAAAATATTCTTCATCCCGTATCAAAATCACATGGGGATTATCATACTGAATCAATTCGGCCGACTCGTTATTAATCACATGTACAATCGTAAATGTGGAATAGGCCACCCCTCTGGAAGAACAGACCGGAAGTGTTGCCGCAATCGTAGAGACACATTCTTCCAACGGAAGCCCTTCCGCCATCATGGTGGAAATGATTTTTGAAGTAAGGGTGGATAATATACTTGCTTTCACACCGCTTCCCAGTCCGTCCGCCAATACGATAACCGTGGAGTTTTCGCCGCTTTCCACCACGTCCACATGGTCCCCGCAAAGCTGCTCTCCATAGTGATTAATACTCTTGTAGCCGATATCTGTACATAAATCATTCATCGGAAATCGACTCCTTTAATTTTGCCAGTGCAATCTTTGTTTCTGCTGCCGTTTCACCCAGAAGAGACGCAATTTCCTGCACAATACGCATCTGCTTGTCCACAACTTTGTCGGCAACCTCCACTGTTCTGCGACTGATGCTCTCTTTCTTTTCCCGTTCCTTTTCCTCATCCGTCACATCTCGCATGATACAAATCAGCATACGGGATTCTTTATCATGTACCACCGTCTGTTCCACGTAACGCTTATATTCTGCCAGATACACACGCTGATTTTTAATCTCTTTTCCGCTGTTTAGTACACTCAGGAAACTATCCGGTTCTAAAATACGGATTACCTGATCGCCCAACACATCCGATGCAGAACGGATATTCATAATCTTTTGTGCTGCCGTATTAATCTGCTGTACTTCCAAATTTTCATTTAACACAATCAGTCCGTTCGGCGTATTTTTTACAATGGTATCCGAAAAGCTCTCTGCCTTATCCTTTAAGAACGGCAAACACATAGATATATCCGACTTTCCGTTAAATATAGCAATTGCTTTTTCACGACAGGTATTGTAACCGCAGGAACCACAGTTTAACTCCTGAGACGGCTTAAACTTACCCATCTGTCGAAGTATCTCGGTAATCTGGCTTTCCGAAGGAGACTGGGTGCGTAACTCGATGAATTCAAAATTCTTCCGAAGCTCCACAGACTCCGGTTGCCGAACATCAAAATCCTTTTTCCCGGCATACTGTGCCACAGCCATATAGTCCTTCACAGGAGAGCGATGATACTTTTCCATCACCGGACCGCCGATACAACTCCCCACACAGGCAGACATTTCAATAAAGCATTTATGAATTTTTCCGTTTTCGATATCCCGGAGTGCAGCCATACAATTTTCCACACCGTCGATTGCCATATAAGTATAGCCCGGTGCATCCTGTGCCATGGTTTTTAAGATACCGCCGGTGGTCGGGAAAAATCTTGCCTTGCTTTCTTCCTCAGCGTCCATCTCTTTGCCAAGTTCAATCTTTTCCGCGGCCAGCCACTCGGTCAATTCTTCAAAGGTCAACACTGCATCTACGATACTTCCGTAATGCTCCGCTTCATCCTTCTTTGCTACACACGGACCGATAAAAACGGTCTTTGCATCAGGAAAACGCTTTTTGATGTCCAGACAATGGGCCTGCATCGGCGATGCCACATCGGCAAGAAATTCCAATTCCTTCGGAAAGTACTTTTGAATCAAAAGATTCACAGAATGACAACAGGATGTGATGATAATATCCCTGTCTTCTTCACGAAGCATCCGTTCATACTCCGTCTTTACCATAGTAGCCCCGATTGCGGTTTCCTCTACACTGGCAAAACCGAGCTTTAATAATGCCTCCCTCATTGCATTGATACCGACGCCGTCATAATTTGCTACAAAGGACGGAGCCAGACTTACATACACCGGTGCCCCGCTTTGTAAGAGCACCTTCACTTTTTCGGTCTCATCCACAATTTGCTTTGCTCCCTGCGGGCAAACCACAAAGCACTGACCGCAAAGGATACACTCGTTCCCAATAATATGCGCCTGGTCTCCGGAAAAACGAATGGACTTTACCGGACAATGACGGATACATTTATAACAGTTTTTACAGTTTGATTTCTTCAACGTTAAACAGTTCGGCATATCTGTTACTCCTTTACGCACTCAGCTTTTCCAGAACCTTTTCCTTAAAGAACTCCTGAAATGTTTCTCTTGTAATGCCGGTATATACGTCATCATCCACCTGAACCGTTACACCGATACGATTACACTTGCCGATACAAAAACTACCGACAAGTGTAATCTCTTGTTCCAGATGATGCGTTTCAACGGCTTTCTGAAAGAGCTCCACAATCTCCTCGGACCCTTTCAAGTGGCAGGAACTGCCCACACAAACCTGAACGATCATAGTTTTCACACCTTTGCAAGTACTTGTTTTTCAAAGAATTCCTTGGTGGAATCCGGAGTTACGGAATGGAAGGTATCATCAACGGTCACACAAACACCCTTCTGGCAGTTGCCCATACAGAAAGTTCCTCCCAGTTCTACTTTGTCATCCAAGTTATTTTCCTTAATCAAATACTGAATCTGCTCTACTACCTGACGGGAGCCCTTAATATGACAGGACGAACCGATACATACTGTGATTTTCATACTGAAATCCTCCTATTCGTAATCTACAACGTCTACCCAGCTAAGCAGGAATTCACGTTCTTTTTCGTTACCCTTTACGGACTGGGAAGCTGCCACAATCGGCATCCACTTCTGTACATACTGCTTTGCGGTGTTGCTCTTTGCACAGAATAAATCAAGATACTTCTTTGCACCCTCGATATCACCCTCTAACCAGAACAGAAGATAGGTTCTTGCTGCATCCGCAGAAGCGTTACCCTGCGTTACGTGAGACCAGTCAAGGATATACGGAGTACCGTCCTCGGTCACGATAATATTAGACGGGTTGAAGTCGCCGTGACATACCTTGTTATGCTTCGGCATGCCTTCCAAACGGGTATGTAAGTCATAACGGGTGGTGGCATCCAGCTCCGCCTTACTGATTTTACCGTTCATCTTATCCTTTAACTTGTTAAGAAGCGGACAGGTCGCCTTGTGTACCGTTGTCTGTAGCTCCACAAACATCTCCAGATACTCATCCTTCTTATCCGGATTTTCCTGCATCAGCTGTGCCAGGGTCTTACCTTTAATGAACTCGGACACAATGGCCCACTTGCCGTCAATCATGGTTACTTCGAAAATCTTCGGAATGTTCAAACCGGTCTCTTCGATTCTTGCCTGATTCAGTGCCTCATTTAATACATCCGCCTTGGAATAATTCTCATCAAATACCTTTACACACTTGTCACCGTCACGATAAATTGTCTTATTATTTCTTACTGCAATCACTCTATCCAGTTTCATAGTCTCATTCCTCCTTACAGATTCTTATTGATGCCGTTCTTTGCTCTACGGAAACTCTGCTTAATATCAGTCTTGTCAACACCTTCCCCAAGCTGACGCTCATCCGGAGTCTTCGGCTCTACAAACTGCTTTCCGTAATATGCGTTCAGGTACATCTGCTTAATCTCGCTCATTAACGGGTATCTCGGATTTGCACCGGTACACTGGTCATCAAATGCCTGCTCGGTCATCTCATCCAGTCTTGCAAGGAAGTCCTTCTCATCCGCAACATAATCCTTGATGGTTGCCTTGATGCCTACCTTAGCCTTTAACTCATCCAACGCCTTAATAAAATTTTCTAACTTCTCGCTGTCATTCTTACCCTTGATTCCAAGGTAATCTGCCACCTCTGCATAACGTGCCAGTGTATGCGGATGATCATACTGGGAGAAGGTACCCATTTTTACCGGTGTTTCAGCTGCGTTGAATCGAAGTACCTCATCAATCATAAGAGCATTTGCAACACCGTGCGGTAAGTGATGGAATGCACCCAGCTTATGTGCCATGGAGTGACATACACCCAAGAAAGCGTTTGCAAACGCCATACCTGCGATGGTTGCCGCATTTGCCATCTTCTCTCTTGCTTCCACGTCGGTCTGTCCGTTCTCGTAAGCTCTCGGCAGGTACTCGAAAATTGTCTTCAATGCCTTTAATGCAAGACCGTCGGTATAATCCGTTGCCAGCATGGATGCATAAGCTTCCAGTGCGTGAGTTACGGCATCGATACCGGAAGCAGCAGTCAATCCCTTCGGTGCGGTCATATGGAAGTCGGTATCAATAATTGCCATATTCGGAAGTAATTCGTAATCTGCAAGCGGATACTTTACACCGGTCTGCTCATCGGTAATAACCGCGAACGGAGTCACCTCGGAACCGGTACCTGCGGAGGTTGGGATAGCAATAAAGTATGCCTTCTCACCCATCTTCGGGAAGGTGTAAATTCTCTTACGAATATCTACAAAACGCATTGCCATATCCATGAAGTCAGCTTCCGGATGCTCATAAAGAACCCACATAATCTTTGCAGCGTCCATTGCGGAACCTCCGCCGAGAGCGATAATGCAATCCGGCTTGAAGGCCTGCATCTGCTCTGCACCTGCCTTAGCACAAGCAAGAGTCGGATCCGGAGCTACATCAAAGAAGGTCGCATGCTGGATACCCATTTCATCTAACTTGTCGGTAATCGGCTTCGTATTGCCGTTCTCATAAAGGAAGGTATCCGTTACGATGAAGGCTCTCTTCTTTCCCATCACATTCTTTAATTCATCAAGAGCTACCGGGAGACAGCCCTTCTTCATATAAATCTTCTCAGGTGCTCTAAACCAAAGCATATTCTCTCTCCTCTCAGCTACAGTCTTAATATTTAATAAATGCTTTACACCTACGTTATCGGATACGGAGTTGCCACCCCAGGAACCACAGCCTAAGGTAAGGGACGGAGCCAGCTTAAAGTTGTAAAGGTCACCGATACCACCCTGAGAGGACGGAGTATTTACAAGGATTCGGCAGGTCTTCATACGCTCACCGAACTCCGCAAGCTTTTCCTTCTCGGTAATTGCATTTAAGTAAATGGAAGAGGTGTGACCGTATCCACCGTCTGCAATTAAGTGCTCTGCCTTTTCGAACGCATCCTGAATATCCTTTGCCTTGTACATTGCAAGCACCGGAGAAAGTTTCTCGTGTGCAAACTCCTCAGAAAGCTCTACGCTCTCTACCTCACCGATTAAAATCTTGGTTCCTTCCGGAACGGTTACGCCTGCCAGCTCCGCAATCTTTGCTGCCTTCTGGCCTACAATCTTCGCATTTAACGCACCGTTGATGATAATGGTCTTTCTTACCTTTTCGATTTCCTCATCCTTTAAGAAGTAACAGCCACGTGCCGCAAACTCTTCCTTTACCGCATCATATACATTCTTATGTACGATAACAGACTGCTCGGAAGCACAAATCATACCGTTATCAAAGGTCTTGGAATGAATGATAGAGTTTACTGCAAGCAGGATATCTGCGGTCTCATCAATAATCGCCGGAGTATTTCCCGCACCTACGCCGAGAGCCGGCTTACCGCTGGAATATGCGGCCTTTACCATGCCCGGGCCACCGGTTGCAAGAATAATATCCGCTTCCTTCATTACCGTGTTGGTCATCTCAAGAGACGGTACATCAATCCAGGAAATAATGCCTTCCGGTGCGCCTGCTGCTACAGCTGCCTCAAGAACAATCTTTGCTGCTGCAATAGTTGCGTTCTTTGCACGCGGATGCGGGCTGATGATGATACCGTTTCTGGTTTTAAGAGCGATAAGCGTCTTGAAAATCGCGGTAGAAGTCGGATTTGTGGTCGGAATAACCGCTGCGATTACACCGATCGGCTCTGCTACCTTCTTAATACCGTAGGCCTTGTCCTCTTCCACAACGCCACAGGTCTTGGTATCTCTGTATGCATTGTAGATGTACTCGGAAGCATAATGATTCTTGATTACCTTATCTTCCACAACACCCATACCGGTCTCTTCTACGGCAAGCTTTGCAAGGGCGATACGCTCCTTGTTTGCGGCAGAAGCTGCTGCTAAGAAGATTTTGTCCACCTGCTCCTGTGTGTAGGTCGCAAAAATCTTCTGCGCCTCTCTTACACGAGCAATGGCCTCTTCCAACTTCTCAACGCCATCCACAATTTCATACTTCTTCGTCTTCATAACTCATCCTCCTATATTGTTATTTTTTTAACATACTCTTTTTATTTTTTTGCCTCATCTCTGAGGCTGTTATTATTTTAACAATCTTTTTCCTTTTTGGGAATAATCATATTAGTATAAGGGGTTATACAAAATGATATATCTTCAAACAAGCTTTTAAACAAGGTAAGGTTTCAATGCCGTCATAACCTCATCCATTCTCTCATCCTTATGAATGGTCAAGTTCACTGGCTTCGAAAGATCCAAACTGAAAATTCCCATAATCGACCGCGCATTTACCACATATCTTCCCGATACTAAATCAAAGTCATTATCAAACTTAGCAATTCTGTTTACGAAGCTTTTAACGTTGTCAATGCAATTTAGAGAAATCTGTACTGTTTTCATGATTACTACCTCCTGGTTTTCTACGGATTGTTTACAGTGTTTACTTTGTTTCTGTACTCTCTCGGAGTCATTTTATGCCTTTCCTTAAACGCCCGGTTAAAAGTTCTCTGGCTTTCAAATCCACAATCCAGACATATATTGGTTATGGACTCCGTGGAACACTCTAACATAGCTGTTGCATAGTTAATCCTTACACTGTTAATGTACTGATTAAAGTTACAGTGAAAGGTTTTTGCAAACATTCTGGATAACACATACTTGCTTACCCCTAAGTCAAAGGCCATTCTATCCAGACAGATTGCTTCGCGGTAGTTTTTTGCTACGTATTCTACCGACTTATATATAATATCCTCACCCCCTACCGTTTCCTTTCCTGTCATCTTCATTTCCGAAAACACATGTGCCATGATAAGCTGCACATATGCCTGTGCCAGCATAATATTATCATTTCCCGAGCTTGCCAGCGTTTGTATCGCACTTACAACATCACCGTGCAAATTCTGTTTATGAATCACAGGATATTGCGGACAATATTTCTGCAGTTCATCATAGTACAACGGCATCATTGCCGGTTCAAAAAGTAAATATATCCCTGTATTCTTTCCGGAACCGAATACCTGGTAATGATGAATTACATTCGGAAACACCACAGCAAAATCTCCGGTCTCCATATGATACAACTCCTGCCCCACTCCCAACTCCACGGTTCCGGATGTAATATAAACCATCTCGACTGCCTCATGTAGATGCGGCGGAACATGAACCGATGTCTTGTTTTCTATAATAATGCCATCCTGTTTGTTTTCATACGTCAACAGCATCGAAACCAACTCCTCTTTTTCTGATTACACTCCGTGGCAAACAAGTACACCGTCTTTTTCCCGAGTCACACGGTTACAAGATATTAAGAAACCGCCCGAACGCCTTTCTTCCTTCCTCTGTACATTGATACACTCCTGCACATTCCAATACCTGTACAAAACGCTTGGCTACTTCCTCCCGAAGAATCTCCGTAATATTATCCGGTGTAACGGTATACTGCCCGCGCCACTCGTCTACCCAGTCCGCATGCTTTTTCACTTCCTCGATTGTGCGAATGTCTTTTCCTTCCGCAATCGCATCTGCCAGAATACCCAGTTCTTTTTTTAATCTGGCCGGCAAAACAGCCAGTCCCATTACTTCAATTAACCCGATATTCTCTTTTTTGATGTGATGCAACCTCTCATCCGGATGATATACCCCCCACGGTTTTTCTTCTGTGGTTATGTTATTCCGAAGTACCAAGTCCATTTCAAACAAATCTCCGTTTTTCCTTGCAATCGGTGTTATGGTATTATGCGGTACCCCATTTGTCTCGCAAAAGATAAAAGCTGCTTCATCCGTGTAGGTCCGCCATGCTTCCAGAATATGGTTCGATGCACTTACCAGGCGTTCCTCACTGCTGCTTTGTAACCGGATAACCGACATCGGCCATTTTACAATTCCTGCCGTCACGTCTGCATAACCCGTTAACGTGAACATGGATTCATACGGTGCCTTTGCCATTGCAAAGGTATATGCACCTCCCTGAAAATGGTCATGGCTTAAAATAGAGCCTCCCACAATCGGCAAATCGGCGTTGGACCCTATCGTATAGTGCGGAAACTGCTTTACAAAATCCAACAGCTTTACAAAGACTTCCCGGTTGATTTTCATCGGAACATGTTCCTCATGAAATACAATGCAGTGCTCATTATAATACACATACGGCGAATATTGTAAATAGTATTGCTGTCCTGCCAATGTTACCGGAATCACACGATGATTCTGTCTTGCGGGATGCGAAAGGTGCCCGGCATATCCTTCATTTTCCTTACATAACAAACAGCTTGGATAGCCTGTCTGCTTTGCTTTTCCAGCCTTTGCTATCTCCCTCGGATCCTTCTCCGGTTTTGATAAGTTTATCGTAATATCAATCGGCCCGTATTCGGTCTCTGTCTGCCACTTCTCATCCTTCTTGATCCGGTCTCTTCTGATATAATTCGTGGCATTACTGAAGTCATAAAAGTATTCGGTCGCTTTCTCCGGGCTGATTTTATAGCGTACTTCAAACTTTTTCCGAACAACAGATGGTGGAGGAGTCAAAAGTCCCATGATCTTTGTATCGAATAAATCCCGTTCGGTCACGGTATCCTCTGATATCAGACCGTTTTCTAACGCATACTCCGTCATGTCATTCAAGATTTGAGATACTTCTCTGGGTTGTACTTCCGTACTTTCATATTCCATGACTTCAAACAGTTCCAACAGCCGGTTTGTAACATATATTTTATCTTCCTTTGTCACAAGTCCCGTTTCCGTTCCGTAACAAATCAGTTCCGATATCAGATGTTGAATCATCTTGCTCCTCCTTACTTTTTATACCCTTCCGGGTGCGTCCGATGCCAATTCCACGCAGTAGATATAATCGTCTTCAAATCATCATATTTCGGCTTCCAGCCAAGAATCTTTTTTGCCTTTTCACTGGATGCAATCAATGTGGACGGGTCTCCTGCCCTACGCGGCTCCTCTTTTAACGGGATTGAATGACCGGTTACACTTCTTGCCGTTTCCACAACCTCCTTTACCGTAAAACCGACACCGTTTCCAAGATTGAAAATATCGCTTTTCCCACCCTCTGCCAAATACTGCATCGCCAGAATGTGAGCCTGCGCCAAATCATTTACATGAATATAGTCACGTACACAAGTGCCGTCCTTGGTCTCATAGTCCGTACCGAATACCGAAATTGCTTTCCTTTTACCGTTCGGCACCTGTAAAACCAACGGTATCAGATGCGTTTCCGGATTATGCGCCTCTCCGATTTGTCCGTTCGGATGTGCTCCGCAAGCATTAAAATAGCGTAGCGAAACATACTGTAGCGGGTGTGCCTGTGACGTCCAACGGAACATCTTTTCCATTGCCAGCTTGGTCTCACCGTAGCAATTTGTCGGTTCCGTACGGTCAGACTCCGCAATCGGAATGCGTTCCGGTTCTCCGTAGGTCGCTGCCGTAGAAGAAAAGACAATCTTGTCTACACCGTGTGCCACCATACTTTCCAATAAGGTTTCCGTTCCGCATAAATTGTTATTATAATATTTGAGCGGGTTTGTCATGCTTTCTCCCACCTGGGAGCTGGCTGCAAAATGAATCACACCGTCAATCTTTTCTTTTGAAAAAAGTGTATCTAAAAAGAAACGGTCCCTGATATCTCCTTCATAGAAAGTTGCCTTTGGATGTACCGCTTCCCTAAAGCCGGTTAACAAATTATCCGCCACAACCACATCATGTCCGGCATCTATCAGTTCATATACCGTGTGAGAACCGATATAACCGGCTCCGCCTAATACTAAGATCTTCATCTTTGCCTACCTCCTATATTACCTTAATTCCACCGTATTTCCGAATTCGCAAGTCACTGCAGGCACCGTCTCCGAATACCGCATCCATTCCTTTCTTGTATTCCGGTACATACTCTTTTTTAACAAAAGCCTGTATTGTTCCTGCGAAGCCTCCTCCGTGTACCCGGCTTACTCCGGCATCTCCCAACAGCATTTCACTTATCATCAACGCAACCGATACATTTTGGTTTTTTAAATCTTTGTTGGAATAAACATTTTGCAAATACTTATACGAAGAATCTCCGGAAGCCTTTACCAACGCCAAAAACTGTTTGATATTTCCGGTTTTTAAAGCATTTACTTCCTTCTGTACCCTTTCATTCTCGGTAATAAAATGAAGGGCTCTCAATACACATCGGTCTCCAAGTGATTTCCTAAGTGCGTGTATCTCCCCCAGTACTTCTTTTACGGTTATCTCCCGCAATACACCCTTCCCGAAGTACTGTGCGACACGCTTCATTTCTTCAGGAACCGCTGCGTATTCATCGGTTAAGTCCGCATGAGAGCCTTTCGTATCCGTAATGCACAAGCTGTATCCGAATGCGTCCATATCCGCTGCAACCTTTTCCACCTTTGGATTTTCCGGATCCTTGAAATCAATATATACCAGATTTCCGACAGAGCATGCCATCTGATCCATCAATCCGCACGGCTTTCCGAAATACACATTTTCCGCAAACTGTCCAATCATAGCAATTTCCACCGGTGAAACCTTCATGTCATTATAAAGTCCGGATAATACAGTTCCGATTAAAGTTTCAAACGCAGCGGAAGAGGAAAGCCCCGCTCCGATTAATACATCGCTGGTAATGTAAGCGCAAAAACCGCCTACTTGATATCCATTCTCTGCAAAGCCTTCCACAACCCCCTTTATCAATGCGGTTGTTGTTCCTTTTTCCTTTAACTTTACAGAAACATCCTCCAACGAGATAACAATCTCTTGCCCGTCATCCGATATTACCCTTATGGTGTTATCTCCTGTTGCACGAACAACTCCCAGGGTATCCAGATTGACCGATGCCGCCAATACTTCCCCATGCTGATGGTCCGTATGGTTCCCTCCGATTTCACTTCTTCCCGGTGCACTGAATATCGCTACATCACCGCATCCGTAATACTTCTCAAACTTCCGGATTGTTTTTATGTAACGATTTCTCTGGTATTCTACCTTTGATTCATCCACATAAATATCCAGTAAAGTACGGTCCATTTCTCCGCTTTGTATTTTTTCAATTAACGGTTCCGTATGCATAATCTAATGTCTCCTTTCCGAAAATCCGTTGAACTTGTTTCCATACATTTCTATTTAGCATATAGAGAAGGTGTATTGAATGTCCCGTTCTGCACTAATATGATAGTCCTCTTCCACATCGCTTCCCCAGCTATCGATTCCTCCGACACCTCTTACCGCTCCGTATACACACAGAACCGTTCTTCTTGCCGGCGGCAGTTCTTCCTGATGGGTTGCATTTTCAATCTCGGCAGCGGTATACGGCAGACAGGAAAACGCAAACTCTTTGTCTGTCATTTCAAACCGCAGCATCTGTGCCGTATTCTCTTTTCTGCTATTGTCAAGACTGGTATGTCTCACAATTTCAACCCACTCCGTATCCATTCTTAACCCGCAATCCTGCGGAACCAGATACGGTGTTAAACTCAGATTATCAATCTCGTATACGCCCTTTACGGCCCCTGCTTTCCGGTCCGGATAGGTTTCTCCGGACAATCCCTTATATACATACTTATCCGCAAGGGTCGGCATGATAAAACGCAATCCGAAAACCGGAAGCTGTGGCAGGCCTTTTGCTCCGAAATAATGAACATTCACTGAAATTCTTCCTGTTTCATCCACACGATAAGTCACCTTTATCGTGGTAGAAGGCCTCGTAACAGTCTGATAGGTAAAGACAACCCTTACCTCCTTTGCGTACACATCGGAACCGTAGCGATTGTTCTCCGGAGCACACGGTTTCCCCTGAGAAACTCCGTCTACCGTAACCTCTGTATCGATACAATCGATAAACATATCCGCCGCAAGCCAACTTCCGCTTTTGATATGAAATTTACTTCCTCTGTCATTGTCCGTTAATGCTCGCCAGAACGTCGGCTTCGGACAGCGGTATAACCATTCATATCCGTTTTTTACGATAGATTCCAGGCCTCCCTGCGCATAAGAGAAAATATAGTCAAATCCTTCACCGTGAACTCCCAGAGTAAAATCTCCGTACACAACTCTTAACGGCATCTTATTTGTATAATCCATAATAGTACCTCACTTCCTGCATCGCCGGCTTCTCCTTACGGTCCGCAAATACAATTCCGTTTCCCGAAAACTCATAATCGGAAGGTCTGTCATCAAAATCTCCTCCGTAGCGGAGTACCTCCTTTCCGGTTACTTCGTCCCTTACAAATAACGCCTGATCGATGAAATCCCAGATAAAACCACCTTGGTACATTTCATATTTGTCGATAAGCTTCATATAGGAGCCTAAGCCTCCCATGGAGTTACCCATATCATGCATGAACTCACAAAGGATATATGGCTTCTTCGGATGATTGCCCAAATATTCCTCTATCTCCGCAGGCTTTGCATACATACGGCTTTCTACATCCGAGATCGTATCTTCATACGCTCTGTTATGAATCACTCCCTCGTAATGCACCAGACGTCCGTCCTTTTGCTCTTTAAAGTAAGTATTCATTGCTTCGATATCGTCTCCGGCATAGGACTCGTTTCCTAACGACCAAAACAAAACAGATACATGATTTTTAAAGGTCTCAAAATTGGTTCTCGCCCGGTCTACTACCGCTTCTCTCCACTGCGGAAGGGAACCCGGTACGTTACAGGACGGTTCCACTGCACCAAGCTTCTGAAAAGTTCCGTGACTTTCCAGATTCGTCTCAGCCATTACGTAAATTCCTGCTTCATCACACAAGTAATACCATGGAATTTGATCCGGATAATGACAGGTCCTCACGGCATTGATGTTATTCTTCTGCATACAGTTTAAGTCGGAAATCATCTCCCTCATACCGATGCATCGGCCTGTCCTCGGGCTCCATTCATGTCGGTTCACACCCACGAAGACCAGTCGCTTCCCATTCAGATAAATCACTTTATCCATCATTTCAATTCTTCTGAAACCGATTGGATACGGAACCACTTCCACCAGCTTACCATCCTCATCCGTCAGTTCCACAAATGCACTGTATAAATACGGCTGATGATTGTCCCAAGGAGTGATGGAGGAAAGCTCCGCTTCCGCCTGACCGCTGTACATTTCCCCTTCTTCTGTCAACGCAAACTTGGTTTCACATACGGTACTTCCGTCCTTATCCTTTAACAGGAATCTTGCACTCATATTCTGTTTTTTTGTAGCAGACACCTTAAGTCTCACCAACACCTTACCGCTTTTATTATCCGAATGAAGGACCGGCTGAAACCATACATCCTCAACGTGCACTTCCGGTAATGCTTTTAAGGTTACATTTCGAAAAATGCCAAAGAACCGGAAGAAATCCTGGTCTTCTAAAAAGGCTGCGGTACTCATTTTGTGTACTTCCACCGCCAGTACATTTCCCTTTTCCTTAAGATATGGGGTCAAATCAAACTCCGACGGCGTAAAACTATCTTCCGCATATCCGACAAACCGACCGTTCAGCCATACATACATTGCCTGCTCTACGCCCTCAAAACAGATATACACTCTCTTTCCAATAAGCCCTTTCTCCAAGTCAAATCGCGTAATATACGAGCCTACCGGATTATATTCCGCTTCACTGAACATCCCTGCACCGTTACCGATCATCTCATGGCTGTATGCTCCACGGCGATATTCCTTACCTTCCCACGGATACATCGTATTGATGTAACGAATCTTGTCATAGCCTGCCAGTTCAATGTGCCCCGGAACCGTAATTTTTTCGAATCCGGATGCATCAAACTCCTCCGTAAAAAAGCTTACCGGTCTGCTTTTCGCATTCTTGCTGTAGCAAAACTCCCACTGTCCGTTCAAAGACTGAACCAAACTGTTCGTTCCCTCCAGCTCTTCATAGCTCGCATAAAACGAATGATCACTATGTGCCGGTAACTGATTCACCCGAAACACTTCCGGATTATCTAACCACTTAATCTCTGCGTTCATCTTGTCCTCACTTTCCGCATAGCTTCTGAAAATATTCCGTAGGCTATCCTTTCTCATTACTTGTTCTCTTTTAACTTCAAATTAGCTTTTTCCACATTTAAGAAGGAAAGAATGATCGTAATGATTAAGTCAAATGCGAACGGCAACCAAAGGTACATCACACACATCATACTGATACAACTATCCGGCTGAACTGCTCCGTTGTTAATATATCCGCTCATATCAAGTAGCCATCCGGAAAGTGCGATACCGATGCCGCCACCAAGCTTTGTTCCGAATGAGGTACAAGAGAACATAGAACCGTCAATTCTTTTTCCGCTCTTAAGATACGTATGCTCGGAACAGGACGCAATCACCGCACCTACGTCGCCCTGCCACGGTCCTTCGCCGAGAGATGCCAACACCGTAAACACAAGCATTAACGGAACACTTCCCATATATCCGCCGGCCACAATTCCCAATCGGCAAACAGTTGCAAAGATATAGCTGTATTTATTTACCTTATACATCCCCTTCATCTTTGCTACTAATGTAGGCGTAATTGCCAGTGCAAGGATTAACGGGATATTAATTGCCCAGGAGAACACGCCGAACAATTTCTGGTTCAAAAGTACATAAGTCATAAAGAATGTACCGACACTTAACATCGCGGCACGCAACTGCTGAAGAATGTAGATTCCACAAATCATTATAAAATATCTGTTGGATAAAAGTAGCTTAAATGTCTGACCGAATGTAAGCTTACTATCTTCCGTTTCCACATCTCCTTCTTCTTTCAGTTCTTCGTCCGATAGCTCTTTTACCGAAAATGCAGAAAGTGTATTGGTAATAATACCGATAATACAGTAAATAAGTGCAATCACCCTCCATGCGGAAGCTCCGCCACCCAGTGCTTCAACAGCTTCAAATGTAATCGCCTGGATTAACAAGTTGGTACCGAATGAGAACATGAACCGGAAGGACCCCATCTCTACACGTTCTTTGCTGTTCTTTGTTACCAACGAAGTCAATGCAGCGTATGCAATATTGTTTGCCGTATAGAACACTGCATTTAACAAGGTGTACGCAATGAAGAACCATGCATATTGCGCTGTCTTTCCGATGTTGGTCGGGATTGCAAATACTCCGAACAAAGTGATCGCGCATCCAAAGAATCCGTAAAACATCCAAGGCCTTGCCTTGCCCATCTTGCTCTTGGTCTTATCGATCAAAGAACCAAAGAATACATCCGACACACCATCTAACAGTTTTGATACCGCAATTAACGTACCTACAATACCCGAATTCAATCCTATTGTGTCAGTTAAATAAATCATTACGAATGCGGTGAGGAATGCATATACCACATTACCTGCTATATCCCCCGAACCGTAACCGACTTTGTTGTACCATTTAAGGTATTTCTTTTCTTCCATAAGTTTCTCCTTTCTGCTGCATCCTTCTGTAAAGTTTTTGTTGCTTCTCCTATTGCCTTTCTGCTATACTTATTATAGTAAAAGATATTACAAAAATACATGGCTTATATGAGATGAAATATGCCAAAAATGATACACCTATATTCGCATCAACTCCAAACACACTGTTTTCATACACTTTTTTATTTCAGATATGCATTTTTTTGCAAGGAGGGATATTGCAATGTATACAAACAACGCCTATCTCAATAACTCGACTCTTGATATTAAGGACAAATCAAAACCGTTAATTGTAACCAGTTGCGGAACATACCATTTGTATACCCGTCCAAAACTTCCTACTTGGAGGCCTCGCGGCAGACTGGATTTTCAATTACTGTATATTGCTTCCGGAAAAGCTCATTTTCATTTTGACGGAAAAGAACAGATTGTCACCGCCGGTCATATGGTTCTTTATCGGCCGAAGGAACCACAGAAATACGAATACTACGGCGAGGACCAAACAGAGGTATATTGGGTACACTTTACCGGAGGAAATGTCACCAATCTTTTACGATCCTACGGACTTCCCGATGATAAGAAGGTCTTTTATTGCGGCTCCGGTATGGAATACCAGACGATTTTTCGTTCGATGATTAACGAACTGCAGATGTGCAAGGAAAGCTATCCTGAGATGTTAGAAATGTATTTAAAGCAAATATTTATTATGTTGCAGCGTTTCTTCCAAACTTCTTCCAAGGTAAGCAACACACAAGCTGCGGAGGAAATCGACAAAGCCACCATATACTTTAACGAACACTACAGTGAAGAGATTTATGTAGACGAATATGCAAAAGAACACAATATCAGCATCAGTTGGTTTATCCGCAATTTCAAGCATTATACCGGTGTCACCCCGATGCAGTATATTTTAAACAAACGAATTTACAATGCCGAAGCGTTATTACAGAATCCCCAGTATAACATTACGGAAATTGCCAATATCGTAGGGTACGATAACCCTCTCTATTTCAGCCGGATTTTTAAAAAGGCAAAGGGCTTATCTCCGTCTGAATACCGCAAGAATATAAACCTGTAAAAGAAAAAGAGAAAGGATGGCCGTTCCCATTCTTTCTCTTTTTGCAAGATTTGTCTACTTTTTATTTCTATTTGGCAAGTAATTCTTTCTTTTTTGCGCTATACTCAGCTCAGAAAACACGAAAGGAGATGATACCATGAAAAAGAAACTAAACAGCTACCTTCAAACCATCATGCTTTTCTATGCCGACTTTTTTACCCGCCGAATGTACCATAACTAACCATTTCTGCCTGCTTCCTTCTACTTCACGTACTGACGCCTTACGTTACACAACTCCGTAATAAACAGATTGTCCAACTCTGTCAACCGGTAGTCCTTCTTATAAATCAATACATCCTTATATATTTTCTGGTTATCCATACATTTTTTCTGCACAAGGCCGTATCGCTCCAGCAGGGAATTCGGCACAGGAGATACCCACATAAAGGTTTCCGAGTTTTCCGAAAGCAGTTCAAATTGGCTTGCCCTTTCGAATACAAAAATGCGACGGTTAATATTATCCGGCAACTCTTCTTTCTTTACCTCTGCCAACGCCAAAGACGGCACATAAGGGTCTGCATGAGCTATCTCTATGTAGTCACACAAATCAGGATAACGTATTTCTTCCATTCTGCCAAGCATACTTTCTTTATTCATAAGCAATACATAGTGAAACTCCGTAATCAACTCATAATTTAATCCTTTTTCCTCAAATACCGCTTTAAAATACTTATCATAATTTTCCGCATAACGAATAATCCCCAGGCGGTAATCCGAATGAAGTACATAATCTATCACACGCTTCGAATTCGTTTCTTTATAAAAAATTTCCGCAGGCTCCTTAGCAATCCCTTTTGAAAAGCGTGCAAACGCCTCTGCAATATAACTTGCTCTCGGAACACAGATTGAAAACTGTTGCTTCGCAATCAGTCCCGTTTTATACATTGTCTCCACTTCATCTATCTGTGCAAGAATTTTCTTTGCGTGACCAATAAAACGTTCTCCCTCTTCCGTTAGAACCATTCCTTTCGCAGAACGATCAAATATGGTAATTCCAAGTTCCCCTTCCAATTCCTTTATTGAACGACTCAAATTCGGCTGAGCTATCAATAAAATTTCGGACGCTTTATTAATTGAACCGGCATTTGCCACCTCTACTGCATACTTCATATGTAAAATATTCATCCCGGTCTCCTTTCCGTGGCAAAGTTGGTACATCCCTTCAAAAAATCACTTAAACTTATTGCTCTCCTTCCATATTCTACCATAACTCACCCCTATCGTCAATTTGGTTACTTTCCCACTTTTAATCCCCATCCTCTCCGCCAATCTCCCTATCCCCCACATAAACTTCTCTCTGTAATAGCACTCTTTCCCCAGTTTCCCATATGTATCGACATTTTCTGACAATGTTGTCAGCAGCGGGTCCCCCTCTCTTATGCGGAGGGTCCTTCTGATTTCCTTCGGTACTACCACGCGGCCTAAGTCATCTATTCTTCTTACAATTCCCGTTGCTTTCATACTGACTCCTTTCGGTTATTTCCATAACTTTGTTGTGGAGTTAGTATGCGGAAAAAACGGGAGATTATGCGTGGTGGGAGAAGTATATGAAATCTATTCCTCTTCTTCCTGCCGCTTTAGGCATTCCTTTCGAAACCATTCAATATACTCCTCATTGTATACCAACTCACCGTTTATCACATCATAGAACCGGTCTGTCTCCGGATTAATATGAAACTCCCTACGTTTCTGCGTCACCTCTTCTTTTGTCACTCCATACAGTTCCGCAATGATGCTGTCCGGATGCTCTTTCCACAGAATACGAAGTTCTTTTTCCGTTATATCTTTAAAATCTTTCATAGTCCACCTCCGAGATTAGTATCTCAAATGGTGTCACGCTTATTCGTATGCCGGTATTTGTATCCCCTCCCATGAAATTTCGTACCCCCTCCTACAAAATTTTGTACCACCCCCTACATTATTTTGTAGGAGTACCCACTTTCTTTTGTACCACCCTCTCATTTGGCCATGGTACATTTTCTTAGTTTTTCGAAATACATAATGTTCCGTATGCAAAAAGCATTAAACCCTTGACTTTTTCGACAACTGTGGTATTATAGAATTGACATCTCCCTCAGGCCTCTGTGGAAACACATGCACACTTGAGGGCGTTTTGTTTTAAGGAGGAAATATGGCGGATAAGGATTTTAAAACTGTGGAGCAGCAGTTAGAGATTCTTCGGGCCCGCGGTCTTTCCATTACGGATGATGCCAAGGCGAAGGATTTCCTGCTTCATAACAACTACTATCGTGTCAGCGGCTATTCATTAACACTCCGCAAAAACGATGTCTTCTCAAAGTCTGCAACTTTTCAGAACATAATCGACATCTATCAATTTGACCACGAACTCCGACACATCATTTTGGAATATATGGAGATTATTGAAGTACGCATGAAGTCCGTCTACGCATACGAATTCACTAAGGTACACGGACCGGTCGGTTATCTTGACGATACTCGTTTCACAAACAAAGCAAAGCACAAGGAAATCATAGACAAGGCAAATCAGCAAAAGACGCAACGTTTACCTCACGAAGCCTATTTAAAGCATTTTGTAAATGACCTCGGACAGCCCATTCCCCTTTGGGCATATGTAGATTTGCTGACCATTTCCGATATTTCCTTTTTATACTCTATTTCAGAACCGAACATAAAAAAAGAAGTGGCTGATTCCTTTGGACTCACAATGAGTAAAGGTCCTGAAATCCTCGGTCAACATATGCACAGCATGACAATTATTCGAAACTTGTGTGCCCACGGTAGCCGTATCTACAACCGCCTGTTTGAACAAAAGCCTTCTCTGAACACAAAAGAAAAAGCATTGCTCATTGTTGATAAAAATAACAACATTGACAACGCTCACTTTTATGGTTTTGTACTTGTTATGAAACGACTTCTTCCTACCGATATATTTAGTGAGATGAAAAATTCAATTATTTCTCTCACAAAGAAGTATCCTTTTGTACGCATGGATTATTACGGTTTTCGCAGTGACTGGAAAGAAAAACTGTAATACTTTAGTAATATCCGTATATACTATTAGAACATCTCCCACGAGCCGCACCGCGGCGCAATACTGTGGGCGGTCTGGAGCCGGAAGCAAACACTTCCGGCTCTTCCTATTTGCCATTATTTGATTCCCAACCTCTCCGCCAATCTCCCTATCCCCCACAGAAACAACATCTCGCAATGCTCCCTTTTCTCCCTATTTCCGTATGTATCGACAATATCTGACAATGTTGTCAGCAGCGGGTCTCCCCCTCTTATGCGGAGGGTTCTTCTGATTTCCTTCGGTACTACCACACGGCCTAAGTCATCAATACGACGCACAATTCCCGTTGCTTTCATTGTTGTTGCTCCTTTCTCCAAAGGAGTTCCCCTACGAACTCCGTAACCATTCTTGGTATGATTTGATTTCCAAATCATTGTTGTGGAGTTAGTATGCGGAAAAAACGGGAGATTATGCGTGGTGGGAGAAGTATATGAAATCTATTCCTCTTCTTCCTGCCGCTTTAGGCATTCCTTTCGAAACCATTCAATATACTCCTTGTTGTATACCAATTCTCCGTTTATCACATCAAAGAATTGCCCCTTCTCATTTGGCACGCATCAAATAAAGACCATTTTACATAAAAAACGCACGCTTGCATTTCCATGCATTTCGCGTGCGTTTTAAACTTTTCCGTCCTCCGAATCCTACTCAATATCCAAAAGGAACTTCTGGATAATCGTTAACGGATCTGACGTAATATCACTTGTCATAATCATAATCTGCACATAAGTATCAAGTCCGATATCCTGGAACACAATGAAGGTACGGAGGTTCTCATATACGGAATTGTCAATGTAAAAACACTGCTTTCCGTTGCATACAACCGGCACCACATTCTCAACCTTGGTCACCTCGTTGTAATCCTTATCCACAAGGAATTCCGGCGCCTTGTCCGGATCCGCCGTAGATACATCGGAATCTTCATAGTCTACCTCATAGGCCGGACTTTCTTTGTAAATCGCCGGGTCATCCACTACTAAGTACAGAGTGTGCTCGTAACGGTCGTCAAAATACCAGTTTTCATTCGCATATACAGTCACCGGAACAGACTCGTATGTTTCCTCATCCCACATCAGGAAGGTTCCCGACTTACTGTCATATTCGTCATACATGCCTTCCCAGGCAGCCGGAAGTTCGGACTTATCGTACTTATCTCCCTGCGGAACCGTTCCGTTGCCGCCCTCGCCGGACTTCACGGCAAGCACTTCCTCCGGTATCACAATCGGCTCCGTAAGCGCTTCACAAGTGATTACCATATCCTCAATTGCGGTAGATTCTTCTATCGTCTCCGGAATCTCAAACTTCATTACCACATCCGCGTAAACAATTTTCCTGGTCTTAATGTCGAATTTCATGGAGCCGACCGCAGATGTCACATTAATATCGATTCCTTCCGTCATTCCGGACAATTCGGATACATCATCGCTATTCATATCACCGGTAACGTAATAGAACTTGTCATCCTTTGTTACCTCTACATTTGTCATATCCTTAAGCATAGCACCGGCACTGTTATCCGTGGAGCCGAAGTACAGAGACTCATTCATTTCCCACGCTCCGGTCTCAGGATTTTTGGAATACTCGGTTCTTCTACCGGTTGCTTCATCATTTACGTAATAGACTTCCTCCTCGGTAGCCTGTGTAAAGCCCATAATCGATACCGTAGCAGCATTCCTCTGATACTCTATGTTATCATAACTGAGCATTTCCATATCGACTTCCATTCCGAGTTCTCCGTACTCGCTCGGTCCTTTATAGGAAAATTTACACGTCATCTTCATCTTGCCGTCAAACATCGTTTCGTTTGCCGCCGCGAGTTCTTCTGCCGTCGGCATCACTTCCGGAGTCGGGGTCGGTTCCGGGGTTGCTGTCGGTTCCGGAGTCGCAGTCGGTTCCGGGGTTGCGGTCAATTCAGCTTCCGGCGTTGTTCCTGCCGGATCATCTTTTCCCTTCGTCCCACAACCTGCAAAAGCTCCGATCATGGCAAGAATCATAATCATAACAAAAAGTATTGTTGTTTTCTTTTTAATCTTCATGTTCTTTGGTCTCCCTTTTATATTATTGTAACGTCCCTATTCTAGCGCATTTTTATTCATATCGCAAGTATTTTTTCTCTTTAATAAAAAGAAAGGGTGCTGTTTCCAAATCATGAATCGATCTATATATTGCCTCCGGCACATTTTAACACTATAATTAATATGAGGTGATGTTCGTGACAGCAAGTAAAAAAATGATAATAATAAACATCTCGGTATCCGGGATTCTGTTTATACTGAACTTTTTCTATCAAAGTAACGATTTTAATTTTTCTCTGAAATGCATATGCAGCGGTCTGTTTGCGCTCCTTGGCATCGTCAATGCGGCATATGCCTTAAAAAAGACCCGAATGCAAAAAAGCATACAGCTTATCATGGCAGCCGGCCTTATACTGGCAATGCTCGGAGATGTCCTCATCGCCTTTGATTTCATCACCGGTGCGGCTTCCTTTGCCCTCGGTCATCTCTGCTTCGTAACGGCATACTGCCTTTCAAAACGTATTTGCGTTCCCGACCTTACGATAAGCGGAGTTCTGTTTCTGGGCGCACTGCTTTTTTTGCTATTCTGTCCGTTGCTCTCCTTCAACATTCCGATATTTCGTGCAGTCTGCATCGTTTATGCATTGATTATCTCTTTTATGCTCGGGAAAGCAACCGGGAATTTCCTCAAAAACCGAAGTTTCTGCAATGCCCTTATCTTTATGGGAAGCCTGCTTTTCTTTTTCTCGGATGTGATGCTGCTTCTGGACTGGTTTATCGGTCTTTGGAATTGGACCGATCACGCATGTATGGGAACCTACTATCCCGCACTCTGCCTGATGGCATTTTCCATGCTGTTCCAGCCAGACACTGCAACAAAACACTGACGCCTCTATTCCAAAATTGTTTTTACAACCGTCGGCAGTTCCGCAAAACACCGGATTGCCGGCGTTTTTTGCGCAATCGTACCGAATCCGTAAGCAGCATGAATAAACGGAAGTCCGGCCTCCATGGTGGCATCGTAATCTCCCTGAATATCTCCCACATACACCGCTTTTGTCAATCCGTTTCGTTCTGCCAGTCTGCGAATATTTTCACCCTTTTGCAAACCGTTGTTTCCGAAACACTCAATATCCTCGAAATAGTGACCGAACCCGTAATGCTCCAAAAAAGCCTCGATATATCCGCTCTGACAGTTGCTGACAATATAAAGGCAGTAATCCTTTTTCAGCTCCGCCAGCGTTTCCGCAAGTTTCGGATACAACACACCTCCGTGTTCCCGCAAATATGCATTCTCATCTCTACAGCACTTTTCCAACAGCTCCAGACGAGGCTCTTCGGAAAGCTCCGGAAACAGCTCCTCCGCAATCTTGTCCATAGTCTTTCCCATCACCCCGTGAATATCTTCCACAGTAATGACCCGCTCTTTGTCATACTCCCGATTCACAATCCGGGTCCATGACTTTGCCACGCCCTCCGCAGAGTCCCACAAAGTTCCGTCCATATCAAAAATAATACCTTTCTTGTCCATTGCTCTGTCCTTTCTTGCCACACTTGCATATACATTGATTATACAATACGGTCACGGTACCGTCAATCAAACAAATTCGCAACTCCACATACGAATCGCCCAGACCGTCTCTCGTTTATAACACATTCATATTTTCACATCTTCCTTCTTATATTCTATTGACTTTATCCCACATTTTCAGTAATATGTACTTATCAAAAGCAGTTACTGTTTGTTTATATTTTTACAAACGTGTTACTTTAGGAGGGTATATGGCAAATTACGAGAAGGTTGCTCACCGCAGAGCAAAGAAAACATTACGGGTTGTGGACGCATCCGGTGCTCCGCTTGCAAACACAACGCTTCGCTTTACACAAACCAATCACAAGTTTTTATTCGGATGGGGTTCTTTTGATTTTAATGCTTATTTTGCAATAAAAGATCCGGAGAAGAAAGCTTTTTTTGAAGAGCGCATGAAAATCTGGATGGAACTCTTTAACTACGGCACCTTGCCGTTCTACCTGGGTCAGTACGAGCCTACGGAGGGCAATCCGCAGTGGGAAAGCCGTATGGCCGCCGCTACCTACATGAAAGAGCACGGTATCAAAGCAAAGGGGCATCCGCTTTGTTGGCATACCGCCTGTGCGAACTGGCTTATGGAATACGACAACGGCACCATCTTAAGAAAGCAATTACATCGTATCGAACGTGATGTTACGCAATTTAAGGGAACCATCGACATCTGGGATGTAATCAACGAAGTAGTTATCATGCCGGTATTCGACAAATATGACAACGCCATCACCCGTATCTGTCAGGAATACGGCAGAACGGAATTGGTGAAGCGTGTGTTTAAAGAGGCAAAACAGGCAAACCCTGACTCCACCCTTTTATTGAACGATTTCAATACTTCGGAAAAATATGCGGAGCTCATCGACGACTGCTTATCCGCCGATGCTCCCATTGATGTCATCGGCATCCAGTCTCACCAGCACCAGGGGTACTGGGGTGCCGAAAAAGTACACGAAGTACTGGAGCGTTTCTCCCGCTTCGGCAAACCGATTCACTTCACGGAGAACACTTTGATTTCCGGTGACATCATGCCGGCTCATATCGTAGATTTAAACGACTGGCAGGTAAGTGAATGGCCGTCCACTCCGGAAGGTGAAGAACGCCAGAAGAACGAATTGGAAGAGATGTACCGCATCCTCTTTGAGCATCCGTTAGTAGAAGGAATTACCGGTTGGGATTTCACCGACGGCATGTGGCTCAATGCTCCGAGTGGCATTTTACGTAAGGATAACAGTAGGAAGCCTGCTTTCAACCGCTTAAAAGAAATGATTCACAACGAATGGAAGACAGACCTCAGCGTTACCACCGATGAAAACGGTTTTGTTACCGTGGAAGGTTTTAAGGGCGATTATGATCTTGTTCTCGGCGACAGGAAAGCCTCCCTTTCCCTTTCTTTCGATGAAACCGAACCGGAAACCGTCACCCTTTAAAACAAGAATTCGAAAAATTCCCCCTACTCATTTCCTCTATACCGCAAGTCCCTTATCGGACTTGTACAAAAAAGAAAAGGTCGCCCCGAAAAATCATCGGGGTGACCTTTTCTTTATCACAAGCAAACCTAAATCTCCGTCTCCTCGTCTGCCTCCTTGGAAAGCATCACATTCACAATAATACCGAGAATCAACGCACATGCGATGGAGGTCAACGTTATTTTACCGAAGGATACGGAAAGACCACCGATACCGGCAATCAAAATAACGGACGCGGTAAACAAATTCTTATTCCGGCCCAAATCCACCTTCTGCAACATCTTCAAACCGCTGACAGCGATAAATCCGTACAACGCCATACATACACCGCCCATAACACAAGACGGAATGGAGTTTACAAATGCAACAAACGGGCTCAGGAAGGAAATCAGAATCGCACCTACCGCAGCACTGATAATCGTCACGATAGAAGCATTTCTCGTTATTGCCACACAGCCTACCGATTCTCCGTAGGTGGTATTCGGACATCCGCCGAAAATAGCACCCGCCATGGAACCCACACCGTCACCGAGAAGAGTACGGGAAAGTCCCGGCTCCTTTAAAAGGTCTCTCTCAATAATGGAAGAAATATTCTTGTGATCCGCAATATGTTCCGCAAATACTACAAACGCCACCGGAATATATGCAACCGCAATGGTTCCGATATAGGCTCCGGTAATCTCATCAAAACCGCCTAATGCCGTCATAAACGTGAACTCCGGCACGGAAACAAAGGTCTTCAGCGTCACACCGGTACTTCCGTCCGCAGTCTTAAACAACGCCGTCAAAGAGTCAAAACTCATCACCTTTAAGGCATCAATATCTGCCGCATTACCGATCAAGGTCATAATTAAAGCAACTACATACCCTGCCAAAATACCGATAATAAACGGAATCAACTTCAATGTCTTCTTACCGAAGGTAGAGCAAAGAATCGTTACAAACAAGGTTACCAGACCGCAAAGAATGGTTGCAAGCGGAGAAGCCAGCTGTGCTCCCGCTGCATCAAACACTTCACCGGACTTTAAATCACCGATGGCATTTCCCGCGAGGGAAAGTCCGATAATGGCAACCGTAGGACCGATAACTACCGGCGGCATCAACTTATTAACCCAGTCAACCCCTACTGCCTTTACCACAAGGGCGATTACCACATATACAAGTCCCGCAAAAATCGCACCCAGAATCAATCCGAGATATCCTACCGCCACGGACACACCGCCGGCAAAGGCTGCTGCCATGGAACCGAGGAATGCGAAAGAGGATCCTAAGAATACCGGGCTCTTCTTCTTTGTAAACGCAATGTACACCAAAGTACCTACACCTGCACCGAACAGTGCCGCCTCAGACTTCATGCCGTGCCCCACAATCATCGGCACAACCAAAGTCGCTGCCATAATTGCCAGGAGCTGCTGGATAGCGAAGACAATCATTTTGCCGAAGCTCATTCTGTCTTCCACATCGTAAATAAGTTTCATTTGCTCGTCCTCCTAAAGTATTTTGTTTTATATAAACGCTCTTTGCGAGCGGATATATCCCCAAAAATTGGTAGATAGATGCAAAAAAAAATCAAGCCGGACACGACATGATTTCCAACTCCCTTGCGATCTCCCCATCACACGGTACATCCTTTTATCTCATAAGCTAATTATACCAAAACAAAAAGGGGCAGGCAACCCCTTTTTGTCAAGTTTGCATTTTTTCTTCTCGGAATTCGCCTCCGTCCGCAAAGCGCTCCATATTACTCAGCCGGATTCAAAACTCCGCTTACGCAGCAGTTTCCGGTATACGGCGCAAGCTCCAGACGTACGAAATACCCTTTGTCGTGAGAACATACCGGACACTGCTCCGGTACCTGAGTTCCTTCGAATACATGACCGCAATTCAGACAGAACCATCCGGTCTTCACATCGGAAATAAAAAGTTGATTCTTTTCCAACAAATCTGCCAACGCTCCGAATCGATTTCCGTGCACCTTTTCAATCTTTGCAATCTGCTCAAAAGAGGATGCCACCTTCAAAAATCCCTCTGCTCGTGCCTTTTCCGCGAAAACACGATACACATCGTCGTGCTCCTCGTATTCGTTATGCTGTGCCATGCGCAAAAGCTCCGTAATACTATCGGTAATGTCAACCGGATATCCGCCGTCCACATGGATGGTTTCCCCCGCCAACTCGGATAAATGATTGTAGAAAATCTCGGCATGCTCCTTCTCCTGATTTGCAGTAAAGGTAAATACCGCCTCTATCACATGCAGCTTCTGCTGTTTCGCCTGATCTGCCGCAAAAGTATAACGGTTTCTTGCCTGACTTTCTCCCGCAAATGCACGCATTAAATTATCCTTGGTCTCACTTGTTTTAAAATCAACTGCCATAAAACACCTCCGTTTTCTTTTAAAGGAAGTATGCCCATAGCGAAGAAAAATATCCATCTTTTTCAAAAACGAACACGTATCCGGATTTTTCACTCCTTATCGGCAAACAACTCTGCCCTTGCACAGTTCTCCGGTCTCTGCTATAATAATAACAAACACTAGTTCTGTACATTTTTTACTTGGACAGGAAAGGAGGCTTCCCATGGCAAAACCGGTTATTTTTCATATTGATGTTAACTCTGCCTTCTTAAGCTGGGAAGCTCACCACCGCCTCCACGATTTGGGAGAAACCCTAGACATCCGTACCATTCCTGCCATCATCGGAGGTGACAGAGAAGCACGTCACGGCATTGTTCTGGCAAAGTCCTCTCTGGCAAAGCAGTGCGGCATCATCACCGGCGAACCCATCGTGAAAGCCTTACAAAAATGTCCGAATCTCTATATTGCAAAACCGGACCATTCCCTGTATTTGGAACGCTCTCGTGCCTTTATTGCGTTGTTGCGCCGATACGCCCCGGTGGTAGAGCAGTTCAGCATCGACGAAGCCTTCTGCGATATGACCGGTACCGAAGGACTGTACGGAGATTTGGTTTCCTTTGCCCACAAAATCAAGGACGAAATCCGAGACGAGCTGGGATTCACCGTTAATGTAGGCATTTCCGTAAACCGCTTACTGGCTAAAACCGCTTCGGATTTCAAAAAGCCGGATTTGGTTCATACCCTCTTTCCGGAAGAACTCCCGACAAAGTTCTGGCCTCTTCCCGTGGGAGATTTATTGTATGTGGGACACTCCACCGCAGAACGGTTGCGTGCTCTCGGCATCCGTACCATCGGGGATTTGGCCCGCACCGATAAAGAAATTCTTACCTCTCACTTCAAAAAACAAGGCATTTTCTTACACGAGGCCGCCAACGGCATCGACTCCGCTCCGGTAACGGAAGAACCTTCCGTTACCAAAAGTTACGGCAACTCCACCACACTACCGGCAGACGTTACAAACGGTGCGGAAGCCGAACGCGTTCTTCTTGCCCTTTGTGAAAAAGTCGGGACACGCATCCGTAAGGACCGTGCCTATATCTCCATGGTATCCGTTACCATTAAAGACACCGAATTAAAAAGCCGGAGCAGGCAGGGACAACTGACCGCTCCGGACAATACAACCGAACAAATATATTTTACCGCTCGTAAGCTGTTTTACGAGCTATGGGACGGTTCCCCGATCCGCCTGCTCGGCGTCTCCACCGGACACGTCACAAACGACGACATCTTTCAGTACGACCTCTTTGACACAGGACGTCGCGAGAAACTCTCCAAGCTCAACGCCGCCGTAGACGAAATCCGCGGAAAGTACGGAAGCTCGGCGCTGAAAAGAGCATGTTTTTTAGACAACGAACCGGATTTAGGGAAGAAGGAGTAGTCCAGGCCACAGAGCTGTCACCGGGACTTGTCACACACAAAGGGTGCAGAATTTTTCGATTTCATGCATATCCACAAAATAGCCGGAATTGATTTGTTCGTTTTTTGAATTTGCCCGAAGGGCCGCGTCTTTAGCTGAGTCGAAATCACCTCTTAGCGGTTCTAAGTCTCGAGGCCACACCCGAGAGACGTTTAGAACCGGTTAGAGGAAGTTTGACGAAGCGTTGCGATGTGAAAAAAACAACAAATCAATTCCGGCTATTTATGAAATTCATTACCTATCCGGAAAATTCTTCACCCGAAAGTTTTACAAAACCGGCGACAACCCGTGCCTCTTAGCCTACGCCTCCGGCTCCATAAGGGCCGTCAGACCTGCGATATCCTCTACCGGCAGAGAAAACACCACTGCCTTGGCCTCGGTCTGCGGACCGGCCTTCTCCATAATGGCACGCATAATCTCCGGTCGGTCGGACTTTCTCGTAGCAATATAAATCATTTCCTTCTCCGGGCTGATGGACACACCGAAAAACTTTGCATCTTCTTCTCTTCCGGTCCCCTTGGCATGTACCACCGTACCGCCTCTGGCGCCCACCTCTCTGGCTGCATCCATCACCATATCCGAACAACCTTTTTCCGTAATTACCGTTATCAAAGAATATTTTGCTTCCTTCATTTTCACGCCCTCCGTCGCTAAAGCTTCCTGGCCTTCCGTCAAATACTTCATGCTCCACATTCCTCCGATGCTTTCCATCGGAATGGACATCGCCACACCGGTTCCCGGAAGATTGATTCCCATCCTGCTTACCAAGCCTCCGAACAGGTTGTCCACCTTTCCGGCCGCAACCACCGTCTGAATAATAATCTTTTCATTATTTTCAATGCCGAGATAATCCAAAATACTCTTACTGGCGGTTCCGTGTCCCAACATTTCCGTCATATGCGCAATGCCGTTCTGTTTAAAAAACTCCACATAATCTTTTTCATAGCTGCGATTCAGAATTGTTAAAACCATGTTGTATTTACTCATCATCATCCTCCAATTCAAAGATTGTGTTATCAAAAATATCAATTTCCGTTTCAATTACATTCACCGGAAGTTCAACCGGAACACCTGCCGGAAGTTCAGCCTCCGCCTTACGAAGCTTAATCTTATACATCAGGCCCAAAATCTGAATGGTAATCAGCGGCGTCATAGCTACCATGGCTACCACTCCGAAGGCCCCCGTCACTACATCTCCGCCCACACCGGTACATACACCGATGGACATAGGAAGCAGGAACGTTGCCGTCATCGGACCGGAAGCAACACCACCGGAGTCAAATGCAATGGCCGTAAAAATCGGCGGAACAAAAAACGACAATACAATTGCCATAAGATAACCCGGCACTAAAAAGTACATAATCGGAATGTCTGCCACAATACGGAGCATGGAAAGCCCTACGGATACAGCCACACCTACGGAAAGACTGGTACTTAACGCCTTCGGCGGAATCGCACCGGAGGTCATCTCGTACACCTGCTTATTCAGGACATGCACCGCCGGCTCTGCCGTAACGATAAAGTAACCGATAAGCGCACCTAACGGCACCACAATCCAGCAGTAAGAAAGACCGCCCAGTTCTCTTCCGATATAATTCCCCACGGTCATAAAGCCTACATTCGCACCACACAAAAACAGCACCAAACCGATAAAGGTATAAACAAAACCTACCGCAATACGGTATATATTCTCTTTCTTCAGTTTTAACCTAAAAATCTGGAACAATGCAAAAAAGACCATAATCGGAAGCAGTGCTTTTACCACCTCCAATATGTATTCCGGAATCTCATGAGAAAACAAATGCCACAAGTCTCTGGAAGTCTCCACAGACGGAATCTCCACCGGTGTATAGCTCCCGCCCTCTACACGAAAGAACAGTCCCAGGAGCATAACCGCCAGAATCGGTCCTACCGAGCAAAGCGCAACCAGACCGAAACTGTCGTTTTGCGCCTCACTGTCGCTTCGAATGGATGCAACGCCCACACCCAGCGCCATAATAAACGGCACCGTCATCGGTCCCGTCGTAACTCCGCCGGAATCAAACGCCACCGCAAGAAAAGACTTCGGCACAAAAATCGCCAGACCGAACACAACCGCATAAAAGAAAATCAATAAATAATTCAGCTTCCATTTAAACAAAATACGAAGCATCGCAACTACCAAAAACAAGCCCACACCGCCGGCCACGGAAAACACAATGACCTGATTTGAAATATTCGGCACCTGTTCCGCTAGCACCTGCAAATCCGGTTCGGAAATCGTCACAATACCGCCCACTAAAAAACTGATTACCATAATAAACCATAGCTTTCTTGACTTTGTTACCGCCGAACCGATATGTTCACCGACCGGTGTCATGGAAAGATCCGCACCCAGTGTAAACATACCCATACCGATAATTACCATTGCCACGCCAAACACAAATGTCATCAACAAATCCGTCGGCACCGGCACTACGGTAAAACAAAGCACAAAAACAATAGCCGCAATCGGCACTACCGATGCAAGCGATTCTTTTACCTTTGAAAAGAGAATTGTTCTGCTGTTTCGGAACAAATCAACACCTCCGTTCTACTTTTCCAAGATATATCTTATCACATTACGTCTATAAATGCCAACCCGGCTATTTACATAAATATTTCTTTATGCATCTTTACACCAGCAGACATCTATAAGATAATAAAACCTGCAAACCCTTCACGGTCCGCAGGCCTTTCCTATTTCCTTTTTCCGTTCCATTCACTAAACAATGTAGCCCCTAATATCAACACCGCACCGATAATCCCGAGCACACCCGTCTCCTCCCGCAGGACCACCACGGAAAGCACCACTGCAAAGGCCGGATCAATATAACTGTACACTGCTATGGTCTGGCCGCTTAACCCATCCATACTGCCGAAATACAACCAGTACGCAATACCGGTGTGCACAATTCCCACCGCCAGCAGCAACAGAATCTGCGGCAAGGTAAGAGTTGCAAATTCCCTAATTCCACTGGTAATCAGGGAATACGGTAACACTACAACCGCTGCCACCCCCAACTGCATAATCGTTTTATCATAAGCGGAAATATCCTTCATAAATTTGTTGGTGAGCATTGCCGTGGCATAAAAGCAAGCCGCACCCAGACCGAACACGATTCCTTTGCCGTTGCCACCCGTTGCTGCGCCGCCGTCAAAAACACCGGACACCAAAAGCATTCCGACTACAGCCACTGCCGCACAAACCGTTTTTTTCACCGTCATCTTTTCTTTCAGCAACACCGGTGCAAGTAAAATCACAATGACAGGCGCCATATAGTAGCACAAGGTCGCAATTGCCACCGTCGTATAACGGTACGCTTCAAACAGCAGAATCCAGTTCACACCGATGGCCGCACCGGAAACCAGAAGGGAAAGCAGATTTCTCTTCACAGCCTTTTTGTCTACACGTTTTTTTGATAGCGCTACCACAACCAGCAAAAACACCGTTCCGATGACACCTCTGACACACGCCATCCATGTGGACGATAGCGGTATATACCGGCGAAACACGCCGATGGAACCAAAAATCAACATAGCCAGAGATAGTTTTATAATTGCTCCTTTTTTATCCTGTCCCATAGTCCTTCCCTTCCTTACACCTGCTTTTCATTCTATGTACTGTCGAAGCCTCTCCCGAAAACTCTTACTTTTCCCGGTACAAACACAGAAAGCCTGCAGGATTCTCTCAAACTCCCACAGGCTATTACTTCTTACAAACCTTCTGCGGCATTTTGTAAAAATGCCTTTAACTTCTCGCTCTTCGGTTCGGTAAATATCTGCTCCGGCTCACCCATTTCCTCGATGACACCATCTGCCATAAACATTACCTTATCCGCCACACGACGGGCAAACTCCATCTCATGGGTTACCACAATCATAGTGCGCTCGGAAGACTTTAATCCACGAATGACACGAAGCACCTCACCGGTTAATGCCGGGTCCAAGGCGCTGGTAGGCTCATCAAAGCACAAAATATCCGGATTCAGCGCAAGCGCTCTTGCAATGGCCACACGCTGCTGCTGTCCGCCGGAAAGTTCGCACGGATAGGCATTTTTCTTCTCTAAAAGTCCTACTTGAGAAAGCAATCCTTCTGCATGAGCAGTCACTTTTGCAAGTGCCTCCTTCATTTCTTCCCTGGAAATTTTCTTTGCCTTGCAGGCATCCTTTATTTGCAATTCCTCCGCCAAAGTCACGTTCCGTAATACATTGTACTGCGGAAACAGATTAAAGGACTGGAACACCAAACCGAAATGAAGACGCTTCTCCCGAATTTCTTTTTCGTTCAACTTATAGAAATCCCTTGCATCAAAGATGCAGGCATCATTTACAAAAATCTGCCCCATATTCGGCATTACCAAAAAATTCAGACAACGAAGGAGGGTCGTCTTACCGCTTCCCGAAGAACCGATAATCGCCAATACTTCGCCCTTTTCCATGGAAAAATCAATGCCTTTTAAAACTTCTTCCCCATCAAAGCTTTTTCGAATGTTTTTTACTTCCAATACCGCCATATGCTATCCCTTATAATAATCCATCTTCTTTTCAATCCAGTTAAACAGTAACGTCAGCGCTCCGGACACTAACAGATAGAACGCACCGATGTAGAAAATCGGCCAGATAATGCCTTTCAGTCCTACGATATCCTGTGCAGCCTTTACCAGCTCTACCACGGAAATTACACGGGCAAGGGAGGTGTCCTTTACCAAAGTAATGACTTCGTTTCCCATGGACGGCATAATCCGCTTGACAACCTGAAACAGAACAACCTTAAAGAAAATCTGGCTTTTGGTCATACCCAGTACTTGTCCCGCTTCGTATTGTCCCTTCGGAATGCTTTCGATTCCTCCCCGGTAAATTTCCGAGAAATAGGCCGCATAATTGATAATAAAGGCAATGAGCACCGCCGTCATACGCGGCAGTGCCTTTGCCCCCCAAATCAATCCCGGACCGTAAAACACAAGAATAATCTGCAACATCAGCGGCGTTCCCCGGATAATCCAGACAAAGGTCCGGGTCAACCAGCGAAGCGGCTTTATTTTGGACATGGAGCCGAAGGTAATTACAAGACCCAGCGGCAAGGCTCCCAGCAATACCACAAAGAATATAAGCATGGTTACCTTAAATCCGTCCAAAAGTTGCATAGTAACGTCAAAAAATGACATAACGTTCTTCTCCTTTTGGTATGTATCTTACTTAAATGCCAAAGATTCGCTCATATCGTACTTTGCGGCAAGGTTCTTCATAAAACCCTCTGCCACAAGCTCGTCAATTGCCTTATTCACAGCGGCAAGAAGCTCCTTATCCTCCAGACGGAAACCGATTGCATACTCTTCCGGAGCAAGTTCGATGCTCTCTACAATCATCAAATCGCTGAAATCGGAATCATTGTTTACAACAGCCTTTGCCATGATATAGTCAAGAACCGCAACATCGGAAGTTCCTGCCTTTACCTCAAGAAGGGCATCCTTCTGCGCAGCAGCCGCTACGAACTTATTCTTGGAAAGCGTTGCATCGCTTTCAATTGCGGTCTGACCTGCAGAACCGTTCTCCGCAATCATGTTTGCACCTGCCATGCTTGCAATATCGGCATACTTCTCGGCATCTGCCTTACGGATGATTGCCACCTGACGGTTGCTTACATAAGCAGTAGAGAATGCCATGTTCTCCTTACGGTCTTCCGTAACGGTAAGACCGTTCCAGATACAGTCAATGGACTTTGCCTTTAACTCATTCTCCTTCTGCTCCCAGTCAATTACCTGGAACTTCGGTTCAACACCCAGCTTCTCACAAACAGCGGTAGCAAACTCGGTCTCAAAACCGATTAACACACCGTTTTCATCGTAATAGTTCATCGGCTCAAACAAGGTAATACCCATCACCATCTCGCCGTTGTCCTCGATATACGCAAGGTCTTCCTTTGCACTGCCGCAACCTGCAAATACAGACAGGCAAAGCACTGCTGCCAATAATACTGCTACTTTCTTTTTCATAAGATCCTCTCTTTCTTCGGGCACCGCCCGGTAAATTCATGTAATCTCCCATAAACCTTTTATCATACCTTTTGCCTTCTAATGCTTTATCATAGTAGCACGAAAGACAGGCTTTGTCAAGATTTGACGCAGTCCTGCCTTTTCCTTCCGGCAAAATAGGTTCTCTTTTATTTGTCCGCAGTCACATACACGGAAAACTCAATCGGGCCTTCATAATCTCTCGTATAAAGCGTCCCTCCCACATACTTTCCATCCACAGTTAGGTCACTGCTTACATGGATTTCCTTTGCTCCCTTCACAGCCACAAGTCCCGGTGTCTTCCTCCCGGTCTCCGAAAGCACCTCTGTCGGCACAAATACATGTACGACGTCGGATTCTGTTTCAAGAGCATACACATCAAAAACAAGCTCGGCATTCTTTTTGGTAAATCCGTCGGTAAAACCGGACAACTTTTCCACCGTCACCGTTTCCGACCGGGACTCCGTTACAAACAAAATACCGTCCACGATTTTCTTCTCGCAGTTTACATAGGTAGTTTCTTCGTATTCCACCGTCAGATATTCGTTTATATACGGCAGATTCCGTTTCGTATCCCATATCGGTCGTAACGCTGTTCCGTTATACCCTTCCGCCGACCGTACTACGGCTTCATAATGCTCTTTGCTGTCATAATCCACAAGCAACAACTGATTTATTCCGGTCTGTTCCTTAATCTTCTCAGCATCAACCCCCGCAATCTCCTGATTTATGTAAGTGATTGTAACATCCGGCTTCACATACCCACCCGTCAGAACCTCCTTCAGATTCTCACCGGTAAAATACGGTGCCACCAACCCGTTCCAACTCTTTTTTCCGACTTCATATTCCATATAATCACCGTAAACCGCAAACGCATCTTCTGCGTCTATACCGGTCAGGGTATCCACTTCATCCTTTAGGGCAGAAAGAATCTCCTCCTGTTGGTAATTATCGAATCCTTCGGATGTCTCTTTATCCCCTGCGATTCTCACCACAAATTCATCGTCCGCCCATTCCATCGTAACAAAAACAGCACTGCCAGGAAACGGATCAAGTTCCCCCAATCTTTGAACCTGCACCGATTTTACCGTTGCCTCAAACCCATACTTCTCTTTTATATAATTTACCGCATTGACTTTCGCCTGTTTTTTATAGTCAGTTTTCAACGCCTTCTCTTCGAAGGAATAGCAGCCGGCAAAGACAAATACAGCCAACATAAGCAAACCGATTAGCACACTTCTTTTTTGATACGTCTGTTTCCTGTTCATTTCGAATTCCCCCTTTTATTTTCCGACCTTCTTGCAAAGGGCAATAAAAATCACCCTCTCGAAAAATCCGAAAACCATATACAAAAATCGGGGCCGCGCAGTTTCCAAGCGCAGCCCCGGTAAAATTTCTTAGTACGCCTTGCCCCAGTATACCAGGCTCTTCGCCGGCTTGCCGCAGCAGACACAGGTCTTTGCAATTTCTTCCTGTGCAAACGGCATACAACGGGAGGTAACACCCGCCTTTTCCTTCAATGCTTCTTCACAAGCAAGCTCGCCGCACCACATAGCCTTGATGAAACCGGACTTATTCTCGGCCACGTCTAACATCTCATCCATAGTGGTTGCGCTGTAGGTATGTTCGTCGCGATGTACTCTTGCACGCTCTAACATTTCTTTCTGCATAGCGTCAAGAAGCTCGCCCACCTTTGCTTCCAGCTCATCTAAGGATACGGTAATCTTCTCGTTGGTATCGCGTCTTGCGATTACTGCCTGGTTTGCCTCAATGTCCTTCGGACCGATTTCGATACGAAGCGGCACACCGCGCATCTCATGCTCCGCAAATTTCCAGCCCGGAGACTTGTCGGAATCGTCTACCTTTACGCGGAAGCCCTTCAAGATATTGCCAAGCTCGTATGCCTTATCCAAAACGCCTTCCTTGTCCTGACGCACCGGAATTACCACAGCCTGTACCGGAGCAATGGCCGGCGGAAGAACAAGACCGCTGTTATCACCGTGTACCATGATTACCGCACCGATTAAACGGGTGGTCATACCCCAGGAAGTCTGGTGAACATACTGTAACTTATTTTCCTTGTCCGTGTACTGAATATCAAATGCTTTTGCAAAGCCGTCACCGAAATTGTGGCTGGTACCGGACTGCAATGCCTTACCGTCATGCATCAGAGCCTCGATGGTATAGGTTGCTTCCGCACCCGCAAACTTCTCCTTATCGGTCTTACGTCCGCGAACCATCGGAATCGCCAGAATCTCTTCGCAGAAATCCGCATAAACATTCAACATCTGGATGGTTCTTTCCTCCGCTTCCTCTGCGGTTGCGTGAGCGGTGTGGCCTTCCTGCCACAAAAACTCCATAGAACGAAGGAACGGGCGGGTCGTCTTTTCCCAACGAACAACGGAGCACCACTGATTATACAGCTTCGGAAGATCACGATAAGAACCGATAATCTTAGAGTAAAAATCACAGAACAACGTCTCGGAAGTCGGACGTACGCACATACGCTCCTGCAACTTCTCGCCGCCGCCGTGAGTTACCCATGCAACCTCCGGTGCGAAGCCCTCTACGTGATCCTTTTCCTTGTTGAGCAAGCTTTCCGGAATAAACATCGGCATATAAACATTTTCTACACCGGTTTCCTTAAAACGACGGTCAAGCTCCTTCTGAATCAATTCCCAAATCGCATAACCTGCCGGGCGGATGATCATACATCCCTTAATACCGGAATACTCTACTAATTCTGCCTTCTTCACGATATCCGTGTACCATTGTGCGAAATCCTCTTCCATGGAGGTAATCGCCTCTACCATTTTCTTGTCTTTTGCCATTTTCTTTCCTCCTTTTTGGGATACGGAACTTTTCGTGTGTGGTATTGTTTTTTCATTGGGTTTCGGATGTAAGGTTTTCTAATTGCTCTAAGAAATTGTTCCTTCAAGTGACGCAACCGGCTCCAACGCGACCTCCATGTCGCGTGTCGGTTTGTTTTAACAAACGGCGCTCCGCGGGATGCGCACGATGTGCCAAGGAAAACTGCTTCGCAGTTGCACATCGGCGCGCAAAGCGACAAAGTCGCTTTGAACCATGAACGTCCTGTTCAAGCATTGCTGACAAACAACAGAGCAATAAGAAAAACTAACATCCTACACGATAAATCAAAAACAATACCACACACGAAAAGTTCCTTGATTACTAAAAGTCCGAAGATAAAAGTGCAAAAGAATTCATATACATTCCTCACAATTATCTTCTTCCTACGTTTGAGGGAACCTTTCCTTTCCGCGCGACGGCTACTGGCGTCCTAGTCGTTCTTAGAGGAGGTTTGACGGAGCGGCAGGCGGCAAAAGGAAAGTCCCCTCTACGGGGAACCCGTAGAAGGGACCGAAATTCGTCGGCGGTACCACCCTTCTTAGCCGGTCTTTCCGGCTCTCTCACACAGCCTCCACTGTGTTCCCCCGATATCGCAGGGTCTGCGCCGCATTTGTCACGCGGGACTCCGAGGCCGGTTCCATCCGCAAGTTCGGGAAGCTCTCAGCATACGCCTCCGTCTCTGTACAAACTGCACTGATGTACTATTCCTCTTCTTCGTCACGTTCTTCGGATAAACCGAAATCTAATGTGTATCTTACCCGAATTTCTCGGATTTGTCAACCACAAATTACTCACTGTAATTTCGATTTACATACGCTTCAATCTCCTTGCTGTCTTCCGGCATACGACAACCGACAATATACTCACCGCTATTGTTAGAGCAACGAATAATACTTCCCATCAGGTATTCACCGTTTAACGGCGCAAAGTCATCAATCTCAACGGAGACCTCCTGCCCCTTCAAGTCAGCAAACGCCGGTTCTTTCACTGCAAACGCAAAACCATTGGCACTGATATTTACCATATTACCGCAACACAACAAATCCGTTTCCTTTACCCTTACGGTACACATGCTAGTAAGCGGGGCTCTCGGATATTTTCTGCGATTAAATACCTTCGGGTTTGTTTCCACGATAAGTACATAATTGCCCGCTTCGTCACTTTTGGACATCCGAATTCCGACATTTTCCCAACAATACAGTACATTATCCACTACAATACGTAACTGGCACGTTACATTCTTCACTCTTCGATCGGACAATTCATCCACTGCAGTATCCACCGTCACAAAGACATTCTTCTCTGACCAGCTTGCCACCTCTCCCACATATTCGTTCTTTTTGTTTCCGCCTTCATGTACAAACGACAACGCTGCTTTCATACCTTGGCGAACATCCTGTACCCCCATAAATCCGCCGACACCAAGTTCTTCCATCAGTTTTCCTACGATATTTTCGATATTCACGGCACTAATGGCGCTCTCTTCATACTTACTGAGCATCGTCTTTGTGGTCTGTTCCGCCTCGCTGATATTACCGGTCATTACCGTCATAACATTACATACCTGTTTCATGTTGTCTGCCAGCGTCCGGTTGGAAATCTCCACTTCCTTAACCGCCTGTTCCACCACTCTGATATTGTCTCCGAGCTCTGCGGCATCCTCGGTAATCTCTGCCACGCTCTTTGTGGCATTGGATACTTTATCCATATTCAGCTGAATCAACCCCACCGTCTGCTCGATTGCTTCCATCATCTTTCCGGAAGTCTCCTCCAGATGCGCCAGGGCTTCCATAATTCTGTTGGAAGAAGTTTGTGTGCCGCTACTGAGTTCACGAATTTCATCCGCAACTACCGCAAAGCCCTTACCGGCCTCTCCTGCTCTCGCCGCTTCGATAGACGCATTTAACGCAAGAAGATTCGTTTTGTTACTGATTCCTTCAATCGTTCCGGTTTCTTTTTTTACATTCTTAAATTCTGTTTTAAACTCCGTCAGAATATGTTCCACTTCTGCGGAAATCTCAGCCATCTTATTGGTGGTCTCAACCACCTCTCCCAATTCCTCGGAACTGGCATTGGCATGTCGTACGGAGGTCTCAATCGTTCCCACAACCTGCTCCATAAGCTCTGCCACATTTTTCACCTGAGTATCGATAACCGTGGTCATTTCCATAGAGGACATAGTCCGATCATTCAGGATACTGTTATTGTCCGCCAGTTCTCCCATTCCGCGCACCACGTCGTTTGCGCCCTCTTTATTTTCGTCAGCCAGCTCACGCACTACCGTGACACCGTCCACTACCGCGTTACTGGCTTCCTTTACCTGTCCCACCGTACTAACCACACGGGCAAGATTTGCCTCGATGGAACCGGTCAGGGCACTGTCGGACTGAATCAGATGCTTTACCGCCATAAGGGTACATGCGTAACATGCCGCAATCATACCGAAAGCCAGAACCAACGTATCATCGGACTTTCCCGCACCCATGGCAATTACTTTGTAAATATTGCTGCCGATTACCATAATCAGCGTCAGCCACATCATCCGCTTAATGAACTTCAAGTCTTTAAACAACACAAATGCAGCAATAATCGGTAAAATGAATACATAAGAATCATTACCGAGCTGCGTCCAAAGTATGTAGGAAAAGAACAACTGGTAACCGACACCCATGAAATACCTATAGTGTATAAAATCTTTTCCTTTCAACTTTAAAGTAAGTGAAACAAGGAAAAACAAAGTCCAGCCGATAACGGCCATTCTTACAAACCACTCCTGCTCTATCTCTCCCTTATTCACTTTAAAAAAATAAAACACGGAGGTCAGCACCATTACAACCAGAAAGGTTATTCCTGCCCGCATATTCGCTTTTGCCCTAAAAAACTTCTCATCGTATTGCTCCATACCTTCTCCATCCTCTCTGTAAAAACAGTAAAGTATAATTATAGAGAATTATATCACAAAAAGCTCTTTTTTTCAATGAAAATTCTCACTATTTTTCATCATCTTCTTTTATGTCGCTTCAATTCAGTATCCAACCGCAATTAGTTCATCATTTCGGTGTAGCTGTGGTCTACCGTTATCACACAGTAATAGTTCGGATACGTCTCCTTCACCAGCCGATCAATCGATTCTTTAACCGCCTCATCCGTTTGAGAAATCCCATGGGGCACCACACAATCAAAAATGACATTGGTATGAGTTTCTCCCGGCACCACGCGCAGATCATGAATCGTTAACTCCGCATGTACTTTTTTTACCTCCTTTGCCAGCCAGTGACGCAAATTCCTGACCGATTCATCTTTCGTAATAATCGGGTCCATATGTACGATAAGGTGAATGTTTAACTCAGACCAAAAATCCCGCTCGATATTATCCACCATATCATGACTTTTTATAACATCCTCTTCCGCAGCCACTTCCACATGAACACTGCCGAACTGGCGTCCCGGACCGTAATCATGAATCATTAAATCATGTGTTCCCAGTACGCCCGGATATCCCATAATCCGCCTCTCAATTTCCTTTACCAGCTCTTCATCCGCGGCCTTACCGAGAATCGGGTCTAACGTTTCCTTCACCAAATTAACACCGCTGTAAAGAATGAACAACGCAACCAAAAGTCCCATATACCCATCCAGGGAAAGCTTCGTCACATGAGACAATATCGTTGCCAACACCACTGTCCCCGTAGCAATTACATCGTTTCTGCTGTCTGCCGCCGTTGCCAACAACGTCTGAGACTTAATTCTTTTTCCCAGCGTCCGGTTAAATGCCGCCAACCATAATTTTACACCGATTGCCGCCAACAGCACCGCAATACCCGCCCAGGAAAACGCCACCGGTTCCGGATGTAAAATCTTTAAAAAGCTCTCCTTTAACAGTTCCACACCGATTACCATAATCAATACACACACCATCAGCCCCGCCAGATACTCATAACGGGCATGGCCGTACGGATGTTCTTTATCCGCCGGCCGGCTTGCCATTTTAAATCCCAAAAAGCTTACAATTCCGGAAGACGCATCTCCCAAATTGTTAAACGCGTCCGCAGTAACTGCAACAGATGCGGTCAAGGTCCCCAGTAAGAACTTTACCGCAAACAACAACACATTACACACAATTCCCACAATTCCGGAAAGTTTCCCATAAGACGCTCGCACTTCCGGAACTCCGGTCGCTTCATGATTCTTTACAAACAACTTCACCAATAAACCGGTCATAACCTCTCTCCTCTTCCGCACATTTCTGTATATCAACGGATTATATGTTCCCATCCGTCTTTTCCGCATCCAAAACCGCCCGAATAATCACCAGTCCGAAAGGGCCCAATATTACCCCAAACAATCCGAACAACTCCACTCCCACATAAACCGCCATCAACGTATATAACGGCGGTATTCCGATTCTGTTTCCGAGAAGCTTCGGTTCCAAACCTTCCCGCACCAACACACACAACAAATACATTACCGCCAAAATGGCCACCTGCACATAGCTTCCTCTTATCAGGCAAACCACCGCCCAAGGAACAAGTACAATCCCTGCTCCCAACACCGGGAATGCATCCAGTATCGCCACTCCGATTCCCAGCAGCAAGGCATATTCCTTCTTTACAAACAAAAAACCTACCGTACAGATTAGCGCCACCAGAAACATGAGAATTCCCTGGGTTTTTAAATAGGCCGCACCTGCCTCCGACAACCGTCCCAGCACCTGCTTTGCTTCTCCGTAAAAAGGACTCTTCCGATAACCTTTCGCATACTTTTCCCTATCACTCAACAATAATACCGCAGCCACGAAGGCGATGATTACGCCGGCAATCCCGTAAGCAAAGTTTCCGAGGGCCGCCACGGATTGTCGCGACAACTCCGGCAACACCTCTTCGTTCACCGTTTCTCCGATACGGGCAAGACCGGTGTCCATCAGCCCTTTTGCGGTTCCGGCCGACAGCGAGAACCAACCGTCGACCCTGCTGCAAAACCGCTCCGCCACCCGTAGCGTTGCATCCCGGTATCCGCTGTAATTTTCAATCAACCGTACCACCTGTTCCGCCAAAAGCTTTCCGAGAAAAAAAACTCCCGTTCCCAGCGCTCCCGCCAGAAGCAGAATCATCAATGTCCCTCCCACACTCATGGGAATACGCAGTCTCTTCTTCAAGAAAACAACAACGGGGCGTACCGCACCTGCCAGCAGATATGCCGCCACAAAAGGCGCAAACAGCGGAAGTGCATAGCGAAACGCAAGGTACACTCCCGCTGTTACTCCGATTACTTTATAAACCGTTACATATTTTTCCTGCAAAAACACGGACTTCTCCATAACGCCACGCTCCTTCCGGTCTACCGATTCAGTTTCAGTATGTCCTTCTATGCGCTACGATATGGTGATATATTGTTGTCAACGGAGCCTGTTTTTTACAGTTCGATAACCAAAAACTCCACTCCGCAAATCGTCTGCAGACTTACGGTTCCTTCCGCCTTTTCCTTGGCAAAATCTTCCTCCGGACGATTCTTATCCAGAATAATCTTTGTACCGATAGTTTCACCCTTTGCCAGCTTTTCTTCCGCCGCAGTTGCTTCCCGGACTAAAATTTGTGCCAGAACATCCGGCGCACAATCACTGGAATCCAATACCAGATTGTAATTTGAATAATTAAAATACTCGATACCGTAAATATCCTTGTAACGACGGTCTTCGGTTGCCGCACGGTCCTTTAAGCTTGCCATACATTCCTCCACAGACTTGTAGGACTCCACCTCACCGCGGCTGGTATCGCCGAGTACGCGGGATGCCGCCACGGTCAGACTTACGGACAAAAACACCTTAAAAGATTCTTCCACAAAATTCCACGCCAGACGGGAATCGAACAAAATCTTCCTGTCTTTCTGCTCTCTGGAAATCCGTGCCGTGGTATCATCAATCATATGATCGTATTTATGATCTTTCTCCATCAACTTATTCATTTCCAATACGCTGACGCCCTGTTCTTCCGCGATCTGACGAATCACCTTTCCCGTGGAAAAAATTTCATAGCCGTATTCTGCCTCCAGAATTCTGCTCAATGTGGACTTTCCGCTTCCTAAATTTCCGGTTAATGTAATATGCATGGTTCCTTCCGCCTTTCCTCTGTATGTTCCTAATTATGCTTCACTTAGTTCATATCCGCTATTTGATTTTATTAAAAATATCCGCCATCGGAGAGTCCTCGGAAAGAATTACAGTCTTGTTCTTTCCCACCAAAGAAGCCTTTGCCGCATCCAAGGAACGTACGAAAGTGTAAAACTCGCTTCGGGACTCATCACCGTATACCGTAGACATAATTCTCATGTACTCCGCTTCACCGTCGGCAATAGTCTTTTCTGCCTTTGCTTCCGCCTCGGACAATTTAATGGCTACTTCATTGTCGGTCTGGGTCCGAATCTTTGTTGCCTCCGCTTCACCCTCTGCAGTATACTGCGCCGCAATGTTGTTACGCTCGGAAATCATACGCTCGTACACCGCTGCCTTATTATCACCCGGCAAATCCAAGTGCTTGGTCTCTACGGAAATCAAATCGATCCCGTACTCTTCCATATCGGTTCCGATATTGGCACGAATCTTTTCGCTTAAAGCTCCGTCACGGCCGGAGATCACTTCCGTCTGTTCCATACTGGAAATCACATTTTTCATTGCATTATATACGGTGGTGTTGATTCGGTCCTCCGCATATATCTTGGAGTTCAATGTCTGAACAAACTTCTGCGGATCGGAAATCTTCCAAAGTACATAACTGTCGCATACCATCGTCTTCTTATCCATGGTAATGACATCCGACGGTTGCAAATCATATACCAGCATCTCCTTCGGCAATGTATCCACCGTCTGAATAAACGGAATCTTAAAGCTGAGCCCCGGCTCGGATACAATCTTTTCTACCTTGCCGAACTGCTTTACCAACTTATACTCATTCTCGTAAGTTACCACCAGACAAGTCTGGGAAAGAATAAGCAGTACCACTGCCACAATCCCGATTACAATCCACTTTCCCGCTCCCGACTTCTGCGGATATCTTTCTAAATTTTCTTCCATGTCAAAATCCCCCTTCCTATTACTGCATGACCGGTGCCAGCGACGCAACCGGACTGTCGGACTCCCAGGAGTCAAGCGGCAACCACTTTTCAACGGAACCGTCACTGCTGTCGATAATCAGTTTCAAATCCGGAAGAAGCTCTTCCATGGTTTCATAGTACATACGCTGTTTTGTAATAAGCGGGTACTTAATATACTCTTCGTATAACGCATTAAAACGCGCCGCCTGACCCTCTGCCTCGTTGATGCGGGCTTCTCTGGCCGCTTCCGCTTCCTTTAAAATCCGGTCAATCTGAGCATCTGCATTCGGAAGCTTTTCATTCCGGTATTTATTGGCATTATTAATCGCGGTTTCTTTCCCCTGCTTTGCGGTTTCTACCGCCTTAAAGGCTTCCATAACCTCGGCGGTCGGCGGCTCTGCATCCTGAATCGAAATCTTCACAAGCTGAATGCCGATATCCTGCTTTGTCAATTCCTCAATAATGCGCTCCGTAATCTCCGCCTGAATCTCGTTCTTACCCGTGGTAATGACACTGTCTACCGGATACTGGCCCACTGTGGAACGAATACAGGACTGTGCCACATTCTTTAAAATTTTAATCGGCTCTTCGGAAGCATATAACGCCTTTACCGGATCCGATACCTTATATTCCACATAAAAGTCCACATTTACAAAATTGTAGTCAAACGTAATCATCAAAGACTCGTCCTCTTTGGAATATCCCGTAGCCTCATCGTAACCGATGGCAAAGCCTTTGATGGTGGTGTCTACTTTCTGCACCTTCTGCACAAACGGAATCTTCACATGGAGACCCGGCTCGCTTTCCCTGCTCGGTACACCAAAGGTCGTTACCACCGCCTGTTCCTGTTCTTTAATCGTATAAAACGAATTAAAGAGAATGACCAGTACCGCGATGGCTGCCATAGCGATTCCCATCAGCTTCAGCACTGTTTTTGTTGTCTTGTCCATAATTTCCTCCTTTTTGCGGCATATCCGCATTTTCTGCCCTAATATTGTCCCACACCGCTTATCGATGGTCCCTCGGGTTTGTCACATTCGCTCCGCCAAATTGCTACATCTAACCGAGCAAATACTCCGTCAACTCCCGGGGCGTCTTCACCAGATGTATCGCACCTGCCTCGGACAACTCCTTCTCATCCCCAAACCCATACAATACACCGATGGTTTTAATCCCCACCGCGGCAGCGCCGATGACGTCAAAATTCCGGTCGCCCACCATAATCACTTCCCCTGTATCGGTGATTCCGTTCTGCTCCAAAGCATACCGGACTACCTGCTCTTTTGTGCTGCGGTCCTTGGCATAATCATCCGCTCCGCAAAGCATGGTAAAATACTTTGCAAGGCCGAAATGCTCCATAATCCGCACCGCATACCGTTCCGGCTTCGAGGTGGCTAAAATCAGTTTCGCCCCCTGTCCGGAAAGCGTCCGTAACATCTCCTCCACGCCGTCGTACACTTCGTTTTCCGCCCAACCCACATCGCCGTACCTCTCCCGGTACTTGGCCGTAGCTTCCAAGGCCTGATCCTTCGTAAAATGATAGAACTCATCAAAGGACTGCAAAAGCGGCGGTCCGATGACTTTACGAAGCTCGGTCCGGTCCTCCACGCGGATGCCCATGTGCTCCAGCGCGTAAGCAAAACTCTTTGTAATGCCCTCCTCCGGATTCGTTACCGTTCCGTCCAAATCAAATAGTATATACTTATATTTCATGGCTTGTCCTTTCTTACAACACATTCCGTCAATCCGGAGCTGTCGTTGTCGCTCTCCCGCATCAATTCATGGAAAACTTCCAGTACACGTCACCTTCAAAGCTTGCTTCGTCCACGGTCACGGTGTATTCCTTTTCCTTCCCGTTTCTCCGCAGGGTAATCGTGTATGTGCCGATTATTTTTTCAAACTCCACCGGTGCCGCTCCCAGACTGATTCCGTCAATCAGAACAATCGCTCCCGCCGGCTCCAGAAGGAAGGTGCTGTAGCCCTTCACATACTCATAGCCTCCCGCTTCTCCGATCGGAACGTAGCGGCGCTCTGCTGTTTCTCCTCCGGAAGTGTCATCCCCGCCCGGAGTTTCTGTGTTTCCGCCCTCCCCCGGGTTCTCTCCCTGACCGTCGTTTCCGCTGTCTCCTCCGTTCGGTCTTTCTCCCGAATTGTCATTTCCGTCTTTGTCCCCGGTCTGCGTATCATCGGAATCTCCCGTATTACCCCCGGCCTCCGGATCCTCTTCCGTAACCGGTCGTTCCTGTAAATCGATTTGGAACGTATGATACGGTTTGGATACGGTCAGGTATCCTTTGTATGTAACATAACCTCCCAGCTCGGCTTCCACCTTATGTTCGCCGTACTCCAGTACTAAGTCCTTCTCGTAATAATCCACCTGCTCACCGTCGATTTTCAGAATCGTGGAAAACGGTGTCAGCTTAAACCGGACCTGTGCCGTCTCAGCCGGCGCTCCGCCATACTCGTATAAATCGATGACCACCTGCTCATTCCGGGCCACCGTAATCTCTGCAGCAGCCGCTTTCTTCTCTCCGGTCACGGATACCGTATAGTTTCCCTCCCGGACCAGATAGGTCGGCTCTCCGCTAAGCACATGATTTTCATCCTTAAAAGTCACCTTCGCCCCCTGAAATTCTTCGCAATTTATCAGTTTAATGGAGCCGTGTCCCTTCACCACTCGTATGGTCAGAATCTCGTATCCGATTCCGCAAAGCTCGATACGATCAATATCCCGCACTTCACCTACCGCTATTTTCTCTCCTTCGCAGTAAGCTACCGTCTCCTCGTTTATCTTATAATTTACATTATTCACCGTCAACATGGAATCTCCCACGGAAAACTGCTCCACGCCGTGCAACTCCCAATGTTCCCCTGAAATCTGCATTCGTACAAGATGTCCTTCTCCGTCGTACTCGGCCCGGACTATATCTCCGAACGCAAGAGACGCCGCATAGGTCAAATTTCCGTACTTACTGCGGATATCCGCCGCCAGTCCATAGGTAAGGGTTACTTCTCCTCCCGCTTCCAAGTCGTATAACGTAACGGTACTTTCCTCGGTGTCCACCGATTTTACCATCATAAGCTTATTATGCTCTGTCGCCACCGCTTCCGCTCCGGCCGTTGCATTCGGCCGCTTCGTCGGATTCTTCTTCCCGGCAGGCTCATCTTTTCCCGAAAAAAGCGTCAGCACCGTCACAAGGATAATTCCTACCACGGACGCTGCCAACAATAAAAGAACGCGTTTTTCACTCTTCATACAAATCCCTCCCGGCTTATGCCTACTGTACAAAAACGCTGTTAAGCGTTTCTCCGCCGAATTTGCGCTGCAAAGCAGCAATTTCCCATGCAAATTCGTGCGATCCGTCGGAGGCGTACTGGGAAAGCACTGCTTTCCTAGTACATTATAGCGAAAAACGCGTAATGATTCAAGAACTATTTCTTTCTACCCGGTTTTACGGAATCTCTTCCTCTTTTGCTCTTACTTACATCACCAGCGTCAGCACATACAGTACCGTCAGATGCACCGGATAAAACAGGTAGAAAAACCACTTGAAAAATTTCGGTGCCGCCGTGGACTTCTTCCCGTTATAAAAGAACAGAATCACCAATGCGGAAGCCACCAGTGCCAACGACTCCAGCAAAACATGTACAACCGCCTCGCCGACAGGCTCCGTCACCAGGTAACCGGTTCCGTTCAAAAAGCAGAAAATTACAATCGAGATACCGTAGGACAGCAGAAGCTTTCCCCGGTTTTTATTGCTCCAGCGGAACAACAAGGTAAACGCAGGTGCCATCAACGGCCAGTCGGTGAATATGGATACAATAAACAACAGTACCACCAACAGCTCTCTGTACCATGTCCCCTCAAACTTATCCAAAATACACAACATACCGAAACAAAGCAATAAACTGAACAGCATATTAAGCCCCGGTGTTTGAGACAACAACATAAACGGCACCTGGGATAACAAACCGAACACCAGCAGACGTAGGGCATACTTTTTCTTAGACCGGGTGTATTCGTATCCCTCCACCAAAAAATAGCACATGGTAATTGCGGTAAAATAGCCGATACCGATAAACACATCGTACAACAGCGTTCCCTCTGTCAACAATGCGTGGGCAGTGTGGTTCAACAGCATGGTCAGCATGCCGATGCATTTAATAACGTCACGATTCAAACCTTTTTTCTCAAGTTCCATAGTCTTAACTCCTTTGTACCCTTTTTATTGTAGTCTCCACCCTTATACTTCCGTCACGGTAATCAAACGACGCAGCGTCTCCCGGTAAAAATCCGATGCCCTTTCGTTTTCCGCCTCCAACCGTCGCAGCTGATTCAGCAGCCCGTCTATCTTTTCTTCCGTTTCTTTTACTTGACCGATGGCGTCTTCAATCCGGTTTTTCACCGCATAGTCCGCAAAAAGACCGTCAAACACATAGTCTGCGAATTTTAACATCTCATCGATATCAATTGTAATGTTTGCTTCAATCCTTACATCCGTAAGCTCGGTCTTAAAATTCCGAAGCTGAACCTGCAGCTTCTCAATGGACTTCTGAGCCTCGTCGATATTGCTGTGTTTCATCATATCGGACATAAGACCCCCGCCGAACAAATCCCAAGTACTCCAACCGTCCGCACTGTCCAGACTCCCATGAGCCGCTTTCGCAAGCTCCTTCGCCTTTGTTCCCGCGGCAATTGCCTCCGTAATCTCCTTCTCTCGTCTCTCTGTCTCAAACAACCTTTGCTCATTATTTATAATCGCTTCCGCTGCGGGCAACCTCTTTCTTTCGATATCCGCCCTCTTTTCCTGTAACAGCTTCTCATATTCTTTTTCACAGTCCTGTAACGACACAAGCTCCTCCGTCGCCCGATCAAGACGCAATTCAATCTCTGACAACTCCCGTTCCGCCGCATCACACTTTACCGCTGCCTGGTAGGCTTCTCGCTGCTCTTTGGCAAGCTTCTCTTCCTTTTTCCCGACCACATTAAGGAAAAACGCTGCCAGGCTTCCCTGCTCCAGCCGGTCCACGTCCTTCTGCTCCGCAGACCTTATCTCCCGCAGTTCCGTTACTTTTGCCAGTACATCGTTGTATTGCTCCCGCAAACTCGGCAATACGGCTTCCAAGTGCTGCCTCCGGGCCAGCCTCTCCTTCACTGATGCAAAACGTTCCTCATATCCCGCCATATTATACCCCTTTCTCTTCTTTTGAGATTACTACCTTACCGATGTAATATATCCTATTCTTCCACAATCTGTCAATGAGCATGTAGTCCCATGACTCTTTTAACACCATCCCTCCACATCCGAAAGCAATGCTTCCTTCTCCTTTTCCTGTTCTTTTACCGCCAAAAGCTTTTCCGTGGTTTTCTGCGGAATCCAGGATTTTTTCCCGTTATGGTAACTGTTGGTGATTTTCCAGAATTTCTCCGGATAAGAAAGCAAAAGGTAAAACACGTTCCATTCCCCTTTCTCCACGGTTCTTACCGAAGTATAAGCCCTCATCAGCTCCTCCGCCAGCCCGCGGTCCCATCCGGTTTTCTCCATCAATTTCCGAAAAAACAAATAAAAATCCGCAATCTGTACTCCAAGACAGGCTTTATCAAAGTTCACCGTAGCATAACTTCCGTCATAGAGTACAAGCAGATTATGGTGAGTGTATGTACCGTGGCAGGCCCGGCCGGCCGCCAGAGCCTTCTCCAACGTTTCGGTACACCCCGCCTCCTTTGCCCGGGACAGCGCCGCCTCCGCTTTCTCGTAAAACTCCGGAAAAGTATTGATATACACCGTTTCAAAGTACGCCTTTCTCTTCTTTTCCCGAATAAAAGCCCGCACTCTGCGAAGTTCCCGGTTTCGTTTTTCAAACAACTCCGGAAGACTCTTCTGTACCGCTCCCGGCAATTCCTCCGCCGATACTGCCACTCCGGTAAGGGCATTATGCAAAGCCGCAAGATGCCGCACCGCAGAAAGGGCCGCCTCCGGCTTTCTCACATTACACTCCTCTCCGAAGTACCAATCCTTCATCAAAAAAGCCTCCTCGTACTCGTCTTTGGTTACGTAGGCACCTTCTTTGTTTGCCACATATCCGTCCACCAAAAAGCCCTGCTCCGTAAGACATGTCAGCAGATTCTGCTCAAACACCGCCCTTGTTTCGCTTCCGCTATATGGCAACAGTAACTTCGGTCCCTGTTCGGTATCGATGCGAAATGCGCCCCGGGTCCTTGTGGTACCGGTTACCGTAATATCATATTTTTCAAAAAATTCAAGACTCTTTTCCTCCATAATATCTCCTCCGATTCCTCATGCCAAACCGTCCGCAAACGGGTCAGACAGGTATATTCTTTACATACTATGAGGCTTCCGGAGAAATAATGAATAAACATTGAAAGGAAAACAGGCTGCCCCGTTTCCCGAAACGAGACAGCCTGTAATCGCACTGTTTTTATTACATCAACCGTTTTTCATATCCTGTTTTATTCGTATTGCCTCCGCATAAAGCGCATCCTTTGTATTCTGTTCCGGCTCTTCGATTACCAGTAAAAGCAAACGGTTCAAAACATCTCCCAGCTCTTTTCCCGGCGCGAAACCGATTGCAATCAAATCACTGCCGTTTACCGCCAAATCCTTTAAAGAGGTACATTCTTCCCGTTCTTTAATTCCTAAATACACCTGCCAGACTTTACGCAATGTTTCCGGTCCTTCGGTACGGTACGGTTCCGCATGAGCCTCCAAATCCGCCCGACGAAGTTCAAACAACAAAGGGAACAAATCCCCGCCGATTTTATGCATAGCACGACGAAGCGGTCGTTCTTCCGCCGAAAACGGATAGGTATGCCACCGCACCAGTCGGGATACCGTGTCTATTGTGGCATTGTCCGATTTTAAGCGGCGCAGTATCTTTTTTGTCGCCTCCGCTCCCGCTTCCGCATGACCCCGAAAGTGATCAACTCCGGCTTCATCCGTACTGCGACACTCCGGTTTTCCCACATCATGAAACAAAGCTGCCAATCGAAGATACCGAAACGCCTCCGTCGTAAAGCCGCTTTCGCCCGCATATATCGTTTCCTCTTTGGCGTAACAAGTCGTATCCAAACTATGAATTCCCACATTTCCGTAATGGGCGGGATGGTTTTGCGGTGTCTCCCACATCCGGTCAAACTCCGGCAAAATCACTTTGGTCACACCGCACTCATATGCCGCCGAAAGACGTTCCGGATGCGCCGACACCAAAAGCTTCGTAAGTTCCGCATAAATCCGCTCCGCACTGATTTTTCGCAACGTTTCCGCCAGTTCCCGAGCCGCCGCGAGAGTCTCCTCCTCTATGGAAAAACCCAGCTGTGCCGAAAAACGAAAGGCACGCAAAATCCGTAATGCATCCTCGGAAAAACGTTCTCTTGCAACTCCGACGCAACGAATCACACCCTGTTCCAAATCTTCGGCTCCGTGAAATAAATCCACCAGACCCGACGTTTCGTTATATGCCATAGCGTTAATCGTAAAATCACGTCGCTTTAAGTCCTCCGTCAGACTGGCAGTGAAAGACACCTCTTTCGGATGTCTGCCATCCTCATATTTTCCGTCCACCCGGTACGTAGTTACCTCAAAGCCTTCCTTATCTAACAACACTGTCACCGTTCCGTGCTGAATCCCTGTATCTATGGTTCTTCGAAACAGTGCTTTTACCTGCTTCGGAAGCGCAGATGTGGTAATATCCCAATCCTGCGGCACCCTTCCCAACATTGCATCCCGGACACATCCGCCTACCGCATAGGCCTCGTAGCCCTGTTCCTGTAACGTCTCTATAATTTGTTTTACCTGTTTCGGCAATTCGATTATCATGCCTGTCACCTCGTTTTCTTTCCCTTCCACACCTATATTTCCCTATCTGGAGGCTGATTGATTCGTTCCGCTTGCTCGCTTACTGCTGCATTCGGACCACCCGGTCCGCCATTCCGGCCAATTCTTCTTCGTTATGAGTAATCAGCAGCACACTCCTGCCGCGTAGATTCTCTTTCACATATTGCAACACCCGGTGCTTACTTGCCGCATCCAGTCCCGTAAACGGCTCATCCAACACCAGCAGCTCTCCGTCAGACAAAACCGCCCGGACAATTGCCACCCGACGCTTCATTCCGCCGGACAAAGACGCCACCGGTTTGCCTTTGATATCTGCCAACCCCACTTCTGCCAACGCCGTTTCCGCCTCTTCTCTGTTTCCGGTCACCATGGCAATATTGGTCACCGCATCAAACTCTTTACATAAGCGGTCCTCCTGAAATACAGCCCCCAGCCGGGTAGGACGTTTCACCTCGCCCGCATCTGCCTTCAAAAGCCCCAGCAGCAACTTTCCCACCGTACTTTTTCCACAGCCGGAAGCCCCCGTCAGAGCCACCGTTTCTCCCGGTGCCAGCCACAAGGAAAAGTTCTCGATTACCGCTGTATCCTCAAACCGTTTTGTCACTGCAAACAAACCGAAGCCCTCCGGCGCAGGATTTTCCTGCAAAGATTCTTCCGGCTTCTCCGACTCGGACACATCCTCTTCCGGCAACCCATCGTCTTCCAGTGACTCTTCATTATCCATCGCATCCGCACTTCCGGGCTTTTCACTTCCCGCCAGTGCCTTTGCCAAAGCCTTTACCAAAAACATAACCGCCTTTTCAAAAACTACACTGACCAGTACAATCACCGCCGTCCAGGCAAATAATTCCTCGGTCAGTAAATATAGCTTTGCTTCATACAGCCGTTCCCCGATGGAATTTGCCGGAAGTCCGATAATCTCTGCCGCAATACCGGATTTAAAACAAAATCCCAGCCCCACGGAACATGCAGACACAAAATACGGCATCACCGCCGGGATATAAATATATCGAATTCTCTTTCCTACGGAAATCCGAAACACGGAGGCCATTTCCAAAAGCTCTTTTTCCGTAGATTCGATTCCCTGTAACACGTTGGTATATATCACCGGAAGTACCATCAAAAAAGAAATCAATACCGAAAGATTCTTTGACGATGACAACCAAAACAAAGCAAGAATAATAAAGGAGGCTACCGGAACTGCCTTAATGAGACGCAACACAGGATTCAGCAAAGCGCGTACCACTCCGCAGGAAGATGCAAGCACGGCGCAAAAAACTCCCGCAAAAAGAGCAAGAAAAAATCCCATGGCAATCTTTAAAAACGAATTTCCTACCGTTTTCCAGAACTCCGCAGTCCGTATCAGCACAAACAACTCTTTTACCGTATCAAACGGAGAAGCCACCAAAAGGTTTCCACCCATGAAATTACCGCTCTTTTTATCCAAAACAACCACGATCAACTGCCAGATTAAAATCCAGAACAGTACCGCTGCCGCACCTTTTATCCACGCAACGGTTCTTTTTTTTGACTGCTTGTCCACAGGCTTCCCTCCTTTCCGTTTTCGCCTTTTAGTATAACACACTCCTTCCCGGGAATGCAAGAAAAGTGTAACATACATCCATAGCGGAGCGTTTTTTGCTCTATAGGAAATGCGCACTTGCCTATAGAGCAAAAAAGGAACGGCCGCTCCCCTTTCGGAAGCTCCGTTCCCTTTTTCACATCTTTAATAAGTATCCTTTTGTTCTACAATCGGATTCGGTTCATAATTACGGAAACATTCCGCGGCACGATAGATATAAATCAGTCTTCTGATTGCGATGACCAAAGAGGCAATTGCAACAACCAAAAGAAGCACAATCATAATAAGGAGAAAGGCTCCTCCGGCAATCGCTGTGCCGATGATTCCCAAAACAGTTACGCCTACCGTTGACAAAATACAAGTCAGTTCCAGTTTCCACTGCACAGCCCACGCCTCGGACAGCGTTTTGTCCACATCCTGCAACGATACCTCATATCCGGTACACTCGTTGTAATTGCCTCTCAGTGCCACAATCGTCATTGCAAGAGAAAGCAATGTTGCCATCACTCCCGCTCCTCCCAAAAGAAAGAACGCTATTACAAGTCCCGAACAGCCCGATACCAAATAGCAAATTCCAGCCTTACCGAACCAGTCCTCTACTTCCTTTAACCGGATTAAAATAACACTGTTGGCAATCATCACACCATAGGTAATCAATACGCCCAGAAAATAAATCACCGGTACATTCTCAAGGAAGTCGCTGGAAAAAACATCGCCCACAATTGACACAATCTGTAACCAGAACAATACCGTAACCCATTTCCCCATCAGTGCGGCTCTCTTCACTCTTCTTAACTCCAGATCTCTTTTATAAGCCTCATCGTCTCCGAACAATCCCATCTTTGTTTCCTCCTTATACTCCGTTCTCTTCTCTCTTTCCTATCCTCATCACTTTAATCTGTACTCCGTATCTCCGTGTCGGATTAAGATTTCCTTTGCCGCATGATAATCAAAGCTCGGAAACCGTGGGTTCACGTAACAACGATTTACCGTTCCCGCCTCCCCCTGTGTATCACACCAAATATAACCGTATCCCTCGTCATTGTCAAGTACTTTATACTCCGTTCCGTCTGCCACAAGACTTACTCCGGAAATAAACTCTCTCCAATCCGACTGTAAAAGTTCCTCCAGGCGAGCCCCGCTTTCGTACTGTCCCTCCAGAGACACTCCGTCGTAATCAAATACAATATTCAGTTCCGTATGATAAACACCGTAGGTTACATAGTTTAGGGAATACGTGCAGTCCTCATGAGCAAACGGCCTGCCCTCATAACAAATCATCTCTGCGGAATGAAACGTCGTGGACGGTACATCCATGGAAAACTCGATATTCACATCATAAATCGTCACATCGTACTGCGTCGGATTAAACACCACCTGCGTTACAACCAATCGCATGGGCTGTCCGTTCGACATACGTATGACTCCGCCTTCCATTGTGACATGATACAGATTCCCGTTTTCCGGGTCCTTTGTTCCGATGGCCGTCGGCAACATAAACTCTTTTTCCTCACCACCTGCGGACTCTCTGCCGAAGGAAGACAAGTACAAGCCTATTTCGTCGTAATCGTCTGCCAGTTCATCGTCCTCCACATAGACATCAAAGAAAGTCTTCGTTGTGCCCTTATCGCCGGTAATGCCGATAAACTCAACCTGAAAGCCTCTGTCCTCTCCGGACTGGTTTGCCTCGTAATAAAATCCCTGCTCCACCAACCGGGCGCTGGTCTCATCCTTAAACAGTCTGCGCAACACGTCCTGTAACATTCCGGTTGCCGCCAGAGCCGTCGTAGCCACCGCCAAGGAACATACAATAACAATACACGCTACGGAAAGTACCTTGGTCCACATACTTCGCCCGTTTTTCTTCGGAAACTCTATCATCTGTTCCGTGTGTTCCTTTCCGTCGGAACCTTCTTTTCTTTCCTCTGCCAAAGAAAGCAGTTCCTGCGCGGTCAATGAATTATTTTTTTCACAAAAGGCATCTACCTGTTTTTTATATTCTGTCTTTACGCTCATCAGATCCAGTCCTCCTTTCGCAAAGCTTTTCCTAATTTTTCCCTCCCTCGTTTTAGCCGTATCTTTACCGTCGCCTCCGGGGTATCCGTTACCTCTGCAATCTGCCGGATGGAATACTCCTCATAGTAATACAAATGCAACGGTACTCTGTACTTTTCCGGCAAAGTAAGTACAACGGCAAACAGCTCATCCGGTTTCTCCTGTTCTGCTGCCGGAATCTCCTCTGACAAAGACAATGCCGACATACGGCTTTTACTCCGAAGAAAATTCTTGCACAAATTTACGGATACGCGAATCAACCATGCTTTTAAATGTTCTTCGCTCTCATAGTCGTTCCCGCTGCAAAGAAGTTTTAAAAACACCTCTTGTTGCAGGTCCGCAGTGTCCTCCACATTCCTCACATAGTTAAACACAACCGAATACACGGTGTTCCTATATTTTTCGAATACTTCCGGAAATACGGTCTCTGTTATTTTCATTGGTACCAATATCCTTTCCGGTGTCTGATTATAATACACATAAGCAGACAAAAAAGTTTCAAAAAGAAAAAACTTTTCATTCTAATCGAACAGGCCTCTCTCCGCAACAAACATCGCAGAGAGAGGCCGCCATCCGTTAGTAACGATTCCTTCTAAATCTCTATGGTCTTCGAATTCTCAATCTTAATCTCCCTGTCACAATACCGCAGAATACTCTTTCTGTGGGTAATAATGATACAAGTCGGCTTCGGAGAAAGCGCCTGCAAGCCCTCCAGCACGGACAACTCCGTTGCCTCGTCAAGAGAAGAAGTTGCCTCGTCCAAAATCAACAGCGGCGCCTTTCTTACAAAAGCTCTGGCAATGGCAATGCGCTGTGCCTGGCCCTCGGAGATACCGTGTCCCCTCTCTCCGATGACCGTATCCAATCCCTTCGGCAGATCCATTACAAAGTCATAACCTGCGGAAAGCTTTAACGCATCGTAAATCTCCTCTTCCGTAGCGTCAAGATTACCCATTAAAATATTATCCCGCACCGTACCGCTGAACAGCGTATTTCCCTGCGGTACATAGGCAATAAAATTACGGGTACTGGCATTGGCAGAGATACTCTCGCCGTAAGTGTTATAAAAGCTCACATCTCCCTGTACATCACTCATAAAGGACATAATCAGACGAATCAACGTGGTTTTACCGATACCGGATTCCCCGATAATCGCCACAAACTCACTCGGCTTAACATTCAAGGACACGTTCTCCAGTACCGTTTCATCGGTATAACCGAAAGTCAGTTCCTTAATATCCACACCGACATTCTCGGTCTTCATGGTAATTTCTTCCTTCTCCTCCAGCGGAATATTCTGAAGCTCCATAATACGTCCGGCAGATGCCAATACAGACACCACCTTCGGAATCTGGTGAGTCAAGCCCATAATCGGAGACTGCACCCGGTTTACCAACGTCAGAAACACCGACATGGTACCGTAGGTAATAGTCTTTGCCGCAATGAGCATCGCACCGTAAGCCAGTGCAACAATATAACCAAGCTGAAACGTAATCGATATGGTGGTAGAACCTGCCATACCCATTTTCGCTTTTTTAAACACCCAGCCGAACCGTTCGTCCCTAAGTTCCGTCAAACGTTTTGAGGAATACTCTTCATTGGCAAAAGCCTTTACCACCAAAAGATTTGCCAGGCTTTCCTGCAAAAAAGAACGATAGGTCGCCTCGGACTCCTGCACCTTCACCTGTAGCTTTTTTAACTTCCTTCCGAACCACCATGACACAAGTCCCGCTACCGGTGCCACCAAAAGCGCAAAGCAAGCCAACAACTTCGAATAGTAAAACAGAGTAAAGAATACCATCGCCAATTCCACGACCAAAATAATGATATTCGGAATGGTTCCGATAATTCCGTCCGCAATATTTCCCGCATCACTGGTAAGTCTCGTCATAAGGTCGCCCGTATGATATTTCTTTACATCCATCCAGTGAGAATTAATAATCTTCTCATACACCTGTTTCCGGATACCGAAAGAAAACTTCTCGTTCAATACCGTGGACACCAGCGACGCAATAACACTCAGCGCCTGTAATGCCAGGGACAACGCCAGATATCCGATAATCAGGCTCATAAACTTGTTTCCCAATGTTGCCCGATCGATAATATTCTTCGATAAGGTTACCATCACCAACGACATCACGGAGCTGGATAAAGTAATCACCATCATCAAAATAATCCGGCCCAAATACGGCTTCGTATACTGCATCAGCCATTTTGCGTACTTATACTGATTTCCTCTGTCCTTCCATAAGCTCTTTAATTTTCCCATATGCTCTGTCCTTTGCACATTTTTCTATCTTGTCATAAGTATCCCATGACAATTAACTGTTTCCAACCTGCTCCAGAATATAATCCACCCGTGCTTCTAATGTATCAGTCCCGTCCGGTCTGGCAATCAAATACATCTTTACCTTAGACGCAATTTCCAGGCATTTTCCGCCGATTAACGGAGAATACCGTTCCTCATCCATAAGCCTTCTTAAAAACAAGTTGTTGACACAGGCACGCAACTTATTAATCCCTACAATTTCTTTCATATAAAGCTCGTCGTCCGGTTTTAACTTGCCAAGGCAAAAAATACTGTGTAATTCTTTCCCCTCCAAGTCAAACTCGCCCTCATAGGGAACCAGAAACTTATCCTTCTGTTCGTTGATATATAGAAGTTTTTCCATATCATAATTGCCCTGTTCCACCACATCTCTGCACAGCTTTTGATACGGAAATGCCGGATAGCAAATCGCCTTCCCCTCTTCTACCCGCACCAATGCCACATCATCTGCCATCAGAGAGAATCCCTTTTCCAAAAGAGCCGCCGTAGTGGTGGATTTCCCGCTTCCGCTGGTTCCTGCCACCAAAATCGCCTTTCCGTCCTTAGCCAGTGCAGAGCAGTGAATCGCCATCTCCCCCCGCTGCAGATGAAGCATGGAAAGACCGAAGCCCAAAATGTAATTTCGAAGAGACATCACTCTTTCCGCATCTCTTAACTCATATGTAATTACTCTTCCGTTTTCAACCGTAAACCAACAGGTCGGATTGATTAACCAGGAAAATTTCTCCCCGAATTCCCAATAATCTTCCCCTTCTCTGGCCTTGATTTCATCACTGATCACACCGGCTTGAATAATTATATCCGCCTCATCTTCCGCAAGTGAAAGAATCTCAACCAGCTGCGGAAAATACAACTCCGAAACTACTTTTTTTCCATATATTCCGTAGTAAAACAGCTCCCGGTTTTCTCTTCCGTCTGCCATTCCGTTACCTCCATGTGTTTTACTTTCTCTACTTCATCCCTTCGCCCCTTGTTTTTTCCACGAGATTCTGAACCATTCCGCAAGCAAGTAAACAACGAAGGATACCCGTATCAGAGATTCTTTCCTCTTCTGCCACGTTCTCCTTTTGTGACCAATTATCAATCACACTAAAATCCAAATATTTTTCCCAATACGGTCTATCCAGTTTACCCACAATTTCCGCTCGCGCTTTAAAAAAGCTCTCTTCCCAGCTCGTTTTTCTTTGTATATTATTTTTACTGGTACTTTCTTTGATTCGGACCGTATAGAGCGACTCCGGTAAAATATCCTTAAATGCTTCACGGAAAATATAACGATTCTGCTTTCCTTTCAGATACATATACCGCGGAATAGATACCGCAAAATCTACCACTCTGTAATCAAGAAAAGGAACGATATATCTGACTCCTCCATACGCTCCCGTCAAAGCCACATTGTCCAATCGATTCCGGCTTCCGCCCTCTCTGATATAGTTCTTTGCATCGTAGGCAAAGGTCATAGCCGGCATCTTCTTATCCTCAAACCTTCCTGCGAATTCCGCGTTTAACAACTCCGGCGCGGCATCGGACATCCGAAACGAAGCTTTCAACTTCTTTCGAGTTCTCAATAATACCTTCCCACATTGCTTCGCAAACTTCCACACCCTTGGCTTTTGACCATATGCAAGAGCCCACTCTTGCCTCAAAAAGTGCAAATACTCCCGATGGAAAAACAACTCATAGGGATTGCACCGGTGACTTACCCCTTCGTCTCCCCCATGCCCCGTAAACACAGTCCGGGCACCGTTCCTGCTTATATATTCGGCAGTTCCGCATATAGTCATGGCATTGATAAAAGGCGGCCACACATAGCGAAATGCCGTATGCTCTTCCATATCTATATCTGGCAGAATCTCTTCTACATTCTGAGCAAGATTACTTTTCTCATCCAATACAAAATTTCTTTCACTATAATTACAGGTAATACTTTCCTGTTTACATATATCCGCAATTCTGAGCCGTTCGTCATTCTCTGCATACGGAACATCCTTAGGATTCACCGACCAGGAAAAATAAACACCTTCCCGTCCCATGCGATTGATTAATATACTGATTACTCCGGAATCCAAACCACCGGACAGTTCCGCTCCTACAACACCCGATATAGCATCCAAACGTCTTTTTACCGAGTCTGTGATCAATTCTCGTAATCTGCCTATATACTCCTGTTCCGAAGAACAGCGAATCTTCTTGGCACCAACTTTCCAATACGCCTTTTTCTCTATATGAAACTTATTCTCACCTAACGTGAATTTTACAATCTCCCCCGGCGGCACGCATAACACATGCTGAAACTCTGTTTTATCTACACTTCCTGTAGTGTAACCGGCAATGGTTTTATAAAGCCACTCTTCATTTACACCGGCATCCACTTCTCTTACGGATATCAAGCCTCTGAGATCTGTGGAAAACACCACCAATTCGTCAATTGCGTAATAATAAAGCGGACGTACTCCCATATGATCACGAAACAGTACCAGCGAGTTCTCCTCTTCATTGTAAACAGCACCGCTAAAATCTCCGTTTACATCCTTAAGTGTATCAATTCCTCTCATTTCAATATAACGGAGCAGCAGTTCCTCATCGGAATAGTTCTCCGTTATCCCACACCGTTCCATAAGCTCTTCTCTATTATAAAGTACCGCATCTATCACGGCATATTTCTTATCCCTCTTTAAGACAGGAGTACTTTTTACCGCTTCCACAGAAAGCTTCTCAAGAGCACAACCGATGCAAAATCCTGTACCCTCAAACACCTCTTCCCCTTCTCTTCCGTATGCACGGTTCCAGGACTGCATCCCCTGGATAGCAATCCCTTTTCCGGTTTCACCGACATTCCTCTGCACATATCCGAAAATTCCGCTCATCACAATCGCCCTCCTGCCCTTTTATTGTTGCATAAGAAAAAGTCATTGTCAAGCAAAACACTGACAATGACTCTGTTTCTCATTCCAAACCTACGATTAATTAGGACTCCTGCGGGGTCTTATCACTCTTATCTCCCTCATCCTTACCAACCTTACCATCGCCAAATACGATGTCGAACGGTCCTTCCCAGTTTACATCGAAGAATCCGTCTGCGGTCTCGTTGATGTTAAGTTCCTTAACTTCCGGTGCATTCCAAGTCTTCATTTTCATTTCCTCCATATCGATTTGTTTGTTGATTTAACTTATGGCTTTATTATAACCACACATTTTCCAATCGTCAACAAATCTAACAACAATGATAGAATTCTGTTACTCGATGAACTTATAATCCTTCATCTTCCCTAAAAATGCCATAACAGAAGTCTCACATTCTTCCGGCGTTACATCATACTCAGACAAGAGATTCTCGATAATACGGGCCGGCGTAATTTCTTCCTTGAGCATATCCCAGATATCGTTTCCTACGCCTTTAATAAGGAAATATTTTCCGGATTCGAAATCCACCATAACCTTTTCTCCGGCAAGGTCGGTAACATCAAGCTGCTTCTTCATCTTAATTACTGCGTTCTTATCCATGGTATACTCTCCTTCTCCTGCTTTTGTCCTTTGTGGTTATTGTAATCTATTTTACTAAAAATAACAAGTCCCAAACACTGTCTCCCGGTTACATCTGTACTTCCTTTAAATATCTCTTAAGCGCATCCTTCCACTCCGGCAACGGCGTAAATCCCGCCTTCGCCAGCTTACTCTTATCCAATCTGCTGTTAAAGGGACGCTTTGCTTTGGAAAGGCCGTATTCTTCGGTAGTTACCGGGATTACTTTCGTATCATAGCCTGCCTGCTTAAAGATCTCACAGGCAAAGTCGTACCAGCTGATATAACCGCCCTCGTTGGTGGCATGGTAACAGCCGTACTTCTCCGTTTCCGCCATATCCGCCAAAAGTCTTGCCAAATCCGGCGTATAGGTCGGAGTTCCGATTTGGTCGGATACCACACGGAGTGTGTCGTATTTCTTCCCAAGGGTAAGCATGGTCTTTATAAAGTTATTGCCGTTTAACCCGAACACCCAGGCAATACGCACGATAAAGTACTTTGTCAAAAGCTCCTTTACCGCCAGCTCCCCAAGAAGTTTCGTCTGTCCGTACACACTGAGCGGCGCATAATCCGTACAATCCGCATCCCATGGCGTCTCTCCCTGTCCGTCAAACACGTAATCCGTGCTGATATAAATCATCTTACAGTTCAGAGCCTTACATACCGTTGCAATATTTCGCGTTCCGGTCACATTGACCGCTTTTACTTTTTCGATATTCTCTTCGTCCTCTGCCGCATCCACCGCAGTCCAGGCCGCACAATGAATCACCGCATCCGGCTTCACACGCTGTAATAACGCCTCCGTTGTCGCCCCGTCTGTAATGTCCAGTGCCGCAAATTCATAAGATGACGTACTCTTTACCGCCTCTGTAAGAAGAACGCTCTTTTCGTTTTCCGCAATATCGCTCCCTACCACATCATAGCCGCGACCAAGAAGCACCTTTGCCACATCATAGCCCAGTTGTCCGGACACTCCGGTTACAAATATCCGCATTCTCTATCCTTCCTGCCGAAACACGCTTCCACTGTTCCGGCATGCAATTCAAACTAACCATCCTTAACGATTTCCGTACATCTGCTCGTAGTAGTTCTGATACTCTCCGGAGATAATGGTCTCCCACCACTCTTTATTATCCAAATACCACTGAATGGTCTTTTTGATACCGTCCGCAAACTTCGTCTCCGGAAGCCAGCCAAGCTCCCTGTGAATCTTTGTCGGATCGATTGCATAACGCATATCGTGTCCCTTACGGTCGGTTACATAGGTAATAAGGCTCTCCGGCTTGCCCAGCTCCTTACAAATCAGCTTAACGATATCGATGTTTCGCATCTCGTTATGACCGCCGATGTTATACACCTCGCCTACGGTTCCTTTATGAAGAATCAAATCTATCGCCTTACAATGGTCCTCCACATACAACCAGTCACGAACATTGATGCCCTCCCCGTAGACCGGAAGCGGCTTATCGTTCAGTGCATTGGCAATCATCAGCGGAATCAACTTTTCCGGAAAATGATACGGACCGTAGTTATTGGAACAACGGCTGATGGTCACCGGCAAACCGTAGGTTCTGTGGTAGGCCTGCACCAGCAAATCTGCTGCCGCCTTGGAACTGCTGTACGGAGAACTGGTATGAATCGGCGTCTCCTCCGTAAAGAACAGATCCGGACGGTCTAACGGCAAATCGCCGTACACCTCATCCGTAGACACCTGATGATACCGCTTAATACCGTACTTTCTGCAGGCATCCATAAGCACCTGGGTACCCATAATATTCGTCTCTAAAAACACGCCCGGATTCTCAATGGAACGGTCTACGTGGCTCTCTGCCGCAAAGTTTACCACCATATCCGGCTGTTCTTCCTCAAACAGCTGATATACGGCCTCTCTGTCACAAATATCCGCCTTTACAAACCGGAAGTTCGGATTGCCCATTACCGGCTCTAAGGTGGACAAATTGCCTGCATAGGTCAGCTTGTCCAAGCAGATAATCCGATAGTCCGGATACTTCTTTAACATATGAAATATAAAATTGGAACCGATAAAACCGGCACCGCCCGTTACGATAATTTTCATGGATGACTCTCCTTATTGTTATATTTACACCATCGTGTTTACTACACTCTACTTTCGCATATCGAAATCAAAACAAGCACTAGTATTGAATCTTACCGTCCGCCACTCTTCTCAAATGTTCGCCGTAAGGAGACTTGCCGTACTCCGCTGCCGCAGAAAGAAGAGTATCCTTGGAAATCCAGCCGTTTAAGTAAGCGATTTCCTCCGGCGCGGAAATCTCGATCCCCTGCCTCTTCTGAATCATCTGCACAAAATCCGATGCCTCCAGAAGACTATCCATGGTACCGGTATCCAGCCATGCAAATCCTCGACCCAGAAGCTTTACATTTAAATCTCCGCACTCCAGATAAATTCGGTTCAAATCCGTAATCTCCAGTTCGCCTCTGGCGGACGGTGTAATGGTCTTTGCGTACTCCACCACCCGCTTGTCGTAGAAATACAAGCCCGTAATACAATAATTGGACTTCGGCTGCTTCGGCTTCTCTTCCACAGAAATAACCTTTCCCGTCTCATCAAACTCTACGATACCGAACCGCTCCGGATCATTCACATAATAACCGAAAATAGTAGCTTTTCCTTCTTCTCCGCCTCGAACCGCCTCCTGCAAAAGCTTGCGGAACCCGTTTCCGTAGAAAATATTGTCGCCAAGCACCATGGCACACGGTTCGTCTCCGATAAACTCTTCTCCCAACAAAAACGCCTGGGCCAAACCGTCCGGAGACGGCTGCACCTTATAGGAAAGAGACACACCGTACCGGCTTCCGTCTCCCAAAAGCCGCTCGAAATTCGGCAAATCCTGAGGCGTGGAAATAATCAAAATGTCCTTAATTCCGGCCAGCATCAATGTTGACAGCGGATAATAAATCATCGGCTTATCATATACCGGAAGTAATTGTTTGGAAGTTACCATGGTCAGCGGATACAGTCTTGTCCCTGACCCTCCTGCTAAAATAATGCCCTTCATCTGTCTTTCTCCTTACCGCCCCAAAACTTCCGCAAGTTCCGCAAAGTCATGGTTCTTTTTATCCTTTTCCGCAAGTATCGCTTCCGCTTCCGTAACCGGCCACGGAATATTTAAATCCTTATCGTTCCACATGACACCGAACTCATCTCCCGGTGCATACAGTCTCGTGCATTTATAAGCAAAGGTGGCTGTCTCGGACAATACCGCAAATCCGTGCAAAAACCCTTCCGGAATTAAAAGCTGCTTTTTATTCTCCCCGGAAAGCACCACACCGAAATACTGCCCGTAAGTCGGGCTGTCTTTTCTTGCATCCACCGCCACGTCATAAACTTCACCCTGAATCACTCGCACCAGTTTTCCCTGAGGCTGTGTCAACTGCATATGTAATCCCCGAAGCACTCCCTTCTGGGAACGACTTTCATTATCCTGTACATAATCGCACGGTGTACCGTCCAGATGCTTCACATACGGTGCAAACTCATTGTTATAGGTTTCCAAAAAGTACCCTCTCTGATCCGCAAATACCGTCGGCTCTACCACATATAATCCCTCAATCGGTGTCTCGTTAAATGTAAATTTACCCATTTCCTATCCTCCACGACTTACTCCGTCACATACTCTGTTTAAATCCTTACATTCCTTTCATGTACGCTTACGCATACAAATCCATTTTCATTATACTCTCGATATTTCAAACATGCAAGATAATTTTTTAACAGAAATGTTCATTTGTATATTTTAAATAAACATTACTGTTCCAAATTAGGATAATATGGTATAATATTTGTACGAGTGCACATACAAACCCTGAAAAGCAACGTTTTTCTAAACTTTTCAAGGCAGACATTCCGGGCATGTATTGCACCACTCACAAAAGGAGGTTCCCATGGCTGATTTACTGTTGATTGATGATGATATTGACGTATTGGAAATTAATCGTAAATTCTTAACCAACGAAGGCTTTACCGTACATATTGCGGACAAGCCGCAAAAGGGCATCGAACTTGCCCGTAAACTTACGCCTTCCTGTATCGTTCTGGACGTTATGATGCCGGAGATGGACGGTTTCGAAGTATGCAAAACCATCCGGACATTTTCCTATGCGCCGATTATTTTCCTTACGGGCAAAAGCTCGGAAGACGACAAAATCAGCGGACTTCTGACCGGTGGTGATGACTATCTTGTAAAGCCTTACGGACTGCGGGAGCTTTCCGCCCGGATTCAGGCACTGTTACGCCGGGCCTCCATGCAGAATACGCCTATTGCAAATACTAACACCCTTATACTGGGGGATTTAGTCATAGACAAACTTGAGCATAACGCAGTTTACAAAGGAGAAGACCTTTGCCTTGCAAAAAGAGAATATGACGTGCTGCTCTATCTGGCCACAAATCCGAACCGTGATGTCACCTTCGAAGAACTGGGCACCGCACTGTTCGGCGTCTACTCGGAACCGGACCGACGTTCCGTCATGGTAAATGTGAGCCGCCTGCGAAAAAAAATGACCGTAGACTATGTCCTGGAAAATATGATTGAGACCGTTTGGTCCAAAGGCTACCGTTTTATTACAAAGTAATTCTCCGAAAATCGGATTACAAACACATTTTACATACAAGGGGATTTCATGAAAAAAAATACTTTTGCTTCACCGGCCATCGAAAGCCAATCTATCGAAGAATTATCAAAACAGCTGTTAGAAACTACGGCCCAGCTTTATGCCACCAACGAACAGTTGCAAAAGGAACAGACACAAAAAAGAGAGATGTTAGCCAACATCTCTCATGATTTGCGCGCACCGATTACCGCTATTCGCAGCAGTATCGATTATCTGACCGGAGGGCAGGAATTGTCCAAGGAAGAACTGGACGCCTCTCTACAGCTCATTCACCGACGTACCTTGACACTGGAAAACCTGATTCAGGATATGTATTTCCTGTTTTGCGTAGAGGACACCTCCCGGGCTCTGGAGCTCGAAGAAGTGGATGCCGCACCATTTTTTGAAACCTACTTCTACGATGCGATATGCGATACCAAATTTGATGACAAAAACATGTCCTTAGATATGCCTGCAGATCTAAGCTGCAAGCTTTCTATCGACATCCAAAAGATAATCCGTGTACTGGACAATCTCTTTAACAACGCCGCCAAGTACTCCCCTGCAGGTGCGGATATCTCCTTAAAAGTAGAACCTTCTACCGATTCGAATTTCCTCTCCGTGTCCGTCATCGATACCGGTTACGGCATCCCGGCAGATTCGGTAGAACATGTCTTTGGCCGTACCTACACAGTCTCCTCCGCCCGAACCCCAAACTCAACCACAGGTAGCGGGCTGGGGCTGGCGATTGTAAAGGCCATTGTAGAACGACACGGAGGAAAGGTAGAATGTGAGAGCGAAGAGGGGAAGGGGAGTCGGTTTACTTTTCAGCTACCGTTTCTTTAATTTACTATCTTTACATTAAAATGCCGAAGAAAAGCGAGAAATTTCCCTTTCCTTCGGCATTGGTATCTTCCGTTTTCTTATTCTATTCTTTTACAAATTCAACCGAATGCAAATTATACTTCAATTTTTTTGCAAGCTCATCCCATGGCATATTTTTCCAGATCGGCATATACATTGAAAGACCGATATGACATGTTCTCTCGCTCATTTCATGCGAATCTCCGGATACCAACTCCGTTGCCTTCAGCAATCGGCCGTCTTCCCCATACTCATATACAATCAATTTAAAACGAGTATCCTTCATGGTAAGCGTATAGGTTTCCGATACATTGATTTGATAACATGTTTGCGTACTGAAATATCCTTCTTTCGGTTCAAACGTACCGTTTGCATTATATGCTCCCTCACCCCATAAATTATAATCACATAAATTTACTCCTTCCAAACTATTATAATTACATTCACCTCGCTCATATGGATCTTCTTCCGCTTCAGTTTCGGTCACTCCTTCCAGCGTAAATTCGACCGAATGCAAATCATATTTCATTTTTTTTGCCAACTCATCATATGGCAATGTCTTCCATATCGGCATATACATAGAAAGTCCTACCCGGCAGGTTGCTGCGCTCATCTCATGCATATCACCGGATTCCAATTCCGTTTTTTTAATCAAACTTCCGTCCTCGGAATACTCAAACACTTCCATCCTAAACCGGGTATCCTTCATAACCAAACGGTATAAACCGCATGCCCGGACCGAATAACATTCCATAGTACTAAAATACCCGGCCTCAGTACAGATTGTACTGTTCTCTGTATACTCCCCTTCACACCAAAGATTATAATCACTTAAATTTACAGTTCCAAGCTCCCCTTCTCCCAATGTCGGATTATATACATTCTCCGGTTCATTCTCAGTACTGCCTTCCTCATCTCCCTCTGTAGAGCCTTCCGGTATTGTATCGTCTCCCACGATTCCGTCAACCTCTGTTTCAACCTCGTCCTCTGTCACACCGGTCCCCACTTCGGAAATCTTCTTGATCCGTGTCGTTCCACCTTCTGTATAGGTTAATTCCGTTCCTTCCATATCCACCACGGCCAATGTTACACCGGAATATTTCACTACCGTCTCATAGCCGTTTCCGTCCGCATCCGCACGAGCGATATTTTTAGTAACAGGGTCTACAAAATACCACAAGCCATCCTCAAAGGCCATTTTCCCAACTACATCGTGCATAAACCAGTCGGAATACTTTGCTGATACAGATTTTGGTGCGCCATACTCACATGCCATATCCGTGCCGTGACTGTTATTTCCTCCCGCCATAAATTCCGCATCATTCCGCAGTAAAAACTGTCTTCCCGTCTGTCCTTTTATCGCACTTCTTGTATCGTCCCAGGTTGGATCCAAGTGATACCATTCTCCGTCCAGTTTCACATAGCTCCATGCATGGTTTACCGAATCACTGATTACACAATCCGTTTCAAATCCGCTTTCTTTTAACAATAAATTCAGTGCCTCAGCGTACCCTAAACATACCGCATTTTTGTCTCCCAGTGCTCCTCCGAGAGAATACCTCTGATCTCCCGCATTCTTGTTATATGTAACTAGTTCCACTATAGCATCATGGAGATAAATCACCTTGTCCAAATCGTCCATTTCCGGTTCGATTCCGGCTAAAATGGCATCTGCATTTTCGTTCACCCGCTTATACCGATCCAATACCTCAAAATCTTCCGTTACAAGCTTTATGGTCATTACCCTGTTTCCGAGAGAATACGCTTTCATTTTTGTGAAATGCTCATAAGAACCTATCATTCTCTCATGTTCACCACGCTGTAATTCCTCGTATATTTCGTCAAACTCACTTGTTTTTAAAGAATAACTAAGCACATTATGACCGGAGGTGTCCGCAGAATAAAAAATGTCAATCATCATCTGCTTTACTTTCTCCTTTTGTGCCTCTGTGGCCGCTTCCGCTTTTACGGGTACGGTCCCCAATACCATTACCGCAGACAACAGTAACGCCCCGACTATTGCCTTCCTCATCTTTTTTACTCTTTTACCTTCTCTCATTTGTGTTCTCCTTTCCGTGTTTGAAAACATTTCAGAAGAATAAAAAATCTCACCTTAGCTTTACAACAGCAAAAGTGAGACTCCCCCAAAACTTTTCGGTAACCAGACTGCCATAGTAAATACCTTAGGCCCTCAGCTTTGCGTCCTTGCCTTTAGACAAGTTTGCCGTTTCGATGTATCATTATCATAGATTTATTCTACTATATTTTGGCAGAAAAATATATAGGAATTCCGTCCTATTTTCGCGCAACTCTATCTATTTATAAAAAGAGCGGCAAATTGCCGCTCTTTTTATAAACACAAAATCCGCTAAAATTGCGCATAAATGAACGCACTGTTACCGATATAGGCAAAGCATACAACCAGCAACAGAAACAGACATACAATGACTTTATTTCCGAAGTGCGACAAATCCAACGGCTTCCAGATATGATTCCCTCTGTTTTTTAACAGCGCAATCAGCTCTACCGCCAAAAGCAAAACCGCAAAAATCACAGTAAACACATACACATAATCTACACCGTCGCTCCATGTAACAATGCGTTTCAATACCCGCAACGACTGTCCGAAGTCGTTTAAACGGAACGGAATCCACAAAACCGATACCGAAACAAACATAGCAAGCACGGAAATTCCTCCGAGAAATTTTGACCCCTTCTTATCCCATCCGAACTTCTTTTTCAGATCCGCAAATCCTTTATGGAGTACAGAGGCCACCGCATGCATTGCCCCCCAAACCACAAAAGCCCAGCTGGCACCGTGCCAAAGGCCGCTTAACAGCATGGTAATAAACAGGTTCAGATAGGTACGCACCCTTCCTTTTCTGCTACCGCCCAGCGGAATATAGACATAATCCCGAAACCAGGAGGACAGACTGATATGCCATCTGCGCCAGAAATCGGAAGGATTCTTTGCCAGATACGGCAAGTTAAAGTTTGCACCCAAATCAAAGCCCAGAATATAAGCCACACCGATTGCCATATCGGAATATCCGGAAAAATCATAGTAAATCTGTAAGGAATATGCTAACACCGTTAACAACAGGCTCAACCCGCTATAAGCATCCGGTGCCGCATACACTGCGTTTACCGCCACACCCAGCCGGTCCGCAATCACCGTTTTTTTAAATGCACCCATCAAAAAACGTTGTGCCCCCGAGGACAATCGCTCCCAAGTAATCTTATGATGCACCTTTACCTGCGGCAGGAAATCATGAGCCTTCACAATCGGTCCCGACACAATCTGCGGAAAGAATCCGATATAAAGCATAACAGGCAAAACAGACACCTCCGCCTCAATCTTTCCTGTATAAACGTCCGCCAGATAACTGATGGACTGGAAAATATAAAAGGATATCCCAATCGGAAGAATCATATGTAACACCGTGTACTCCATTCCCAAAAGAGAACCGAAGCTTTCAGCAAAAAAATTGTAGTACTTAAACAATCCCAGTACCAATACATCTGCAATTACTCCGCTCACCAGATAACGCTTCGCTTTCCCGGATTGCAATTCCCTTCCGATTCCTTTTCCCAAAACCCACATCAACACCGAAACGCCGATAAGCAATCCCAAAAATCGTACATCACCCAAGGCATAAAACACGTAACTCGCAAGTAAGAGAAGCACATTTTGCTGCCTGACATTTCGCGTAAATCTGAGACCGATCAGAAGCACGGCAAAAAAAGCAAAAAAACCGAGACTCAAATAATTCATCACTGCTCCTCCTTTAACACTTTGTACAATTCCTCCGCAATCACCCTATGACCGTCTGCGCTCAAATGTCCTGTCCCCATCGTGGTATTGGAAAAGCCGTACGGAACCGCATAATCCTCTTCATACGCCTGTAAAAAGGCTTCCGAAACATCAACAAATAAAATATTATTCGCCTCACAAGCCGCCCGAAACATCGGAGTGGTTTCCTGCTCGGTAATCTCCAACACTCCGTTCTCCGTTAAAGAAACCATCGGATGATACATAATCACAAGTTTTCCCGCATATTGAGAACGGATCAATTCCAATGCTTTGTTCAAACTTTCTTCCTGTAAGGAATCGATTACCGGCTCATCCTCTGTATTTCTATCCGTGGCATTCACGCCCTTCATGGCAGCTAACTGACTTTTCAGAATTGTATAGAACGGCAATGCTTCTTTTATCAACATTTTAATCTTTTGAGTTCCTGACATGCTTTCTTCAATCACACTGCCCCTTTGGCTTTCATCATACCCATGCTGCTCGCAGGCCGCCGCCAGCTCCTTTACGGTAAAATCCGTATTTCCTGTCTCGATTACAATCGTTCCCGCATCCGGAAATTCCTGCGTTACCGCATAAAAATCATTAATAATTCCCGGCAGAAACTTTGCATCCTGAGAACAATTGTAGACTGCAAGCCTCTCCTCGGATTCTGCCAACATTTCATTTAACAAATCCGTATAACGTTCTCCGAAGCGGACCTCCTTTCCCTGGGTATAAGAAGCCCCCAACACAAGGCAATACTCCTCCTGTTTCGGCAAATCGGCGTTCAAATACCCATCTTTGTCCACATGATATACGCCTCTTCCTTCCGTTCCCATAATCAACGTACTGCCCGGACGCCAAATGGCATTGGTTGCGGATTCGGTTCTCTCTATCCATCCTGCCGGTTTATGATAAAAACACAACAAAACATTACAAATAAAAACAGCCAAAAAAGCCGCTGCTATCCACTGCACGATCTGTCGTACATAGTTTCTCATATCGAGTCTTCCTCCGTAACACAATTATTCCGCTCTATTATACTATATCATCATCTTAATTAGCAAGCCCGCTTCAAACTTACGAATCAAAAATAAGTTACTCCGATATCCTCCTTTTTGAATTACACCTCTTGTATAAATCAAACAAATATATTATACTTACCTTAAGTATTTTCAACTCATTTCCCGATTTGTATAGGAGGCACTCATGAAACCGCTGTATGAAGCCATCTTCACTCTTACAAAAGCAGCAATTCTCCGTCAGCAACCGGATTCCGTATGCGGAATTGACGACTGGCAGGAATTGTTTCTTTTGTTGCGTAGCGGAAAGCTCCAGGGTGTCACCTATAAAACGGTTTCTTCTCTCCCGGAAGCCAAAAACGCTCCGGAACATTTTCTCACGGCTTGGAAAACTACTGTATTTCAAAACGGTATGAAGCAGCTTTCTTCCACTCAAGAGGTCCGTTTCGTCTTACAACGCGCCACAGAGCGAGGTCTGGCCCCTGTTCTTTTTAAAGGACTGGTTCTCGCCGCCCTGTACCCGGAACCTTCCATGCGTTTTAGCAGCGATGCGGATATTTATATCCCAACAGAGCAGCGCCTCTCCATGGAACAACTGTTGACTTCTCTGGGCTATGCTCTCATTCCGGAAGCTTCCAAAGAGCATGTCCCGGTATACCGCATCAACACCGGAAACCGTTGCCTTACCATCGAACTTCACGATTGCCTTTGGGAAGATTATACCGGTACACAGGCTAATATTTTAGACTCTCTGCATCTGACTGCTCCGGATACATTCATTACGCAGTCCCCGTTTGGATTTCCTATTCTCACTTTGGGCCATACGGAACATTTAATCTATCAGATTTTCCACATGGCCAAGCACTTTGCTTTTGAGGGTCTGCGCTTACGCTTTTTAACCGATTTAACTTTATTTGTTAATGCCTATAAGAATGAAGTCGACTTTGTACGATTTTGGGATACTATGGAAAAACTCGGTTATTCTTCTTTTGCACTCGCTTTACTAAATATATGTTACTGTCATTTGGGACTGACAGAAGGCATTCTAACACCACAGCAAAAAAAGAAAACCGTAAATGAAATGGTTACGGAAGATATTCTTTTAGTCGGGAAAGTAACCGCATACAAAGTAGAAAACTGGGCTTCCACCGACTTACTTGCTTCATACTTTATGAGAGATCGCGGCGCATCTTCCGGCACCCAACACAAGTTGGAAATTTTCTTCCCTATGCCATCCGCTCTCAAAGATAAATTTTCATATGCAAGAAAATGCCCGCTTCTTTTGCCGGTTGCATGGATTCACCGTTTCTTCAGTGCCTTTCTTTATTCTATGCAATGCAAAAAGAACAATCAATCCGCATCGGACGTACTATCCAATGCGGAATATCGACTGGCTCTTATGAAATCTGTGGGATTGGTCGACACAAAATAACAAAAATCCTTCCCGAATCATAACCATATATTCCGACTCGGGAAGGATTCTTTTTACTGTAACAAAGCTACCAACCGATGATACAACGGCAGACTTATTACTGCCACCAGATTCTTTAGTCTTCTGGCAAACAACAACTTCGTTGCATACCTCTGTCCGAAGTAGCTCCTTCGCAATTTCTTTTGTATTCTTTTCCGTGTTTCCTTTGTTTGCATCTGAAAATAGTCATAGGTTCCGTACATATGTACCTGGTGTTGGATAATTAATTCTTTTATTCCCACCTTTTCATAAAACTTCTCGCGTTGCTCCATCATCTCCAAATAAACCGGTGCGTATTTCTCTTTCTTTTGTGCAGTGATGCTTCCTTCTCTTTTTCTATAGACATATAAACACTCGTTTATCAAAGCAACCTTTTTACACGAGTAAAACACTTCCGGCATCACAAACGCATCCTCATAAACCTTTCCTTCCGGGAAACGCAACGTCTCCCATATATTTTTTCGATATATTTTATTCCATACCACAGTATACGCTTCTTGTATCACTCCGCCCTGTTCCAAAAGAAGCATTGCAGGCACACCATCCAACACTTTGTCCTGCACGGTCACTTTCTGCGTCGAACAACTTCCATCCATGTTCAAATAGATTACACCGCAAATCACCATATCTGCCTGTTTCCGAACTGCCTCACGATATAATTTCTCTACATATGTAGGTTCCACATAATCATCACTGTCCATAAACACAAGATATTCCCCTCGGCTTGCTTCGATTCCTACGTTTCTTGCCGCGGAAAGACCTTTATTCTTCTGGTGAATCACACATATACGTCCGTCTCTTTTCGCCCATTCATCACACATTTTCCCGCACTCATCCGGCGAACCGTCATCAACTAAAATTATTTCCATATTGGAATAAGTCTGCCTTACCAGAGATTCGACCGCATCATTCAAATACTCTTCCACTTTATATATAGGGACAATTACAGATATCAACCCGGTCTCGTTCATATGCTCTTCTTATTTTCCTTTCTCTTCCAAACTATGCCCTGTATTTGGCCACCATAGCGTAGCCTTCACCGTTTCCGCCGGTCACATACATCTTTCCGGTTCTTAACCATGCATGTGCCAACATCTTGCCGTCCTCGGTTTTTACTCCGAGATACAACGTGTTCGGTATATTCTTTTTCTTTAGCAGTCGTTGTGCCGTCAGAGCCCGCACCAGACATTTACTCTCCCACGGAGTTTTATCGGCGGAACGGTTCACATAACGCGAAATCAATTTCGCATAACGATACTCCTCCGCGGTACCTTCCTCGGGAGATTCCTCTCCTTCCGTACCGAAGTTTTTTTTCAAATACTTCATCGGAAAAAACCGAATGCGAAAGCGATACCATGCCGCACAAAGCCATACGGTAATTGTAATTTTCTTATTCGGATTTGACCTAATAAAGCCCTTTATATTTATCATACAAATCCCTTTCTTTACCACTTGTTTATTCTGAGGCAGTTGCAACGGTATACAATTTATCCTTCACAGCCTGTTCCGTCTGTTCAAAAAGTTCACCCAACTCCTGCCCCGGTACCTGAAGCACCGTATGATTCGAAGGCTCTGTCAGTACTTTGGTAAAAGACCTGCGATTATCCGTATCCGTATAACGGAACACACAGGCATGTTCCGGAATCTCCGCGTAAAACAGATTGTCCTGTAATCCAAAGCAAAGTTCTTTTTCATCGGAAAGTTTCAAAAGCGTCAACAATCGTTTCGTTCCCCAGAATATATTATCACAAATCATAAGAGACTCTTTTTTTCTCGCATTGGCTGCATTTAAAAGTGACATCTGATTATAAGGATAGCCAGAAGCATCTCCTCTGTAGGTCACATAGGCCGGATACTCCGAATACAGAATACCTTCCGCATTCATCGTCTGTTCCCCCGCATTAACGTACACCGCCGCCTCAGGGTTCGTTATGTCACAGGCATACATCAACACGTTATCTTTGTAAATAATGTTATCAAACTCATTCACCGACGCTCCGTCTCCCCATGTTTCGATGCCCCAAAAACTGAATCTTCCCAGGTTATTCGAAAACAACAAATCCCGTTGCGTCATATTAACCTTATTTCCCTGGTTGGTATAGCAAGTATCATAGATCCATTCCGCCATATTATATGTCACGGATATCCGCGCCCCGGAATCCCACAATTCTACGGCATTACCATACCGCGGTCCTCTATCTCTTAACAGAGCTCCGCCGATATGATGAACATAACAACCGGACACCGTAATATCCGTCACCTGACTTAAGGATATTCCGTGAAAGCCCGCTCCCTTTACTTCCAACCCCAACAGCTCGGCACCGGTCACATTATGCACCGTCAATCCATGCTGTGGCAATGCATAAAAAATATGCAACGAATTCGGATCCTTCTTACTGTATAAATAGAGTTTCGATTGTAGCCAATCTACCGCAAAACTACCATCCTTCCGCTCTCCCAAAAGTTCCGGATAACTATGCTCCTCCGCATTCTCCAAAACCAGTCGTTTCCAATTTGCCTCTCCCTCAATCAGCAAATGTCCGATATTGCAGTCGCTCTTGTTTCTCGTGCCGTTATAGAGCTCTTCTACCCCGCTCAAATCGGCACTCCACACATTTTTTTCTCCCTTAACCTTCTTCCACGATACCTCCAACGGTCGATGGAAGTCCAATACCGGACGTGCTCCGTCTCCGTATGCACCCATAATGACATTGTTTCCCACATAAAAAGAATCTTCCATGGAAAACACATCTCCGCATTTTAGCATAACATTTATATTAGAGGCTCCGCTGAATACAGACAAGCTCTTTTTCGGTTCCTCCGGTGTACGTCCGGAGTTCGCATCGTCTCCTTCGGATGACGAAATGTAATAAGTCAATAAGTTCTTTTCCTTCAGTCTCTTGTCTGTACAGTCATAAATCCCGGAATTTTTTTGATTTTCCCAGAGCATATCCGAAAGTTCCCTTCCGTCCGGATTCTCCAGTGCCGCATATAATTCCTCTGAAGTATATAAAAACTCTTCCGTCGTCACCGTAACAACTCCGTCATCCGTCTCCTGCTGTATTTCTTCCGACAAAGAAGGCGTCGGCGTACTGTTTTCTACCGGAATTTGTGTCGGCCGTGGTATCCACTCTGTCGGGTCATTCCCCTCAACACCGCTACATCCGGACATGATACACAAGATAGCCAACGTAACAAACAAATCTTTCCCTTTCATCATCCATTCCTTCTTTCTAAAAGAAACCCTTTTCCTTAAAAATCCACTTTCTGATTCGACGACTTCGTATGAAATGCGGAATATACTGAACCGGACCGAATTGTTTCAGGTTTCGTATACTTCTCTTTTTATCATTTTCACGAATCATCTCCGCATATTGCTTTCTATCCTGTTCGGTATACAATATATTCTCAGGTCGTTCCGTCTGAAAACGATTCGGAACAATCCACATTTCACGACACGCTAAAAATTCTTCCGGCGAAACATCAATTTCCATTTTACGTTTCTGAATATGTACCAACATATACTCCTTGGCGGTTCCTTCCTTTATCAAGCCGTCTTCGTCACACAAATGTCGATACAATTTTCCGTCCTTCCATTGCATCACAAAGGATTCCTTTGTGATATAAGAGCAAAAGTTCAACGTCTGCCATCCGAAATCCTGCACAACATCCTCCTTGGTCTGATCCCGGAATACCTTTTTCTGATACTTCCACCCAAGAATATTCATTCCCATGTACTCATCAAAATAACATGCATAATCACACCGAAATGCTTTCTTATACGGATATGCCATATTTTCCTTCTTCATACTGAGCTTATAAAGATTTCGCATTTCTTCCGTGTTTCGGTAAATTACAAAGCAACCTGCTTCAAATAACTTATCATAGGTCCGAAACATCTCTTCCGTCAAAAACGCCCGCACATCTCCCAATATGATATCCAGGTCCATATGTCCCCAAAACTCGTAATTATTTGTTATTTCAGGAAATGCCTCGCCATATAACGGCTTATAATCGCATATTTTATACGGTGTCTTCAAGGTAATCCGAAAATCCACCAAACATTGAAAACGTTGCTTTACTTCCGGCAATGTCATATGTATAAACCGCAGATTTCCCTCATCAGAACATCCTTCATTATCGGTAATCACATAAAAATCAATCGTCGGGTTATGTAAAACCGTCTGCTTCCATAATTCAAATGTATTCGGAAACTTTCCCATCCATATTGCCAACATACATAACTTTGTCATTCTTATGCTCTCCTACCTCTTCAGTAACTTCTTTTTCAACACCGCAAAGAACCACTCTCTGCGTTTCTTCCATAAACGTCTCTTGTATCCGTTTCCGGAGTCTCCGGTCATCTCGCGTAATACGCGATACCAACCCTTTACATCACCCGCAATATCGGTATGCTTTCGCGGTGCAAACCGTTTTAGCCCCCTGACTTTTACCTGTTCGTCTTCCAGTTCCAGTAACCCCGGCGTCAAAGCCTCCTTCTCTACCAGTACCACCAAGGTAAACTTTCCGGAACAATATACCTTTTTTAGCGCTTCCGTAACAGCCCGAATATATCGTACATTGTCTTCCTGCCCCTTGTCTTCGACTTTTATCAGGAACAAGGTACATTTATCGGAACTCACCAGTTCCGTATACTTCTTTTTTAAATGTGCCACCCGGGATTTTAATTCCTGCACGGCCTCTGCCAGACTTTCCGCTGTAATCGTCCCGTTTTTTTGCAAAATCTCATATCGGGGATGGAATTTAATATTTGTATTTTCGCATAAAATCATACGGTCTTCCAGCAGGCGTACTTCCCCGGAAAACAACTTCTCTACATTCTCCAACACAGCCGGAAAAAGTTCTCTTTCCAAAACATAAGACCAGGAAAACGGCATCGCGTCTATTTTCCCAAAAAAGTTTTCCAAACGAAACGAAATCTCACAATTATATCCTAAACTTACAACCGAATCATACCTCATAAAAAACCCCTTTGCCTTAACCTAAAATTTGGTGGTACAGTTTCATTATCTTTTCACTCCATACCTCCAATACATACTGTCCGCAAATCACCTTCTTTGCCTCGTCCCAATTTGCAACCTTCTCTTCGTGTTCCTGTTCCGCCTTGACAATCTGCTTCGCCAAAGCTTCTACATTCTCACTTTCGAACCAGTATCCGTACGGTATTTTCAAGTACTTCTGTGCGGAAATATCACTCATTACCACGGAACACTTGGAATAGCCTGCTTCTACCACAGAGTACGGCAAGCCCTCTTCTCTGGACGGTGACAAAAACAAATCTACATAATTGTAGAGTGTCGCCACATCGTTTCTGGCCGGAATAATCTTTACCCACTCCGGCATCTCACCTAAGATATCAACGATATGGTCCTCCACCGCCTTAAAATTTGTAGACAGTGACACCAGCAAGGAATAAGAATAGCCTTCCTTACGCAATTTATCCAATGCTTTTACCGCCAAGTCCACTCCTTTTCTGAAAAAGTCAAACCCGAAAATCAAAAAGGCCTTCTCTCCTTCCGGCAATCCGAACTCTTGGTTCGACACCGAAACATACTGTTCCAGCCGGTTAAAATTCACACCGTTATCAATGGCGTACTTTTCATTTCCCGGATAATCCCGCTCCAGACTATGAAATACGGATTCACTGCAGGCAACCATAATACAACGGGAATACAAACACCGTCGCAGCAAATTTTTAACCGGATTCCCCGCCTTCTTCGAATGATTGTGCATATGCATCACCACCGGCATCTTTGTTCCGAAAACTGCCTGATACACCGCCAGATACTGCTGCATAGTAATAAAGTGAGTATGGATTAATGCCACTCCGTACTCCTTTACCATACGTTTTATCAATTTTGCGTCTTGTTTACGATTTCCGGACAAAAACTCTACTGTCTGCCCGGTCTTTTGCATTTCGGAAATCCAACTCATGGCCCCTTCCGACCTTGCGTCCTGTGTGAAAAGATAAATATTTCGCTTTCCTTCCTTTTGTAACTCTTTGTCCAAACTGGATAAGGAGTCCATAAAGTTTCCGCGATAGGAAGCCGCATAATTCATTACGTGTAATATTGTTCCTGCCATTTTATCCACCTTTACTTTCTTACTTTCTCTTTACCATACTCTTTGCCAATCCTAAATAATAGGAAAACGCCTCTGTCTTACATGTTATAAGCACGATACTTCCTCCGGTAATCGCCGCACAAACAATCCCTTGTACCAAAAATTGCAGAATCACCGAGTCCAACCGAATCAAAGAACACACCCAATAGGATCCGGCCATTTGTAACAGCATTCCTACAAGCATAACCGCAGATACTATATAGTACTTCCCTGCACGTCTGTGAAAGCATTGTTCATACAATAATTTTGCCTTCAATACCGCCTGTATTGCATAGGTCAAAAACGTTCCGATAAAAATACCCGTAATCCCCAGCTTCAGCCCAAGTGCAATAGAAACAACGAGATTTACCGCAGAGCCGATAATAGAGATGTATTTATCCTGACGGAACAACCCGGAAACCTCCATAATCGCCCATAACGGCCGATGCATAATCTCCATAAACAAATTCAAACAGCAGACAAATACAATCATCGTCGATCCCAGAAGATACGCCTCATCCTTAATCCAAAGCTCAACCACAAACAAATCGATACAACAAAATACGCCCACACTGGAAATCGCCGCTATGATATAGAATAAATAAACCAAACGGTTAAACACGGTGACGCACTTATCTTCATCCTCCGTAACAATCAAATTTCCCAGGCTTGCCGTCAGTCCACCGTATGCAATTTGATTTGCCACTTGGCGGAATACTCCGATTACCAAAGCATAGTTGGAATAAAGGCCGACCTGAAGCGTACTTACCAATGCCGAGATTAATAGGTTGTCCGTGGAACTTGTAATTTTTCCGGACAAAGTTTTGATAAATAAATTCTTTATATTCGAAAAAACCGACTTCTGCTCTTCTTTCGGAAGTTTCTCATGTTTCTCTTTTAACCACGGATAAGTTCTGTTCACAATGTGAGAACCAACCATATTCCCGAGTAAAGTAAAGCAAATAGATACCGATAAATAAACCACAAAATCCTTCGTGAGGATCAAAACAGCCACATTAACTCCGGCACCCAACACTTTCGTCACAATACCGAACACGGACATAATATATCCCTTTTGGTCCGCGTTCAACAAAGAAAACTTGTAGGAAAACAAATAGGAAACCGAAAGATTTACAACAAACAATAAATATATCACCCGGATATATCCCATAGAATAATCCAATGAGTTTACAAAAAGATGTAACCACGGACAAATCGCAACTCCGATTCCCAGGGTCGCTCCCGCTATAATGCGATACGACTTCTGAAAAAGGTCCATCAGCTGACATACCTTTTCCCGATTATCTTCTGCCAACGGCTTATACAAATTGTACACGATTGCAGAGCCTACACCTAATTCTGTCAGGGACAGCATGGAAAGTACCTCTGTAAAAAGTCCGTTCAAGCTAACCGCCTGGTTTCCCAGGTACTTTATCATAATTGTTCGAACCACAAAATTAATCAGTGTAGACACTGCTTGCGCGCCGAATGCAAATAATATATTTCTTATACTGTTCCTTGTTCGTGCCATTTGCTTTTTCCTTCTTCACTCTGCTTTATTGCCACATCATGTCGTACATCGATTTGTATGTAATCACTTCTGCGTCTTTTTCGCTTATTGTATTCACATAAGTCAAAATCTCCTGTAGCTTCTCCGTGTTAATCTCTTTTAAATCATGAAAATACAACACCACCCATTTTTTCTCCCTGATGGCATCTTCTATAATCCGTTCATAACTGTCTAAACAATTCCCCAACCAAATTCGTCTGTGATAATAAGGCTCCCCCGCATCCGCATTTCCGTACAAATCACTGTATTGATAAAACGTCTTTGCAAACAAATCCGTAACCGGATGACCCACTAACTGGCCTGTTCCCCCGGCTAAAATAATGCCGTTCACATCAAACCCCATCTGTTTCAATACCCATTTGTCTTCATAAAATTGCTCTGTCAACTCACTATAATCCCGGATGCTCTGTTCCGTAATAACCTCCCCGTCATGGGACAGTACCTCGCCGCCTTCGGCAACCACCCGTTCACACACCTGACGCCTGGTCTCTTCTCCCATAGATGCCGGAAACAACATATTTTCATGTACTGCCGCAATGCATAACGGGATTTTATGCATTTCAAAGATATTTGCAATCCGGTCCATATCCGGTCGGCAATCATCCAGCACAAATGTAATATATGCTTTATCTAACGTATATTTTTTTGTTGTATCCGCTGAGACTTCCAACATTTTTTTCAAAGATTGCTCTATATAACTTTCTTCGGTAATGGTATTTAAATCCGCTCCCAGAAGTACTGTCTTCCTCTCAATCCGATACTCCTGGTTCGCATACAAAGAAAGGTGCATTTTCACAGAATTCTTCGGAACCACAATTTCCCGATTAGATATTTTTGTTGCGGAATCGAATGCATATGTCTGAATCACATTCTCATGCTGATCAAAAAACACGATTCCTCCCACTTGAGGAAACCAGGAAAAATGGAAACTCATACGAAACACGTCTCCCTCTTTTACCGGAATAAAACCGTCCTCCGGGGTACATACAAACTTCGACTTTTGGTCCTCTCCCAGAAGCGCTGACGTTTCAACCAATTTCCCGCTTGTTGTCCACACATGATTGCCTATCGTCTCAATCACAACAGGTTCGTACACCACTGTTTTATTTGTTTCCTTCACAATATGCTTTTTTAAAAGCTCTCTCAACTCCGCTTCCGATACGAGTATTGTTTCTCTGTATATTTTCTGGTTCGGCAGGTAAAAAATCTTCTCTGCCTCAAATAAATTCGATTTATCATTGTAAATTGCCTTTACGCCGACACATAACAGCCCGTTTTCATCAAAAAAGAACGTTGCCGTTTCGTAAACTTCTCGTCCGTTATCGTCCCAATACGACTCTACTCCGATTTCAGAAAAGTCAAAAGGTGGCACTGGCGATGCAGGAATCTGCGTCGGTATTGATGTAGGCGCAACCGTAGGTGTTAATGTAGGTATTGAAGTCGGTGGTAATGTAGGCGTATGCGCAGGTGCCACTGTTGCTGTTGGTGTCAGCGTACTTTCGGAAACCGATGCCGTTACAATAGCAACCGGGGTAGCTATATCCGATACTTCCGGTGTTTTTCGCGCATCCGCATCCGAAAACGGAGTCGGCGTATCCGTGACTGCCACCGGTTTCGTATTGTTAATCTGACCGGTTTCGTCCACATATTCTTTTGCTTGCCTTCCGCCGCACCCTATCAGCAAAACGCAACACAACAAACACACATAAACGCTCCGCTTCATCCTTTCATCTCCTATCTCAGCTTCTTCCTCCACTTCCGCAACCGGGCTTTCCCATGAAATATCGCAGCTTTCAACGGCTTTAACCTCCACATTCTTTTACGTTGTTCTTTCCATTCCTGCGGAAATTGCTGCCGCTTCCAACCGTACAAAAGAAACAATCGCACAGCAAAGGAATACTCTATGTTCCTTACTTGACGAGATGTAAACTTGTCATAGCTTTTTTTGCATAATTCATAAAACAACTCTTCCCCCTGTATCTTCTTCGGACCGAAACTGATTCTGGTACCGTCCTTGTAATTTCGATACAGACATAGAATTTCCGGCACAAAATCTACCTCGTATCCGGCCTCAAGCAACTTTATAATTACTGTAGAATCCTGCTTACACGGAACAATCGTAAAATTCCCCACCGCATTCAGATACGACTTTTTCACAAGCCACATGGACGTAGATGCTAAACAATCATCCTCAATTGCCTCATACAGACAGTTCCCTCTGTGACGCTTCCGAATTACACATTGAAACTCTGTTCCTTCTCTTCCGACATGAGCCACATCACAATACACCAATGCCAGATTGTCGAACTTACTGTTCAAAAACACAGCCAGCTGCTTCTCGATTTTTTCCGGATAGTACTCATCATCATCGTCCAAAAAAGCAATGTATTCTCCCTTGGCCGCCTCGATACCGACGTTCCTCGCTCCGGCTCCGCCTAAATTCTTCTCGTTTTGAATATAGCGAACTCTCCCGTCCGACTCATACTTCTTCATCAGTTGTTCCGTTGATGCTCTGTATTCGCTTTCCGGTGGATTATCATCTACCACAATAATATCCAAATTTTTATGAGTTTGCGCCAGTATACACTCAACGGCGCGGGAAAGCATATCATTACGCGAATAAGTAGGTATTACCACGCTGACCAAAATATCTTCCGCTCTATGCACTTTTATTCCCCTTTCTTTTCTTCCATGTATTCACTAAAAGATAAAACACATATGCGCCGACAACCGATATTCCGAAAATCAAAAACGTCTTTGCATACTCATAAACCAATGTAAATGCCCCTCCCGGCAATATCTTATACGCAACCCGGTCTAACACGCTGATTAAACTGACATGTACAATATACACAAACAAAGAATATTTTTCACCGATTACGGTAATAAAAGAATTCTGCTTAGCTTCCGGCCTGTGAAGGGCATATACAAATGCACCCAGAACAAAAACAATACTTCCGAAAAACAATTCCCTGCGTCCGAACACAAACCACTCCGCTATACTCAACAACGGACCGGCAAGCATAAAACCCGCTGTCGCTTTTACCGGCAGTTTTTCCATCACCCGCGCTTGATTTCTTCGTAGCCATACACCGAAAAGCAAAAACGGAAGTCCGAAAAACAGGAAGTTGCGATAATACAATTTGCTTACTTCAACACCGAATAAAATCAAAACATTTCCCAGTATCATATGTACTCCGAGCAGTACCGGAATACTCCAAAACATCTTACGATACAAATCAAAACGATTAATTACCCACAGCAAAAGATAGCAATACAACAGTGCAAACGTAAACCACATAATATTGATAAACGGATCCTGATTAAACAGAATCCAATCTGCAATCTTTCTCGGTTCAAAGAGAGAAGTAACTCGTTTTACAACATCCTCAACGGTGCCGTGAGAATCTCCGAATAACGCAATCATCACATTAAATATAAAATAATAAACACAACCGATCACACTAATCCCTAATATATGCTTACACTTCTTCGGCAAACGTTTCTCTAGCTTTTCTCTGTCGGAAGTATCGCAAAAATAGCCGGATACCATAAAAAACAGCGGGATTGCAAACCGAAATACAGACTGAATCACTCCGTCCAATACATAGTTCGGTAACTTCACATGAACAAGTACCACGCCGAAACACGCAATACCTTTTAGATAATTCATAAAATCGTTTTTCTTTGTGGCTTCCATAATCATCTCCTCTTAAAACAAATCAAATAAGTATCCTTTTCTTCTCTGATACGAAGTAAAAACATAAACAGAACCACCATATGAACCACACCGGTCCAGTAACGACAATTCATATAATTCACCTGCCATACCGCATAAAACAACATCATCAAATACATGCTGAGCGCCATGTCCCGACCATTAGTCTTCGAATATCGAACCAGGCAATAAAGCATATACAGCATCTGCCCAAACACCAGAACAGCACCAACAATACCGGTACTAAATAAGATGTGTAAAAAATAAATATCCATAGCTGTTGTAGGATACCCGAATTTCTGATTCAAAAATCCCGAATTATCCATGTATCCCATTCCGTTCATGTAATCCCCGTGAGCCACAAAAATCGGATAGTTAATGGATATGTTTCCTTCCCTGTTGGATTGTGACCAAATCTCCGACAGCAGCCCTGTGGGAATTAATACAACCAAAACAAGCAACACAAAAATCGCCATGACTGCAGCAATTGCCTTCCAATGTTTCAACAATACACTCTTGTATCTCAGAATAAGGCCGACTCCCGCAAACAGCGCAATACTCAAAATAGCCGACCGGGATGCCGTGGAAAGCAACATATAAAACGCCACAAAGTTTACAAATAACAGTGCATATCGAAGTTTCTTATCAATTTCTTTCTTCTCCCTTTTCCATTCATTCCATAGGAGCACAGATACCACTATCAAATATACACAATAATTTCCACAGTAATTTACATCTCCCATGCCAAAGGGCGCACGAAACCGTCCCATTCTTGAAAAAATATTTACAAAGTATATGGGATTTACAAAGTCCCCCGGATGTGTAAATGCGCACCAACAAACAAAAGCCACCAACGCCAGACAACTCATCTCCAAGAACAAAGTATAACATCTCTTTTTATAAACATACAGTACGGTAAAGAAAACCATCAAATAACATGTTATCATTAAACTGAAATGAAGACGTGTTTCGTTCGCAATTACGGGATTAACAAATACCACTCCGTACAACACCGTATGAACAACCAATAATCCGAGAGCCCAATAAAACCTTCGGTTCCAAACCATCACACCATCATACAAACAGAAAAAAGCGACCACGATAATATAGAGATATTTAATTCTATTCCATACCCCTATAAAAGGTACATTATCCACCAGCGTTAACATGGACCCCAGCAGTGCTACAAAGTACAGCCACATGACAATCTTTTTTTCTTCCGCTACTATTTTCACTGCCGCTCCGCCTTTCCGTTTTATTTTTCTTTCCAGAAATATTCAATCATTCCGTCCATGCCGTCCTCTTTTTTTATCATGGTGGCTAAAGACTGCTTTCTCTTTTCCGCAAAATCTTCAAACTTACCGATGGGCTTTGCAGGAACTCCGCCTACCACCGTTCCGGACGGAACATCTTTTGTAACAACACTGCCCGCCGCAATGACGCAATCGTCTCCGATTTTTACATCATACATAATGATACAATCGGCCCCGATCATAACGTTATTTCCGATTTCAATCGTTCCCATGTAATAAGGGCTGTACATTTTTCCGAACACATCCTTATACTTGGGATGATTTTTTAACATATCCCCCGACATATCATGGGTTACAAACCGCACACCGGAAGCCACCCATACATTGCTCCCCATGGACACCAACACCGGCTCCGTCGGAAGCTTTCTCGGGTGATAAAAACACCCTTCACCCATATGATGAAAAATCCCCTTTTTTCGAATGTATTCCGCATTTTTATATGCATTTCCTCTGGAATACAAAAACATCTTTATTGTACTTAATCTCACTTGTTTCCCAGTCAGTACCATTTCTATTTTCCGCCTTTCAACATACTGCGAAGCTTATCATAATTCCTGCATCCGATGATTTTCTGTACCGCCTTAATCACTTTTTTCTTCAAAGCCCCGCCGCCGGCCACCCAGCTTCCGGCCATGTGATGCACCGTATATGTTTTCTCTGTCACAACCTCATGCCAGTTGTTCATATCAAACCCGCAGAAATATTCAATCGGATAGACCTCTATCCTGTCGGTTCTCAGTTCCTGATGCTCGTTACGGCTTAAATCTACGCCCTTTGTTTCCATTAACTCCGAGAACCCTTTATTAATCACCGTCATATCAAAGCTTCCGTCTGCATTTAAAAAGCTACGGTTATCGTAGGACTCCAGAAATTCCTTCATATACGGATGCTCCTTCTCTACCGCAATGAAGGCGGTCAACAAACTACGTTCGCTTTCAAACCCAAGTAACATTGCATTCTCTTTCAGATGCTCTTCAAAAGGTTTTAATACCTCCACATCCGTGTCAAAATAAACTCCCCCGAACCGGTACAAGGCCTGAATTCTTACATAATCGCTGACAAAAGCAAACTTTCTTGCTTCATATGCCTGCTTTACATACGGAATCGCTTCTTTTACGTCAAAATTCGATTCATTCCATTCCATAAACTCATAACCCGGCATTTTCTCCTTCCAGGAAGCGATACAATCCTTTACCTCCTGCGGCTTTTCCCCATTGCCGAACCAACAATAATGTACAATTTTCGGAATCGTTCTCATAGGCCCGTCTCCTTTAATTCTTCTTCACCAGTGCCTCATATACCGGAAGCAGTTTCTCGTAATGCCCCGCTGCCATATAATTTCTTGTAAACAGCTCCTTAGAGCTGTTACTGAGCTTATCATACTCCTCGGTTCCCGGCTTCGGGAATTCCGTCAAACACTTTCTTAACGCCTCTGTATCCCCGTGCGGAAACGATACTCCGTTGCCTTCCACCAGCTCCGGAATTCCTCCGATTTCCGAACCGATAATCGGCCGCCCCAACTGCAACGCCTCAATTGCGGAATACGGCCCGTTTTCATACCATTCCGACGGAAGTACCACTGCTCTTGCATTTCCCACAACATCAATCAGCTCTTGTCCGGACTTAAAACCCAGAAGCTTTACATTCTGCAATTTATGTTCCGCAATATAGGCTTCGATATCTTCCTTACACGGACCCCCTCCTACAATGGAAAGCTGCATATCGGTGCCCTCTACCGCTTTAATTAATGTCATAATGCCCTTCTCTCTGGAAAGACGCCCGAAATACAAAAAGTACTGCAACGAATCCTCGGATACATTAACCTTAGGACACTCTCTTCCCAGGAAGTTCGGTAAATGCATTACCCGTTCCTTTGACACACCGAATTCCACAAACTTATCCGCATAAAACTTGCTCGGTGTAATAATCTTATCTATCGTATCGTAGCTTTTTCTCCACTTATGTAAATACCCTTCCGCCACATTAATGGCACTCTTAAGCGCAGAATCCTTCACACACTTCTGTTTCAGGCAATTCATGTAGTGACCGCCTTTGCACTTTTCGCAAACTTGTCCGCCGGTCATCATCACATAATTCAAACACAACATCTTTAAATCATGTGCCGTGTACACCACCGGAATCTTGTGCTTCTTTAATACATCCAAAATGGACGGAGACAACTGGTGCTGGAAAATATGTAAATGTGCCACATCCGGTTTCGTCTTAAGAATGAGCTTCTCCAGCTTTTTCTTCGCCTCGGAGGAATAAATGATATTCTTTGCTGCTTTTAACTGTTGACCAAGTCCCATTTTTCCGTTATAATCCACGGCACTTACAAAGTACTCGGCATAAGGAGACTCAAAATTCTTTTCATCCTGCATGGAAAAATCGATTACTTCGTGTCCCCGGGACTCCAAAAGATTTTTCAATGCAAAATAATAGGTCTCGCTTCCGCCCTTAATATAATAAAACTTGTTCACCATTAAGATTTTCATGAATCTGTCTCCTACGCTTTTGTTTCTGCCAAAAAGGTCTGTTCGTAACGTTCTACAATGTAATCCCAGCTATATGCTTCCGCAATACGCGCCTTTGCTTTCTTTCCGTACTGTGCTCTTTCCTCCGGGCTCAAAAGATCCGCTTCGTGAATCAATTTCGCCAATTCACCGTCACCCTTTCCCCAATAAAGTGCACTTTCTACGCCAACTTCTCTGTTAAATCCCACATCCAAAAGCAGATTTAAATCCGTGCTTCCCAAGGACTCCAAAAGGCTCGGGTTCGTGCCTCCGACTTCATGTCCGTGGAAATATGCGTACGCGTTCTCACGAATTTTCTTTAACAACTCCTTCTCGTATACCGTTCCCACAAATTTTACGCGACTATCCTTGTCAAAGCCGGTCTGTACCTTTAGCTCCTCATAGAATTTATTCTGCTCTACATTGGTAATCAATACAAAGTCTTTCTTCGTATCGGACTTCACAAATTCTCTGACCATGGTCTCAAAATTGTTCTCCGGCACAAAACGACCCACCACAAGGTAATATTCATTCGGCGTAATCCCCTTCTCCCTGCACCAATCCACATACTCCTGTGCATCATCTGCAAGAACCGACGGCACAGTCTCGGAGCCGTAAGCAATAAAAGTAGTCTTCGGCTGATATGCCGCATAATCCTTTTTTATATACTTTTCAATTTCCACACTATCACAAATCAGAAGATCTGCATGCTTTACCATCAGCTTCTCGGAAAGCTTCCAATAGGCACGTACCGGAGCACTCCACTTTGCACGCTTCCACTCATGACCGTCCGGATTCACATAAACAAGTCCTCCCAACTTATGTATGGTCTTTACATATTTCTTCACAAACGGGCCGATACGACACGCCAAAATATACACAATCGGATTCTCAATCTGATTCTCTCTGATGTAGCGGATGCACTCCTTCAATGCGTCAATATCATAGAACACCGCCCTTGCCGGTCCGAGGTTCTTCCACTTGATATAAAAACACCTGGCATCATTATACGTAAATTCCGTATTTTCGGGACACTTATCCGCGTCTACCGCACAGGATACATGATACTGAATATTCTGCGTCTTTCTGTAATAGGTCAATTTATCCACAAAAGATTCAAAACCGCCGTATGCCGCCGGAATTCCTTTTGAACCGATAATAAACACATGTTGTTTCTTTTCCATCATTCTGTTCTCCCGCTTTACTTTCTATACAATCCTACATAAGAACCGTACTTTTTCTTGAAGAAACGACCGCCTCTTCTCACAGACACTTCGGTTAAAACCAGACCGTCTACGGTTACATTTTTTGCAGTCATATTCTTCTTCGCATTTTTTGCTGTATACGTCTTTGTCTTCTTTGCGGAAAGTACCCACAAATTCAAATCAACCGCAGACATCACAGCAAACGCATCCATTCCGTACTGCACCGGCGGTACATCAAGGAAAATATAATCATAACTTTCCTTTAACCTTCCCAACAGACCGGCAAAAGATGCCCCTTTCAGCAATTCTCCGCTGTTCACGGCCCTTGCTCCGCATAAAAGCTTGTCCGGCTCTCCTTCCGCCTTCCTTATTAACTCCGATAAAAGCGACTTTCCTGCCAACAACTCACAAACACCCTTTACTCCTGTCTTATTTCCGCCGAGCTCACTCCAGGTAGGATTGCCGAAATTGGTATCTACACAAATTACCTTCTTACCCGCTTTCTGCAGTCCGGCAAACGCCTGTTTCATTGCATCATAGGATGCTTCTTTGGTCGTTGTTCTCACAAAAGCAATGGTTTTTGCACCGTCCGCTTCATAAGACAATCTGGAAACAAACGCTTCTCCCGCACCCTGCTTATACTTTTCCTCCTTCGGCAACACACCCCATACCGGTACGGATAACTTGTCCTCAGCCGCTCCCGGGGTATCAAACTTCGAATTCAAAAAATAAAACACTAACACCAGAAACCCGGCCAGGAGCACACCTGCCGCGCCTCCGATTACGGCAAACTTCAACACCGGCGGAACAAAGGTATTATACGGTGCAGTCGGCACTACGGACTCCTCAAACACTGTCGGCGGAGTACATCCCATTATCTCGAAGGCTTGTTCTGCAGAAACCACAACCAATTCATCCAGAGTTTTCTTCGCCCATTCCGCCTCCGGAAAAGCTAACGAAACTTCCAGCATGCAAGTATCCCCGAGAACGCGGGCAGAAATACATTTACTCAGTTGTTGCGGACTCATATTTAAGCCCAAATTATTTATAACCTCTTCCAAAACCGGACGGCTTTTCATAATTTCCACATAATTATTAATCACCTGCCTGCCGAGAGCAAAATTTCCGGTAGAGGGCACAAAGCTCTGCACACCTGTAATATAAAGCTTGGTTGTCGCTTGATACATCGGTGTTGACCTCATTCTTGATGCATAATATCCGCCTACTGCCGCCAACAATACACCTGCCAGAAGGATCCAAATTATTCTTCTCATTACCCAGTGAATCAACTCATCCATACGAATAATGATAATATTGTTGCTCTTCTGTAAGTTCTCCATTCATAATCTCCTTTTCAAAGAAACTTTTGCCACATTTTGTACAAGTTTGCTCTCCTCAGTCTCCGTTTCTATCTTCCGAACAAAAACCGCCTCAGCTTACCTCGAACGCCATACTTTGCAATAACAAAAATAACCCCTGCACATAATACCGAAATAAGTAACGAATACATATAAGTTACTATCGGAAGATTGCTTTCTACAAACCCTGTTCCAATATGCTCCGTAATATTCCGATAAACCCTCGTTAATATAAGTTCGACAAATACTCTCTGTAAAATATATATCTGCAGGGAATACTGTCCCATTTGGGCAAGAATTCCCGCGAAGCTCGCCTTACCGGCCTTCCTTCCGAACCAATCGGCCAGCACAATTACCGTAATACTTCCGGTAATTCCGAGGTAATAAAACAACACCGTCCGCCCCATCTGATAAAGGACATCCGCCGCACCGTTTTGTCCCCTTAGCATTGCAATGCAGATCTCCAGCAGTCCTTTGATTTCACTGTTTCCTACTGCCGGAACACAAAAATAGAACACCATTCCGACCGAATAAAGAGCTACCGCCGCAAACTTCAACCACGAAGCAATTTTTCTCCCGCCATCCGTAAACATATGAAAGAAAAAGCCAATAACAAAATACGGATACATGGATAAGATAACCCACCGGCACGGGCTAATCAGAATCAAAGGTGCAAACACAACCACGCCCACCGGCCACAGCTTTTGCGGAAGTATCTTCGTCACCAGACCGACAATAACCGTACAAAATAACACCGCCCACAAAAACCAATATCCCATGGTCACTTCCTCAAACCATGCTCTTACGGAAAACGTCACGCTCTCCTCCCGAAGGATAAGAAAAAGCAACTTACATCCGTAACAAATCGTATTCCAAATCACTAATGTCTTTAACCATTCCCCTGTCCGATTCAGCACCAAAGACTTCAGCCCTTTCTTTTTTGCGGAACCGAAAAAGAAAAAACCGCTGATAAGCATAAACAAAGGCATATGAAACGAATATATCCACTTAAACACAACGTTTTCCGCAACCTCTGTAACACCGTTCAACCCTTGTTGAATCACATGTCCCCATATGACCAGAAAAATCGCAAACCCTCGACTGACATCCGGCGTCAGGGATCGCGTCGAATTTTTTTCCGTATTTTCCAAAAGAAACTCCTTCCTGTCCACGACACATCCTCCCATACTAATACTATCACACTTTCCTCACCATATCAATATTCTTTCAAAAATGTTACATATCTTTCCTATAATAACACAAAAGACAATTACAGTTGATTTCTCAATTGCAATTGTCCCTTATGTTATCACTTTATTTTCTTCTTTGTTGTAATTTATCTCATATAAAAGAACCCGTCCTCCGGCATCGCTCCGCCTACAGACTCCGGATTCTGCTCAAACAGCACCTTCAAATACGCACTTGCCTTCGCTTTCATTTCCTCGCCTTCAATCAGGACAATGTTACAGTACGGAATGGCCTTCTTTGCAATCGGTGCCTTGAAGATGTTAAACTTCTCTGACAACGCCGCTGCCGCATCCACATTCTCTACCGTATATGCCGCAGAGGCTACATACTCTTCCATGAATGCATTTACCACATCCGGGTTCTCGGTTAAGTACTTCGTATTTGCCACCACAACACCGGTTACTACCGTGGAACCCTCGTTTAAAGCTTCCCATTCCTTTGTAATATCCAGTGCAATCCGGGCCTTTTCGTTACTGTTCAATACCGTTGTTACATACGGTTGCGGAAGCATTGCTACCGCATTCTCTGTCTGGGATAAAATCGCCGCAACCTCCGTGGCCTCAGACTTATATTCTACGGTCACATCCTTGCCCGGTTCCATGCCCGCGGACTTTAACAGCCAGTTTAAGGTATACTCCGGTGTGGTTCCCTTGCCGGTGGAATAAATCGTCTTGCCCCGCAAATCCTCCACCGTCTGCACTGTCTCACCGGTTTCCACAATATACAATACACCAAGGGTGTTAATGCCCAACATTGTCACACCGCCCTTGGAACGGTTATAAAGCACCGATGCCAGGTTACACGGCACTGCCGCAATCGGGATCTCACCTTTGATGATACTTGCGGTAATCTCATCCGCTGCACCTGCAACGGTAAACTTATAGTTATTTGCGGTAGTCCCCGCCTCGGCATCTTCCATCATCTTTAACATACCCAGCGCCGTCGGTCCCTTCATCGCCGCAATGTTCACATCTGCCTTTTCTTTCGGAGCTTCTGTCGGAGTTGCCGTCGGCTCAACCTCCTGTCCTTCTCCTTCACCGGACACATCCTGCGTTACCACCGGCTCTTTCGTCGGCTCGGCCTGACCCTCATCCTTTTTCCCGCAGCCCGCAAATACGGTTACCAACATCACTGCGGTCAATAATACTGCCAATCTCTTTTTCATAAGTTAACCTCTCTTTCTTAGTACCGGGAACATATCCCGCGTCCTCAGAATTATTATGTTTCTAGTTACACCGTTCCCTCGGAAGTCCTCGGAATAGGTGCGGAAGCCGCAAGTGCTTCCTGTGCTGTATTATACGGGATAGTCGGGGAATTGTCAATGCAACACATTACTCCTCTCCAAGCACTATCTTTAAACAAGCTCCCAAGCTCTCCGCATTCACATAAACCACCGGCAGGCTTTTATTCTCATAGGACGGGACCTGATTGGAAAAGCCACAGATTACACCCTTCCCGTCCAACTCTACCCTCACCATCGGCGGCACCTTAATCAATACCTTACCACCCAGGGTACGTACTTTTACAAACGTCTCCTCGGCAAGCTCCGCTTCGCACAAATCCAGCTCTGCATTGCCAACCACCACCGTAAGGTCGACATCGGATACATCCTCGTCCTCCAGGCAAATCTCCCGCATGCCCAGTCCTACAAGATAACGTTTACTTTCGTTTCCTTCATTGTCCTCCTCCAAACGTCGGGAAAGACGCGTCAATATCTTTTTCGCAGCCGTTACCGCGCCGTACACCGCCACGGCAAAAGTCGCCAGTCGAAACAAAAACCCGAAAAACGAGCACTTTTTCTCTCTTGCCGTTACAAACTCCTCTTCTCTCATCCGTAGACTCCTTTCTATTATGCCTTAAAGCGATACCCTACGCCCCACTATATCGAAACAGCAGGCTGTTTCGGCGCCGGGCGGGAGCCGCTTTGCTGCTTTCCTTTCCCGCCCGTGTGCATCCCACGGAGTGAGACCATATGTGACGTCCATACTGTCTATGCTTTAAATCGGTACCCTACGCCCCATATGGTCTCTATATATTGCGGGTTTGCCGTATCGGTTTCTATTTTTTCACGCACCTTTTTAATGTGCACCGTCACCGTAGCAATATCCCCCAGAGAGTCCATATCCCAAATAGCACGAAACAATTCATCCTTTGTGAATACCCGGTTCGGATTTTCCGCCAGATAGGTCAAAAGGTCAAACTCCTTTGTGGTAAATGCCTTTTCCTCACCGTTTACAAACACTCTGCGGGCCGTTTTATCAATCCGGAGTCCTCTTGTCTCTACCGTCTTGTTTTCGCGGACACCGCTACCCACCAAGCGCTCATATCGTTGCAAATGGGCTTTTACTCTGGCAACCAGTTCACTGGGGCTGAAGGGTTTCGTCATATAATCATCCGCACCCAGACCCAGACCGCGAATTTTATCCACTTCATCTTTTTTTGCGGACACCATCAAAATCGGAATGTCCTTTGCTTCTCGGATTGCCTTGCAAATTTCAAACCCGTCGCTTCCCGGCAACATCAAATCCAGCACCACCAGATTAAAATCGCCCTCCAGCGCCGCTTGTTTCCCTTTCAATCCGTCCTCTGCAATGGTCACCTCAAACCCGGAGAGTTCCAGATAATCCCGCTCCAACTCCGCAATCGCCATTTCATCCTCAATAATCAGAATCTTCGACATACTTCCTCCTTCCCGCAACACGTACTATGCTTTTATTCCGCCCAAACCACGGTACATCTGCGGCAATTTTTGCTCCCGACCGTCTTTTCGTACCTTCAGTAACGTAAACGAAACGGTGGTGCCTTCCCCTTCTTTGCTTCTGGCACTGATGGTGCCGCCATGGTCCTCCACAATCTGTTTTACGATTGCAAGTCCCAGACCGGAACCGCCTTTCCCCGTATTTCTGGAAGTATCCCCTCTGTAAAACCGCTCAAAAATATGCGGCAAATCTTTTTCCGGAATTCCTGCACCCGTATCACTGATTTCCGTACGGATATAGTCGTTCTCGTCCATCAGCGTAATCGTAATTTCTCCGCTGTCCTTTGATAAGTATTTTACCGCATTACCGATAATATTCATGGCAATACGCTTTAACTGTTCTCTGTCGGCATACACTTCATCGTCTTCCGTAAGCTTATCCCACAAAGTAAGCTTAATATTCTTTTGTTCCAGCTCCGGCTCATCCTCTTCGATACAGTCCGCAAAAAAATCCTTTAACCGCACCTTTTCGAAATGATACGGATATGATTTACAATCGATTCTCGTATATAACGAAAGCTCCTCTACCATACGTGTCATGTCTTCCGCCTTGTTTCGTATGGTCCGCAAATACTTTTCCTGTTTTTCCGGCGTATCCGCCACTCCGTCCATCATCCCCTCCGCATAGCCCTTTATGGTCGTAAGCGGAGTCTTTAAATCATGAGAGATGTTTCCGATCAGACTTCGTAAATCTTCTTCATACTGAATCCGGGTGTCGATTTCCGTCTTTAAATGCGCCCGCATTTCCTCAAAGTCCGCACTCAATTCCCCGATTTCATCCTCTCCGGTTTTTTCCAGACGAAAGTCCAGATCTCCGTCCTTTACACGCCTGGTTGCCTGTTTTAATTTATTAATCGGCTTTATTACTCCGGCGTACAGCCAGATAAGCAAAAACAATGCCGTGAGTAAAAACACGATGACCACAGAACCGATTGCTTGAAATAACGAATTTTTCGTCTGAGGAATAAGTCTGTTTACATCCGAAACAATGTATACGCTCCCCGGTTCCTCATCCGAAAACAAAAAGTCCTGCTGCTTCACCAGATACGGAATTCGTCCGCTGATATACAAACCGCCGTCCACGTTAGTGTTGTAAGAACCGTATCCCGGCAACGTATCCCGAATCATGTCGTATAACTCATTATTTCCGCTGTAGACAAGCCGGTCTCCCTTTTGTATCACCAGGAAAGCCTGGCGCTTCTCCAGGTCCGCATTTACCGTTTGCAAATACGACATGTCCAGCAATGTATCCGGATTATGTTTCGTTACTGTCTTCAACTCATTATAAGTTCCCCGGGTCAGGCGGTTTAATACCTGCACCGGGTTCTGCAACGCTTGTAACGTATTTACTTCCGTATCATAGGTCTGCTGCATCACATTTGCCTGATACTGAATAATTATGAATCCGAAACTCACCAAAAGCAAGATCGGAAACAGCGTCATAATCATAAACATTACAATAAGACGCTTTCGAAAATCCATGGCAGTCTCCTCCTGTCTGTCCTCAAAGAAATTCTGCCCTTATTCTTATCCCCTTTTCCGCTGTGCCTTCAAAAATGCACAACATCGGTCGCCTATTTAAAAATTCTGTGCCCGGAACTCGTTCGGCGTAATACCCTCCAGACGCTTAAAGTTATAACAATAGTAGCTGACGTCACGAATACCCACCATTTGGCCGACAGCGGCTATCTTCATATTACGGTCTGCCAGATAACGCTTCGAAATCTGTATTCTGCGTCTGGTAATATATTCGAACGGGCGCATGGAAAACGCCTCTTTGAAGGTACGGCACAAATGTTGCGGTGTGATATTCAGCACATTTGCCAGATCCTGCAATGTCATCTGCTCCGTAATATGCTCATCGATATAATCAAGAAGCGGAAGCAGTCTCTGTTTTCCCTTCGTCTGCGGCTGGGCAAGCTCATGCTGCAGCATATAGAACTCCATCAAAAGGTCATAAATATGCACGGAACTGCGTTCCATACCGTTCAGCCTGTCATTCTTTAACTCTGTGAGAATCTGGCGCATAATACGCTCGAAACGGGAAGTATCCATTCCGTTTAACACGGTAGCATCTTTAATTCCCATGCACTCCAACGCCTGCGGCATTCCTTCTCCCGCAAGATGAATCCAGCTGGTAACCCATTTTCCTTTTCCGTAATAGCGGTGTTCGCGACCTTCCGGAAGATAGAACACACAGCCCTCTTCTAACTGAAATACTTTGCCTTCCGTTTCCAGTACTCCCTCGCCCTCTACGCAAAAGATGAACTGTGGCAGACAGTATCCTGTTTCTCTCACAATAGGACACTGTTCCTTGTTCAGTCCGATTGCCGGGGTCTGAAATAACAATTTTGACTTTCCGATATTCGGAAATACTGCTTCCGGTTTCATACGCATCCTCCTCTTTTGTTTATAAATCGCAAGTTCCTACGGTTCTCGGGAACGGAACAACATCACGGATGTTTCCGATACCCGTCAAATACATAACGCAACGCTCAAAGCCGAGACCGAATCCCGCGTGTCTGGCGGAACCGTATTTACGTAAATCCAGATAGAAGTCGTAATCTTCCGGATTTAACTTCAGCTCTTCCATTCTCTTGTAAAGCTTGTCGTAGTCATCCTCTCTCTGGCTGCCGCCGATAATCTCGCCGATGCCAGGTACCAAAAGATCCATTGCCGCAACGGTTTTGTTGTCCTCGTTCATCTTCATGTAAAATGCCTTGATTTCCTTCGGATAATCCGTTACAAATACCGGCTTTTTGAACACCTGCTCGGTCAAATAACGCTCATGCTCGGTCTGCAAATCGCATCCCCAGCTTACCTTGTAGTCAAAGTTATCGTTATTCTTCTCTAAAATTTCAATCGCTTCCGTATAGGTTACATGACCGAAATCGGAATTTGCCACATGGTTCAGACGCTCAATCAAGCCCTTATCCACAAAACTGTTGAAGAAATTCATCTCTTCCGGTGCATTTTCCAACACATAAGAAATAATGTATTTAATCATGCTCTCCGCAAGCATCATATCATCCTGTAAATCGGCAAATGCGATTTCCGGCTCGATCATCCAAAACTCTGCCGCATGGCGGGTGGTATTGGAATTCTCCGCACGGAACGTCGGTCCGAAGGTATAAATATTGCGGAATGCCATTGCATATGTCTCTCCGTTTAACTGGCCGCTTACGGTAAGGTTCGTGGACTTTCCGAAGAAGTCCTTTGTATAATCTACGGAACCGTCCGGATTCTTCGGCACATTCTCCATATCCATGGTAGTTACACGGAACATCTCGCCCGCACCTTCGCAGTCACTACCGGTAATAAGCGGAGTGTGCACGTAAACGAAGTCTCTTTCCTGGAAAAACTTATGAATCGCATACGCAATCAAAGAACGCACACGAAACACTGCCTGGAACGTATTGGTACGCGGACGAAGATGAGTCATGGTACGCAAAAACTCCAACGTATGACGCTTCTTCTGGAGCGGATAATCCGGAGTGGATGCACCTTCCACAAAAACGTCCTCTGCCTGAATCTCAAACGGCTGCTTTGCTTCCGGAGTTGCCACAAGTTCTCCGGTCACGATAATTGCGGAACCTACGTTAAGCTTGGAAACTTCCGCAAAATTAGCCATAGTGTCATGATATACTACCTGAAGAGTCTCAAAAAAAGTACCGTCGTTTAATACAATAAAGCCGAACGCCTTGGAATCTCTGACGCTTCTTACCCAGCCTCCTACCGTTACCTTCTTGCCTAAATACTGCTCTCTGTTACGATATAATTCTCTTACTGTTACTAACTCCATGTTTATTCTCCTTCCGACGGGATTCTCCCGTTATTTCACTTCGTTCCTACACTCCGTCACCAATTTAATAATACGTTCCGTGATGATATATTCCGCTTCATCTGCCTGAATTTCACTGAGTCCCGCCACAAAGCCGCCTGCCATACCGGCATGTCCTCCTCCGCCGCCCAGGTATCCGGAAAGTGCCTTTTGAACAATCAGTCCGGCATCAACATTTCCCAGTTCGCTTCGCACCGATAGTTTCAATCCCCCCGCACGGTACGAGTATACCACGGAAAACTCTACCACATCCAGGGACATAATAAAGTCCGACAACGTTCCCATCATTGCTTCGGAACATTCTGCCCCCACATTTGCCACACCGATGTTCTTCCCGTAAATTTTTAAATCTTTTAACGCTTTCCGGTATGCGTCCAGATCCGTCATAATCAACGAATGGCTTTCAAACATACGAATCATTTCTATGTCCGCCATCTTATACATGGCACAAAACATATCCACATCCTCCGGTGTGGTCTGTCGCATCAGATTTGCGGTATCCATTTTAATTCCGTAAGTCAGTGCGGTAGCTACTTTCTTACTCACCGGAACGTCGTTTTCAAAAAAGTATTCCGCAATTATGGTTGCACAAGCCCCTACTTTACGAATATCAGAGAAACGATAACTATCCGTATCCTGCGCAGGATGATGGTCGATACAGGCAATTTCCTCTCCCGACAATTCCTCCAGATTTACATTCCCCTTTTGGCCGTCTATCAGAATAATCTCGTCATCTTTCTGTATCGGCAAGTCATCCACATCGTACAATTCAAGCTCCAGAGCCTCCGTCATGGAAATGGTATTGGCCTTATCAATTTCTCCCTGATAGCAAATCACAGACTCAATCCCTTTATACCGCAACAACTCCTGCAATCCGTACGCACCGGCAAGTGCATCCTGGTCCGGATAATTGTGGGTCTGGATATACACCCTGGGTCTCGTAATAACAGCAAGCAAACGTTCTAACGCTGTCTTTTTCTCCATACACTCTATATCCTCTCTGCAAAGATTACTTTCCGTACTCCTTTGCAAGCTTTTCGAACAACGGAAGCGCACGCTCCACCTGTTCGGTCTTTACACAATAAGAAATACGAAGGAATCCCGGACACCCGAAATCCGTACCCGGAACCAAGAGCAAATCATACTTTTTCGCACGCTCGCAAAATGCTCTCTCATCCGCTTCCAACGCCTGCGGGAACAAATAAAACGCTCCCTGCGGTTTCACCACATTATAGCCGAAAGAGGTCATTCCTTCATACAACAAATCTCTGTTTCTCTGATAAATGGAAATATCCGCGGTCTCCTCGGCGCACTTTGCAGCCACACGCTGGAACATACTCGGCGCATTTACATATCCGAGAATTCTTCCCGCTCCGCAAACCGCAGCATAAGCATCCTGCCAGTCCTCCATCTCCTGCGGCACCACAATATATCCGATACGCTCTCCCGGCAAGGAAAGAGACTTACTGTAGGAATAGCATACAAAGGTGTTTTTGTAATACTTGGTGACATACGGAATCTCCACTCCGTCATAAGCAATTTCACGATACGGTTCATCGGAAATCAGGTAAATGGCATGTCCGTATTCCTTCTCTTTCTCCGCAAGCAACGCTGTCAAGCGCTTAATCGTTTCCTCGGAATACACCGCACCGGACGGGTTGTTCGGAGAATTAATCACAACTCCCTTGGTCTTTTCGTTGATTCGTTTTTCAAACTCTTCGAAATTAATCTGGAAACTCTCCGTATCCGCCGGCACAATCACACACTTTGCCCCTGCGCCTTTTTCAATAAAACACGCATACTCCGGGAAGAACGGCGCAAATACAATAAACTCGTCCCCCGGTACGGTAAGTGCCTTAAACACAATACTGATTGCTGCCGCAGCACCTACGGTCATGTATAAATTGTCCTTCGTAAAATTCGTGCCGAATCTGCGGTTAATCGAAGCGGAAATGGATTCACGAACAAAATCCGCTCCCTGGGCACTGGTATATCCGTGAAGCACTGCCGGATTTTCGGACTGGATAATGTCCAGTAACGTCTTTGTTACCGTTTCCGGAGCCGGCACATTCGGATTGCCGATACTGAAGTCAAAAATATTTTCTCTTCCTACGATTTTGGCACGCTGATTGCCGTATTCAAAAATTTCTCTGATTGTGGAACGCTTTTTTCCGAGCTCCACCATTGCTTCTGCTAACATATTTACGCTTCCTTTCAATAAATATCCATTGTTATAATACCACGAATTGCCGTTGGTTGCAATAAAAATATTAATTTTCTTATGTAAACCAATGTGGAAATAAATCGCCCATTTACTTTCAAAATATTTGCCAAATATCATAAAATATGATATACTATTTGTCAAATAAACATACCTTGCAAAAGATATTTTTGTTTTACCAAAGTGATTTAAAGGAGGTTTTCTTATGATAATGAACGGAATTACAATTGAAACCGAATGTCCTCTTTCTTCCTACGAAAAAAGAGACGATGTAATTTACCCGGAAGTGGTTCATGAAACCTATTTTTCTACAACGACCGGTTTGGAGCGAGGCGCCAATGTAATCCTTCCGCCGAAGTACGATACTTCCAAAAAGTATCCGGTGCTTTACTTATTGCACGGAATTTTCGGAGATGAATACGTTCACCTCCGCGACAACGACCGAAAGCTTTTGGAATTGCTCGGAAATCTTACCGCTGACGGTCTTGCAAAGGAAATGGTAGTGGTACTTCCGCATATGTATGCCACCTCGGATCCGAACCAGCAGCCGGCCTTTACCGTAGAAGCAACCAAACCGTACGACAATTTCATCAACGATTTGGTAACGGACTTAATGCCGTTCATCGAAAGCAAGTACTCGGTTTCCGCAAACCGCGAAGATCGTGCCATCGGTGGTTTTTCCATGGGCGGCCGCGAAACCTTGTTTATCGGATTTACCAGACCTGACTTATTCAACTACATCGGTGCCATTGCTCCGGCTCCGGGTGCCACCCCTGCACAAGACTGGGCCATGACACATCCGGGACAGATGCAGGAACACGAAATGACTTTTGAAGGCAAGGAATACGCCGCAAAACTGGTTATGGTGTGCTGCGGCAGCAACGACGGTACCGTAGGCCAGTTCCCGCTAGGCTACCACAAAATTCTGGAGGCCAATAATGTAGAACATACCTGGTTTGAGATTCCGGGAGCCGAACATAACGCAACCGCGATTCGTCCGGGCTTCTACAATTACCTGCGGGCTATTTTCAAATAATCCCGATTTGCATTATGCCAAAATTTCAAAGAGTGCTTCGGAACCTATCACTACCGAAGCACTCTTTCTTGCGAGGACCTTATGAAAACATTACTCCGATGGTTGTCCATCCTTCCCGCACTGTTATTTCCCTTTGTCATATTCGGTTTTTCCTCTCAGACCGGTACCGATTCCGGTTCTTTGAGCCTTGCCATATGCCGTATTCTTATGGGATTTATAAATCGTCTTTTCTCCTTGGACCTGTCTTACTGGGAACTCTACTCCCGCGCAATGTCCATTCACATCTTAATACGGAAAATTGCTCATGTGTCGGAATATTTTATTCTTTCCTTCTGTGTGTTTCTTCCGTTACGGGTGTGGTTTTACAAACCGGACAGTCCAAACCCGAAAAAGACGTTTTTGCGCAACACCGTATTTCCTACGTTTTTCATCTGCCTGCTTTATGCCTCGGCAGACGAACTGTTTCAAAGTTTTGTTCCGGGACGCCACGGAACCTCGGTTGATGTTTTAATTGATTCCATCGGAATTTTGCTTGGTTGTATCGTACTGACTTTTTACTACTTCCATGTGAAAAAGATTGCTAGAAAAAATTAGGAGACGCCGTATGAACACTCTCGTTATTGGTATGCTCGCTCATGTCGATGCCGGAAAAACAACTTTATCGGAAGCCTTACTTTACTCTACCGGCGCCATTCGGACGCTCGGTCGTGTAGATACCAAAAATGCTTTTCTGGACACTAATTCCATGGAACGCGCACGCGGCATTACCATCTTTTCCAAACAGGCTCGTCTTTCTCTGAAAGATTGTTCCCTCACTCTTTTGGACACTCCGGGCCATGTGGATTTTTCTGCGGAAATGGAGCGAACGCTTCAGGTACTGGACTACGCCGTTCTTGTTATCAGCGGAGCAGACGGTGTGCAGGGACATACGAAAACCTTATGGCAGTTACTGAAACACTACCGCATTCCCACGTTTCTCTTTGTGAATAAAATGGACCAGCAGGGAACCAATCGGCAAATTCTTTTGGAACAGCTTCACAATCTGCTTTCCGATTCCATCGTTGATTTTTCTTTCAAATCCGCCATCGACACAGAGGCTGTTGCTTTGACGGACGAAGCTCTTTTAGACAAACACCTTGCGGGAGAAGAACTGACCGACTCCGATATCCGGGGAGCCGTTGCGGCAAGAAAATTGTTCCCTTGCTATTTCGGTTCCGCGCTTCGAATGAAGGGCATTGGGGAATTTATTGACGGGCTGAATACCTTTATGGCACCGAAAACATATCCAACGGATTTCGGTGCCAAAGTGTACAAAATAACACGGGATTCCCAAGGCAACCGCTTAACCCATTTAAAGGTTACCGGCGGATCATTACTTTCCAAAACGGCGATTACAGACACCGAAAAAATCAATCAGATCAGGCTCTATTCCGGTGACAAATTTATCACTGTAAACGAGGTCCGTGCCGGAGAAGTTTGTGCCGTTACCGGCCTTGACTCTACCTTTGCCGGACAATCCCTCGGCAACGACATCCCGTCCGACATTCCTCTACTTGAACCGGTGATGACCTACAAACTGCTTATTTTGGACGGAACCGACCCTTTGCTTGCCATCCCGAAACTCCGCCTTTTGGAGGAAGAAGATCCGAAACTTCACGTGGTCTGGAATGAGTTTTTAAAAGAAATACACATTCAAGTCATGGGGGCCGTTCAAATTGAAATATTGAAAACGGTGATTGCGGAACGCTTCGGAATGATCGTCGATTTCGGCACAGGCAATATTGTCTATAAAGAAACCATTACAAACACAGTTGAAGGCGTCGGCCACTTTGAGCCCCTACGCCATTATGCTGAGGTTCATCTGATTTTAGAGCCCGGAGCCCCGGGAAGCGGTATCTCTTGCAGGTCAGACTGCGAGGAGAACATCCTTGACCGCAACTGGCAGCGCCTCATTATGACTCATTTGAGGGAACGCACCCACCGCGGCGTTCTTACCGGTTCTCCTTTGACCGATGTTGTTATTTCCCTCGTCGGAGGGCGTGCGCACCAAAAACACACCGAAGGCGGAGATTTCCGGCAGGCAACTTACCGTGCTGTCCGGCAGGGTCTGATGCAAGCCGAATCTGTGCTCCTGGAGCCTTATTACAGTTTTTCCCTGGAGCTTCCGCAAGCTTCTGTAGGTCGCGCCATGACTGATTTGGAACGCATGAAGGCAGAGTTTGAGTTGAAAGAATCCGATGCGGACACCGATTACGCAATCATCAGCGGAAGTGCACCGGTTTCTGCCTTTACCGAGTACCAGAATGAATTTATCGCCTATACCAAAGGCCGCGGGAAGCTTTATCTCGGTCAGGGCGGTTACAAGCCTTGTCACAACGCCGAGGAAGTAATAGAAAACTCGGGTTACGACCCGGACCGGGACACAAACAATCCTTCTTCCTCCGTATTTTGTTCTCATGGAAGCGGTGATGTGATTCCGTGGAACGAAGTATTCGACCATATGCACATTGAAAGCATCCTGGCAATGCGGACAAAAGGTGGAACCGACAATACTTTCACAACCGGACAAACCACCCGTAATACAATTTCCGCCTTAGATGCTTCGTTAGGTACGGAAGAAATCGATGCAATTCTTCATCGCACCGGATTTGCCAACAGTAATACCAAAGAAGCAAAGCACTTTCGTCCGTTTGCCAAAACAAAACGTTACGATTCCGTAGCCGACGGTTATAAAGGAAAAGAAACCGTACAAAACAGCGGCACTTCCTACCTCCTGGTGGATGGATATAACATTATCTTTTCCTGGAACGAGCTGAAGGAACTTGCCTCTACAAACTTAGATGCCGCCCGAAACAAGCTTCTTGATACTATGTGTAATTATCAGGCCATGAGAAAGTGTGAATTAATTGTTGTTTTTGACGCATACCGCGTACAAAATCATGCCACGGAAACCTTCGATTATCATAATATCCATGTGGTCTATACCAAAGAGGCGGAAACTGCAGACACTTATATCGAGCGGTTCGCTCATGAACACGGCCGAAAGCATTATGTGAGGGTAGCCACCTCCGACCGCATGGAACAGGTGATTATTACCGGTCAAGGCTGTCACATGGTATCCGCGGTCGAATTCGAACAAGAAGTAAAAGCTCAGGAAGAAATGATTCGGGAAGAATATCTGGATAAAAATTTATAGCAGGCAAAGCCGCCCGCACCGTACACGCATGAACCTCCGCATGATAAGTTATGCGGGGGTTTGTTTTAGTAATTCAACTATTTTTTACAAAAAAGAAAAGCCCTGATATTAAAATCAGAGCTTTTTTCAGAGGCGACAATCGGATTTGAACCGATGAATCAGGGTGTTGCAGACCCATGCCTTACCACTTGGCTATGTCGCCTTATACTATAATATATGCTGAAACCTCAAAACTGTTCCAACATTTTAGCTCCCCGAGTTGGGCTCGAACCAACAACCCCACGGTTAACAGCCGTGTGCTCTACCATTGAGCTATCGAGGATTATTTCAGGTTTCCTTTGCTTCTCTAGTATAACCGCAAATTCTTCCTTTAAACAAGTTTAGAAGAACTTTCCTGTTCTTCCTTCCCTTTTCCCTTTTTTAAACTGTATATTGACCCGGATCTCTCCGGTCCATCCTCTTCGTAAACACCGTTATGGTTAAGCCCTCGACCTATTAGTACAGATCAGCTGCACATG
>CALBKM010000029.1 GCA_937895705.1 uncultured Clostridia bacterium
TATTCATGACATCCAGAGCAAAGGCATCGATACGCAGGGACGGCAGGGAAATATTCACGCCGTCGTTCTGGAAGGTGTCGATTAAGTAATAAACCAGCTCCTTTAGGCAGGAATAATCACTGGAGCTAAGGGAAGACAAGGAAATCTCCTCATGTCCCGTGGACCGCAACATTTTTGTGGCCAAATCCTTTAAAAACTCCACGTTACGTTCGCGAATCGGCCGGTACAGCATACCTGCCTGACAGAACCGGCATCCGCGGATACAGCCACGCTGAATCTCCAACACCACACGGTCCTGAATTGCACGGATAAACGGTACCAGCGGTTTTTCCGGGTAAAAGGTATCGGAAAGCTCCATTTCCACCTGCTTGCGGATGGTTTTCTTTGCATGGGAATTGTTCGGCGTAAAGGATGCCAGCGTTCCGTCCTCGTTGTAAGTTACATCATAAAACATCGGCACATACATTCCTTCGATATCCGCCACAATCTCAAGAAACTCACGACGCTTGCCGCCCTTTGCTTTATGCTCCTTATACTTGTCCAAAATCTCGTTGTAAACGGTCTCTCCTTCGCCCAGATAGAAAAAATCAAAGAAATCAGCCAAAGGCTCCGGATTATAAGCGCACGGACCGCCTCCGATGACAATCGGGTCCTCCTCGGTTCGGTCGGTTGCATGAAGCGGAATCCCCGAAAGATCCAGAATCTGCAAAATATTCGTATAACACATCTCGTACTGCAGCGTTATCCCGAGAAAATCAAAGTCCTTTAACGGTTCCTGGGACTCTAACGCAAACAGCGGTATGTTCTGTTCTCTTAAAACCTTATCCAAATCCGGCCACGGGGAATACACGCGCTCACAGTACGTATCCTCGCGCCGATTAAACATATCGTATAAAATTTGAATGCCGAGATGAGACATACCTACTTCGTAGACGTCCGGAAAACACATACAAAACCGGATATCCGCCTCTCTCGGATTCTTTCGAACCATATTTACTTCACCTCCGATATATCTGGCCGGCTTATCCACTGCCATCAAAATCTCATCGGACAGGGCAAGTTTTCGTGTAAATGTTGTTGTATTAGACATTTTCTCCTCCGAAAAAATATTAATTTCTTTTTGTGGTATACTGTCGAATCGTCCAATAAAGATGAGGGGTGCTATTACAGGTTGGTGACAGGAATGTTTTCTAGTAGAGAACCATAAGGAAACGTCGGTACTTGGCGAGGTATTCTCGAGCCTAGTATCCGCTACGTTTCTGCATGAGCGAGAGCGGGTTCTCGTAGAAAACATTCCTGCCACCAACCGTCACTAAGTCCCCGGACTTTTCGGACTACCGACAGTATAGCACAAAATTTCATTTCCGTAAAGAATCGGTCGAATTGTTATTGAATTTCTTTTCAAACTACGCTATACTAATCTCATGAGAATTTTTACGAAATGATTGGAGGTAATTACTATGCCGTGGTGTCCGAAGTGTAAGACGGAATATCGTGAGGGGATTACGCATTGTGCGGATTGTAAAGTGGAATTAGTGACCGAATATAAAGATGCGATGTTACAGGATGCGACCGAACTGATTGTAAAGGTTGATGCGGAGCATCAAATGTTTATGGAAAAGCTTCATGATTTTTTGGAATATTCCGAAATTCCTTCCGTTACACTCAACGAAGGTGATATGCTCGGCTTGTACGTTGCTCCTCAGGATGCAAAAAAAGCTCGGAAATGCTTTAAGGCTTTCTATTCCGTAGAAACGGAAATGATGATGCAGCAGGCTGCAGAAGCTGCCTTTTTAAAGGGAGAAGAATATGATTATTTCGGAGATGACGATGAGGAGGAAGAGGATTCCGAAAACGACTCGGCTTCGAAAGGTTATACCACTTTTTTTGATTCGTCGGATGTCGATAAAGAAGAAAAAGAAAACAAAAAGTATGTCAGTGTTGCTTCCCGTTACGAGGATTATCGTTCCTCCGGAATTACCTTTACGGTGTTGGGTGTACTCGGCCTCTTGTTTGCATTACTTAACTTTTTAGAAATAATTTCGTTGTTCGGTTCCGGATTTTCCTGCTTCGTACTGTTTGTTTTGTTCGGGATTTTTCTTGTACTCGGCTTATACTCCTTTGCTAAGGCAGAGAAGTTAAAAGCCGGTGCGGAAGCTGAAAAACAAACGGTTGCGGAAGCAAAAGAATGGATGAAAGAAAATATTTCCAAAGATATGATTGAGATGTTAAATTCCGATGAAACGGATGAGGAAGGGTTAAAAAGTGCCGAACTCCTCTATCTTGATCGTTTAGATCAGTTGGCAGAAAAATTACTTACTGCGTTTCCGACGTTAAACGATTCCCTGGCGGAACAGTTAATAGAGGAATTCAGCAATCAGAATAACGAATAATCTTTTAGGAATCCGGGTCGGCGAACAGCTCCCGGATTTCTTCTTCTGTTAATTTGTTCAAAAATGTTTCTCCGGCTTCAATCACAGCGTTGAACAAATCCTGTTTCTTTTTCTGTAACCGGAAAATCTTTTCTTCGATGGTACCCTTTGTGAGAAGCTTGATGACATGGACATTTTTCTCCTGACCGATACGATGGGCACGGTCGGAAGCCTGATCTTCCACCGCCGGATTCCACCAAGGGTCAAAATGAATGACAGTATCGGCTCCGGTTAAGTTCAGTCCGGTACCGCCTGCCTTTAAGGATATTAAAAACAAGTCTCCCTCTCCCGCGTTAAACCGCTTTACGAAGTCTCTTCGTTCCGCAGATTTCGTGGTTCCACACAAATAAAAGAACGGAATCTCGGCTTCGCTCAAAGCATCTTTTAACAACTCTAACATCGTTGTAAACTGCGAAAATACAAGAATACGATGTCCGTTTTCTCTTAACTCCGTCATAATCTGTAAAAACAGGGAAACTTTTCCGCTTCCTCCGTCGTAATTCTCAAGAAACATCCCCGGGTGACAACAAATCTGACGTAACCGGGTCAGAGCCGCTAAAATCTGCATCCGGCTCTTTTCAAAGCCCACACGGGAAATCTCGTCGGAAATCTCGTTCCGTGCCTGTTTTGCGTAGGAAAGATACAATTTTCTCTGTTCTTCCGTAAGTTCCGTAACCAGCTTTGTTTCGATTTTATCCGGCAACTCCGCCAAAACATCTTTTTTCATTCGTCGCATTAAAAACGGCTTAATTCGCCGACTGAGCTGTTGTAAAATTTCAGTATCACCCTTTGCTGCAGGACGTTCGAAACGTTTTGCGAACCGGGTGTAGGAAAACAAATATCCCGGCATGATAAAGTCAAAAATGGACCAAAGCTCCGACAAAGAATTTTCAATCGGGGTGCCCGTCAAGGCAAATCTGGTTTTCGCACGAAGTCCTTTCACGGAACGTGCGTTACCGGTCATTGCGTTTTTAATAAATTGAGCTTCGTCGATAAATACAGTGTGAAACTGCTTTTCGTTGTAGCATTGTAAATCTCTCCGTAGTAACGGATAAGACGTAATATACAAATCGCAGCCCCCATCCTCATTTAAAAGACTTCTGCGTTCCTCCGGAGTTCCTTGTATGATTTTCACCGTAAGGTGCGGTGCATAATTTTCCACCTCATCCAACCAGTTGTATACCAGGGAAGTCGGACAAACAACCAAAAACGGCGTTTCGGAAAAAGTTTCGGAATTTAGAACCGAAACCATATACGTGATAGCTTGCAACGTCTTTCCCAGCCCCATGTCATCCGCAAGGATACCGCCGAAGCCGTTATCGGACAACATACGAAGCCAGGAAAATCCGGTCTTCTGATATCCACGCAACGGAATCTTGATTTGTTCCGGTACCGGATAATTTTGGGCTTCCGGAGAATGCAGGCGTTCCAAAAATGCAGAAAAATTCTCACCCTTTATCACTTCAAAGCCTAACTCCTGTGGTGTGGATTCCAAATATACCGCATGACTTTTTGCGATTTTCAATACACCGTTTTTGTCAAAATCACGATAAGATAAATTCATGTTATCCAGCAATTCCGCTGCTTTTACAAACATATCGTCCGTTAAATCGATGAAACTGCCGTCATTTAAACGATGATATTGCTTTTTTTGACGATAGGAATAAAATACTGCCCGTAATTCATCTCCCGATATGTCATCATATTGAAATTCTACCTGAAGCAAATCTTCTCCCGTTGGCAAAGAAATCCCCATACGTACTCCGCTGTTTCTGCGTAGACGCATCTTGGCAAAGGCATCGGAAGAGAATAATTCCGCATAAGAGGACAAATCGGAAAGACCTGCGGTTAATAAGGTGTAAATATCATCTTCCTGCTTCAGCAGGTAAAATCCGTTATGAGGCTCAAAACCGTAAGAAGTCAAAGCCGAACAAATCGCTTCTTCCTTTTCTTTTTCACGCACCAAAATATACCCACCTTTCACATTCGGTGAGTCAAACATATTGAATTCGTATTCTCCGTAAACAAAAGAAACTTTAGCCTGTACGCCGTCATGAAACAAGTCAAAATAAAGCTTTGCGGAAAATGGCAAGGTTAAATAACGATCCTGCACTTCTTCCGGAATCTCCACCTGCATGGCATCGTGAATGGCCGGTAAAACATGTTCAAGAAAGGCATCCCGATCATCTTCCTCAAATACAAGCGGCTCTTTTTCCGTTCCCAGACTGGAATAAAACGGCAAATAAGTCTTCATAAAACGATCATCCGGAAGGTAAAGCGCATTGTCCCGCAACAATAACGATCCGTCGGCGGTAATCGGAATCACCTTTTCGCTTTCTTTATAGTCCATGGTCAGAAAATTATTCTGCAGGATGATATCATATTCGATCCGGGGATTTCCTTTTACAAAACGAACTCCCTCCAATTCGTTTCCGGCCAAATTCAGAGTATAGGAAAGTCCTTTGCACTGGGATAAAATTTTCGAAAGTAATCTCCGGTTTAATTGGATTTTCGATTTCCGGAACAGCTGCATGCTGCCGGCTCCGTCCAGCACTTCCAACACTTCCAGATAAGCGGAAAGCTCCTGTAGCAATCGTTCGGAAGCATGGTCGAAACTGCATTCCTCCGGCAAATAGCAAAACTCTTTGCCGAGAACAATACTCTTTTTCTCTTTATAATCCAAAAGAAAACGTTTTAGCATTTGGACACGGTATAACTTGGTATTTCCGACACGGATGGAAAGATATACCGGATCGGTATCGGTGCGAAGCAACCCCGGAATTTCGATACAAGGCTCGATCCGATAGACTTCCTTGTCATAACGCGGCTCTCCCGCATCCGCAAAATACCGGACAATTTTTCCGGCTCTTGCATCTGCCGAGGTGCCGACGGTGCCGTTTTTCTTCTCCTTCTGTTCGATATACTGCTGTAAATACAACAAGGCTGCAACCGAGTGCTTACAAGCCCCCTTCTGACTGTACATTGCAGGACAGTTGCATGCGAATTCTACATCCTGATCCGAAGTTTCTTCTACGGTAACACGATACTTTTGATTTCCTTGTATGGTAAATGTATATAATTTCTTGTTTTTTGAGCATGCGGCATGAATCACCCGCTTTTCTTTGAAATAAGCAAGTCCTCGCTGAAATACAGCCTCGTTGGCAGCAAGATTTTGAATTTTACTTCTGGAAAGTCGTATCATAAGCTACACCTCACTAAACAAGTAATCGTCCGTAACAATTAATTATAACATGAAAACCAAGGATTTTCTATATTATTTTAAAGAAAAAGAACGTTTTATCGTAAGAAAGATTCCTTTTACATAAAAACAGAGCTTCTGCTGTCTTCATCAGCAAAAGCCCTGACCAATTTATATAATATCGTCTTATTGTACCGGAGTATTAACGATTCCGATAAATAACGGAAGTCCGGTCTCCGATGTAATGACAAAAAGAAACGGTCGATTTACTATAAAGTCCACTTCCTCTTCCGGAGGCTTGGAACTTCCGCCGTCTGCAATAAAAGTAAATGCTGCCGCGGTACACCCCTCCTCGTCAATCATAACTCTTGCGCCGTGTGTAGCGGATGTTACGATGATTTTTTCCTCGGTTACGGGAGTAAAATCTGCCTTTATCGGATCGAATACATCCGTTACCCCGAGTTTTTTCAGGCCGTCACTTAACTCAAACTGTGACTTCACATCAAATTTCGGAACCGAAAGATTCACTGTCAGGTAAGTGCTGTTTTCCCAAGCCTTATCTTCAAACATAAATTCCAATATTTCTTTATCGGTAAGCAATTCTTCCGGAGATGCACCTTCATCCGGAAGAATAAACCACATAGCGCTTTCGCCCCGATAGTTACTGAAAGCCTTCTTTACCGCAGAAAAACGTTCTCCCCAGTAATAAGTATCCGAATTGCTTTGATTCATAAAATCGCAGGTGATTTCACCGTCCGTAGAATAAAACACATTCGGTTCTGTTCGATACTCCGAAAATTCATCAATCCAACCTGCTTTAAAGTATACGGTGGATGCCAGTGCCAAGACAGTTTCCGCATCCATGGAAATATTGTCAATCATATCTTTAAGCAGTCCGCCGGTCTGTTCGTTTAACCAGTCACGAAGGGCCTGATTATATTCATCTTCCGCCGGATTTCCTTTATAAGAAGAAGCATAATAAGTTTCCGCCAATCGTTTCATTGTATTATTTTTTATATCAATAGTTTCGTTCAGCCAAACAGAGTTTGCAAGAATACAGGTAAAGTTTCCGTCGTCGCTGTAATTGGAATTCCAAAGCGAAACCACATCTTTACGAAGCTGTTCTATGTCTTTGCTTCCAAGTAAATCCAAAATTTGTGCACGACTCTCTCCTTCTGTGGTTTCGGCTAACATCGCCAGCGCCATATACAGATTCAGCGGAGAATACACTCTGTTTTCATTGTCTGTATCCGTTAAAAACTCCTGCATACTTTTTTCAAAGAATGACGTCAAATCAATGGATTCGTCATAATAATTCAGCTGCTTTCTTTTATCAAAAGACCATTTTTCATAAGCAGCATCAAAAGCTTCCCAATCTTCACTTTCATAATAATCCGCTTCCGACGGCATAGGATTCATTTCCGGATACACAGCTTCTGCCATGGCATAGGCCTGTAGCAAAGAATCCGGCGCATTTGATTTCCATAGTATGCCGACACCCAAAGCTACAATTAACATTGCGGCCAAAGCTCCAAAAACACTCTTCCTTTGAAATAATTTCTTTTTGCTCTTTGCATTCTTGATTTTATCTGCATTATCTATCATGCTATCCTCTGCCATCCCGATGGCATCAAACAATTCTTCCGGCTTCATTAAAATCCCTCCTTTTTCAAATGCGCTCGTAAGCTTTCTCTTGTATGAAACAACATGGATTTTACCTTGCTGACGGAAAAACCGAATTCGTTCGCCAGTTCTTCCATAGAGTTTCCGAACCAATAACGACGCAAAAACACCTGTTGTTTTTCCTCGGTAAGTCCGTTCAGAAAACGATTCACCGTTTCAGCAAGTTCCTTTAATTCCACCTGCTGTTCCACGGAGTCCTTAGACGGAATACACTCGGAAAGCTCGTCCAATATCAAAGGATATTCCCCTCCGCCTCGCTTCTTAGCGTTGGTACTGCGCCATCGATCCACGGAAAGACGTCTTGTGATTCTTCCTAAAAATGCCGCTAAAGAATTCGGCCTATGTGGCGGCATACTGTTCCATGCTTCCAAATAAGTATCGTTCACACTTTCGGTTGCATCTTCCGCGTTATGTAGCAGATGATATGCAATGGAATAACAGAATCGACCATACTTAGATTCGGTTTCCGTGATTGCTTGTTCGGAACGTTCCCAATACAACGAAACAATTGCTTCATCCTCCATGTGGTTATCCCCTCCTAAAAAGATATCTTCCTCTATATAGTCGTAAAAAACTATTTCCGGTTGCAAAAAAAATTTACCAAACCGCTTATTTTCTTGCAAGTATTCCGGAGAATTCTTCATAAATTCACCAAAAAAATGAATTCCTACTTGAATTTTTGAAAAAACAGTATTACAATTAAGCCCGCACAAAGGAGGATGTATAAATGAAACCGAAACTGTTCAGTGTAATGAAACACTATACTGCAAAACAATTTTTCTTAGATATGAAAGCCGGTATTATCGTGGCAATTATTGCCCTTCCGTTATCCATCGCATTTGCGTTAGGCTGCGGTGTTTCTCCGGAAAAAGGAATTTACTCCGCCATTATTTCCGGTATTATTGTAGCGATTTTAGGCGGCAGCCGCGTACAGATTACCGGTCCGACAGGTGCTTTTATTGTCATTACCCAGTCCGTTATCGCAGGATACGGCACACAGGGATTGATTATTTCAACTATTATGGCAGGCATTATGCTTGTGTTATTCGGTGTATTCCGTTTAGGAAAGCTAATTAAATTTATCCCGTCTCCGATTACCATCGGCTTTACCGGCGGTATTGCCATAACTATTGCCACTCTCGAAGTAAAGGATTTTCTTGGCTTTGAAATCGCAAAGATGCCGACCTCTTTTCTCGGAAAATGGAGTACCTATATCGCTAATATTAAAAATATTAACTGGCAGTCACTCGTTCTTGGCCTTGTCAGCATTGTAATCCTTGTGATATGGCCGAAAATCAACAAAACAATTCCAAATTCTTTTGTTGCATTGATTATCGGTACTGCGGTAGCATATTTCTTAAAGCTGGATGTAGCGTTGCTCGGTGATATTCCGAAAACGATTTCTGTTGCAAAATTCGATGGTATTGAATTTGATGATTTGTTTAACCTTATGTCTCCGGCCTTTACCATTGCGATTCTGGTTGCCATGCAGGCACTGCTTTCCGCGGTGGTAACCGACGGTATGATAAACAGTAAGCATAAACCGAATGCGGAACTGTTGGGTCAGGGTGTTGCAAATATTGTTCTGGGTTTGTTCGGCTGTATTCCGGCTACCGGCGGTGTTGCCCGTTCCATCGCAAACGCAAAGAACGGCGGACGTACTCCCATTGCTCTTATATTCCATAGCCTTACCCTGCTTGCCATGCTGTTGTTCGGTATGCCGCTGATTAAATTGGTGCCGCGTCCGGTACTGGCAGCCATTCTTTTGGTTGTATCCTACAACATGTTTAATGTAAAGGCATTCCTCGCTTATCGGAAGGCGCCGAAGTCCGATACAATCGTGCTCATTACTTCGTGTGTGCTTACCTTTGCTTTTGATCTTGTAATTGCGATTGAAGTAGGTATCGTTCTTTCCTGCGTTCTTTTTATGAAGCGTATGTCCGATGTTACCGATGTTTCCGGTTGGAAATATGTTCGTGATACCCATCTTCCGGAAGAAGAAAACGACCCTGACCACATTTCCTTAAAAGAAGTACCGGAAGGTACGGAAGTGTTTGAAGTAAACGGTCCGATGTTCTTCGGTGCGGTCGATAAACTGCTTCGATTAAAGCATCAGACCATGAAAAAAGATACAAAGGTGGTTATCATCCGTATGCGTGGCGTCCCGGCCATTGATGTTACCGCTATGAATACCTTAAAGGATGTTACAAAGGACTTAAAAGAATACGGAATTACGGTTATTTTCTCTCATGTATTGGAACAGCCGAGAACCCTTATGGAAAAAAATGATTTTATTTCCGTTATCGGCCCTGACAATTTCTGTGAGAACATTGATGCGGCCTTAGCCCGTGCAGAGGTATTGATTTCCTCAACCAAAGCTATGGAAGAAGCCGCCGCAACACTGTAATGCTTTTTCCCGAAAAAAACCGGTCAAGAACACGACCGAAATAGAATTTATAATCTACCGGTACAACCGTTTCGGCGGTCTGTATCGGTATTTTCTTTACACACTCCCCGTTTATGGTGACAACCAGTTCTCCTACCGTAGCGCCTTGTTCTGTGGGTGCATTTAACCGGTTCTGTGTAAACTCCGTACGAAAAGAAAGCGTTTCATCCCCGGTACGAAGAATTTGAATTTCGGATAATCTCCGTAACGCTTCCGCATTATAACAAAGCGTTACTTCTTTTGTTTGTCCCTTCACCGTCGGAAGCTTCGGAAGCCCCGGCAGTTTTACGTCGTCATCCAGTAACGGCATCATTTTAAAATTCTCCAATCCATAATTCATCAATGTTCTTGTATCGTTCCATTTATACGTTTTATGTGGCGGCCAACCGCTGGCTAGGACAACGCTGATTAACAGTCTGTCCTCTCGTTCCAGAGCTCCTACAAAACAATAACCTGCCTTGCCCGTAAATCCGGTTTTTACCCCGATGGCGCCGTCCATCATTGTCAAAAAAGCATCCTTGTTGTTTACGGTAAAGCTTCTTCCCTTTGTTAATTCTGTAAACGAATGTGAGGATGTTGTGGTAATTTCACGGAAGTCTTCCTGCTTTACCGCATATGCGGCAATTTTTGCTAAATCGGCAGCGGCTATGCCGTGGCCTTCCGCATCCAGTCCGTTGGGAGTTACAAAATTAGCGGAATATGCCCCAAGTGCCTTTGCTTTGGCATTCATCATTGTCGCAAACCCTTCCACACTTCCTCCCACATGTTCCGCAAGAGCCACCGCCGTATCATTATGGGATTCCAGCATTAAAGAATAACACAAATCCTTTACGAAATACTGCTCTCCCGTATTCATATTCAACTGAACATCCGGCTGTTTTGCGGCATTTGGGGATACGGTTACAATCTCATCGGGTTCGGTATTCTCCAAAACCACAAGAAGTGTCATAATCTTTGTTGTACTGGCCATGGGAAGCACTTCATATCCGTTTTTTTCATACAATACTCTTCCTGTTTCTCCGTCATACAACACGGCGGAATAGGCATGTAACGACAGGTCCGCAGCAGCATTGGCAGCAGTAGGTTTTAAGTTTACGCAAAATATCGAACACACAAAAAAGAAACACATCAAAAGATGCATTCCTTTCTTTTTTTGTCTCTTTATATTTCTATGTATTTCCTTACATCCTCTGCGCTCTGACATTACCGACCTCAAAATCCATCTTTGTCAAAAGATATGCGGTGACGGTACAAAATAGGTCAAAAATTTAAATTTCCAAAGAAAGCTGCATTTCCTCTTCCGCTTCCAGTTTGAAATCCTCTACTTTTTCCGGATTAATTACAGGCAAATCATCCAAGGATACCAGACCGAAACTACGTAAAAACTCTTCCGTCGTTCCGAATAAAATCGGACGTCCCGGAGCATCCATACGTCCCACTTCCTGAATCAGGTTGTATTCTACCAGCTTGTTTACCGCATGGTCGCAGGAAACACCTCGAATTGCTTCAATCTCCTGTCTTGTAATCGGTTGCTTGTAAGCAATAATGGAAAGCGTTTCCAGTAAAACCTCCGTTAATACATGTTTTTTCGGAACATGGGCTATTTTGATAATAGACTCATACATAGACGACTTGGTACACATTTGGAAGGAACCGTCCAGCTCAATAATCTGAATCCCGCGGTCATCGGAATCATAGCGGTCCATCATATTTCGCAGAACTCTGCGTACCGTATCCACATCATGTTCCAACGCAGCTGCCAGGCGGTCAACTTCCACCGCTTCGCCCAAAGTAAATAAAATTGCTTCTAACTGTGCTTCCAACTCTTGTAACTCCATTTCTTTCCTCCGATTAAAAATCCGAATCCTCGAAATCAATAATATCATCCGCCAGGTATTCGATTTCTATTTCATCAAAAATTTCTTCCTGCACTACATGCATTCTTCCGATTTTCATCAGTTCAAGTATACATAAAAAAGTTACGACAACATCCATTTTATCATACTGTTCCATAAGAAGTGCACGGAAAGAAAAACGCTTATTAACAAGGGCAAATTCCTGGATTTCCCGCATTTTCCTCGCCATACTGACTTCTTCTTTTTCGATACGGCCGAATTTACTTCGTACCGGGTCGATTTTATCCACCTGCTTTTTCATTACAGATTCAAAAATCGAATGTAGCTTTTGCAGCGTCAAATCCGAAAGCAGAGCCTGTGTATCAATCGGTTCTTTATAATCCGCAATCTCCGGCGGTAATTTCGCCTCCTTAAACAATACCCGTCCCGCATCCAACTGACGGTCGGAAAGTTCCAAAGAAGCATACTTATACATCTTGTACTGAAGTAAGCGCTCAACCAGTTCCTGACGCGGATCCACAGCATCTTCCGTATTCTCCGGCTCTTCCTTCGGAAGTAGCATCTTTGACTTAATATTCAAAAGTGTAGCCGCCATAACAAGAAACTCACTCATGACCTCCATGTCCTGCTCCTGCATTTGGCGAATATAATCCATGTATTGCTCCGTAATTTCCACAATCGGAATATCGTATATATTAATTTTGTTTTTTTCGATGAGGTGCAACAACAAATCAAGAGGCCCCTCAAACTTTTCCAACGTAACGGATAAACTCATTTTTCTTTCCTCGTTTTTGTATTGATTACACAATATTCCACTCGATTAAACAAGCGCGCCGGCAGCGAATGAGAACCGATCCCGGCACTTACGACCATTGTAGAACTATTAAAATTGTAACATCCACGGGTATAAGGCGGCAAATAAAGCTGAGGAGAAATAATACCGCCAACAACCGGCAGTCGGATAATTCCACCATGATTATGACCGGAAACCACCAGTGGTGCCAAGTTCGCATAGTTCGGAAAATGATCCGGGAAATGTGCCAAAAGTACGGTTCTGTCCGGATGTTCGATCCGTAGCTCCTCCGTTGCAGCCCGGGGCAGTTCCTGTCTTTTTTTCTTGAAATAATACTCGTGCTTTAATGTCAATCCGGCAAAATCAATATTCTTCCCTTGTAGAACAAGCGATACAATCTCGTTATCCGGAAAATAAATTCCCATATCTTCCACCTCTTTGCGATATTCCGCAAATTGTTCCGAAAAATCGGTTCGTAGAACTTCTTCATGGTTTCCCATGCCGTATACAACAGGTGCAATTCCGGCTAATTTCTTTAAAAAAGCCGGCACTCGAAGATTTGCCTTTTTGCCGTACTTGCTGATCATATCTCCTGCCAGCAAAATCACATCCGGATGCTCTTCCATTAAACGTCTTATTACCCTTTTATTATTGCAAATCAACGGATTACAGTGCAAATCGGAAAGCATCAGAATCCGCAACCCGGACAACTCCTCCGGAACATACACATCATACTCTCTTCTTACCGGAACTCCGTGTTCAATCAGCTGGTAAATTGTAGCACCGGCCACAGTTGCTATGCCCAGCGAAAAAAGACTGCCTAACTTCATGTACACTACCTCCCGTTCACGGTTTTCCAAATCGATTATATCCGAAAAGCAACCATTCCTCACCTTATTATCATACTTTATTTTTCGGACGGTGTCAATGAAAGTTTCTTTTCTGTCTCCGGTTCTTTTATATCTGACTCGGTGTTGACATTCGCTTTGTTTCTACCGAAAAACAGATCCTTGCATCGCATGAAACTCACTCCGAAGGTCATTTCTTTTACCGCTTCGTTACAAATTATTTCAACGTTTCCCAATTCTTTTCCGTTTAAACTGTAGCGATAAACTCCTACCGTATCCCCTACTTTTAAAGGGGCTTTTATTTCCTTGTTTAAGACGATTTCGCGTTTGATTGCGGATAAATCCTCGCCACCGGTAAAAACATGGCTGTATTGTCCTTTTAAGCGCACAGGAACGGTGCTTTTCCGTCCGTTTGCTACGGTGACCTCCGTAAGAGGAAAACTTTCTCCGTTATCGTTGTATACGGTACATTTGGCAAAGCCGTAATCAAGAAGTGCCGCTGCTTCACGAAAACGTGTTTTTGTATCCGGTGCAGCCAGTACCACAGCCACCAGTTTCACGCCGTTCCGTTCCGCAGTAGCGGAAAGACAATACTTTGCTTCGTCGGTGGAGCCGGTTTTTAACCCCGTAATCCCGTTGTATTGCTTCAACAGTTTGTTGGTATTTGCCAGTCCGAACTCACTGCTTCCGCGTCGTGTCGTATGGACAATGGTATCCATCCAGGTTGTGGTGTATTTTGTAATCCAAGGATGGTTTTTCATCAGTTCCGTGGACATCAGTGCCACATCCCGTGCACAGGATACGTGTCCTGTCACATCAAGACCGCAACAATTATAAAATGTCGTATTGTTCATTCCAAGATTTTTTGCTTTGGTGTTCATTTGTTCCACAAAAGCCGCTTCGCTTCCGGCTAAATGCTCTGCCATAGCTACACAGGCGTCATTTGCACTGGATATACTGATACATTTCATCATGGTTTCCACGTCCTGTGTTTCTCCCGGTTCCAAAAACACCTGAGATCCGCCCATGGATGCGGCATATTCACTGACGGTCACCATATCGCTAAGTTTTAATTTTCCGGAATCCACCGCTTCCGCAATCAGAAGTAAAGTCATGATTTTTGTTACACTGGCAATAGGACGTGCTTTGTCCGCATCTTTTTCCGCAATTACAGTCCCCGATTCCGTTTCCATCAAAATAACGGACTCAGAGGAAATCTGAAGTCCTTCTGCGGCTGTTGTCGTGGGAACTGTTTCCCCGGCTGAATCCACACTGTTTTTTTTGAGTGAATTTTCATTTTTTTCCTCTACACCCGGAACACCTCCTGCTAATACACTTACAACTCTTCCGGACGGAAACAACGCTTCCGCCAAAAGAAAAACAGAAAGGATACCGGCAAGTGCGCGTCCTGCCCGTATCCTTTTTCCTGTTTTGTTTTGCGATTCGAATCTTCTTTTTTTCATGGTATCGCTCCGAAACATCTCTTTTTACATGATATTCGGAAAAGCCTAAACTATGACTGTTCCACTACTCCTAAAATATGAGGAACCGGTGAAACCGGTGTCTGTCCGATTGTAATTGCCTTTTGCAGTCGTTCAATTGCTGCGGAAAGCTTGTTTTCATCGTTTGCATGCAGTACCGCAATCGTGTCTCCCACACTTACCTTAGCACCGATTTTCTTTTCGAACACAATTCCCACGGTAAGATCGATTTTGCTCTCTTTCGTCTCTCTTCCGCCACCCAGAACAAGGGCCGCCAGACCGATTTCTTCCGTATTCATACCGGAAATATACCCATTCGTCTGTGCCTTTACCTCAAAGGTTAACCCCGCCTTCGGAAAACGGTCCGGTTCATATACATAACACTTATCTCCGCCTTGGGCTTCTACAAATTCGGCAAGCTTAGAAAGTGCCGCTCCGGAACGTACCGTTTCTGCTAAAAGATCTTTTGCCTCCGAAACGGTCGCTACACGTCCGGCTCCCAGCAGCATATAGGATGCCAGAGTCATACAGGCATCGTTTAAGTCCTCCGGTGCTCTGCCGTTTAAAGCCTCGATGGCCTCTTTAACCTCCAAGATATTACCTACGGCGTATCCTAACGGCTGATTCATGTCGGAAATTACCGCATAAGTTTTACGACCGGCTCCGTTACCGATTTTAACCATGGTTTCCGCCAGTTTTCTCGCATCGTCATATGTTTTCATAAAAGCCCCGCTTCCGGCTTTTACATCCAGTACAATCACATCGGAACCGGCCGCCAGCTTTTTACTCATAATGCTGCTGGCGATCAGAGAAAGCTGATCTACCGTAGCAGTTACATCCCGAAGGGCATAGAGTTTCTTGTCCGCCGGAGCCAAATCCGCCGTCTGACCGATAATGGCCAATTTCATGCGGTTGACGTTCTCAATAAATTTCTCGTTGGAAATCGATACGGAAAAGCCCGGAAAACTTTCCAGTTTATCGATGGTCCCTCCTGTGTGTCCCAAACCTCTGCCGGACATTTTCGCCACCGGTACGCCGAGCGCCGCCACCATTGGACCTAAAATCAAAGAAGTTTTGTCGCCCACGCCTCCGGTGCTGTGCTTGTCGGCTTTCATGCCGTGAATTGCCGATAAATCAAGCATTTCTCCGCTTTCCGCCATGGCCATGGTAAGAGAAAGGGTCTCAGCCTCGTTCATCCCATGAAAACAAACCGCCATCAAAAAAGCAGACATCTGATAATCCGGAATCTCTCCGTTTGTATAACCGTTTACCAAAAAGCGAATTTCCGCATCCGACAAAATTTCGCCGTGTTTCTTTTTCATGATTAAATCATACATTCGCATAGGATGCACGCTCCTTTCAAGTCTTTTTCGTCATATACCATCCGATAAATCAACATCCGATTCTGTGCTTACTACCAGTTTACCATATCCGAAAATATTCCGCAATACGCCTATTGACACTATTCCTTTCAAGTTTTATAATGTACCTTGTATGTAGAAAAATACAAGATTTACTATAAATTATCGGCAACCGGCGAACCGGATTACCGGAAAGGACAAAGTATGAGTTTTACAAAAATCAGAGAAGTTATTTCCCCGGAGGTATTAAAGGATTTGTATCCGCTTTCTGCGGAAGCAACTGCAGTAAAGGCAGCCCGGGACGAGGAATTAAAGAAAATTATGACCGGAGAATCGGAAAAGTTTATGGTAATTATCGGTCCGTGTTCCGCAGATAACGAAACCGCAGTACTGGATTATATTCACCGACTTGCAAACGTTCAGGAAAAGGTAGCGGACAAGTTGTTTTTGGTTCCGCGCATTTACACCAACAAGCCCCGTACCACAGGCGAGGGCTATAAAGGTATCGCTCACCAGCCAAATCCGGAGCAGGCTCCGAATATGCAGGAAGGTCTGATTGCGGTTCGTAAGATGCATTTACATGCCATTGAGGAAACTCATCTGACTGCTGCGGATGAAATGCTTTATCCGGAAAACTGGCCGTATCTGGATGATATCCTCTCCTACGTTGCGGTAGGTGCCCGTTCCGTAGAAGACCAGCAGCATCGTCTTGCGGTCAGCGGCATGGAGATTCCGGCGGGCATGAAAAATCCGACCAGCGGAGATTTCTCCGTAATGTTAAATTCCGTAACTGCGGCACAGCACGCCCACTCCTTCCTGTTCCGTCAATGGGAAGTACAGACTGACGGTAATCCGTATGCGCACTGTATTTTGCGCGGCGCCGTAAATAAACACGGACAGAGCCAACCGAACTATCATTACGAGGATTTGATGCGTTTGCTTACCATGTATGCGGAACATCCGCAATTAAAAAATCCGGCAGTGATTGTTGATGCAAACCATAACAATTCCAATAAGAAATTTGCGGAACAGCCGCGTATCGTATCCGAAATTTTGCACAGTCGTAAGGTAAATCCGGAGGTTGCAAAGCTTGTAAAGGGTGTCATGGTGGAAAGTTACATCGAAGAAGGTTGCCAGAAAATCGGCGAACACATCTACGGTAAGTCCATTACCGACCCGTGTCTGGGCTGGAATGATACCGAAGAATTACTGTATCGTATTGCTGAGAGAGTTTAATATTCCGAAATTGCAAAAGCCCATCCTACGCTCTTGGATGGGCTTTTTTGTACATATCCGGTATCGCCTGCGTCTGACGCTCAAAATTCATAGCGGCAGACAGTCGTTTTGTTCCGAGAAGCTGATGGACGCCCGCATAGGAAGCCCCGTTGCTCATCAGATGATGTATCATGGAGTTTCGCAGGATACGGGGCGTGATGTTCGGCAATCCTGCTTTTTTTGTGTATTCGGTAATTCTTTTAAAGAATCCCTGTCTTGTCATTTCTTCCCCGACTTTATTGTAGAATAGAAGGTCCGGGTCGGACTCCTGCTTTTTTAAAGCTTCCCTGCCTTGCTCCAAATAAACTTCCAGTGCTTCACAGGCCGGTTGTCCTAACGGCAGAACACGATTTGTATCGCCGACACAAATCGTTAAAACCTTATATCTCAGATGCACCTGGGTCAGTTTCAGTTTCAATAAAGTGTTCAGACGGATTCCCGTAGCATATAACAATTCCAGCATTGCTCTGTCACGCATACCTTTCGGTGTATCGGTTTCCGGAGCCTCAAGCAACCGTTCCAATTCTTCTATAGTGATAATCTCCTGCTCCGTCTGCTCCGCTTTCGGGGCTTTGATGCGTTCCGCCGGATCGTCTCTTATAAATCCCTTTTTCGTCAAATAATCAAAAAAACTGTGAATACTGGAAATCAAGCGTACGATGGAAGAAGCTTTTAAGCCCTCCCGTTCCGCAGAAAGAATAAAAGAATTTAACTGGGTCTCCGTCACTTGTTCGACGGAAACAATGCCGTTATCCCGCAAATAGGAAACCATACGCATCAAATCCGAACGATAGGCAAGCATGGTATTCTCCGAAACTTGCTTTTTCTCCTTACGATACTCACAGAACGCCTGAATATAAGACTCCATACATGCCCTCCTTTCGACTGTTACTCCGCTTATTCCTTAGCGGCAGATGTTCTTTCCCAATAAACTAACACCTGATCATTTAGTACTCTTCATTTTCAGCTCTTTATATGCAAACAATCCTGCCACGGTTTTGGAATCGGATATGGTTCCGCTCATAATCATTTCAATTAAGTCGTCCAACGAATACCGCTCAATCGTAATATATTCGTTATCGTCCAATTCTAATTCCGCATAGCCCGTTACTTTACAATAAAACATATGAACCTTTTCATCGTTGTATGCCGGAGACGGCTGAATCATGATGAGCGGCACGGCTGTTTCGCACAAGGCACCGGTTTCCTCCCGAAGTTCTCTGACTGCCGCCGCCATCGGTTCCTCGTCCTGATTGATTCCGCCGGCCGGAAGTTCTAAAATCTCCATATCTGCACCGGGACGCCACTGGCGTATCATAATAATCCTGCCATCCTCATCTTCTGCCACCATGGCCGCGGCACCGTTATGATGGATAAAGTCCCAGTTTGCGAAATTTCCGTTGGCAAAGGCCATGGAATCGGTGTACATGGAAATCCAGGCTCCCTTGTAAACCAGCGAACGGTCAATACGCTTAATCTTCTCCATTTATGCTCCTTTTTACAAGGCGCCGTAGGTATCTGAAGATACTCCACTGCCCTTCATAATTACTTGTTTACTTCTGCATGGATTTCACCTTATCGAAGGTTGCGATACAAGCCTCCATTACCGCACTGCGGAAGCCGTTCTCCTCCAAAGCACGGATACCCGCAATGGTAGTTCCTCCCGGAGTACATACGTTGTCTTTTAATTTTCCCGGGTGTTCACCGTTCTCAAGTACCATCTTTGCCGCTCCCAGCACAGTCTGGGCTGTCATTTTATAGGCAGTATCTCTCGGAATACCGCAACATACCGCCGCATCTGCCATGGCCTCGATAAACACGTATACAAATGCGGAAGAACTGCCGGAGGCCGGAATGGCCGCATCCTGTAAGGATTCCGGAAGCACCACATACTTTCCGAAGGAATCAAAGAACTCGCCGATAAGCTTCTTTTCTTCCTCGGTAAAGGAAGAACCTTCGTCAAAGGTCACCGCAGACATTCCTTCCCCTACCATGGCCGGGGTATTCGGCATAACACGCACCACCTTAATGTTCCCGCTGAGAGACTCTTTTATGTAGGAAATTGTAATTCCGGCAGCCACCGTTACCACAATTGCTCCGTCCTTTACCTTCCCTTTAATCTCGGAAAGCACCGTATCGTACACGTATGGCTTGATTACAAGTACTACCATATCTGCCTGTGCCACCAACGCAGCATTGCTTTCGCAATACATCGCTCCGGCTGCTTTACCGCGCTCCTTGTCGGACACGCTCATGCAGGTAAAAAGAACATTTTCTCCGCCTGCCACTTTCACTGCTCCCTTTAACATCGGGTAACCCATGTTGCCCGCTCCGATAATACCGATTTTCATAGCTTCGTCTATATCCGCATTTGAACTTACGGATACTTTTCCTTTCTTTTAATTTAACACGCCGAATCTTTTAAAAAACATTGCGTATTTTATGTCAACATAACCACAGAAAAATTGTAGCACACTACCGTTGTAAAGTCAAACAAAAACGTACCTGACGGATTTTCCGAAAGGTACGTTTTTGTGTTCTTATTTTATTAACATGGATAAAGAATTCTGCGTTACTTACTCCGGCGAAAGCTTTGTTACATCCACCCAGATAGCCGGACGAATCATTGCCGTGTCGTCAACACTCACATCTTCGTCAAAGGAAATGCTTCCGTCTTCCATCACTCTTGCAAATTCTACGTCTAAGAAATCGACCTCGGTGGTTCCTGTTGCAATAACAAGCCACGGAACGGTTACTCCGGCAAACTCCCCGTTTTTATGAAACAATGCGCCTTTTTGCGCCGCATATGCCGTCGGTATGGTAATACGGGCTTCCTCTGTCCGAAAATATTTTGTTTCATCCTGCCCTAGGCCGTATATCACATCGTCGGTTTCCAGCAAAAAGGTATAGCCTTTGTAAAGCAACATTTCCTCATTGCTATTTGTTAACCGGTTCTCAAACTTTTTTGCCGGCAGCAGAGCTGCACGTTCTTCCGCAGAAAATGCATCCTCGTAAAGCGCGCGGTTCATCATATAATATAACTTATCGATTTCCCATTCTTCTAAGGTTTGATCCCTATCCCACTGCATGGTTTCGATGCCGTATCTGGAAAGAAGCAATGCCCGGTCTCCGTCCCGGTCAAGCACCAGCCATTCCAAAGGCTCCTTGCCGTTACTTTCATCTCCGTCCTGTTCGTAAGCTCCGAAAATCACGGATGTGTCCTTCTGCAAGTCCTTAATAAAGGTGTTCGGCTTTGAGGTATATTCAGACACCTCCTTCCATGTAGCACCGCCGTCTCCGGACACAAAACAGGAGCTTTGAGACGTTGTTCCGCTGATTTCAAAATAACAAACAACCGTATCCTTCTCCGGAATCAGTATCTTTGCGATGTCACCTTCAACCACAGTAAAATCCTCTGCAATCAACCGCCAGCTTATTCCGCTGTCTTCCGTGCGATAAATGTTGTAATGCACGCTGCTCATCAAAGCCCACTGAGGAAGGAATGCAATTCCTACACCGGTTTCCTCATTGATTGCCACATTGGTGTTTGAAACCTCAATGAATTCCCCGTCAATCAGAACTGTCCCGGTGTCATTTTCAATCAATATCTTATGTAAGGATGCGCATGCCTTAACACGTTCAAATTGTTCGGCATCTACAGAATCAAGAGGCTTAATTCCGTGTCCGTCAAATACATCCGGCCAACCGTCCCAGTACTCTACCGTGTAGTCCTTCGAATAATTTCCGTTGAAATACATCCAGTTAAGCGGATAATAATCCCCTTGATAATTACCGAAAGCTGTTTCAAATACTTCGGTATCATTAATAATCAGGTATATATACGGATACAAGTTTTTGTCCATATCATACTCCGAAATAATCGCCTCGATTTTTAAGTTGTCCCTGTAACCGTTTCGTTTCAAATCTGCATAAATACCGGATAAATTGTTCTCCGTAAACTCATCCACAGGTTTCCCGTAGGATGGTTTTGTTACCGCCGGCACATAGATTTTATCGTTTCCGATGGAAACAATACTGCCGTTTTCCACGTTTTCTCGCATATAATCCGTGCTCAGAAGGATAATCCGGGTCGGAGATGTGGAAATGTAGTAATATTCCGGCTCGAATTGATACCAATATTCGGTTTCGTTAATTGCGGTTTTTAAATACAAACGCTTTGCATTATTTGCCTTTGCACTGCAATACAGTTCATAGGAGCAGGTATACCCCTCCTGCGGATACTTTCCCGGATACAACCAGGCCTGATGGTTCAGATACTCTAAAAGCACTGTTTTCATTTCTTCGTAGTTGTAGCGTGGCGGTATTTTTTTCACAATCTCCGGCACAGCTCCCGCCATCAGCACCTCTCCGTCCTTTGTAATACCGATGGTCACTTTACCGTTGGTATTGACTGCAATCACATCGGTCCAGTCGTCCACGTCGCACTGTCCCACATCACTTCGTCCCGGGCAGACCGCAACTACCGTACCATCGCCTTTTAAACCTACCACGGTCTCGTTTGCCACTGCGATTTTTACGATGCCGCTCCATTTCTCAATGGTATTTATCATATACTCCTGCTCCACACCCTCGGAGATTACGGTGCCGTCGGGCTTCAGCCCTACAAAGAAATTGTAACCGGCTGCAATTTGTTTCAGCTTTTCCGGCCAGGTGTCCAGCTTTTTCTTGCGTAATACATCACTAACTTCTGTCATTACAAGAGTGCCGTCTGCTTTTAGGGCCATAATGTGACCGTTCGCTTCCGCGATTTGTACAATGTCGGCAAACGCTTCCGTCCAATTACTTCTCGGATACACATAACCGTCCTCGCATAATGCCGTGTATCCGCTGTACGGATAGGTACTGAAAATCTGTTTTACACCGGACATCTCCTCGAAGTCTCTTGCAATCCAAGACTGCGGTCCTCCAAGACCGTAGGTTCCCCCGGCGGCCATTGCTGCTTCGCCAGCTTTTCTCGTATATTCTGCAAGTTCCTCTGCCGTCATATGATAAGATACCGAAAGCTTTCCTGCTTCATCAATTGCCACCAGACGATACGGATCTGTTCCCAGTGCTTTGTAGGTTTTTGATGTGTCAATTCCTCGTGTGGCGCCTACGGTATCGTATTCATCCGTAACCGATACATCATACAACACATGCAGCTTTCCATCCTCATCAAGATAGGCCGCATACTCGTTTCCGATGGCAATGGCAATGTCGGTGTTTTCCATCGCCGTTACCAGTTCGTCTCTGTTTTTGTTATACTCATTTTTCAGGTTATAGCACCCTTCGATTACTACCTCCTCCACTACCGATAAATCAAGATCAATAACCTTAAGCTTCGGACAATTTTTAATAATGACTTTCTTTAAATCCGTCGCATCTCCTGCAATATATTCAAGAGACGGATGTCCGTCAATGACAAGAGAATCCGCGTTACTGATATATAGGTCCGTCAAATTCGGAAGATGGTCTAAGCCATCCATTCGTTCCTTGTACAGACTGACGGAATTCAGATAGTTCAAATAGTATACGTTTTTACGTTCGGATTCGGACAGTCCTTCTTCTCCATCGGAATTAAAGTTCTTGTTCAAATAGTTTTGTAATGCCTTCGCCGAAAAACATACTTCCGGTTTTTCTATCCCGTTTGTGTCCGGAGTATGCTTTAACATATCATAAAAATCATAGGGCCAATAAAGCAGTCTGCCGTTATTGTTTTTATCGATATGCACATAAAAAACAAAGTTATCCATCGTAGTAAGCGTTTGTTCTTCTCCGTTTTTCCGATACAAAATATCAATGTTAACGCTTCCTCGTATTTTAAAGCCTTTGTCAGCCCACGCGGTAACAGAGCTTACCTGATAATTTTGACCGGTTCTTAAATACAGGTCCTCCTCGGACACCCCTTCCGGCATATCCGGGACTTGTATATATCGATACTGGTCCACATCGACTTCGTCATCTTCCATAAGCACGACACCGTCATAGAACCATAGGTAAGACGAAGCACTGTTTTGTTCTTCCTCTGTAAGAAACACGTACTCACTGTCTCTTTCCTTGTCATAAATACGGGCTTGTAAAAAGTCAAGATTCTTTCCTACAAAATACGGTTTAAACGGTTCTCCGTTAATTCCGACACCGTTTTCTGTCCGTTTCAGCCATTCTACCGGAATTTCTTTGTAGTACACTGAAGAATCGGTCTTCGTCGAACGGATTTCCTGAAATTCCTCCTTGTGTTCCAAACGAATGCTGCAACGCGAATTTAAAGGAATAATGTATTTTTCTTCTCGGCCGTTTAAATATTCTCCCTGATAAATACAGTCCTCTGCTACATCAGAAATGTAGTACGAGCCTATGTTTCCTCCTTTTGAAGAAATCACCTGAAACATCGGGCAATCCTCCACGTGAAGATAACTCAAGTTTCCCTTGACTTCAACATAGCGAATGGACGGATGATTATTGAAAATCATCTGCTTCGCATTGTTGGTGTATACATATCGTAAATTCGGAAAGTATTCAAATCCATCCAACACGTCAAAACCGTCTGCTTTCATGTGATAAGCTACTACAGGTGCTTCCAGATACAAGTAACGTACGTCCGCACGCTCTTCCTCCGATAAATACCCGTTTTTATCGACATCACATTCCGCAGACAAATACTCGCGGAATTTTTCGCTTGTAAAATGCTTTTCATCTAACGGAACATCCGCTTCCGTCGGTGCAGGGGACACTTCCTGAGGCTCGGTAACCGCAGGGGCTGACGTTGGTGCAAGTGTCGGCGTCACCTCCGGCATTTCCTCCTTGCACTTCGGATTCGTTAAAAAGCAGACTGCCATAATTACGCAAACCAGTACCGATACCACTAACACCCAAAAGGCCGGCTTTTTATAGTGAAGTACCGATTTCACCCTTCCCGTTACCCCGTTTTCTCCGAAAGCCAGCGGGCAAGCCGAAAGCATTTTCCGTGACACGCTGCAATTAATCAGTGCCGTAGAATAAGTCTTTTTCTGCTCTGCGCCCAGTTCCTTGATTACCTTTTCGTCGCAGGCAAATTCAATATCTTTGCATAAAAAGATGTACGCCACCCAAAGAAGCGGATGAAACCAGTATACACTCAGCAAAAGGAAGCCCAACGGCTTCCAGATGTGGTCAAGCCGCTTTATATGCGCTTTTTCGTGTGCAATTACATACTCTCTGTCCGTTGTGTTAATGTCTGACGGCAGATAAATCCGCGGTCGTAACACCCCTAAGATAAACGGACTTTCAATTCGGTCGCATACCCGTACCTTGTCCGCAAGCGGGGCGGATTCTTTGACACGGCGATAAATACGTATGTAACTGATTGCAGTATACAACAGCATGATACCGATCCCGGATACCCATATGACAGCCGCCACCACAAAAAGATCGGTTCGTTTTACCGTGAAGTAGCTTCCATTCTCTCCGACTTCGTTATAGGTTACAGACACCGGTGTTTTTTCCACGGTCCCTACGCCTTCTTCCTTGTCGGAGGAAGGTGTTTGCTCTCCAGGCGTTTCAAACTCAACAAATTCTACTCCCGGCGGCAACTTCTCCGGAATCTCTACCGCCTCCGGGCCGCCTACAACCTGGTTGTCCGCGTTTTCGGACAATGTTTTGTCCGGTTTCGTCTCTGCAAAGTCATTGCTTTCTCCGGGCAAAGCTTCGCCTATATCTTCCGAAGACATTCCTTCCATAGTAATAGGTTCCTTTTCTCCGGTAGTTCCCGGAGCTTCCATCTCCTGTGACGGATTCTCCTGCGAAGGTTTATCCTCCGACTGTTCCCTGCGGGAAAAGAAATCCTCCGGCAGTTCTGTCTGTTCCAACGGCTCCGGATTCCGAATCAAGCTGAAACTACTCTCAAAGGTCACCGGACAAATAAGACGAACCGCCACCAGCGCCCAAAGTATCGGAAATAACGCCTTTGGGGCCTTTTTCTTAAACAAAAGGCGCACCAATAACACTGCCAGCACAATCCAGCCGGCCGTAAGGCTCATATTCAATATCTTAACAAACACTGCTCCCATATTCTACTCCTCCTCATATTCCGCTACCATACGTCGCAGCTCGTCAACCTCCGTTTTCGTTAATTTTCCCCGTCTGGAGGTAAAGGCGGCCAAAAAGGCCGGTAAAGAACCCTCGAAAGTGTCCTGCACAAATTGTTCGCTTTGCATTGCGAAAAACTCGTCACGCTTGATGATAGACGTTACGATACAGTTACTGTTTTCAAAGATTCCTTTGTCGCAAAGTCGTCTTAACACCGTATAGGTGGTGGATTTCTTCCACTGCAACTTTTCCTCTGCCAGGCGCACCAATTCCCTGGAATGCACCGGCTCCAACTCCCAAATCATATCAGCAAATTGCGATTCTACCGCACCCATTTGTAATTCTGCCATAGACAGCCCTCCTAACTCGACATCATGTAGATTGTAATTCCAGTCTACATCACGTGGAGCGAATTGTCAAGTATATATTATATTTTTCATGAAAAGGGATTGTTTCACCGGCAAACTTTCCCGATAAAACAATCCCTCCGTGCTTCATAACTTACACTATTCATTTTCAATACCACTCGTATAAACCACAGTGCCATCTGACTTTAAGCCTACGGTAATCTCCCCATCGGTATCTATCGCCACAATATCCGTCCAGTCATCTACATTGCATTGGCCGCTGTCGGTGGCCCGGGTACAAACAGCTACTACGGTTCCGTCCGACTTCAATCCGATAATTGTTTCTTCCACCGCAGATATTGCAATAATATCACTCCACTGCTCTATAGTATTGATCAGATAATTCAGAATTACATTTTCTGCAATTACAGTACCGTCCTCCGAAAGACCAACAAAACCGTCTCCGGCACATATTTGCCGCATTGTTTCCGGCCATTCACTTAATTTTTTATTTCGAAGTAAATCTGATTCGCTTGGAGAAAAAACGACTGTTCCGTCCATAAAATGTCCTGCAACAATATCACCTTTTCCTGCAGCCACGTAGGCTGCCCCTTCCAACATAGGATAAAAATCCAAGTTGGAATCCAATACCTTTCCGTTATCTAATAAATACACGCTTCCGGAGATTTGCCGTATTTTCCCGAACTTTGTAATATCTTCCAAACCTATCACATTAGCATTTCTGGTTATAACACTTTCTGTATCGATTGTAATAAAATTCCCCCTATCCCATACAATTCCGCTTCTTATATTTGTGATGTATTTATATGTCTTTGTCAGGTCTAATTTTTTCGCAATCCCACGTTCATCCTTGAAAAAGCAAAGGATTCCGTCTTCGTTCAAATAGGCAACAACGCCGGAGCCTACCACCAATTCTCCTTTCCCGGCCGGCTTATAGTTCGCTGCTTCCTTTTGCTGTGCTTCGTACTCTTTTACAAGCGCCAAATCGACCCAAAGAACCGGATAAACCTCTACCGTATCCGTTACATTCTCAATATCGGCATAGAGTTCTCCCTTTTCGATTCCCTGAAACAATACCTCCTCATCGGCACACAGCCATTTTTTCTCTTCATCGGAAAATGAATTTCGAATAAATTCTCCGTTCAAATCCCCCCTTAAATGGGAGCCCTCCCAGGTTACCGCCTCATTTCTGTCATGGTACGGCCAGCTTCCGATGCCGAATACACTTTCCAGTTTTGCTTTGCTGTTTTTTACTTCGGTTACCTTCCACAATAGAGGCTCGGAACCGTTACTTGTGTTGCGATCCTGCTCGAACCATCCGAACTCAACCAGATCACCCGCCTCTGCTTCCGAAAGAGGTGATATTTCTCCTACCTCGGAGCTCGGCTTCCAATCTATATTTTTTTTATAGATCCCCAGATGATTATTGGTTGTTACTTCCCCGCCGGAGATTCTTTCCCCGGTGACGGATACCCAGATTGCCGGTCGAATCATTGCATCCGCTTCTCTCACATCCATACCGGATACCGGATTACCGTTTTCATCTACATACCAGGACTCGCAATGATACTCACCGTTTACATTATAAAGTAACCATGGGCATTTTCCTCCTTCATCCGGCGTAAGACCCTGCGCCAGCGCATATGCGGTAGGCATAGTAGAGGAACTCCAAAGGCTGTTCCATATAAATCCCCCGGTATAGTAGCCCAGTTGATCTTTCCCTAACAAAAACACTCGATCCGATACGGAGGTGAAGGAATACGGTCTCCGGCTGTTCAGATTCGTAGCTGTAATTACAACCCGTTGCTTTTCCTCTCTGTCAAATGCAATGTCGTAAAAATCATAATTCAGCCATTGTCTGATTTTACTGTGTTCCCAGCTGACGCGGTCGGAAATTGAATGATAAGGTCGTACATCCAGTCCGTATCTGGACAAAAGCAATGCAGTCCCGTCTTTTACATTCATTACCATCCACTCGATAGGCTCTTTTCCATTTGTAAAATCATTGTCCTGTTCATAGGTGCCGAATTCTACTAACGTTCCGGCTTTTGCCTCCGAAAGCTCCACCTTCTCCCAGTCATCCGCCACTTTAAAAAATCCGGCCTCTGCCTGTTCTCTTTCTTTTATATATTGCTTAACATTAAAACAAATTGCAGGTCGTATAAAGTAAGGAGTATCTGTTGCCAATTCCTTTTGTATTACGACTCCGTCTTCATTCACTCCGGCCACGGTATAGAAATCTCCCTTTAAGCCGGTCGGCGTACGTAACAACCAGGTACACTCGGAAGATTCTGCTTTTCCACCGCTTTTTATGTTTGCATATGCGGTACACAGCGCAATTTGTTCTTCTTCCCTTTGAAAACGGGCTCTTAAGCCTTTCTCTATCCACTCTTTTACATTTTCGTTTTCGGTAAATATTTCTCCCCCGATAAGATCGCTTAATTCCAACAAAAAGACATAATCGAACGTTCCCGGCTTTAACTCTTTATCCTCTAAACAGTCTAACTGGGTCCATTGATTATTCCACTCTATGTATTTTTGCTGACTCTTACTAAAAGCCTCTTCATAAAATACTCCGTTTAACCACTTCCGAAGATGACAGCCTCCCCAAGATGCCGGCTCGGCCTGATCGTGATAATTTCTAACGTCAAGAGCATACTTACTGAGAAGTAAAGCTTCTCCGTTCTTGATATCCAGCACCATCCACTCAATGGTCTCTTTACCGTTTTTTAAGTTGTTATCTTGTTCATAGGCTCCGAATTCTACCAAACATCCCGCCTTCATTTCTTTTAAGGGTACGGTTTCCTGCCAACGAACCGGATTCTCCTCCGTTTTTTCGGTAGGCAACGGAGCATCTGTAACCGTCGGTGACGTTGTTACCGTGTCTTTTACCGAACTTGTTACAGTAACAGGATTTGCGTTGGCATTCTGCTCTTTTTCGGACGGTTTTGTACATCCCGCAAAAAGAAAAAAGCACACCAAAAGACCGGTCAAATACCTTCGAACCATCGACGTTTTGGCATGCGCAACTGCTTTTCTTTTTAAATCAACATTCCTTCGCATAGACTCTCCTTTACAAAAGACCTATCACTCACTTTATTACATGCTTTGCGATTTCGCAATTAACACAATTCCCTATAAAAAGTTTAACATAACGTCTCTCGAAAGTCAATTTATACTATTTCAACAACTCATCTGTAATCCGCAGTACCTCCGGTGCGATTTTCTCCCGTTCCTTCTTTGTCACCTGCATATAGACCGGATAAGCCAGAGATAATACTAACAATCCCACAATTCCGATGATAATTCCCGGTACAAACCATACCCTTTGCCATACAAGTACACAACACATGCCTACACCGAGAATCAGTGTCCCGATGACACCAAGAATAATAGATATCATCGTTCCTTTTTTTCCCGCACTCTCGTCCAACCGACGTAAATATGCCATTTTATCCTCCTGCGGTGCTTCGTACTTGCTGCGAATCTTCTTAATTTCTTCCTGCTGTTTTGCAGAATAAGAATATCGAAACCCTTCCATCTGCTTCTGTTCCATTCTATTTTACTCCTTATTTTCTTTTATTCGTTTTTTATTTCCTTTGCGGACCGGATAATCATAAAGCTTGACATAAGAACCACAGCTACACTGACTCCTCCGCCGGTGGCCGCAATCAGAATCCGCTTTTCAATCTCTGCCATTCCTGCACCGAATTCCGACAACATGGCGGTTTCCAAAGAAAGCATGGAAACCAGTGCCGCCGATAAAGCAATGATTTTTGCAGTCATCATCACCGGACTGTTATATTTCCGGTATTTGACCACATTTATAATGGCGTACACTGTGACATAAAACGTATATAACGCTACCACATAAATCAGAATCCCGTGATAAAAGAATCCTTTTCCCTCATATAAAATCATTAATACCGCTCCGGAAAGCACAATGTTTACCAACAATAAAATCGACGAACACAAAACGGCCCGGTGCAGTTCTCCCATGCGGTTACTTCCGATTTCATGCTTCGCCTTGTATCGTAACAACAAAAACCGCATCAAAGCCAGAATACCGTAATAAGCTGCCAAAATCACGAACCACATGGAATCATAGAAAAAATACATGACCGTATTCACGATTACATACAGTATGTTGATCCCCAGTGTAGCATACAAAGAAATCTGATTTTTAAAAACCGCATCTGTCATATATTGATTGCCGTATTTTGTTCCGTAAAACCACTCTTTGGCACGTTTAAACTCCCTTGGAAAAGTAGTACCGCAGGCAATCGACAATACCGTAATTGTATAAAAGGATACCGCATACACCACATAGGCCACCGGATGGGTTTCCAGATGCTTTACAAATACCGCAGCCAATGCTATCGCACATAAAACAGTCAGTGCTAAAATGACCCAAATCGGCGGAAACAGCAGCTTCATCCACTGTTGTGTTTTATCTTTTTTCTCATTATTTCTATGTTCCATAATTACCTCTTAGGTATTTTTACCATAAATTCGGTTCCCTGTCCCTGTATGCTATCCACCCTGATTTCTCCCTGCATAATATCTATCACACGTTTTACAAGAGCAAGTCCGAGACCGTTTCCTTCCGTAGCATGAGATGTGTCTCCCTGATAAAACTTATCAAAAATGTGGACTCCTACTTCCGGTGACATACCGCAACCGGTATCCGCCACCGTTACGATGACATGATGCTCCGTCGATTTTAACTTCAAGGTAACCACACCGCCGTCCTCCGTGAATTTAAAGGCATTGGAAAGCAGGTTGTTCCATACCAGTGTTAACAATTCCTGATCCGCAGTTACAGAAACTCCCTCCTCCAAATCCGTATCTATTTCAATATTCCGACGTTCCCAGACATCTTCGAACTGAAGCAGACATTCACATAACTGATCATATAAATCGAACTGTGTTACCTTCGGATAAATCTGCTGATTTTCCAATCGGTTCAGCTTTAACATATTGGTCATCATACTTGCCAGACGTCTTGCTCCGTCGGTAACACCTTTGGCATATTCCAGACGCTTTTCCTCCGTAAGCCCCGGTGTTTGCAAAAGAGTCCCGAAATTCTGCATCACGGCAAGGGGGGTTTTCATCTCATGGGAAACGTTTGCCACAAAGTCGGTACGTAAGGTTTCCACACCGGAAAGTTCTTCCGCCATCCGGTTAAAGCATCGGATAATTTCATTAAACTTCTCTCCGCCGCCGAATCCCTTTATCGGTTCGATTCGAACGGAAAAATCACCTTGCATCATTTGCTCCGCAGCTTTTGTTATACGCTGTACCGGGCGGTCTACCGTAATTTTTCGACGTATTCCATCAATCACGGCAAACAAAACACTAAGTGCCACCACATTCACAAAGGTTAATTTCGCCGCAGCACTGATGGTTTCACTGTTTAATGTCAATCCCATATTGTCGGACATAATTCTGATAAACAGCATCAAACAGCAAGTAATCGGAAATGCTATTACAAGAAAAAACAACGTATACCGGCTCACTGCTTTTAATATCTTTGGGACATGTGTTTCCTTTCTCACTTAATCACCGCCTTATACCCGAGACCATGTACCGTCACAATCTCAAAATCATCGCAATTTGCCAGCTTTCCCCGAAGCTTTGTCATATACACGTCCACTGCCCGCGGTGTAGTCTCCGTATCCACATCCCAGAACTCATCCATCAGTTGCATTCTGGTAAAGGTCTTCTTCGGATAGGACAATAATTTATATAAAATACTGAATTCCCGGTTGGTCATCGGAATTTCCTTGTCATTTAAATATGCCGTATGCTCGTCAGCATCCATGACAAAGCTTCCGATTTCAAGCATCTTTTCTACGCATTTATCGGTTACTTTGTTAAATCCGTCCACAGCACCTTTTTCGATTTTCTTATAGCCGGATACCACACCGTTTTCAATCTTCTTGTATCCTTCCACTACTGCATCTGCAATCTTTTCGTTTGCTTCTACTAATTTAGACATGTTCCATTTCTCCTTTTCTTTGATTTGTGATTTGCTTGTAGTTCTTGTTTGTTTTTTAATTCGGATATTTACTCATTCATCAGCTTGTCACTAAGCTTAATAATTGCTTCCGCATACTTTTCCTTACGGGAACCGAGAATCTTCTTATACAGCGGGTAATTTACAAGCGCCAGAGCCAAACCGATGACACCGATAATCACGCCCGGAACCATGGCATCTCCCATGCCGAGAGTCTCACCTAAGTCCGTCATTACCAAACTCATGCCTGCGCCCATAATGATTGCACTAATGCTGCCGAACACATAAGCAAATACATTTGCCGGCGTCTTTACCTTCTTGTCCAGTTCTTTTATCTCGTCCAGTTTCGTGGTTTTCTTCTCCGTATACTGGCTGCGAATCTTCTGTACTAAAAACTCCTGATCATTCTTGTTCATTTTCATTTCCTCCGTTTTGTGTTATATTTTTTGTTTGCATGTTGCTTTGTTTCCTTTGATGAGTTCATTCTAACGGGGAGTTGTTGGAGAAAGTTTTAAGAAATGTTTCTGAAATATTAATTTATTGCATTTTTCAAAAAGAAACGATATACTTACATCTTCCGCGCTTTTTGTGAATCCGGCCGGGAAACAATTAACCGTCAACACTTGTATTTCTGATAAGGAACAACAGGAAAAGCTACAGAACTTTTTACAGACATCTGATGTAAAAGCAAAGTATCACATTAACCAATATAGTATTGAACCGGAAAAACTTCATTTTCAATGGGGCTCTTTCGGCGAGCCTTATTCTTTTGAGGATATTCCGGCCTTTATTGCATGGTTCTACCCACAATTGAAGGAATACGGAGCTTCCGGAATCCATGTTTGTCCGGAATGTGGCAAGGAAATCCTCCCTTTATCCGGACATTGGTATATGATGGCACATAATCGTACCGTACATTACATACATTCAACTTGTAGCATTTTTATTTCGTGACAAAAAAAATGACAGGCGTGATAGATTTGGAATAAGAATCAAGAGAGCCACAGGGGTATGCATATGCATAAGCCCGTGGCTCTCTTATTGCGTACTAGATAATAATACAAATATTATTGTCAATCTTTCCGCCATTCCATCCACCACTCCATATCTTCATACCAATTCGTCTTTATCAAGCCCACATAAATATCATCATTGTATCGGTACAAATCGTCCTTTAAATAAAATTCATAGGGAATCTCTACAATATAGCATTTTCTTTCGGTATCTGCTTCATAAGAAAGCGCTTGTATATCCCCCTCATTCACATAGGTAGCCGGACAATAATCCTCCAAGTTGTCCTCATATAGAAAAATCTCTACTTGGATGAAGTCGAATTTCACACCTTCCCCTGGTACGTTAGATCCGAAATTATCTATCGTAAAATGAAAGTAGTCATTCATCAAGCCGTAATAATTATCTTGTTCATTTCTGGCATGTACATGCAAATAATCTTCTTTACCGATTATTTTTATCACAACATCCTTTACGATAGGATTGTTTTTCAAATCAATTTTTTTGATTTCATATGCTCTGGTTTCGTTGCTCTTCTTAAATTTATTTGTTCCAACCTGTTCCTCGTAATAATTGGATAGTCCGTCTCCGTCAAAATCGTATTTGTCTATGATATTGTTAAACGCAAATAAATTTATATTGTAAACAATGATTGCTGTCAGTATAATCACTACAACGTTGCGCCCAAATTTAAAATCGGTCTCAGGTACTCTTTTTATCGCAAAAGAAACGATTACTGCAAATACAATATACCAAAAGATTCTGACGATTACAATAAAACCATAGGGAATAAAACCACCACCGCTACCGCTTTCTCCGAAATACTCCAAATTAAAAAGAATAATACACTGGCATGCAATGATGGTAACGATTGCGGAAACAATATTGACGATTCTATTCAGCTGTTTGCTATTCATATGTGTCATCTCCCTACCATACTTTTTTATGTACAAAACAGATTATACCACAAAAAACTGCCGCATGCAAAAACACACGGCAGTTTGAAATTCTCAATCTGAAATTACTGTAAATCCTTAATAAACTGCTCGATTCGATCCAAGCCCTTCTTAATCTGCTCCATGGAAATTGCATAGGACAGACGGATGTGATCGTCAAAGCCGAAGTCTGCACACGGAATTACCGCAGTCATGTAGTCTTCGATAAGAATCTTCGCCAGTTTGCTGACATCCGCAATCTTCTCGCCCTTGTAGGACTTCTCCAAAAGCTTGCTGACATCGATAAATACGTAGAATGCACCAAGCGGCTTTAAGGCATCCACAAGGTCCATCTTTGCCACACGCTCGTACATGTAAATACGACGCTTATCAAACTCCTTGTTCATCTCCTGTACCGTATCCTGCGGTCCTAAGAGCGCTTCTACGGTTGCCTTCTGCGCAATGGAGTTCGGGTTGGAAGTCTGGTGGCTCTGTACACTGCCCATGAGCTTTGCAATCTCAGCGGAAGAACCGGTGTAACCGATTCTCCAACCGGTCATGGCGTAACTCTTTGCCACACCGCTACAGGTAATGGTTCTCTTATAAATCTCCTCATTTAAGGAAGCGATGCTGACAGCCTCGTATCCTTCGTAAATGAGGTTTTCGTACATTTCATCGGCTACACAGTAGATGTCCTTCTCTACGATAACCTTCGCAAGAGCCTCAAGCTCCTCGCGGGTATAAATCATACCGGTCGGGTTGTTCGGAGTATTTAAAACCACTGCCTTGGTGTTCTCGGTACATGCAGCAGCCAACTGCTCTGCGGTCATCTTATAGCCCTGCTCCTTACCGCAACGTACAATTACCGGTACACCGTCCGCAAGACGAACGATTTCCGGATAGCTTAACCAGAACGGTGCCGGGATAATTACCTCATCTCCCGGATTTAAAATAGCGGAAAAAATATTAGTTAAAGAATGCTTACCTCCGTTACTTACTACAATCTGATTCGGCTCGTAATGAAGCTTATTAAAAGTCTCGAACTTCTTACAGATTGCCTGCTTTAACTCCACCGTACCTGCAGCCGGGGTATACTTGGTGAAACCGGCATGAATCGCGCTGATTGCGGCATCGCAGATGTTTGCCGGGGTATTGAAATCCGGCTCGCCTGCACCAAAGCCTACAACATCCAGGCCCTTTGCCTTTAATTCATTTGCCTTTGCGGTAATTGCAAGTGTGGAAGAAGGCTTTACAGCCTGCGCTTTTCTAGATAACGTAAGTGCCATATCTTATCTCTCCTTCAAAGTTCCGTGCAAACAATGTATCATTGTATACAATCGCACAGAGTATTCTTATGTATTGTAATATATGCCATTGGAAAATGCAAGCATTTTTTACGAAAAGAAAGAAATATTTGTTATTCTCTTGTATCCTCTGTTTTCATTCAAGCCTTACCTCAACTTACCTTTCGCCACCAACAACAATTTTTCCTTTTCCTCCGGCGTAATAACTTCCTCAGCTATCACCCCTGCGTCGTGCAACTCTGCTAAATACCCGGCAAACCTTCTGTAATTTTTATATTTATAATCGGCCTTAAACACCTTTTTATACCCATACTCTGCATGAAGCACCTTGTTATCCTTTAAAACCAGATTCACACCACAACTGATTCCGCCGAAAGGAACGTTTGCACTACGCTTATAATATATTGTTTGGAGTTCCGTGCAACGAAACGTGTACTTTTTTAAATTCCTCCTGGCATAGAATTGATTTCCTTCCACAACTATATAATCCGTACTCCCGATAATGACCCACACACATAACAACAAGATCGGCACAAAACAAATAATACACGCGATACGAAAGCCTTTTGCATCTGCCGGAGTACAAGTCATCAAAAGAATAAACATAACATAATAAAACAATACAACAACACCCACATAGGTCGCCAATCCGACTCCTGCACCTGTTTTTAAGCGACTATTCGGTGCCTCTTTACTTCTTATCTTCCCCCCACAATCGGGACAAAAATTTTCGGTTCCCTTCAACTGCTTTCCGCACTTTGTACAAAACATAACACCCCTCCTTTACGCAAAAAGAAGCCGCCACAATCTATGTAACGACTTCTTTTACATCTCTTACTTCGCGTAATCCGTAGCCTTTGTCTCACGAACCACGTTAATCTTAATCTGTCCCGGATATTCCAGTTCAGACTCGATCTTTTTCGATAAGTCACGAGCGAGTAATACTAAATCGTCATCGGATACCTGTTCCGGTACTACCATGACACGTACTTCTCGACCTGCCTGAATTGCAAAGGACTTATCTACCCCCTTAAAGCTGTTGGCAATATCTTCTAATTGTTTCAATCTGTTGGTGTACGCTTCTAACGTCTCACGTCTTGCGCCCGGACGGGCTGCGGAAATCGTATCGGCTGCCTGTACGATACATGCAACCAAAGTCTGCGGCTCCACATCACCGTGGTGAGATTCTACCGCATTGATAACATTTGCGGACTCCTTGTACTTACGGCACAAATCTACGCCGATCTGTACATGAGTACCTTCCATTTCATGGTCAACGGACTTACCGATATCATGCAGTAAACCTGCACGTTTCGCAAGTCGGGTATCAACACCGATTTCACCGGCAATAAGACCGGATAAAATCGCAACTTCAATGGAGTGCTTTAATGCATTCTGACCGTAGCTGGTACGGAACTTCATACGACCAAGGAGCTTAATCAACTCCGGATGGATACCGTGTACGCCAACCTCTAAAGCGGCGGATTCACCTTCTTCGCGAATCATGGTATCCACTTCCTTTTGCGCTTTCTCTACCATCTCCTCGATTCTAGCCGGATGAATACGGCCGTCAATAATGAGCTTTTCAAGCGCAATTCTTGCAACCTCTCTCCGAATCGGATCGAATCCGGACAGCACAACTGCCTCCGGAGTATCGTCAATGATAAGTTCCACGCCTGTTAAGGTTTCCAATGTACGGATGTTACGGCCTTCACGACCGATAATACGTCCCTTCATTTCGTCATTCGGTAACGGAACAACGGAAATGGTAGATTCTGCCACATGGTCAGCCGCACACTTCTGAATCGCGGTTACGACGTATTCCTTCGCCTTCTTGTCCGCTTCTTCCTTCGCACGGGATTCCATTTCCTTAATCATAAGGGCAGTCTCATGCTTTACATCTTCCTCAACAGATTTAATAAGATATTCCTTTGCTTGTTCGGAGGTTAAACCGGAAATTTTTTCAAGCTCCTGGAGCTGCTTCTGATGGAACTCTTCCATTTCGGCTTTGAGTTTGTCCATTTCAGCTTCCTTGAGGCTTAACTTGCTTTCCTTCTTTTCCAATGCGGTAGCCTTCTTATCGATGGCTTCTTCCTTCGACAAGACACGCTGCTCATAGCGATGTAAATCGGCACGTTGCTCCTTTGCTTCTTTCTCAAGTTCGTTCTGAGTCTTCAGCTTCTCTTCCTTGATTTCGAGCATTGCTTCCTTTTTCATTGCTTCAGCTGCTTTTAAAGCTTCGTTCTTTATGTCCCTTGCCATGCTCTCAGCGGAACCGATTTTAGCTTCCACAAACTTCTTGCGGTAACCGATTGCCAGGAACCAGCAAATAATACCGGCTAAAACAGCAGCGCCTGCGCATGCAATAATAAGCACGATTAAATCTACTTGCACGGAAACACCTCCTTTATTCAATTTTCATTGTACATAACACAACATAATAATTTTATACTTTTTTTAACTTTATGTCAAGTGCAACATGAATTGATTTTAATTTTTCGAATAATTTTTTCAACTCAGAAATTATTCCGCCAAAATTCCGAGATAATAAAAGCCTTTACACTCGTTTAACTTTACCTTTACCAACTTACCGATCAATGTCTCATCTCCCGGGAAATGTACCAGAAGATTGTTACTTAATCGACCGGTCAAAAGACTGCTGTCCTGCTCGTTCCGCTCTTCCACCAGCACTTCCGCCTCTTCTCCTTTATGACGTGAAGTCAATTTTGCGGACTGCTCCGATACAAGGGCAAGTAAACGGTTAAAACGCTCTTTTGCCACATCATCGGTTACCTGATGCTCCATGGTGGCCGCAGGAGTCCCGGTTCTCTTGGAATACAGGAACGTATATGCGGAATCAAAACCAGCCTTTGCCACTACGTCCAATGTGTCGGCAAAATCCTCCTCCGTCTCTCCCGGGAAGCCCACGATAATATCCGTAGTCAGGGAAATCTCCGGCATTGCGGTCTTGATTTTATCTACTAAACTAAGATAATCATCCTTTGTATACTTCCGGTTCATGCGACGCAGAATTTCCGTGCTGCCGGACTGCATCGGCAAATGAAGATGTCTGCAAATCTTCTTGGAATCCTTCATCACCGCAATCAGTTCATCGGACAAATCCTTCGGATGGGAGGTCATAAAACGAATCCGCTCGATTCCCTCCACCTTCTCCACTTCACGAAGAAGCTCTGCAAAGCTCATCGGGACCTCCAAGGTTTTCCCGTAGGAATTTACATTCTGGCCCAGAAGCATTACCTCTACAATTCCCTTTGCCGCCAGTTTCTTAACTTCCGCAATAATATCCTCCGGCTTACGGGAACGTTCCCTCCCTCGTACATACGGCACGATGCAGTAGCTGCAGAAATTATTACAGCCGTACATAATATTGACACCGGCCTTAAAGCCGTATTTATGCTCGCTCGGCAAATCCTCCACAATCTTGTCCGTACCGTCCAAAATCTCGAATACCCGCTTTTCGCCGGATACTTTACGCCAGATTAACTCTGCCAACATGTAAATGTTGTGGGTGCCGAATACGATATCCACGAAACGATAGCTTTTCTTAATCTTCTCAATAACATGAGGCTCCTGCATCATACAACCGCACAATGCAATTCGCATTTCCGGATTCTTTTGCTTTAAGTTGCCCAAATATCCGATGCGTCCGTATACCTTCGTATTGGCGTTTTCCCGCACGGTACAGGTATTGTACAGCACAAAATCCGCCTGTTCGGAATCCGCCGGCACATAGCCTGCGGTCTCCAAAATACCCGCCAGTTTTTCGGAATCCTTGGCGTTCATCTGACAGCCGAAGGTCTCGATATGGTAGGTCAGCTTTCTTCCGAGTTCCTCGCTCTTCTTTTCGTTGTGCTCCCGCAACAAATCCATGAAATAAAACTGTCTGGCAGGCTCTAAGGTTGGTACCTGCGCTTTTTGCTTCGTCATATCCATCCTTTTATCAATCCTCTCTATAACCTACAAAATTCGGGGCAAAAGACATCTTTATCTCTACCAAAGATATCCTCAATCCCCGAATCTGTATTTTGTTTAACAAGAATACATGAAACATAATGTCATGAAAATTCTTATCATTAAGCTTTCTTCTATCTCACTTGTCCGTTACCGAAGATAATATACTTGGTCGTGGTCAACGCTTCCAGTCCCATCGGTCCTCTTGCATGAAGTTTCTGGGTACTGATGCCGATTTCCGCGCCGAAGCCGAACTCTTCGCCGTCGGTAAAACGGGTGGAAGCATTTACGTACACGGCAGCCGCATCAATTTCGTTTAAGAACTTCATGGACGCTTCGTAGTTGTCCGTTACAATTGCCTCGGAATGGCCGGTATTGTACTTGTTAATATGAGCAATAGCCTCTGAAATAGAATCCACGGTCTTTACGGAAATCAGTCGATCCAAGTATTCCTTCGCAAAATCCTCTTCCGTTGCCGCCTCACATTGCGGGCAAACCGCTTTTGCACGCTCATCCGCACGAAATACCACGTTCTTTGCGGTAAGACGCTCATAAATAAGCGGCATAAACTTATCCAACACCGCGGAATGAATTACCAAAGACTCGCAGGCATTACATACGCCCAGACGTTGGGTTTTTGCATTATCGATAATAGCGAGTGCCATTTCAAAGTCAGCATCCTTATCTACGTAAATGTGACAGTTGCCGGTACCGGTTTCAATGACCGGAATGGTGCTGTTCTGTACCACGGAGGAAATAAGGCCTGCACCGCCTCTCGGAATAAGAACATCCACATACTGATTGAGTTTCATAAACTTCGTTGCAGTCTCTCTGCTGGTGTCCGTTAAAAGCTGTACCGCATCCGGTGTAATGCCGCAAGCTTCTAAGGCTTCACGAATGACCTTTACAATCACAATATTGGAGTGAATACAATCGCTACCACCACGCAAAATCACCGCATTTCCGGTCTTGAAGCAAAGACCGAACACATCCGAAGTAACATTCGGACGGGACTCGTAAATCACGCCTACCACGCCAAGCGGTACACGCTTCTTGCCTACCATAAGGCCGTTCGGGCGCTGATCCATGGAAAGCACGCTTCCGATCGGGTCCGGCAGGGATGCCACCTTGCGAAGTCCGTCAGCCAATGCCCCAATCCGGGCTGTAGTCAGCGTCAGACGATCCAGTAAGCCTTCCGACATACCGTTTGCCTTTGCGGCCTCCACATCCACCTTGTTTCCTTCTAAAATCTCGGCTGCATGTGCACAAAGTGCATCCGCCACTGCACATAACGTTTCATTTTTCTTTGTTTGTCCTAAAAGTCCTAAAGAAACCTTGGCTTCTTTGGCTTTCTGTCCGATAATTTCTAATGCTTCCATTTTATTTCCCCCTAATCTTTTTTGCTATCAATTGATGTTCTCTAATATTTTCGTTAATTCTTCTTATTCTTTTTGGGCATCGTTACAGAACCGTCGGGCTCTAAAATCGAAACATTGTCTAATGTAGCACGAAGATTTTCCCGGAAGGAACGAACATAATCGGCACGTAATGCCTTCTGTTCTTCCTTTTCTTCCTCAGTCAGACCTTCTGTCTTGGATTTATGATACAATTCATTGATTCTAGCGATTTTTTCATCCATTGTCATGAAAGTCACACTCCTTTACTCTTCTTCCTGCTCCAATAAGTAATCCGTCAAATGGAAATGCGGTACTTTATGCGCCAACACCAAAGTCCCCACCGGTTCCCCGTTTAATACCGCACGAATATTATCCACATTGTTTCCGTTGGTTATAATCATATCCGCACCGGAATCTGCCGCAATTCTTGCGGCGGAAAGCTTTGTCTTCATACCGCCGGTCCCGAAGGAGGTACCGGCGCCCTTTCCCATGTTTATGTAGTCTTCCGTAAGCTCCGGTACCAAATCAATAAACTTCGCATCCGGGTTTTTCCGCGGGTCATCGGTATAAAGTCCGTCAATATCGGACAGTAAAATCAATAAGTCCGCATGAATCAAGGCGGCAACAATCGCAGAAAGGGTATCGTTTTCTCCAAGTCCCAGCTCTTTGATTTCTTCTGTGGAAATAGTATCATTCTCGTTTACAATCGGAATTACCCCCATTTCATTCAGCTTTTCAAAGGTATTTCTGGCATTCTGCCGACTGATTTTATTGAGCATTATAAACTTTGTCAAAAGAACCTGTGCCGTTAACTGGTGATACTCGGAAAACAGCTTCTGATATACGGTCATAAGACTTGCCTGACCCACAGCCGCACAAGCCTGCTTCTCGGAAAGTTCCGTCGGCTTCTCTTTTAAACCGATCATCTTTCTTCCGACCGCAACCGCACCGGAGGATACCAGAACCACTTCTTTCCCGCTGTTGCGAAGGTCGGTTAAAAGACGCACAAGGCGTTCCATTTTCTCTAAATTCAAGTTGCCGGTCTCTTCATGCGTCAAGGAAGAAGACCCGATTTTGATGACAATTCTCTTTTTATCCTTTAAAGCTTCTCTATAGTCCATGTTCTTTTCCTTTCTTCACCCTACACTGCCTGCATGGTTTATCAAACGCTTCCCGGACGATACCGCTCAGCGATTTTTTCATATACCTTTATTCCGTCCACCGCCGCGGATACAATACCGCCTGCATAGCCCGCCCCTTCGCCGCAGGGGTAAAGTCCATCTACCGCAGACATAAGTGTATCGTCACGCTCGATGCGTACCGGAGAGGAGGTTCTGGCTTCTACACCGAGAAGCACTGCTTCTTCGTCGGCAAAACCCTTGATTTTCTTATCAAATGCAGCAATACCGTCAATAAGACTTTCCGTAATAAACGTCGGCAAGCATTCCTCTAAGGAAGTCAGCTTGTAAGCTCCCTTGGTATTGGGAATAATATGCCCTATTGTAACAGAAGATTTGTGATTTAACAAGTCCCCATAAAGCTGAATCGGAATTTTTCCGTCTCCGGCACGATATGCCGCCGCCTCCAGTCTTCTCTGAAACTCCACACCGGCCAGAACATCATCCGCATCTCCGCCGAAATCTTCCGGAGTTACCGTGACTATCATGGCGCTGTTGGCGTTTCGCTCGTCTCTGGCATGATTACTCATACCATTCACCGTCAAACGCTCCGGCTCAGAGGATGCATTTACCACAAAGCCTCCGGGACACATACAGAAAGAATAGACGCCTCTTCCGTTTGCGGCAGTATGAGTCAATTTGTAATCCGCCGCAGGAAGCTTCCCTGCCGCCTCTCCGTACTGGGCGCGGTTAATGAGCTCCTGCTCGTGTTCGATACGCACCCCTACCGCAAAGGCTTTCTTGGACATCGGTACCGAATGTTCTTTTAGCATGGCAAAGGTATCCCTGGCGCTGTGTCCGATGGCAAGTACCGCCACCTCACAGGGAAGAAATTGTTCCCCAAGCCAGACGCCGGTCAGTTTATTCTTTTCTATTTCTAAATCCGTGACCTTTGCATGGAACCTCACTTCCCCGCCCAGACGAATCAGCTCCTTACGCATATTCACGATAACATCTCGTAAACAATCAGTACCGATGTGAGGCTTGTTCAGATATGTAATCTCCTCCGGTGCACCGAATGATGTAAAAGTCTCAAGAACCGAGCGAATCCGCCCTGTGGTCTCTTTTACCATGGTATTTAACTTACCGTCGGAAAAGGTGCCTGCGCCGCCTTCTCCGAACTGTACATTGGTCTCTGTATCCAGAGTCCCGTCTTTCCAAAAAGTATTTACAATTCCAACACGTTCTTCTACGGATGCCCCCCGTTCCAAAAGAATCGGTGCATAGCCGTTAAGAGCCAACCGGTAGGCGCAAAAAAGACCTGCAGGCCCAGCTCCGATTATCACAGGTCGATATGATAAACCTTCCGTTCCGGAAGGTGTGTGAGTATACATCACTCGCTCTGCCTTTACTGCAATCTGAGGCTTCACACGACGAAGCACCTTCTCTTCCAGCTCTTTCGTGCGAAGTTCTGCTTCACACACATAAGAATAATGAATATCATCCTTTTTCCGTGCATCCAAAGAACGTTTCACCGGACGAAGCTCCAGAACATCCTCCGGCTTAATGCCGAGCAGTTTTGCCGCCTTTTTTACCAAATCTTCTTTTTTATGTTCAATGCTTAGTTTCAACTGTTGAATGCGAAGCATAGGTTCCTCCGATTTTCTTTCCGGCTACCGCGCCGCTGCTCCATGCCCATTGCAGGTTGTAGCCGCCGCAGGTGCCGTCGATGTCTGCCAGTTCTCCGGTAATAAAAAGTCCCGGGACAAGCTTTGATTCCATGGATTCCGTCAGTTCCGAAAGCGGAACTCCTCCGGCACAGGCCTGGGCCTGTTCAAAGCCGTTGGTATCCGTAATATTTACTGTAAAGCGTTTGATTTTCTCTGCCAAAATCGTTGCTTCCTTCTTGCCGTAGAAACCGGCCTTTTTTGTGGGCTCCAGTCCGCACAGCTGCAACATGACAAAGTTTAATTTATGATTGAAAAGCCCGGAAAGCGCTTCTTCCGAGGTATTGTCTTTCATCATACGAAATCTGCGATCAATTTCCTCCGCAAGCTCCGTTTCCGACAAAGCAGGGAATAAATCCAACTCCGCCGTTACCTTTTTCTTCTCGTATAAACCTACGGAAGCATACCTGCTCACCTGCATAACCGGAATTCCCGAAAGCCCGTAAGCCGCAAACAAAAGCTCGCCTTCCTCCGAATAAGTATCTTTTCCGATATGAAGGGTAACTTTTCCGTCGGTTCGCACGCCCGCCAGTGTCTTAAAAAACTTTCCTTCTGCCTTTAACTGAACAATGGCCGGCAGCGGCGGAACAATCGTATGTCCGAAGCTTTTCGCAAAGGGATATCCGCTTCCGTCGGAACCATGGGCCGGAGACGCCATTCCGCCGGTGGAAAGCACCATGCTTTTTGCACGATACATGCCTGTGTCTATTTCTGCCGCAAATACAGTACCTTCAATCGGTGATGTATTGCTTTTCTCACAATACACCCGGCTTACCCTTACGCCTGTCAGAACTTCTACTTTTAACCGCTTCGCCTCCCGAACAAGACATTCCGCCACGGAAGCGGCCTGTTCGGACGCCGGATAAAAGTAGCCGTTCCTCTCTTTCGGATACACTCCGATTTCTTTAAAAAAAGACAACGTATCTTCCAGGGAAAAGGAATGCAAAACAGGCTCCGCATACGAGAAATCGCTTCCTCTGAAATAGGACGCCTGCCAGTCTTTGTTCGTAAAATTGCATTTGCCGTTACCGGTGGCGTAAATTTTTTTGCAAAGCTTATCCTTCTGCTCCAAAACAAGCACCCGGCAGCCCTGCCGCGCCGCAAACACAGCAGCCGTAAGGCCCGATGCTCCGCCTCCGATGACTACGGTATCAAATACCTGCTTCTTCATCCGTAATTCTCCTTGTACCTAAACAATATTAACTGGAAAATCCCTCTAAAATCGAGTACAATTCCTCTCTGTCTTTTACATAAATTCCTTCAATCAGGGCAAGCCTGTCTTCTTCCGCCAAATCCACCGCCGGAATATGGGTATATTCGAACACAGACTCCATATCGCTGTAGAATACCGTTACCATTCCGTCCGTAATGTTTACATAAAATTTATATGGTATCTTCGACGCATCATATGTCTTACGAAGCACTACTTTATTTTCGGAAAAAGACATAATTTCATATGCCTGCAGTCCTGCTTCATACTCCGCAAGACTTAAATTTTCCATATATTTTCCTACATATGCAGCCAATTCTTCTCTGGTCATTCCGATTAAGAAGCCGGGAGCGGTTCTTTTTGCGGAGTCCAACTGCTTTGTTACCGCATTAAAGGTTTCTTCGATATACTCCACCGTTGGAAGCACCGTGTTATGAGAAAGCGCTCCTACAGCCACATTTTCCTGTTCCTCCGAACGATTCGCGAATTCCGTCAGCTCTTCCTCCTGTTGCGCCAGACGATTCAACAGAGATTTATTCTCTTCACTTACCCGTTCCAGTTCCGAAAACAAACTGCTTTCCTGCTCTTTTGCTTTCCGGTTAAAATCCTTTAATGCATTTTTGTAACTGGTATAATAACATACTCCGAACAACAAACTCAATGTCACAAAGCTTCCGATAAAGATTCCAATTTTTTTCACGGATTACACCTCCTATTCCGAAGTGTTTCCATAAAAAAGAATCTTATACCAAAAACTTACATCAGATTCAACTTCTTTGCAATTCGAACCAACAGAGCGCCCTTCGGCATATCCATAAGTTCTTCTTCCTCCACGGCACGGAACAAAATCAGCATGACAAAATAGATAATCATTGCAAGTCCGATTGCCGCACAGAGAGAAATTGCGTTACTTTCCGTCAGGAACATCATTCCCCGGTAAATCAATAGCGACAAAACCGCCATAAATACCGTACAAAGGCCGATACGTAAGAAGGTACGATCAAGTTCCTGTACATATCCGGTTTCTTTCTTTAACCGCAACCAATTCAAAACACTGATAATAAGCGGGAACACCATGTTTCCGATTACAAGGGTATAGACTCCAAGCGGTGTAAACATCAAAAGAACAATATCCAGTACCAGATAGATTGCCAAAGAAATCACACCGTGAATTACAGGCACTCTCATGCGGTTCACGCCCTGTAAAATACTGTTGGTGGCCGTAGAATATGCAAAAAAGATAATGGACGCCGCTCCGATATACATCATTCGTGACGTTATGGTAAGGGCCTCCCCTGACTCTCCGAATACAAACCGCATAATCGGCGCCGCCAGCACCGCCATGCCACCCGCGCACGGAAACGCAATGAGCATATTCAGCTTAATAGCTTGGGCAATACGTCCATGCAACAACTCCTGATTTCTCTTGGTATGAGCCTGTACAATACTCGGTAATGTCGCCATTCCGATGGAGGATGCAATCGCAATCGGGACATTCGTCATAAGACGATATTTACCGGAATACAGACCGAACCATTCTCTTCGTACCGTGTCCGCCACGCCTTTGCCGTCCAGAATCTGATTTAACAACACGCTATCCAACAAACTGCTGACGGAATACACCGTCTGATTTAAAATAATCGGAGCAGTTGTCAAAAGCAACAATTTCAGCAACAAAGCCCGGTCTTCGTAGGCACCGATTTTATCCTTTCGTACTCTCTTTTTTAAATATGGATAATAACAAAAGAATACAAACAATAAAAAAACAAGGGCCGTAAGGGCACCGCACAAGGTCCCCAGCGTACCTCCGGCTGCGCCGTAAGCGGAAATCTTGTCGGAAGCACTGAAATGGCTGATTAAAAGTTTTGCAGCCACAACGCTAACTACCGCATTCACAATCTGCTCTAAAATCTGAGACACGGAAGTCGGGATAACGGTATGCTTTCCTTGAAAATATCCGCGAATCACGCCCATAATCGAAAAAACAAAAATGGTCGGTGCCAGTACTTTTAACGGAATGGCGGTACTGAGATCCGCCTCTTTAAACACGTACTCCGCAATAAAATCCGCACCCAAAAACAGCAACAAAGAAGCCAGAAAACCGAGAATTGCGGCAAATATCATTCCCACCTGAAACATGTGATAGGAATTGCCGTATTCTTTTTTGTCCTCTCGCTCCGAAATCAACTTGGAAATTGCCGTCGGAATACTGTAGGTAGATAATAAAAGTGCAATATTGTATACTTCAAAGGCATTGGAATAAGCACCGAGGCCGTCGTCCCCGATGGTATTAGCTAACGGAATCCGGTAAATAAGTCCGATAAGCCGGACAATGACCGAAGCTACCGCCAGTATGATTCCCTGCGTAATAAAACTCGCTTGTTTTTCTTTTCCTGCCATAACAAAAACTCCGTTTATCGATAAATTTGAAGCGCATCCATAATCTGACGCTGCTTTTCCTCCATAATCAGACGCTCGTCCTCTTCCATGTGGTCAAAGCCGCACAAATGAAGCACACTGTGCGCCAGTAAAAATCCCAATTCTCTTTCCTGGGAATGCCCGTACTCCTCTGCCTGAGACAAAACACGTTCCACGGAAATTACAATATCCCCTAACATCAGCTCGCCGGTGTCCGGATGAAACACTTCCGGCTGTTCCTCCTCAAGGCTGTCAAAATCGCCCGGAACCGGATACTCTCCCACAGGAAACGACAACACATCCGTAGGCGCATCAATCTCCCGGTTTTCTCTGTTTATCTCACGAATGGAATCGTTGTCCGTAAACAAAACATTAACCTCCGCTTCGTAAGGACATTCGATAAAATCCAACGCCCCGTTAATCACGCGTTCCGTTAACTCTTTATACGCAAAAGAAAAGGGGATTTTGGTCTCTTCTTCAATGGTTATTGTCAAAACATTTCCTCCTTAATGACCTCTGCCATAGTATTGCGAATCACGGTCAAATCTCCGGCAGTCAGTCCGCTGTCATTGAAATCGCCTTTGGTCAAACGAAGATTCATCGCTTTTTCGATGACCTTTACAATTACAATCTTCCCTGTTTGTGTTTTCTTTAAATGTTCACACATACCGCAAATATTATCCGTCAGCAAAAGCAAGGCCGCTTCTTTGGATGTAGGCTTGTCTCCGTCCACCGTATGCTCCCGCAAAACCTTCCGTAACTCAGTCGGAAAGTTTTCGCTTTCCGCAACCGCCAAGGCTCCGGCAACCGACCGGTCTCCCTGCAGACGTCCGATTTCGTGATAATACCCACCGCATTTTACTAATGTAACATTTACTCCCTCCATCCGTTTTGCTACTTCTTCCGCAATTAATGCCACCCGGCTGACATGCAAAAAGGCCTTTGGAAAACCTTCAGCAAACTTATCCAAAAGAGGGGCATGTTCCGCACACAACTCCTCCAGACGATTCATCAAAGATTCATCCCGGACAATAACTTCCGTCTGCTGATAAAAGACATTCTCTGCACACTTCCCGTAACTCGTTTCCGCCGCTTCGCTACCTTCCGTCATCGCAACATATTCCGACATCTCCGCATCCTGCTCTTCCGTACCGGCGGCAAGCTCTTCCAGAAAATCGAAGTTCTCCTTCTGTGTTTGCGGCAATAGGCTGTCCCGCAACGGTTTCGACAGCAAAAGCACCGCACAAATCACAATTCCGTATACCAATGCCACATAAAAAATTTCACCGTTTAATACGTCCTGATCCATCGTAAAGAAACATACCAGACGAACGCTGATTAATACCGCAGCAACGGAAATCAAAACATTTACGCCATCCTTAAAGGAATATGCAAGCGGCATTACAAAACCGAGAAGTAAGATACAAATAATCTGTATAATCAGCACCTCGGAAACCAACTCGTTTTGCAGACTTCCGATTATAAACAGTAAAAACATGTTTAACAGCATCCCGTAACGAAGCCGGAACGCACATAGTACAAGCATTCCTCCGAAAATCCAGAACGGAAACGTAAACGGATTGTCGAACAGCAACAAAAACGCCACGGAAATAATGTATACCAACGGAATCAGCCAAAATAAGAAGCCCTCCGTCGTCTTTTGTTCAAATACACAGACATAAACAAAAGCACCGAGAGAAAGTACTCCCGCCAGAAAAAGATACACCGGCGTAAGAGCTTGTCCTCCTTCTCTTAAAAACGGAACTAAAACCGCACCGGCCATCATAAGCACAAACATCATGATGTTCCACAATACGACTTTTTTTGAATTGTTTCCTTGTTTCTCTTTCCTCATCTTACTTGCGCGCGAACAGGCGCTCCCCCTTTTTCTTCATTACAGGTTTCCCGGCATGTCCCGCTTTTTTCTCCGACACAACCGTTTTCTTTGTAAACTCCACCGGTTTCGTTCCGCTTTTCTTTGTACTGTCCTGTACATTTGCAGAGGAATCCGGAGTCTCTCTTCTGCTTGTCGTCCGCTTAATTGTTCTTTGCTCATATTCGTCGTACGCATGCACAATCTTTTGTACCAACGGATGGCGCACCACATCCTGGGACGTCAGTTCGCAAATGCCGATGTCGTCAATCTTTTTCAACACACGAAGTGCCACATCAAGGCCGGAGGTCGCACCGCTCGGCAAATCTTTCTGGGATAAATCGCCGGTGATAATGACTTTGGAACCGAACCCGATACGGGTCAGGAACATCTTCATCTGGGCCGGCGTCGTATTCTGCGCTTCATCCAGAATAATAAAAGCATTATCCAGAGTACGTCCGCGCATATACGCAAGAGGCGCCACCTCTATCAGCCCCTTTTCCATGTTCTTCGTAAAGCTTTCCGCGCCCATAATCTGATACAAAGCATCATAGAGCGGGCGAAGATACGGGTCTACCTTACTTTGTAAATCTCCCGGTAAAAAGCCCAACTTTTCTCCCGCCTCAATGGCCGGACGAGTCAGAATAATACGGCTTACTTCGTCGTTTTTAAAGGCCGTAATCCCCATCGCCATGGCAAGATACGTCTTACCGGTTCCGGCTGGACCCACTCCGAACACAATCATCTTCTTACGGATCATATCCACATACTGTTTCTGGCCCAAAGTCTTCGGCTTAATCGGCTTTCCCTGGATGGTATGACAGATGGTATCCTTATCAATCTCCGTAATCGCAGACTCCTGCTCCTTCGGCAAAAGAGATAATGCGTAAGAAACATTCTGCTCCGTAATGGCATTTCCGCGCTGGGACAGTAAACAAAGCTGGTCGATTACCCGCTTTGCCTGTTCCGCAGCCTGCGCCGTTCCCAAAATCTTTAACTTATCGTCACGAACAATCAGTGTTACACCCAAGTTCTTCTCAATCAACTTGGCATAAGCATCAAACTGACCGAAAATATTTCTGCTATGCTCCACCGGAAGTTCCATTGTTGTCTCCACTATACTCATCCGAATTCTGTAACCTCCACTCATCTTCCGATACTGTCAACGTCTCCCATGCATCGGTCAACAGCACCAGTTTTCCTTCCGTCTTTACCGTATCCGCTTCCACAGAAGTTTTTATTTCCGTGGAAAAAACCATAGTCTTGTTCTGTTCCAAATACGATATGTAACGGGCAAGTGCCTCTTCTGCCAGCGTTTCCGCCTCCTCCTCCGAATAGGTCCGTACCCTCGGAACATATTCCGCAATTACAGATTTTTGCATACGGAAGGGCAAAGGGAAATGCTTATGCAGAGCTAACACCGCATCCTCTGTTATTATAGCATAATTTGTATAAGAATGACTAGGCATATGCGAAAATATTTTTTTATTTCCGAAGGAAATTATATATCCGGTCTTTTGATTCCCCGTATAGTCCCGTTCCTCCGTCTTTCTTGAAAAAATGTGGCTGTATTTTTTGATTGTCCGTAGCGTAATATCCGCATCCGCCGCCACCGGATAACGATTCACTTCAATATCATTATCTCCGATTACGGAAATTATTCCGCTGACCAGAATATCTCCTTTTCGTACAATGTCACCTTCTTTTACAAGGGGAGTTCCTTTTCGGCACACCAGATTCTCTATCATTCCGTCCGTTGTTGCCACCAAATGTACCGGCGTCGTATCCGCCTCCCGCGTCGGCGGCATATCGGTTTCCGCAACCTTTATAAACAACTTTGTCCCACGTAGTTCGGCAGACACCCAGCCGATGTCCGGATAATCGATTCGCAACTGCCTCTCGATATTCATGCAATCCACTGTTTCGCACCGCATGCCGCATACCACCCCGGTTTCCCGCAAATAAGACAAAAGTTCTTCTTCCGTATGTACAAAGCCTCCGGTAACGGAAATGTCCCATACAAACCGGGACAACAGCCACATCAGCCAGATGCAATAAATCCCTCCTGCCAGAAAAGCAATCCGGTTACGATACCGTTTCAGAAAAAAAGGTAGCCCGTTTTTTCTTTTGACCAAAGGAATGCAATGTGCCTTTTTTGCTGCACTTCTTACCCGAAAATAGTCCCGAAGCTTCATTTTCGCCACATAGACCGTTCCTTTCTCAGTAACCTGTGTACCGACTTCGTAAAGCGGAATCTTTCTGCTGCGGCAAACATTAAGAAAGCGCTCCGGAGACGTTCCCTTCAGTTCCACGAATACGGTTCCCGTAAAAAAATCAATCACACTTTTCATCCGTCTTCCTCCTTACCCTTTGCTTTCCTGATAAGAAACTCCGGCAATGTTTCCCACAATCCGAAGCTCTTCCGGCAAAAAATAAGCAAGACGAAGGCTGCTTCCGTCTACACACAACTCATATTTCTTTGTTTTTAATCGTATCCGGCCGGAAGTATATTCCGTTACGGACGTAAAATTCCGGACAATCATACAATGTCTGCCCGAGCAATATAATAACATCTCTCCGGCCACATCCGGCGGCAGAGAAACAAAATCCGTTAATCGTTCAAAAAATGTAGCATATTCTTTTTTCTCTTTCTTTTCCGCACGTTTTACCTGCAAATAAAGGTCTTTCTTTCCTTCGGTCTTTTTGCGTTTCCGTACCCTGTACTTCGCCATGCCGCCTCCGTAAACATTCCCTTACTTTCCAGTATATTGTGGTTCAAAACGTAAAATACCCCTTAATCCGAAGATTAAGGGGCTTTTTCGCACATTATTTATACTTGCGCTTACGAGCAGCTTCAGACTTCTTCTTACGTCTTACGCTCGGCTTCTCGTAATGCTCTCTCTTGCGAATCTCCTGCTGAATGCCAGCCTTTGCGCAGTTTCTCTTGAATCTGCGGAGAGCGCTGTCGAGGGATTCATTCTCTTTTACGATAACATTCGACATCTTCTCACCTAACCTCCCTCCAGTTGTGTATTGTGCCTATATACAACTGTTTGGGTATTTTATAATAGCACTACATAGATTATATCATAAAAATTCCATTCGTCAATAAGAAATTTAAAATTGTTGGAATTTTTTTGAAAACTTTTGACCGACAGGTAACAATCCTCGACTTATTCCGCATCAAACAGCTCTGAAATATCCTGCAATCCTTCTATTTCCTCTGCTGCGGCAATCAATTCCTCCCAAGAATCATATGCCACCACCGTTCCATCGTTTTCCGCTATAAAATAGTTCTTCGCCAAAAACTCCCAATACAAAGCAGAATCCTTTTCCGAGCTTCTTGCGGAATAAACGGACGGTTTCTTTGGAGAAAACATAATTACATCTACTTCCGTCATCACCTTACCGTCCGCCAAAAGCTCTTTCGGAACAGCGTTATTCTGCACAGTAAGAATTTTGTTTACATGTTCGGAAATCAACTCTGCCTCCCGGTTTGTTCCCAACCAGTGAAGCCCTTGGATTCCGTCCGACAAAACCCCATGATTCAGGTACGGATGACCGTCACCCGTAAATGAAAGTTCATCCCCTTCCAAATAATCGAAGGGTCCAGTATCCCATTCTCCTCCTGCCCACACCAGTTGCACATCATCGTCAATATACCAGTCCTCAGGGAAGCCGATGGTATCGCTCATATAAAATCTTGCCTCCGGACATCCTGATACGCATAATCCGGAAAAAGCAAACTCTTTTCCGGATATTGATGCTAAGTTTTTACAATCGTTTACATATAACCTCATCCGGCCGTTTGTGTCAAACCAGATTCCTTCCAGCTTTTCACAACCGTTGATATAATAATACGACTCTCTCCATGCTTCCGAACTTCCTACATACTTTACCCCCGGATGCTGATCCAGAATTATCTCAAAAATCCGTCCGCCCATGTGTCCGATGTATTCCATGTTCGGAAACCAATTCAGACCGTCTACTACATTGATGTCCTCCGAAAGCTCTGTATTATCATAGAACTCAAAATCGACCGCTGTCACCTGTTCTCTTTCCTGTTTTGTAAGAAAGCCGTCTTTATCCGTGTCAATGTTGTCTTTGATGTAGCTACGAAAATACTGTCCCGAAAAATATGCTTCCGAAATCGGAATCCGTTCCACCTCCGGATCAGCTACTACTACTCGCGACTTCGGCATTCCTGTCGGCATCGGGGTTGCGGTTGGTTCCGGCGTCGCGGTCGGTTCCGGTGTTATCAGCTGAAACAAGTTTTTGATTCCTATTAAATCCGCATACCCTTCCGTTGCAAGGAACACTTCTTCTACTGAATCAAACTCTGTAATTGTTCCGTTCTGTTCTGCAATGTAATAACGGCCTGCCAGCAAAGTCTCTCTGTATCTCATCCCATCCCAAACTCCGATCATATAGATTGAAGTTCCTTGCGGCGAATATACAATAGATTTTATTTCGGCCTGTGCAAGAAGCTCTTCCGAAAGTTCTGCTAAAGCAGACTCTTTGTACATATGGTACATTTCCTCCATTTGTTCCTTTACGTGTAACGCTTCAGTGTCAAGACCTAACCACTCAATCGTATAGATGTCTTCCGAATAGATTTTACGCCATTCCGGGGTTCTGTCCTCCGAAAGTTGCACATTTGCCCCGATTTGCTCCAAACGAAGCGGTTCATCTGTGTCACTCCACATCCGATAGATAATGCTTCCTTCGGCATCCAGCCGCATATACTTCGGAAATTCCTCGAACCAGTCAACACATACCTCTAGCTTCGGAGTGTCAAAAGTGTATACCGCACCGAGATTGCCGTCCCATGAATAAATACGGTGCAGTTGCTCACAATTATTTGCATATACCGCACCACCGGAGCTCATATGAACGGCTATAGTGTCCAGCTTATCACAGTCCTCCGCAAATACAAGGGAAGAACCGCTTTCATTCCAATTCACAACAGTTATGCTCGGATGCTGATACAGATACACCTCCGCTTCGGACATGAGCTCCAGCCTTTCCAGATTCGGAAACCAATTCAGTCCGTCTAAAGCCGCTTTCTTTTCCGTATATTGTCCCTTCATAATTGACCGATATCGTCCCGAATCAAAATTAATCGACCTTACCTGTTCTCTCTCATTCTTTGTAAGTAATCCGTCACCGTTTGTATCGATTTCACGCTTTATATATTCCCGGAACAACTCTCCGGAAAAGTAGGTTTCATCAATCGGAATTTGCTCCACATCGTAATCAATGACATATACATGTCCGTTCTCCCTTGTAATCCAAGTTTGAACAAATCCCGTTTCGTCCGTGCGGAATACCTGCTTTTCCGAAGACACCCGTCCCTGATATTCCTTTTCCGTAGAAAGAACTAAATAATCAGCTCCGTATTGACCATAATTTTCTGCGTCTGTCTGAAGATAAACTGCTTTTGACCGGTCCGCATTAAATACATCACAATACAGAATATTTCCATCCAAATCCATTGTTCCGATTGCTATTGACCGAAAGCCGGCTGCATGACTTGAACTATACTTTTGTATTATAAAATATACCCTATCTTCATTTGTAATGTAATGGGTGACCTCTGCCCCCTCATATTCCACCCTAAAATAAAGGTCCTCACGTTTTTCGTCCTCCTGTATTACTTTTCGAATCAGTTCCGTTCCCGATACGCCATATTCTGCATTATAAGGCACGGTTCCGCTTAAAAATACGGTCGCGCTTACCGTCGTTGCTTCTCCGTTTCCGCTATAAAGCGTAATCGTTCCATCGGTTGAAATAACCGGTTTTTTATCTTTCCAGTAATCATACAGACCGCTCGTTTCTGCAGCAGTACATACGCGCTGACAGTTTCCTGCCCCATCCAAACGGTACCATGTCATACCATAGGCTTCTATGCCGTAAAAATCTGAAGTATCCGAATATACGATACCGAAATAGGTATCCTTTCCCATTTCATAGATTCCGACCTGAGATACCCCATACTCCTTGACAGCGACAAAGGAAAGTTCCTCTCCTTCCTGTCTTACGGACACCAAACAGATATAGTTCTTAGTGCTCAGCACAATATCCGCATAACAATCCGTCTGCGTTATCTGTGCCTTCGGCGGATAAAGCAACAACACCGCTTCCTCGGAGGTTTTCTTTAAATATTTGCCAAACCACTCCGCAGAATTCAATCCTAAGGATGCGTACGCCGCATTACGAATTTCATTATCCGATTTTGCCAGTAGCCCTTCCTTCTTTTCCGGAATCTTATCTGTCTCGTCAGATGGTCTTTCGATTATTTCGTTCCCCGGAATCTCTGTTCCAGCAACTTCTGTCCACTCCGACAACCATTTCCCGTAGGTCAGAGACCACTGACGCTTTTGCAGTACGCCGTTTTCCGTCCGGTAATACCACTTTGTCTCTTCCTTGCAGAGTAAAATTTCCTCCTGCTTTGCCTCTGCTGTATGCTTTGCACGAATCAGACACACACCGGTCACTCCGATTCCCGCAACAATCAGGCCGATTATAAGCCCCTTTATTACCTTAGTCTTCATCCTTTTATTCCTCCCTTCCTAACACCGGAAGTTCCGAAAACGGAGCTTCCCTACAATCCTTCACATCACATACATAAGCATCCTCCACGTAAAGGGCATATCCACCCTCCGGAAGTTCCTTTAAATACGCATTGTCCCGGTCAATGTCATAAAAAGCATTCGTTTCTGCTCCTGTCGGCTCTCCCGCATATGGCTGAAGTACCACAAAATAAGAACCGATAAAACTAATCACCATAAATACCGATAACACCAAAGAACCAAACCGTTGCAGCGGTCCGATTCCCTTGTATTCCAACACATACCGGAAGCGTTTCTTTAATACGGATTCCTTTCCTTCGGATACGAGCGCCATCCCGGTCGGTGACACCGGTCCCTTTTTGCCGTTCCGGTTTCTAACCACATGCAGTATGGTATCCAGATAGTCCAGCTTTTCGCTTTCCGTAAGTGTTCCCGTTACTTGTAAATCGCTTTTTACCTCCAGTACAAAATCAATACTGTACCGAAGCAGATAAAGCACCGGGTTCCACCAGTACACAATACACAGCAGCTTGACCAAAAGCTTGATCCAGACATCTTTTTGCTTATAATGGGTCCATTCATGCTGTAAAATATAGGTGATTTCCTGTTCCGAGTATTCCTCTGTCGGCAGATACACCACAGGACGGAACACCCCTGCAATCATCGGAATCTTTGTAGCCGGTGTCACTAAAATACGAGGACCGATGGGCTTTCCCCCGGTCACTTTCTTGCAAAGAGCTGCCAAATTTCCCTCCGGCATCCTTGCGTTCTTTTTCATTTCTTTCCGAAACCGCAGTTCCTTTGCCAGAAACACGCAAAACAGAACTACACTCCCCACAACCCAAATCAAATAAAACAAATCGATTACACGAACCTGCATATTGCTTAAAACACCTTGAAACGGCTGTTTTTCAAAGAAACGCACCACTACTGGAAGCACTGTCTCGGAACGCAAAATCCGCACAAACGGGAACTCTACAATCCCCAGCAGACGAAGCAGGCTCATTAGAATCAAAACCACCAACGGCCAAACACTCAGAGTTTCAATAAAGCTTTTTCTTTTTAACAACGCATATATTACAATTGCAAATATATCACACCACAAAATTGCCATAGCAAACGAAAATACGGTCGCACTCATCCTTTGTTCCGGTTCCTCCTCTCGGTTATCATCCGTTCCAATTCATCCAGTTCCGTATCGTCAATGTCCCTATCCTGTACCAATGCAGCAAAAATGGCGGTAACCGGAGACTTTTTTGACGTTCCGGTAAGACTCTGCTTCATCTGATTCACCGCAGATACGATGTAATCCTCTCTGGCAATGAGAGGAACGAAGGTCCTTCCGTAATTTTTATTGGTGCGCACAAAGCCGCCCACATCAATTGCCTTTTTCTCCAGCAAGCTGTTTAATAAAATATGTATGGAACGCTCACTCCAGGAACGCTCCGGTGTCAGTTCGATAATCTCCGAACGGGACAAAGGACGCTCCTCCCTCCACAACAGCTCCATAATCTCCAATTCATTCCCTGTTAATGCCGGAATCTCCATGTAATATGCCTCCTTAACATATTCTGATGTAATCTATCCTACCGTTTCTATCGGCTTTTATCTGCTTTTCTTATTTCCAGAATATCATAACCGAATACATGTGTCAATGATTTTATTATGTTTGTATTATACAATCATGTCAACATGACTGTTAACTATAAAAAGAAACCGTAACGCAGTTATTCTACATTACGGTTTCTGATTATTTGTATTACACTTCTCTTTACTCTTTTACTTAATCTGTCCCTTCAGCACCTCAGCAGCCTTTGCGATAGCGTCATCGATACCGGCCGGGTTCTTACCGCCTGCCTGTGCCATGTTCGGACGACCGCCACCGCCACCGCCGACACATGCCGCAACTTCCTTAATGAGGTTGCCTGCGTGAGCACCCTTTGCCATCGCACCGTCGGTTGCCATAGCGATAAGGTTTACCTTACCGTCAAATGCGGAAGCCAATAAGAGAACGCCCTCTCCCAGCTTCTCCTTTAAGCTGTCGCCCAAGTTACGGATACCGTTCATATCCATCTCCGGCACCTTTGCGCAAAGAACCTTTACGCCGTTAATTTCCTGTACGTTGTTCATCACATCGCCAAGAGAAGCGTTTGCAATCTTTGCCTTAAGCTTCTCGTTCTCGGAATGCGCAGCCTTAAGCTCCTCCTGCATAGCCTCAATCTTCTTTAAAAGGGATGCCGGCTCGGTCTTTGCTGCCTTTGCAGCTGCCATTAACTCTTCTTCAACGGTCTTATAATATGCAAATACGCCGTCTGCGGTAATTGCTTCGATTCGTCTTACGCCTGCCGCAATACCGGACTCGGATAAAATCTTAAATACGGAAATTACACCGGTGTTTCCTACGTGGGTACCGCCACAGAACTCCTTGGAGAACTCGCCCATGGATACAACACGTACCACATCGCCGTACTTTTCGCCGAAGAGAGCCTTTGCTCCGGTCTTTCTTGCCTCATCGATGGTCATTTCCTTCATCTCAATGGTGAGATTTGCGGAAATCTGCTCGTTTACAATAGCCTCTACCTTGGCAATCTCTTCCTTGGTCATAGCGGAGAAATGAGTAAAGTCAAAACGTAAACGATCCGGAGTAACGAGGGAACCTGCCTGCTCAACATGAGAGCCTAATACCTGACGAAGTGCCTCCTGTAACAAGTGGGTTGCACTGTGGTTCTTACCGATGGCATTTCTTCTTGCGGAATCAATGGTCAGGGTAACGGTATCGCCTACTGCAAACATACCGCTCTCAACCACGCCTACATGGCCGATTTTGCCGCCCTTAAGCTTAATAGTATCGGTTACGGTAAATACCGCACCATCCTTTGTAATCTGTCCCAAATCCGCAATCTGACCACCCATGGTTGCATAGAACGGGGTCTCGTCTACGATTACGGTTGCGTTCTGGCCTACCACTACTTCCTTTACGATTTCGGTCTCGGTGGTGAGAACGGTAATCTTGGAAGCCGCACTGGTCTTGTCATATCCGATAAAGGTACTGGTCACAGCCGCGTCGATTTCATCGTAAACCGTAGCGTCCGCACCCATGTAGTTGGTTACCGCACGAGCATTTCTTGCGGTCTCCTTCTGTACCTCCATTGCCTTCTTAAAGCCGTCCATATCAACAGAGAAGCCCTTCTCTGCAAGGATTTCCTCGGTCAAGTCAATCGGGAAACCGTAGGTATCGTAAAGCTTAAACGCATCCTCGCCGGAAAGCACCTTGGTCTTAGCCGCAGCTTCTTCCATTTCAGCTAAGATAGAAAGTCCCTGGTCGATGGTCTTGTTAAACTTCTCTTCCTCTAAGGTCAAAATCTTTAAGATGTACTCTCTCTTTTCTTCAAGCTCCGGATAACCGTCCTTGGACTCAGCGATAACGGTCTCGCAAAGCTTAGCAAGGAATAAGCCCTGGATGCCTAAGAGTCTTCCGTGACGTGCCGCACGACGAAGAAGTCTTCTTAATACGTAACCTCTGCCCTCGTTGGACGGAATAATACCGTCGGAGGTCATAAAGGTAACGGAACGGATATGGTCGGTAATGAGACGAATGGACTCGTCCTTCTTCTTATCGGTCATATAAGTCACATTTGCAATCTCACAAACCTTATCGCGGATGGCCTTCATGGTATCTACGTCAAATACGGAATCCACATCCTGAACAACAACAGCCAGACGCTCGAGACCCATACCGGTATCGATATTCTTCTGGGTCAGCTCGGTGTAATTGTGATTTCCGTCACTCTCAAACTGGGTAAATACGTTGTTCCAAACCTCCATGAAACGGTCGCACTCGCAGCCCACCTTACAATCCGGGCTACCGCAGCCGTACTTTTCGCCACGGTCATAATAAATCTCGGAACACGGACCGCACGGACCTGCACCATGCTCCCAGAAGTTGTCACAGTCACCGTTCTCGTCACGATAGAAACGGGTAATACGCTCCGCCGGTACGCCCACTTCTTCGGTCCAGATACGGAATGCCTCTTCATCCTCGCAGTAAATAGACGGATACAAACGCTCCGGTTCCATGCCTACGTGCTCGGTCAAAAACTCCCAGGACCACTTAATGGCCTCGGTCTTAAAGTAATCACCGAAGGAGAAGTTACCAAGCATCTCAAAGAAGGTAAGATGTCTTGCGGTCTTACCGACATTCTCGATATCACCGGTACGGATACACTTCTGACAGGTGGTTACGCGATTACGCGGCGGAATCTCCTGTCCGGTAAAGTAAGGCTTCATCGGTGCCATACCGGAATTAATTAACAACAAACTCTTATCGTTATGCGGAATCAAGGAAAAGCTCTTCAGACGAAGGTGATCCTTGCTCTCAAAAAACTCCAAATACATTCTTCTTAAATCATTCAAACCGTGCTTCTTCACTGTTTTATCTCCTTTCGTGCGCTGCTTCTCGTGTGTGCGCACATAGCTATTGTCCATTATAAGATTCCACGGTTTATTTGTCAATAATGGGTTACTAAATTTTTATCTATTCCGGCAACGTCGGTCCGTTTCCTCTCTGTTCCGAGGACGGTGCCACGGTCGGAGTCGAATTCATATATACATAGTCACTGTATATGATTTCAAAATTCGGGATATAGGTATGACTAAAGGAACTTAACATTCCTCTGTAAATCTCGTCCCAGGTCACCTGATTGTCATCCGTTGCCACATACAAAATCTCATAGTCAAAGGTGGCATTCGGGCTGTCCGGTGTCCATTCATACAGCATCAAATACGGATATTCGTTTACAATTTCTTTTCCTTCTTCAAAGTGACGTACCCGGTACTGCACTCCGTCATAGGTCAGGTCCATAACAAACAGCTTCGGATATTCCTTTTTCCTCTGTTCGTATAACTCCGGGGCGTACCGCTCCGGATCACCCAAGGTATAATAATGTACCACACGTACTGCCGCAGCTTTTCCTTTTTTAGTCGTCTTATAAAACGTCTCCCAAATCTCCTGTCCGCAGGATACATCTCCGTCCTTGATTACAACACAGCCGTCTTTCTTTGCCTGCGCCAAGCTGTAATCTGCCGGCAGTTCTTCTAAGGCAACCATAGCAAGTTCCGGCACCTTAAGCGGATTCTTTGCGGATTTTGGATTTGTCAAAAAGCATACCGCCACCACGATACAAGCAAGTACCGCAAGTAAAATCAGCCAAAAGGCAGGCTTTTTGTAATGCAATACATGCTTTACCCGCTCTTTTACTCCGACCTCACCGAAGGCCAACGGGCAAACCGCAAGTCCTCTCTGCTTTGTACTGCAGGAAATCAAGGTCAGGGTGTAGTCTGCCCGTTCCTCTCTTTCCATGTCTTTAATCACTCTTTCATCGCAGGCCAACTCCATATCTCTGCAAAACAAATGATACGCCACCCACAACAACGGATGATACCAATACAATGCCAGTACACAAAAGCCCAGCAACTTCCATAAATGGTCTTTTCTGCGAATGTGGCTCTGTTCGTGGGCAATTACATAGGAAAGCTCCTGCCCGGCTAACGAATACGGCAAATACACCTTCGGATCTACAAAGCCGAATACAAAGGGCGACGTTACAAACTCACTCTGATACACATTCCCGGAAAGGCGAACCGCCGTCTTTACCTTCTGCTTCAAGCGAATACCTCCCAGTACCGCATACAACAGCATGGAAAACACACCCACACACCATACCAAAGTCAACACAGGAATCCAAATCTGTAACGGATTGACACTTGCTCCCGTTGCCGGAGAAAAATTCTCCTCAATTACCGGATTTATATAAGAATTCATCACGGAAACTCCGCTATGTACCTCCGGCACGGCCATCGTCATAATATCCGCCGGTACCGTCTCTGCGCTGGGAATCAGGCTAAACATGCTCTCCACGGAAAACGGACATATCAGCCGCACAGCCACCAAGAGCCAAAGCACTCCGTTGATTCTCTTCGGCATCTTTTTTAATACAAAACGGAGCAAAAGCACCGCCAAAAGCAGCCATGTAACCGAAATACTCCGATTTATCAGTTCTAAAAAAAGTGCGGTCATACTACTCCCCCTTTCGATAGCGATCAATCATTCGCTGTACCTCATCCAGTTCCTTATCCGAAAACTTTTGATGCTTCGTAAACGCCGCAATAAACGCCGGTAGGGACCCCTCAAAGGTACGATCCACCAGTTCGTCAATTTCTGCCGCCTGAGCTTCTTCCTTTGACACCAACGATGTCACAATCGTATTTTCATTCTTTACCACGCCCCGTTCCGACAAGCGCTTGATAACCGTATAAGTGGTGGTGGGCTTCCAACCAAGCTGCTCTTCACAAAGCTTTACCAGCTCTTTACTTTTCACCGGTTCATGCTCCCATAGAATCAAGCAAAATCGATATTCACTTTCAAATATCTTCGGTGTATCCATGTAATTTCCTCCTATTATCTCTTTTGTATATTTGCTCTAATTCATTAGAGTGATTTTAATCTAACATATTAGAGTGGGATTTGTCAAGTACTTTTGAAAGATAAAAGTCACTTTTCACAAACAATACATTTTTTATCTTTATAAAACTCTATAAAAAAACAGACGGAAAACTGTAATTAATACGCTCCGCCTGTCTTTATTTATTTTGGCCAATCTTATTACAAAACTTCTCCCTCGTACTTTACTTAAACTTTCTGAACTTTCTGAAATAAGTAATTCCGAATTCATCTAAGTCCATAATGAATATTTTCCCCTGTTCCAGAGCCTCCACCACATTCATCTCCGTACCGTCCTTAAAATACACGGTAATGTATGGAGCTGCCGGCGCCCCAAATGAGTAACGGAACCTTGTGTCGTAATAAAACGGAACTACGACACACGGAAGCTCCGGCATGGTATCATCGTATGAAATCTTTTCAACAACCTTCGACTCCGTAAAATACTCTACACCGTAGTAACCCAAATCTTCCGGAATAATTCTGCCGTCCTGTAATGCTTCTCTTACACGCTGTGTGGTGCCATCCTCGTAGATAACAGTCAAATATTCTTCAATTGGCTCGGAGAAATAAAAAATATTGGTATCATTTTCATAAAACTTTATAGCCTGTGGTTCTCCCTCGTATTGATAATAATCAACCTTAATCTGCTTTAACGGTGCTATCACTTCTTCCTTCAGTTCTGTTTGTTCGAGGCTGCAACCCGTCACTCCCTCCTGCAGTTCTGTTTGCTCGGAACTGCAACCTGTCAGTCCTATCATCACTACCGTAAAAATCACTCTCGACACAAAACGCAGTAACTTCCTCATACGTAATTCCCCCTATAAACTACAACAGCTCAAAATCCGCCGCTCCGTGCTTGCAAATCGGACAAATATAATCCGCAGGCAACGATTCTCCCTCGTATACATAGCCACAAATTTTGCAAACGTAGGAGTTGGTTGCTTTGCCGTCTTCCGCATTTGCCCCATTGGTTCCGCTTGTATTCCCACCGCCCGCATTCGCTGCTTCCGCTTTCTTCGGTGTCGGCTTGTACGGCTGCTTTACGTACTTCTGATAATAATCGTAGGTCACAGGCACCTGGCTGCTGACAATATCCGCATCCGTCACCTCTACCAAAAACATAGTATGGGTATCCAGTGCAAAACTCTCGCTCACCGTTCCGCAAAAATACGCACTGCTGTTACGATTGAGACGGAAACAACCGTTGGCACAACGGGTCACATCCTCAAAGTCTTCAAACTTATCTACCTTCTTACCGCTCTGATAACCGAAATGGCTATACACGGAAAACGGTGTCTTTTCCGTCAGCACGGAAATTGTCAGCTTCCCGGTTTTTTTTATCATATCATGGGTTAAATTCTGATTACTTACACTTACCAAAAGCCGGATCGGATTCTGGGTTACCTGCATCACCGTGTTTACAATACAGGCATTATCCTTGCCGTTCTCGTTTGCCGCCACCAGATACAATCCGTAACCGATTTGAAATAATGCATTCTGATTCATCATATTCATCTACCTCTTTCTTATTTTTTGTGATTAATTTCCTGTTTTCTGAATAAAAAAATATTTTCTAATTCCACATATTTCCTTGTTACTATGTTTCACTACTAAATAGATTATACTAATATTCTCCAAAATAATCAAATAAAACTTGACACTTTCATAAAAAGGAATTATGCTTGAAACGTAAAATAAGATTGTGAGGTATTCCTATGTCTGAAATAAAAGAACAATGTATGTCTGCTTCCCGCGAGCTTATCGAGGCCGCAGGCTTAAAGAAGGGTCAAATCCTTGTAGTAGGCTGTTCTACAAGTGAAGTATGCGGTTCCAAAATCGGTACCGACTCCCGCCCGGAGGTGGCTGTGGATATGGTGGAGGGCATTCTCTCCGTTTGTACCGAAAAAGGCATCTACTTAGCGGCTCAGTGCTGTGAACATTTGAACCGTGCTATCATTGTAGAACGCGCTGCGGTACCGTTTGCGGAGCCGGTCAATGTGGTTCCGCAGCCGAAGGCAGGCGGCTCTTTCGCTACCGCCCTTTACGCAAAATTATCCGATCCGGTGGCTTTGGAAGAAATCAAAGCCGACGCTGGCCTTGACATCGGCGGCACCTTAATCGGCATGCATTTAAAGAAGGTGGCAGTTCCGCTCCGTCTGTCCGTAAAGCAAATCGGTGAAGCAAATCTTTTGGCAGCACGCACCCGACCGAAATACATCGGCGGATGCAGAGCACAGTATGATGAGAAGTTGAATTAAGTATTTAAGAAAAAAGAAAAAGTCTCCGGCAATTATACCGGAGATTTTTTTGTACACATATTATGTTCTTCGCATCTTCTCTACACGCTTTTATAGTTTTTCTCAAACTCACCAAGCGGCATCGGTTTTGCATAATAATATCCCTGAATCAAATCACATTCCTGTTCGGTAAGAAAATCTACCTGTTCCCGGTTCTCGATACCTTCCGCAACAATCTTCATGTTTAATTTCTTTGCCAGATTAATCACTTCCGTAACAATCAGCATGCCACGGTCCAAAGAGTCTGTTCCGCGGAAAAAGTCTGCATCGATTTTTAACACATCCAGAGAAAGTTCTTTCAAAGAATTTAAAGAAGAATATCCTGCACCGAAATCATCCATGGATACCGCGAATCCGGCTTCACGCAACTTTTTCACGGTAGAAAGCAACGTATCTTTATCATCGAAGAATGCACTTTCTGTCAACTCCAGTTCAATCACATCATGGGGAACCTGATATTTATCCACGATTCCGCAAATGTGTTCCGCCAAATCCTCTCTAGTAAAGTGCGCCCGGGAAACATTTACGGAAATCGGGACCACATCCCAGCCTTCCGAAATCCATTGTGCCTGTTGTTTCGCTACTTCCTCCAGCATAAAATCATCCAGCTTTAATATAAAACCGTTCTTCTCAAAAATCGGAATAAACCGATTCGGAGATACGAAACCCTCTGTCGGATGAATCCAGCGCACCAAAGCCTCAGCGCCACCCAATTTTTCTTCTCCGGTACTGAATTTCGGTTGTAAATAAACCTGAAACTCTTTATTTACCAAGGCACGCTCCATATCGTCTTCCACTTTACGTTCCCAGATTCGCTGTTTATTCATTTCAATGTTAAAGAAGGCAATCTGTTGATCCTTGTCATCTCCCAACAGTTCTCGGGCAAGCACTGCATTATTATACAGTTCTTCCACGTCCGCGGAAGAATCTTCCACCTCACAAACACCCAGACGAAACTTCAACTTAATATTCGGAAATGTTTCATCCAACATCCGTATCAGTTCTTCCAACCGGGACGCCAGTTCCATCTCCTCGGAATACGTCAGCAACAAGCCAAAATCCGCTTTTTCATAATGTGCCAGGACTTCATTCCGATGAATCTTTCTTTTTACTGCGTAATAGATACGTTCAATCAGCTCTTCTCCTTTATTGATGCCGAAACAGGTACAAAAACTTCTGTATTTCTGCATCCGCAGATGAACAACCGCATACTTCCGTTTTGACAATTTTCGTTTAATCAACTTTGAACTCTTTTTCGTAAAATAAAGCCAGTTTTCACCGCCGGTAATCATATCCGTATAAATAATTTTTGTTGTTTTTCTTTGACTGATTATTACACTTACAAAGGATATAATATAATACAGCGAAAACACGCCGATTAAAAGCCCAATCGCCACTAAAACAATCAATATCATCTGAATATCATATCCGTATACATTTACGGTATTCAACACACATACCGTATTATCTTCTGCCGGAATCAAAAACCAAACATCGAACCGCAACAAAGATTCCGTACTGTTTGTAAAAATCGTAAAAAAGTTATTGCGGATCTGTCGAAACAGAATCGACTCATTTATGGTTATTATACCGTCTTCATCCACATACAAAGAAGCTTCATTCTCTTCAAATAGAATCCTTACATCAATCTGATTTCCCAAAAACAAAAAATCCGCATCGGTTGCAGCACTCACCTTCGGAAACACACCATCACTGGACCAAACATCATTTCCTTCTTTGTCCACTACACTGATTGATTTTATATCATCGATCACGTCAAGATAAAGTTTCAATCTGCTTTTATCGCTCAATAACGAGGCATCATCACTTTCCCGGTACAACGTTGCAACTTTAACGGACTTCTCATACCCTTCCGTGAGCTTTCTGTTACTTACCTCCATCAATACAGCCGCCGCTCCGATTGCAAACACAACAGCAAAAATAAACAGAATAAAAAACAAACCGATAACAGACGGCCAAATCCGTTTTTTCTTTAGTCGTTTTATTCTTTTCTCTTTTGTTTTTCCCATATGTAACATCTCCTTATATTGTTTCCTCATTGAAACAATTTTTAAATTCTTTTTCGTTTATACTCTCTTATTATCAGACGATATATTTATATTATTTTTATTTTACTACATTTCCGCCATTATTGCAACAAAAAAGAAAAGCGACTTAATGTCGCCTTACCTTTTTATTTTTAAAGTATCTTTACAAAGCTTGGTACACGATTATGAAACAGTGTAATCTCCTCAAAACCTGCTTCTGCAATGATGTTAACGGCATCGTTTATATGCCCGCCCACATTCTGAGACTTATGTGCATCCGAACCGATGGTAATTATCCTGCCGCCCAATTCCCGATAACGCCGAATAATACTCGGATGCGGTAACATATGTCCTCCTCTGTCGATTCCGGAAGTGTTTACTTCGATTCCTTTTCCTCTTTTGATGATTTCATTTAATATCTTATCAAACAATTCCGGAAACATCTCATACAAGAAAGTATTGTCCTCATAATGAAGCCCTTTGGCAATATATCCGATATGACCGACACAGTCATAATATGCCGTAAGTCTGTCATCCGTAACGGACTCATACACGGTTTCAAGATATCTTCTATATGCCGTAAACTTATCTTGCCCTCTCTTTGATTCCGGCAATCCGCAATCCAAGCCGGCAACACAATGGGTACTCAATAAAACATAATCAAAGTTTTGTTCCGACAAAACTTCGGCCGTTTGCTCCGCAGTCTCCGGAATATAACCAGCTTCGATACCTTTTCCGATCCTTATTTCCGGATATTTTTCTCTTAACCGGGAAATTGTCTCGTCCATCCCTGCAAAATCCGGAATACAGTCATACATTTTCATATGATGTCCCAAGTCCATATGCTCCGTAAAGCAAAGGTTCGTAACACCCGATGCCATGGCAGCCAAAATTGCTTCTTCCGGGTCCATCTTAGAATCCGGAGAGTATGTTGTATGTATATGAAAATCAGGTAATGTCATGTTTTATTTCCTCCTTCTTCCGCCAGACCTCATACCCACTTGCAAACAGTTCCGCCACCGCCAGTTGCCGCACCGATACCTTTCCGGTGCTTCTGGTGGAGTCCACAATTCTTACCTGTTCCTTCTCTTCATCTAAAAACTCAAGAAAAAACATCACATGACTGCCTATTTTCGCAAACACGTCTCCCTGTCTGATATCCTCAAGGAGAATCTTGTCCGCAACCTTCGGAATATCTCTGGTGGCAATCTTTTTCGGCAAGTTCCAGCACCTTGTCAAAAGTCCCGAACAATCCACTCCTACACTTTGCTTACTTCCCATGCGTGACTTGTCCTCAGGCACATTCCCTGCAAGCTTCCCTTCCGCCAGACCGGCATCAAACTCCTCTATGGTAGATGCATTGCCCCAGCCGTAAGCAACGCCTTTATTTACCTCTCCTATCTTCCACCAGCCACATTTTAGCACTTCACCCTGCCAAGTCACATCCGGCGTGTCCACCGGCACTCCGTCAAGGTCAAAGCCATGAAGTACGTTTCGTTCAGTGGCAGTCCATTCATGATTGGCGTATTGTAAGGCAGTGGAAATGACCTGACGTCCCCAGATATTGTCCATATTACACATCGTTTTCTCCCCCTGTACAAGTATTCTTATTGTACAGCATACACCTTCCCCCTGGGGCAAGGTCAAGAGAAGATTTAACTCTCCCTCTCATTGGTCACAATATGCACAATCTCCTTCGGCATCTTACTCAAAAAGTCCTTCATAAAAGTCGGATAGGCTCTGTGCTTTTCAAGTTCTTCAACCGGAATCCAATACATATTTTCCTTATAACCGCCGGTATAACTGTTACTGTTTAGCTCCTTCGTTCCTCGCGGCTTCATGAGAAAATAAAACGCCACCTCATGGCAGCGAAGACCTTCAACAGCTCCGTCCCCGTCAAAGAAATTCTCGTGAATGACCGCCAGCCGGTCCACCTCATAGAAAACACCGGTCTCTTCAAATACTTCTCTGATAACAGCCTCTTCCGCAGTCTCGTTCATATGTACTCCACCTCCGATGGAGTAAAAATAATTGTCTCTTTCATTTCCGGCAAAAAGCACACAACCTTCCTCTACAATAATCGCAGCCGCCCGGTACCGGAACCAGTTGTTTTCTTTTTCAAATCCGCAATCGTACGCCATGTTATCCTCCTACAATACATTCTCCCGTTCTGTTATAAATCCCCATTCATCCTTCTTGATTCGAATTATAAACGGAAACGTATCATACTGTACACACAAAAAAAAGTCTTCCTTCGGATAAATCTCCTGTTGCTCCTCGTCAAAGAAATGTTCTCCGCCCTGTCTTTGTAAATCTGCAACACGTTGTTCAAAATCAGGCAATTCCACGCCTTCCACCAGACTCTTAATATACTCTGCACAAAGCTCATCCTCAGCCGCCGGACGTACTCCTGCATTGCCCATACATACCAAAGAAACCGTATCCGGATTCTTTTTCTTTATGTATTCAGCCACTGCCTTTGCGTTCACCAGACTGCCGGTGATAATTTCCGTGGCTTTTGTTGCATTTACAATGCCTTGCGTTCCTGCGCTGGTAGTATGAAGGATTGTCTTTCCTGTCACCGCCTCCGGCATTACCGTAGACGGCGAATTACCGAAATCAAAGCCGTCACATTTCTTTCCGTGGCGCTCTCCGATTAATACACTGCCCGGCATTTGTTCATGTAATGCAAAGGCGTCCTCTACGGAACCGATGGGCCGTATCACTTTTACACCCATGTCATACAAATAGCACTCTAAAGAAAAAGCCCGGAACACATCAATAATCACCGTCAATCCTTCCGCCTGTTTAGCACCTTCGATTAGATGTAAAATATTTATTTTCATAGCAGTTCCTCCTTCGTATGTGTTTCTACAGAATATACAAATAAATCTATCTACAATTAACACTACACTATGCTATAATCATTTCAGAAAGAGCAACCGTCACCAAGGTAGTTAGCCTCTCGTAAAGGTTACAAATGCCCACCTTCGACAGCCAAGTACAAAGGTAGGCATTTTTATTTTTCCCCTCGTACCACCATGGTCACCGATACATTGGTATCCCATTGTTTGATTCCCTTGTCGTAAAGTTCGATACGCTTATCATATTTGGAATTAATGATACTCTTTAGCTCTTCCACTTCGTCTGCGGTAACTACTTCCGCTGCAATCCGAAGCAGCTCATCCACCCCGTCCAAACTCACCTGACGGTTGGCATTTATCATAGCATGAGCAGTCTCTTTAGAATATATCGGATTGTCCGGTGTCAGATTTACGGTCAAATATTCTGTCGTCACATTCCGGAACCCGTATTGTTCCATGCAAAGTGGCAGCTCCGCTTCGTTTTGCGGATACGCACATACGGAAAACTTTTCATCCACTTCCGCCAGCTGCTTTTCTGCCCGCTTCCATATTTTTTTCTCAACCTCCGACTGTTCTCTGATACACGGTGCTGCAATGTTAATGCCTCGCCTTGCGGATAATACAAGGCATACACCGTTTTCTTTCAACACCCGGTACTGTTCTCCGTAAAACCTTGAAGGTTCAATATGTTCCGCCACTGTATTGGAGATGGTTACATCGAAAATTTCATTGTCAAACGCCAATGCCGTCGCATCCCCTTCTGCATATTGAATCAAAGAATTTTGCCGTTTCGCAAAGGCAATGAAATTACTGTCTCTGTCAACACCATACATCTGCGCCGCCGGATACCAACGAGCCAAAGACTCAGCCAAAGCTCCCGGACCGCATCCGATTTCAAGAATACGTTTCTTGTCATCAATCCGAAACGCTTCTCTGTATTTGCTCTGAAACAAATCAGAAAATCGCAATAACCGTGTATTATAAAGTGTACCGATTCCCTGTACATAAGTTGACCAGATGGTATTCATTGTGTTCTCCTTCTCTATTATTTTGGCCTGTGTTTCCCTCATTACCAACGCACTTCGTAGTGAAGCAAAAACGCAGAAAAAACAAAAACACACCTTTGTTCAAGGTGTGAATTCGGGGTTGGGCTGTATCAAAAATACAGAGCAGCTCGTAGCGGAATCGAACCGCTGTTTTCGCCGTGAGAGGGCGACGTCTTGACCGCTTGACCAACGAGCCATAACCTATTAAATTTTATCCTAAGGATAAGCAGCTCGTAGCGGAATCGAACCGCTGTTTTCGCCGTGAGAGGGCGACGTCTTGACCGCTTGACCAACGAGCCGTAACTTGCAAAACAGATTATACAACAGGTATCTGCAAATTGCAAGCTATTTTTTGATTTTCTTTAAAGTTTAACTATTTTTTGAATTATCTGTTAATTCCAACATCAGTTATACACCATGTTCCATCGATGTATTCCGTCACCCAGAAAAACGGAATACCGCCCCACTTGTCTCCTAAATTCAATTTCCAACGAACGGCTTCTCTTTCAGGCACACTTCCTTCCGTAATAGAGCAGCTGTCATATCCGTTTAATTTCAGAATCCGGGCGCCTTCCTCCTCACTCGTATATTCCTCCAGCCATTCCTCTGTTGAATAATTTAAAAAGATACCCACCGAATCCAAAGAAAAATAATAAGTTGCAATCTTATTATCTCCCTCCCAGGCAACACATATCTCCCGCTCGGAAACCGCCTCCGTTTTTAAAGCAGGCCCCTCCGGTAATTCCATCGGTTTCAAACCGGATTCCGTCTGTTCAAAAAGATACGATTGCGTATAAATACCGCCGGTACCGCTTCCCGAATCTTCAAACAAAAATGCGGATTTATCTTCTGAAAGTTTCAATAAATTACAGCTGATACTTTCTCCGATGATATTGTCCGTAATCAAAAATTCTTCTCCGTTTCCGAATCGAATGGAATAGCTTTCTCCGTTTTCCGTAATATCTCGCCAAATGCGATCAACGCTTCCGTCACCGTCAAAGTCCTGCTTTGAATTAACCTCTTTAAAGCAATCGGATTCATCCAAATATCCGATATAACGTTTCCTCTTTTGCCGCTCCGGCCACTCTGCCCGGGCATTTTCCCAACCGGTGTCCGTTCCGCTGATATTCCAGAGAGGAAGCTCCACGGAGGTAATCAAAAACTGTCCGAGGCTGTATTCCACCGTCCAGACTACTTCAACTTCCTTTTCTTCCACACAGAGTTTCCCACGGCACCCAAAAGCTGCTCCGTTATGGTTGTCCGCATCAATCAGGGAAAACTCATCCGCATTTACCGTAATTCTATACTCGTTTCCGTCATTCCTTGCACCGAATGTATTCTCCAAATATGCTCCCGTAGTACCGGATACAGGCTTTTTCTCAAGCGTTGTGGTTCCGAGAGAAAACTGTTCACAAGAAACCTTGATTTCGGTACTTCGTTTGGTATAACAGCATATTTCAATATACTCCGGTACCTTAAGAGATTTTTCTTCCGACTCGTCCTGCCAAGTCAGATACAATCCCCTCATTAAGCCGGTTTCATCCGCTTCTTCCACCCATACGGTATCTTCCGCTCCGTCTCCGGTCAAATCCGCTTTTGCAAGCACTGTTTTTCCCTGTTTCTCTGATTCTCCGTTCTCACCGTTTCCGGTATTTTCACCGTTTCCGACATTTTCAACAACTCCGACGTTTCCGGCCTCTCCGGTGTTTCCCTGTACCGCCTCCGTAATTTGCGTTTCCGGCTCCAGATGCTTGTCCGCTTCTTTCTCCTTCTGAGAACAAGCCGCCAATCCGAGCCCCAGAACCATGACCGCAACAATCACTATTTTTCCGAAATTTCTCAAACTCATATTCTCCCTCCTATCTTTTAACATCAACCTTAACGATACATCCGAAGCTTCCTTCGAAAACCCGGTATCCCTTATACGTCTCTATAACAAAAACAAATCCAGCAACGACATCTGATTCGACTTCGGAATATCTCCTAAAAGCCCCAAATCCGCCATCTGATCCGCAATGGTCTGGCTGATTTTACAACGGGTACGAAAATCATCCTGAGATAAGAACGGACCATCCTTTGCCGCCTCTTCAATCTGCTCTGCCGCCGTCTCTCCTACGCCGTCGATACTGTCAAAAGACGGCATCAGCTTTCCGTCAATAATCTGGAACGCATGCGCCTTTGCCTTGAACAAATCAATCGGCATGAAATCAAATCCTCTCGCATACATCTCCTGCACGATTTTCATATCGTTATAGGAATCCTCATCCTTCGGGGAAGCAGTTTTCGTATCCATCTTTTTCTTGATTTCCTTCATGTTACGCTCCAGCACCTCTTTGCCGAGACACATGGTTTCGTAACTGAAGGCCTTGGCACGAATACCGAAGAAAGCCGCATAATACGCCAGCGGATAATATATCTTAAAGTGAGCCACACGGAAGGCCATCATAACGTAAGCACAGGCGTGGGCTTTCGGGAACATGTACTTAATCTGCTTACAGGACCAGATGTACCAGTCCGGAATGCCTTGGGCAATCATGGCCTCTTCCATCTCCGGAGTCAGGCCTTTACCCTTTCGTACACTCTCCATGATTTTGAAGGCAAGACCGTTTTCCACACCTTGATAAATGAGGAACACCATAATATCGTCTCGGGTACAGATGGCATTGGAAAGCGTACATTTTCCCTCTTGAATAAGCAGCTGCGTGTTGTTTAACCATACATCCGTACCGTGGGACAGACCGGAAATTCGAATCATGTCCGAAAAACTTTGCGGCTTCGTATCCCGAAGCATCTGCATGACGAACGGTGTACCCAGCTCCGGAAGTCCCAAGCTTCCCAAATCACAGCCGCCGATATCATCCGGCGTAATCCCCAGCGCCTCCGTAGAGGAAAACAGGGAAATGACCTTCTTGTCGTCAAGCGGTATCTGCTTTGCATCCACCCCTGTCAAATCTTCCAGACGACGAATCATGGTCGGGTCATCGTGTCCAAGAATATCAAGCTTTAATAGGTTATGGTCAATGGAATGATAATCGAAGTGAGTCGTTACCGTCTTTGTGGTCATATCGTTTGCCGGACGCTGTACCGGTGTGAACTTATATATTTCATGTCCGATGGGAAGCACGATAATACCTCCCGGATGCTGTCCGGTAGAACGACGTACCCCGACGCAGCCGGAGGAAATACGCTCAATCTCTGCTTTTCGCATGACAACGCCGTGCTCTTCATTATATTTTAATACATAACCGTAAGCGGTCTTTTCCGCCAGGGTCGCAATGGTCCCCGCCCGGAAGGTCTGGCCTTTTCCGAAAATAACCTCCGTGTAATCATGTGCTTTTGCCTGATACTCACCGGAGAAATTCAGGTCGATATCCGGCTCTTTATCACCATAGAATCCCAGGAAGGTTTCAAACGGAATATCATGCCCGTCTTTAATCAGCGGTTTCCCGCAGTTCGGACACACTCTGTCCGGCATATCACACCCCGACAAACCTCTCTTCTGACAGTCCTTTACCTCCTCGGAATCAAAATCCGAGAAGAAACATTCGGTACAATAATAGTGGGCCGGCAGCGGATTTACCTCCGTAATACCGGACATAGTCGCAACAAAGGAGGAACCTACAGAACCTCGGGAACCCACCAGATACCCGTCTTCGTTGGACTTCCACACCAGCTTCTGGGCAATAATATACATCACGGCAAATCCGTTGTTAATAATTGAGGTCAACTCGTGCTCCAAACGGTTTTCTACAATTTCCGGCAATTTTTCTCCGTACATGGAGTGGGCCTTATCGTAACAAATCTTACGAAGTGTCTTGTCAGAATCCTCAATAACCGGCGGACACTTATCCGGATGAATCGGAGACACCTTCCCGATCATATCCGCAATCTTTTGCGGATTATCAAGCACTACCTCCTCCGCCTTTTCCCGACCGAGATAAGAGAACTCCTCTAACATCTCCTCGGTGGTACGTAAATACAACGGCGCCTGATTGTCCGCATCCGCAAAACCTTTACAGGACATAATAATACGGCGATACACTTCATCCTCGGGATTAAGAAAATGCACGTCACAGGTGGCTGCCACCGGCTTATTGTACTGCTCTCCCAGAGCAATAATCTTTTTATTAATTGCAATCAAATCCTCCTCGGACTTGATGTTTTCGTGTTTCTCATCGGCTATCATAAACTGATTGTTACCTAACGGCTGAATCTCATAGTAATCGTAAAACTCACAAAGACGCTCGATTTCATTTTGCGGTGATTCGCGCAAAATCGCCTGGTACAGTTCTCCCGCTTCACAAGCGGAGCCGATAATAAGACCTTCTCTGTTTTCCAGGAAAATACTCTTTGGAATACGCGGTCGTCTCGCATAATATTCGATATGGGAAAGAGAAACCAGACGATACAAATTGATACGTCCCGTCTCATTCTGACAAAGAATAATCGCATGATACGTCGGCATTTTCTTAATCATTTCCGGAGTCGGCTTACAAACCTCGTTAACCTCATCCAAAGACACTACCTTACGCTCCCGAAGCCGTTCCAAAAACTTCACAAAAATATCCGCCGTAGCTTTGGCATCATCCACCGCACGATGGTGATTTTCCAAAGAAACTCCCAGTTCCCGTGCCACGGTATCCAGTTTAAAACGGGAAAGCCCCGGCAGCAACGCTCTTGCCAGTCCCACCGTATCCACAACCGTGAAATCATAAGGTAATCCCAACCGTTCCGCATTGGCACGAATGAATCCGGTGTCAAAGGAAGCGTTATGAGCAACAAGCGTACATCCCTCGCAAAAAGCAAGAAATTCAGGCAAAATCACATCAATTTCAGGAGAATCCATGACCATGGAATCCTTAATTCCGGTCAATTCCTCAATGCGCGGCGGAATCGGCACTTTCGGATTCACAAAGGTGGAGTAACGATCCGTAATCTTCCCGTTTTCTACCTTTACCGCACCGATTTCGATGATTCTGTCGCGTTCTGCGCCAAACCCCGTAGTCTCAATATCGAACACAACAAAACCGCTGTCAAGGGACTGTCCTTTGCTGTCCCGCACCGGCTCCAATATGTCGTCTACCAAATAAGCTTCCACACCGTAGATAATCTTAAATTCTTCGGCACGTTTGTACATTTCCGGATCGTCTTTGTATTTTTTCTTATCAATGGCATGATTTGCTTCCGGAAAAGCCTGTACCACGCCGTGATCCGTAATAGCAATTCCCGGCATTCCCCACTCGAATGCGGTTTTTACCAGCACACTCGGGTCTACCACCGCATCCATATCACTCATTTTCGTATGGGCATGAAGCTCGATTCGCTTCCGTTCTGCCGTATCCATACGTTTTTTTGTGAAATCTTTAATGTTTTTCATACCGTAAATGACACCTACTGACACTTCCTTCTCGTAGGTATCAAACATAACCTGACCTTTTAAAAGAACGAACTTACCCGGTTTTAATTTGCCCCGAAGCTCGTCCGCCTCTTCCTTCCGGGCAAAAATTTTCGCCCCGATGGAATTGGTAAAGTCTGTAATCTGGAACATAAACAAAAGCTTTTCGTTTCGAAGCTCCCGCTCTTCAAACTTAATAATCTTACCGCGAATCACATAATCACCGAATCCGTCATCCACATCGGAAATCGGGCTTAACTCACCGTCAAACGGCTTACCGTAGAAAATCTCCGGATCCTCCGGAATCTTTTTCTTCGGAGTGTAATTCCCGTTTCGTTCAAACTTCTTGAAGTCGGCTTTACCGCCCTTGTCACCGGACTTTGTATCCTTTTTACTCCCGGAAGTCTTTCTCTGACCCGCCTGTCCCGAACCATCGGAACTTTGACCGGACTGCGCACCGTCAGGACCGGCTTGTCCAGTAACGTTCTGAACGTTTGTAACGTCTTCTCCCGCAGAACTGCCTTCCGCACCTTCTTTCAGTGCTTTGTTGTCACCGTCTGCGACATTATCCGCTTCCCCTGTCTCTTCTTCGTTCTTAGCCGACATAACACCCATACTGCGAAGTTTTTCCTTTGTATAAAACTCGTAGGCCGGTCGCGACAGAGTATCTCCGGACTCTTCCTCCGGCTTTTTGGTTTCATAAAATTCGTTTATGACACGAAGAGGGATTTCAAAACGTGACAAAAAGAGCTCCTCAATGCAGCTCTTTACTTCTTCTCCGATATGTCGATTGATAAACGTGTCTTCCGATTTCAGACGCAATTCCGTTCCGTTCACATACACTTCTGCCCGGTTCAGAAAACTCGCATTTAAACGACTGACCGCTCCCAGTTCTTCTCTGACAGACTCGTTATAATGCTCCCAGACAGACTCGGGTGTATATTGTGCCGATAACTTATAATGTTCCGCAAGTACCGCACTTTTATCTATACCTTTAAAAAATTGCTCGTTTAACACCTTCTCCATATGCCTTACGGTTTGATACGTAAGCAATCGCTCACTTTCGATATGTACCGTCACTCCCCCCGAATGGCGGGAAGCGCTTAATTTTAACACTTCAACTTCATCAAATACACGACGCAATTCCTGCGGCGGATTGATGGAATCAAACACCTCATAAAGCTTCATATGCCTCTATCTCCTCCCTCAGAGCCGAAAGCAGTTCACTCTCCGGCACCTTGCGGACAATTTCTCCTTTGCGGAACACAAGTCCCTCTCCGTTACCTCCGGCAATTCCCAAGTCCGCTTCCTTTGCTTCTCCCGGGCCGTTTACCGCGCAGCCCATTACCGCTACTTTTATCGGCAAATCATATCCTGCCACCATTGTCTCTACCTGCTCTGCAAGCCCGATTAAGTCAATCTTTGTTCTGCCGCAGGTCGGACAGGATACCACCTCAATGCCCCCCTTTCGAAGGCCAAGGGTACGTAAAATTAATTTTGCGGTCACAATTTCTTCCACCGGAGCTGCAGTTAAAGAAACACGAATCGTATCTCCGATTCCCCGTGATAAAATCATCCCCAGTCCCAGAGACGACTTAATATTTCCGGAACGGATGGTTCCGGCTTCCGTAATTCCCACATGAAGCGGATAATCGGTCTTTGTTGCAATCAACTCATGGGCTTTTACACACATCATCACATCGGAAGATTTGATGCTGATTACGATATCATGAAAATCAAATTGCTCCAGCATCGCCACCTTATCAAGGGCGCTTTCTACCAGACCTTCCGCCGTTACACCGCCGTATTTTTCCACAAGATTACGTTCCAAAGAACCGCTGTTTACTCCCACGCGAATCGGTACACCGTACTTTTTTGCAGTTTCCGCTACCTGACGTACCCGGTCCGTAGAACCGATATTTCCCGGATTGATGCGGATTTTGTCCGCCCCGTTTTCCATTGCTGCGATGGCCAGACGATAATCGAAATGAATATCTGCGACCAAAGGAATCGTAATCTGCTTTTTGATTTCGGAAAGCGCCTTTGCCGCCTCCATGGTCGGAACTGCGCAACGGATAATTTCGCACCCCGCCGCAGTCAATTCCTTAATCTGGGCCACAGTAGCTGCCACATCCTCCGTTTTGGTATTGGTCATGGACTGGATGGCAACGGGAGCTCCGCCTCCGATTGTAACATTTCCGATTGTCACTTTTCTTGTTTGTGTTCTGTCCATACCATACCTCCTACCGCTAACGTTTTCTGTTACCGTATAATCTTTCGCAACGTATCGTTACGAAAACATTGTAATACTATTTCGCAAAAAAGATATTCTTTACATCGTTAAAAATCAGGAACACCATCAGCAATAACAACAAAATCATACCGATAAAATGCACCATACCTTCTTTTTCCCGGTCTATCGGCTTGCCTCTGACAATTTCAATGATACAGAACAGCAATTTCCCGCCGTCTAAAGCCGGAATCGGAAGCAAATTCATCACACCCAGGCTGGCACTCAGCCATACGGAAATGTTCAAAAGACTTAAAATCGTTATCTTTGCTCCTTCGTCCTTTGCTTCCTCGTAAGTATCTCCTACCAAATCCACGATTGCAACCACACTGCCCACTTCATTGGACTTAATCTTGCCGGTAAACAGTCTGCCCAGACCCTTAAAGGTGTCGGTAATCCAATATCTCACCTCCGTAGCGGCATAACGAATGGTTTCCCATGCATTGGTATCTACTCTCATCAGATTATAGGAAAAGCCGAGAGAATAACCGGAAGATACGTATTTCGGCGTTACCGTCGTAGTCATGGTCTCGCCGTTTCTGGAATAAGTCACTTCAACCGGCTGCGCTGTCAGTGGATTTTTATCAAAAAACGCCATAAGTTCCCCGCCGTTTTTCACTTCGGTATCTCCGACTTTAGTAATGATATCTCCCACAACAAGGCCTGCTTCAGCCATCGGATATCCTGCGGACACTTCTATAATTTCAGCGGTACTCGCTTCGGTTCCGTTATAAGTAAAGCCTAACATATACTTGTCGTAAGACTCCGGAACCAGCGTCAGTTTCACCTTTTCACCGTTTCTCTTTACCGTAATATTCAAAGGTTCTTCCGTAATATCATTGTATAAAAAGTAACTTTGGATGTCTCTTCCGATGACAACACCGGATTTGTCGATTTTCGTTACAACATCACCCTCCAGCATTCCCGCATCGGCTGCCGGTCCTTCCGGAGTAATTCCGGTTATCGTTGCCGGATCATACCCTACGGATGCAACAATAAATACGGAAAACAGAAAGGCAAGAATAAAGTTAAAGCCCGGTCCCGCAAACAACACGGAAACTCTCTGCCAAACATTTTTCGCATAGAAAGAGCGCTCGTTATCCATGTTCTGGTCCTGGTCTTCTCCAAGCATCATACAAGCTCCGCCGATCGGCAGAAGACGTATGGAAAATTGTGTCCCGAAGGCTTTAAATCCGCACAAACGCGGTCCCATACCGATGGAGAAATCCAATACTTCGATGCCGTTCATTCTCGCAAAAACAAAATGTCCCAATTCATGAATCAACACCAATATTCCGAATATTAAAATAGCAATAATGATTTTCATAGTTCCTCTTTTCTGCGTATTTAACGCACATTCTCCCTTATATAGTCATACGTTTCCTTCTCCACGGAAAGAACTTCTTCCAACGTAGGATTTTTTATTTTTTTGTGAGAATCCATTGCCTGTTCGATGAGTTCCGTAATCTTAAGATACCCGATTTTACGGTCCAAAAACAATGCAACCGCCATCTCATTTGCCGCATTATATACCGTCGGCAGACTTCCGCCCTCCTGAAAAGCATCATATGCCAAAGTAAGGGCACGGAAGGTATCCGTATCCGGCTTATAGAATTCAATCTTCTGTAATTCAAAGAAATCCAGACGCTTACCGCCTAAAGACACACGATCCGGATAAGTCATGGCATATTGAATCGGAAGTTTCATGTCCGGCGTTCCCAACTGTGCCAGTACCGCACCGTCGGTAAACTGAATCATGGAATGAATGATACTCTTCGGTTGTACCACCACTTCAATCTGTTCCGGATGAAGTGAAAAGAGCCATCCTGCTTCCATAACCTCCAGTCCTTTGTTGACCAGCGTAGAAGAATCGATGGTTATTTTTTTTCCCATAGCCCAATTTGGATGCTTCAATGCTTGTTCTACAGTAATAGAACTCAGTTCTTCCCTCTTTTTTCCGCGGAACGGTCCGCCGGACGCCGTCAGCAACAACTTCTCCACCGTCTGTTCTCCCGCTCCCTGTAAACACTGAAAAACCGCAGAATGCTCGCTGTCTACCGGTAAGAGCTTTACATTATATTGTTCCACCAGAGGCATAATTATATGTCCGGTGGTAACCAAAGTTTCCTTATTGGCAAGAGCAATATCTTTCCCCGCTTTAATGGCGGCAATGGTCGGTAAAATACCTATCATACCCACTACAGCGTTCACAGTCATATCCGCAGATGCTTCCGTCGCACAGGCAATCAACCCGTCCATGCCATATACGACTTCTGTAGAATTTATGTTGTTCAAGGTCAGTCTATGCTTTAACTCTCTTGCATCCTCTTCCTTTGTAAGACAGGCAAGCTTCGGTAAAAATTCCGCCACCTGCTGTTCCAGCAAATCAATATTGCTGCCGGCGGAAAGCGCCACAACCTCAAACTCTCCCTCTCGTTCTCTCACAATTTCCAAGGTCTGGGTACCGATAGACCCTGTAGAACCGAGAACCGCTATTTTCTTCATATCCTTCACCGTTCTTTCCTACTCGCATTAAATGTTGTTATTTTATTTATCATCCGCTTTGGTTACTTTCGATTTCAATTTACCTTCCGAGTCATAATACAAATAATTCGTACAAATTACAGTCACTCCCCTGTCCAAGTACATTTGAGCCTTTTCAGGGTCGTCCACGGTATGCACCATAATCTTAATACCGCTGTTTAAAAGCTTCTCCAGTATCTCGTCCGTAACGTAGCTGTCGCTGATTGCAATGGACACAATCTCGTGAGTTTCACAGAACTCGATATAAGTAGTAATATCCTTACAAAAAGCCTTTGTCATATAAAACTGCATCATCGGAAAATCATAAACTTCCTTAAAGATCTCATACATCTCCGGGGAATATACCTGCACCAGTATTCTCTCAAATAAAGCTCTGTCTGTTCCGAAAACCTCCAACAGCGCCTCTGCCATGCGATAAGCATCTTCTCCCTTAAGAGAACGCATATCAAATTCGACATACAGCTCCGGATAGATGTTCAAATAATGCAAAATGTCCTCTGCATTCTGTGTTGTATATCTGTCATGAAAACGCATGGTATTCCACTCGTCATACTCCGGCGGATTTCCTGCCGTAACACCTTCAATTCCCATCCGTTCCACATCCGCTTCTTTAAAGCCGTGAGAACAAATCAGTCTTCCGTCTGCGGAAAAATACAAATCCACCTCAACAAAGCGCATTCCTCTGGAGTAAGATTCTTCAAAGCCTTCCTTGCTGTTTAAATACGGATATCCGTCAATTCCTCCCAAGGCATGTGCCACCAATCCGGAATCAAACATTCCGCCTTGATCCGAAACCGCTTTGCTCACCGCCGGTTGAGAAACCACGCGATTCAGCTTGATCGTATATGCGACAACGCCAAGCAGCAACACTGCTGCAAAGAAAATCAATATCCCGGTTCGTTTTTTCATAGGTATTCCTCATTTCAAAACAGCTTCTTTCCTCGAAAGCGACCGAATCTACAACGCCAAAATCTGTACCATCATATAAACAATCGGTGCCGTGAAAATAATGCTGTCAAACCGGTCCAAAATACCTCCGTGACCCGGAATCAGCTTTCCGTAATCCTTAATTTCGTAATTACGTTTCATGGCAGAAGCTGCCAAATCTCCGATTTGCGACACAACAGATGCCAGAATACCGATAATAACAAAGGCAAGTACGGAAACCTCGGTTCCTTCCACAAACCGATTCAAACAAGCCGCATAAATGCCGGCAATCAGTGCGGTTCCCGCAATACCTCCGATACAACCCTCAACCGACTTTTTCGGACTTAACACCGGAAAGGCCTTATGCTTACCGAACAGGCAGCCGATGCAATAGGCACAGGTATCCGAGCCCCAGGTGCCGATAAACACAAGCCATAAAAGGAGCATTCCGTTGTCTTCAACACGAATCCGGTACAAAAAGGATAACAACACCGCCACATACACAAAGCCGGTAAAAGACGCAAATATCTCTTTTGCATTATACTTCGGATAACGGACCACATAGATTCCCATGAATACTAAGAGTACCGCAATCGGTAACAATTCCGCAAAATCTGTCTTTTCGAAAAGCAACAAAAGGTCCAATCCCAGGCAAAACAATTCACTTATATAAAACAATGCACTTTTTTGCAATCCAAGCATACGATAAAATTCGTAAACTCCGACCAAAGATATGAACGTTACCAACGCCCAAAAGACCGGTCCTCCGAAGATTCCGGTCGAAATCACAATCGCCAACAGTACAATACCGCTTAACAGTCTCGTAATAAACATGATGCCTCCATCAGACAGCACAATCTGCTTACTTGTTCTCCAAGCCGCCGAATCGTCTGTTTCTGCTTCCGTAATATAAAATCGCTTCTTCCAAAGCCTTTTTATCAAAATCAGGCCAAAGCACATCCGTAAAATAAAACTCGGAATACGCCGATTGCCACATAAGAAAATTTGACAGTCTCTGCTCTCCGCTGGTACGAATAATCAAATCCGGATCCGGAATTTCTGCCGTATCCAAGCAACCGCTGATATCCTCCATGGTCATCTCATCCACAGATTTCCCTTCCGACGTAAGCTTTGCTGCCGCCTTTTTTACGGCACGAAGCACTTCGTCCCTTCCTCCGTAGTTTAATGCTATTTGAAATTGAAGACCGGTATTCACGGACGAAACCTCCTCCAACTGTTTTATCGAAGTAATCATATCCTCCGGTAATACGGAAATATCTCCGATAATCCGTACCCGCATGTTATTATCGGCACACTGCTTGATCGCGTCCTTTAAATAGCTGCGCAAAATCTTCATCAGTGCATCGATTTCTTCCTTCGGTCTCGACCAGTTTTCTGTGGAAAACGCATATACCGTAAGGTACTTTACGCCAAACTTCCAAGCCTCTTCACAAATCTTTCGCACGGTTTTACTTCCTTGGGAATGACCGACATTGCGCGGCATACCGCGTTTTTTGGCCCATCTCCCGTTCCCATCCATAATAATCGCTATGTGCTGCGGAACCTTTTCCATATCCTACTCCTATACAAGAATACAGAGGGAGTTACGGTTCTCATCCCTAAGGCTCAACCGGGGCCCCCTCTGCTTTCGTTTTTAAAACACCATACTCGAATCCGTCAAAACAAATACGTATCTTTCTTAAACAGTAAGAATCTCAGCGGACTTATTATCGGTCATCTTATCCACTTCCGCAACATACTTATCGGTCATCTTCTGGATTTCGTCCTCAATGTTCTTCTGCTCATCCTCGGAAATCTCATTGGCCTTTGCTGCCTTCTTAATCGCATCGTTTGCATCACGACGAACATTACGGATTGCAACCTTCGCATTCTCCGCCTGCTTCTTTACATCCTTAACAAGCTCTTTACGTCTGTCCTCGGTAAGCTCCGGAAATACAAGGCGGATAATCTTACCGTCGTTGCTCGGAGTAAGTCCGATATCGGAAGCAAGAATTGCCTTCTCGATTTCCTTAATCATCTTTGCTTCCCACGGCTGAATCTGAATAATTCTCGCCTCCGGTACAGAAACGTTCGCTACAGCCTGAATTGCGGACGGAGTGCCGTAATAATCCACACGTAACTTATCCAGAACATGCGGATTGGCACGACCTGCACGAATGGTGGTAAACGCTTCAGCGAGCGCATCCACGGACTTCTGCATCTTTGCATCAAAAGGTACTACTCTTTCATTCATTGTTGTTCTCTCCTCTTATTACTTTATTGTAACAGGTCTTTCAGACCTCTCCATTCGAAAATTACGGGGTAACGGTGGTTCCGATCGGCTCACCCTTGGCAGCCTTTACAATACCGTTTTCCTCATCTAACGAAAAGATAAATAACGGAATCTTATGTTCCATACACATAACGGTTGCGGTCATGTCGAGAATCTTTAACTTTCTCTCCAACACTTCCTCAAAAGAAATGGTATCAAAGCGCTTTGCATTCGGATTTTCCTTCGGATCGCTGTCATATACGCCGTCCACCGCACGCGCCATAAGTATTACATCAGTATCCAGTTCGATTGCACGAAGGGATGTTGCCGTATCGGTAGAGAACATCGGATGTCCGGTACCTCCCGCAAGGAACACAACCTTTCCTGCCTTCAAATCGTTTACCGCCTTGTCTTTCGTAAACAACTCCGTAAAACTTCCGCACTGAAACGGTGTATATACCGCCGTATCCATTCCGCAGAAGCGGAAAATCTCGGACACATAAATACAATTCATTACCGTAGCCAGACAGCCGATATGGTCTGCCTTAATACGGTCGATGGTTTCGGAACTTCTTCCGCGCCAGAAATTACCGCCGCCGATGACTACCGCCACTTCGACTCCGGCATCCACCAACTGCTTTACCTGCTTACCTACCGCAACACAGGTATCTTCATCAAATCCGGTCTTCTTATCACCGGCAAGAGCTTCGCCGCTCAACTTTAATAACACTCTTTTATAAGCCATAATTTCCTCACATCTTATTCAAAAATATTGTCGATTTCAACAGATGCGTATGCAAGGGAGCAGAAGCCCTCCAATACAGCACCGTTGTTCATCTGTACAGACTTCGCCTTCACATTACCCTTAATGATAGCGGTGGAATCGATAACTACCGGTCCCTTAATGTCGATTTCACCCTTAACCGCACCCGCAATTACACCGGAAGTCGCGGTGATGTCGCCGATAATTACGGTACCGAGACCGATCTTTACACTGCCTTCACTGGTAATGTTACCTTCTAAGCGATCTGTATTCACGTAAACCTCTGCGGCCATGGCATTGCCGGTCACCTTGCCGGAAATGGTAAGCTTACCGAGACACTCGATGTCTCCGTTAATGGTTCCCATAACATCCAAAGAACAATCGGAAATAATACTACCGTTAATGGTGGTACCCTTCGTGATTACCGTAATCCCTTCCGGATCAGCGGCTGCCGGACGTTCTGTCTGAGGAGCGGCTTCGGCCACCGGTGTGGTTTCGTTCTTCGCCTCAACAGATTCTTCCGTAGCTTCCTCTTCCTGAGCCACCAGAGAATCATCCTCCATTAAACTGTCCAAAAGCTCCATATCCACATCGTCCTGCTCCTCTTCGGAAACAACGGTGAATAAATCATCTTTGGTGTTTAACTCTTCGTTCTGTGCCGCATCATCTTTTACATCTTTAAAAATACTCATGGAAACTCCTTTCTTTTGCACATCCTTTATAGTAACATAAATTTCTTCTCACTGTTCTTGCAAAAATAATACTATTTAGTTGTTGAGGTACTTTTTCAAAGTACTTCTTACAGCGCCTTCTCCCGCAATCATCTCACGAAACATCGTTTCGATACGTTCCGCAAGTCCCGCCTCACACAAATCCACAGCAAATAACGTCTTATTTCCAAGTACCGGTTTTAACTGGCCGGTATAGCTTGACGGATTGCCGAATTCCACGGTTTTTAACGCCTCTTGTACCCCCGCCGCCGTCGGATCCGGGCTGATTTCCATCGGTGCTCCGGTATCGTAAACACCCATAAGATAACGAAGCCATCCCGCTATGGCTAACGGAATATAAACAAGGTCTGTAATCTTTAAGGTGTCGCTGGCAAGATACGACTTCATAGTTTCACCGAAACGAATCGGCACTTTAAGTCCCGTGTCCGTGGCAATACGTTGCGGCATATCCGGAATAAACGGATTCGGAAGACGTTCCTCGATTACCTCTTTAATGAAATCCATCGGAGACAAAATCTTCGGATCCACCACCACCGGCATGCCCTCATCATAACCGATTTTTTCAACAAGAAGCTTTAAATCCGCATCCTTCATCTCGTCGGCAATCTTTGTATACCCAAGCACACAACCGTATACGGCAAGTGCGGTATGCAACGGATTCAGACAAGTGGTTACCTTCATACGCTCCGTGTTATTTACGGTATCCCTGTCGGTCATATAAACGCCGGCCTTTTCAAGCGCAGGTCTTCCGTTCGGGAACTTATCTTCCACTACCAGATACTGCGGAATCTCCGCATTGACAAAGGGTGCGATATACGTATTTCTTGACGTTATCACCGGGGCCATATCAGTCACACCGAGCTCCGTCAACGCCTGCTCCACGCTCTCTGCCGGACGGGGCGTGATCTTATCAATCATGGACCACGGGAACGCCACCTTGGACTCATCGGAAAGGTACTCTATAAACTCTTTGGAAACAAATCCCCGCTTTTCCCATTCTTTGGCAATGGTCAGAACGGAAGTCTGAAGCTTTTCTCCGTTATGACTGCAGTTATCCATACTTACAAGTGCAAGCTTATGTGCCCCTGCATTAAAACGCTTCCACATCAGAGCCGTCACCACACTCATGGCATGGGTGGCACTCTCCGGCCCCTTCTCCGTATCGGAAACAACCACAGGAAGGAAATTACCGTGAATATCTTCTAAGGCATATCCCTTCTCCGTAATGGTAAAGCTCACCATCTGAAGCTCCGGATTCTCAAAAATTTCGCCAAGCTTGGCAAGTTCCTCCGGACGCTCCTTACAAGCACAATACGCCTCCGTAATACTTGCTACCACAGAATTTACCATACCGCCGTCCGGTTTCAAACCTACCAACAAAGCCAGACTGTCAAACGGACGGTAAATCTTGTCCACAATATCAAAATCAAAAGTCTCTGCCGCAATAATACCGCTTTTTGCCAGCCCCTGATTTAACAAAGACTGTTGTAACACAGCAATAAAACCACGGAAAATATTACCTGCGCCGAAATGCACCCACACCGGATGCTCGGCAGTATAGGCTGCCACTTGCGCCACATCATACTGAGGCAGGGAAATCCCCGCACGCTCATATCCTGTACGGTCGGAAAGACCGTCTCTAGTCAAAAACAACATAAAACGCCTCCATGGAAAATCTGAATAATCCCCCACAGTTTAGTATACCCCAGGCAATTCAAAATTGCAATACGAAGCTGAAAAAACTCACAATTATTTCTTCTGAATTCCCTGGGTAAACATGTAGCTTCCGATACCTACCGCTATGGTCAGATTCAGGGAATCCACATCCGGAGTCTGCGGAATAATAATGCTCTGTCCGTAGGAAGCGAACACCTCCGGAAGTCCCGTGGCTTCGTTTCCGAAGACAAGAGAAAAAAGCTTCGGCTTCGGCACATCGGATACGGTCAACTGACGCTCTCCCGTCAACATAAAGCAGAACACTTCATGATTCGGAAAGTCTTTACGATACTCCGAAAAATCTTCGTAATACTTATGACGTAACCGGAACAACGCCCCCATAGACGCCCGTACCGCCTTCGGGTGAAAAGAATCCACTCCGGGGGCTATAATCGCAATATCATAGATCCCCATTGCCGCCGCGGTACGTAAAATCGTACCGAGATTGCCCATATTGCTTGGATTTACCAGTACAATATGAGGCGCATCTTTTTTTAATTCTTCCGTATACTTATCAAACACACCGATAACAAAGCAGTTTTCTTTATCGGAAAGTCGCGCAATCTGTTTATCCGCAATCGTCACAGGAATATTATGCTTCCCGCACAACTCATCTATGGTAGCTTTTTCCGGAAACGTGGAATGTACCAACACCTCCCGTACCGCTCTCGGACGGCATTTTAACAGTTCAATGGTCGGAAACGCGCCTAACGTATAGGAATAGTCCACCCCTTTTTTATATGGTTTAACCGGTTCCATTTATACCTCCCGACAACTTCCCGCAAAGCGCTTGAATTCCTCAATCATCTTCGCCTTCCATGCATCATCGCCGCCACTCTTTCTCAAAACCAATTCACAGCCCAAAAGCTCAGACTCTCCGAGTTGTTTCAAATACGTGATACGATATTTTTTCGGAGTTTCAAATAAATACGCATGGGTAAATACCGGATGGTCCACGGTCATAAGCTTCGAACGGCTCGGAACACTGTCATAACGGGTATAAGCCGCCTTGGCACCACTTTCCTTTATCTCACAGTCAAACTCTCCTGCGATAGAAAAACATAGCATGGCATCATACTCGTAATTCACCAGATTTCCGTAACCATATGCCTGATGAATCTCGGCAGCACCGCTGTTACCTTCATCTAAAAATCCGGCATCCTTCGGAATCAGGTAGGAATAAGTCTTTTCGTTCAGACACGTAAATTCACCTCTTTCACCATCTTCTGCCGGAACGGTCAGTGCACACTCCGCATCTGCGATTTCAATTGCTGACAATGCACCGGTTTCTGCCGTTGCCGGCTTAGCGGACCTACCGTCAGCCCCCGAAGCATTTGCCGTAGCGGATACTTCAGTCTTCTCGTTGTCCGGCATAAATTCCGCCTTGATTTCTTTACCGAAATTCTTTAACTCTTCTCCGATATTTGCCTCTTTGACATCTTCCTTGATGTCTTCATAAGATTCCTTTACCTCTTTGGCTACATCCTTAATAAATCCTCTTAACATATCCTTCCACATAATTTATCCTCCTGTTTTTTGTCCCTCTTGATATGAATAAACCTATTTTACTTTTCCGAACAGTTTTCCACCAGTTCCTTCCGAATTAACTCCACCATAATGCTCGTATTCAGCCGAAACGCATTCACCGGATAGGTCGGTATAACATTGTCCTTATAGAACCGGTCTTTATAATATTCGATACCGTCCTCCACCGTACCTCCTGCTTTATAGAGCGCAACAATCTTCTCTGCCGTATCTCTGAACGTCCACTCAGCATTGTTAAGAAAACGTTGTGTTTCCGCCTTGTCTACTACACCGTAATGCGGCAAAAGCATATAGTCGATATCCATCGTCTTTACCTTTTCAAACGCATCCAGTGACATCTGATAGCCCACCAAAAAAAACGGTAGATAAGTATCATTTCCGAAATACACTCCCAAGGTCTCGGAACCCAGTAAAAGCTTCTTCTCCCGCAAATAAAAAGCAATGGAATCTTTTGTATGTCCCGGCAGACTCACCACCGAAAAGGTCATGTCCCCGCACTGAATCGTATCGCCGTCGTTTACGGTTACATCCACCCGAAGCTCATCAATTAAATCCTCATATTCCGTGACACCGCAGGTCTCCGCATATTTCCGGTCCAAATCCCGCATTATCGCTCTGGCCGTCGGTTTGGCAAAAATCTTAGCAGCATATTCTCCCGCCACCACGACAGCCCCCGGATAATACTTTGACACATAGGGTGCACCCACCACATGGTCATAATGAGAATGACTCAAAAAAATATAATCCAGCTTACGCTCACCTAAAAACTCCTTTACCTTCTCCGCCATCTGATAGCCGGTAAATGCAAAACTGGTATCAAACAAAATTGATGTTTTTCCGTCATCCAGCAAAAAACCGCTGTCGCCCGGTAAAATCCGTACATCCGTAACCTTAATATCTAACATCTTGTCGCCTTCTTTACCCCAAAATGATTCTATTTATTTCAGTTTATTTAACTTTGCCGTATTCCCGATAACTATCAACTTCATAGCTCCGGAAAGCGGGTCCTCCGGATTAATGTTAGTGGAAACATCCTTTCCCTGCGTAATTGCCACCACATTGATGCCGTACTTTTTTCTTAGACTTAATTCAATCAGCGTCTTTCCTTCCCATTCCGGACGAACACTCAGTTCCACCATGGAAACATCCCGGGATAATTCGATAATATCCATAAACCCGGAACTGAGAAGATTTTTTGCCAAACGGATACCGGACTCCGACTCCGGCAGCACAACCTGATCGGCACCTACCTTACTCAAAATTTTGCAATTCATTTCACTGGAACACTTTACAATGACTGTCCCAACCCCGGCTTCCTTACAAAGCATGGTTGCCATCACACTGGCTTCCAATGCACTTGCCATCGAAATAACCACCACATCCATATTCGAAATTCCCAATTGTTTTATCACTTCCGGATCAGTTACATCTGCACATTTACAATATGGAATCTCTACACTTGCCGCATTTACCACTTCTTCATCGTTATCTACCGCCAGTACTTCCGCACCGCAATCTACAAACTCTTTTGCTACTGCTTTTCCGTATCTGCCGAGTCCGAATACCGCATAATTCAAATTAGTTTTCATATTCTAATCCTCCGTCACAGTTACCCGACACTGATTTCTTCGGTCGGATTCTTAATGATGTTTTGTTTTCTTTTTTTCGTATTAAATGCTATCACAAGCGAAATCGGACCAATGCGTCCCAAATACATCGTAACGATAATAATCAACTTCCCCCAGAAATTCAACGACGCCGTCAGATTTCTGGAGAGACCTACCGTTGCTGTTGCACTGAAGGTTTCGTACATCACATCCAGGGCAGGAGCACCGGACACCGCAGCCAACAATACGGTAGATACAAAAGCAATTATAAAGGACATACTTACTACCGCAACCGCTTTCCCTATCGCCTGTTTGGAAATTGTGCGTCGAAAAAGCACCGTTTCTTCATTGTTTCTTATTACCGCAAAAGCAGAAATCAGTAAAATTGTGATGGTCACCGTCTTTACACCGCCTGCGGTTCCTACCGGCGAACCGCCGATAAACATCAAAAATATCGAAACAATGGCAGATGCATCCGTCAGATTCTGCTGCGGAACCGTTGCAAATCCTGCAGTACGCGTTGTCACAGACTGGAACAAAGCAGCCTGTATTTTTCCGAGCAACGAGAAATTACCAATAGTCTGCGGATTCCGGTATTCAAACAGAAAAAACAATACGGCACCCGACAAAAGCAAAATCCCGGTAGCCGAAAGGGCAATCTTACTATGCAACGTAAGATTTTTAAAACACTGAAGCTTCTGTTTCTTAAAATTCTTTATTACCCGGAGAATATCCCACCAAACAATATAGCCGAGACCACCGAGAATAATCAACATACTTGTTACAAAATTAATCATGGGATGTAACACATAGCCACATAAGCTGTCCTCGCCGATGACATCCATTCCCGCATTGCAAAAGGCGGAAACCGCATTAAAAATCGATATCCAGATACCTTTTACACCGTATTCTGGTACAAACACCGTCATATAGAGAATCGCACCGGTTCCTTCTACCGCTAAGGTCCCGATTAATACTTTCTTCAGAAATTTTACAATTCCGGACAAAGAATTTAAATTGAATGCGTCCTGAATTAACATGCGGTCGCCTAACCCCATCTTTTTATGCAAACCAATCATGAACCCTGACAAAATCGTAATGATACCCAGTCCGCCGATTTGAATTAAAATCAATATTACAAGTTGTCCGAACCAACTCCATGCGGAAGCCGTAGACACCGTTACAAGCCCTGTTACACAAACAGATGTCGTCGCAGTAAACAGAGCATCCGTATAAGACACTGATGTTCCGTCGGCGGAGGCAAACGGTAACACAAGTAATACACTTCCGACCAATATTGCGAATAGAAAGCTTAGCAGAATCATTTGTGTTGTAGAAAGCCGAAATCTTTTTTTCATACAAATAACCTCTTATTTTTTGGATCCTTTCAGCGCATCCAATATCATTTTTGCCAATTTCTTGGCATCCAATTCCCCGTCCGTTGTTCCCAAAATCTTCTTTGCCTTATCAAGAACTTCGTTAGAAAACTTGGACTCCAGAACTTTTTTTACCCAGTCAATATCCTGAAAACTCTTCTTCCCGAGATAAATCTGCTCAAATATGTAAATGGTTCCTTCCCCCAAAGCAGCCACGATACTTCCCGCAATCACCGCATTTAACACACTGGCACCGATGTTCAGCCCCGGAATGCTCTTTAACGCAGAAATCAACGCTCTGGCAGCGGCACTGACCGTTCCCACCTCTACAATAGAATTAAACAACTGTTTTGATTTCTCATCATTTTTTACACCGTATATCCGTGCAATGGCGTTCACTTCCGCCAGTTCCAACGGGGATAAAATCAACGCATCCGCCACAGGAATCGGCACAGCACCCACAATAACCGCCGAAGTCGTAGAAACGCCTACAACTCCCTGAGCCAAATAACGTCTCCTGGATAATTTATAATTCGCCAAATCATAGGTTCCGGCCTGAACTCCTTCCGGCATCAGTTCATTCGTCGCATCAATCAAATCCGTAATGCCCTCCGGCGGCGCAAAGGCTGTCTCGTTTAGCTCATAGGTGGCTGCAACCACCGGGATAATCTTCTTTAAATTCCGCCCGTACTTCTTCTGGGAAGCAAAGGCCTTCTGTACCATTTCAATATTTTCCGCACGCTCCGTCACGGAATAGGACTTGGTAATTACCACAATAACCGGCACACTCTTCCAAAGATCAGTGGCCCTGGCCAAGCTTTGAATCGCCTTCGGAAACAGTTTACGGGACGTGCCGTCCACGCAGAACCAGATGACATTAATCTGATTGTCTTCTTTTCCCTCTTTTGCACAATTCTTTGACCAGGACTGCACTGCACGAATCGCCGTCCGCTCCTTTAAAAAGGTCGGTTCAAAGCCGATGGTATCAATCACTCGGAACGGAAGCTCTTCACTCTCGTAAATCTCCAAATCCTTCGTGGTACCGCTGATACCATACCCGGCCAATGCCCGTTCTTCCCCTAACACCGCATTGATTAACGTGGACTTTCCAACACCGGAATTGCCGATTACCAACACATTTCCTCTCATAAAACCACCTTATCCTTTCGTATTATAAAAAACTCTCCTCAGAACCTCCATCCCGCCTTCTCGTGTTACACAATTTCGGTTCCGCACTTTTCCTTTAAGAACGCTGCAATCTGTGCGGTAATCTCAGACTCCTTCGCTCTGTCCGTATCGGAACCGCAAACATACATCAGATATTTCTTCTTTCCCTCTAATTTCAACGTCACGATTCCACGACCCTTTCTATACTTAAACTTACCGCTGTTCTTGCAATCCAAAAGTTGCTGGTAAGAAATTCGCAAACCTTCCTTTTTGTAATTATTCAAATAAATATAGGTATCATAATACAACGTATAGGAGGCACTTACAATATCGTACATGTTTCCGACCAGTCGTTTTGCCGCCGCCAGATTCTCCAGGAAATTCAGCTCTCGGCCCTTAAAAATAACATCTTCTTCCGGCTCCTCCATCTGATAATTTTCAATAAACTTCTTGTCCTTCTTCTCTGCTCGGTCCATCGCCCAACGAAACAACAGCTTCTGCAAAATCTTTTCTAACATAACGACTCTCCTCAACTTTTGTTTTCTTAACAAAACAAATTATACCATCTGTTTCGTTATTCGACAAGTACTACATTCCTAACATCATCATTAGCTCATAGGCTGCACTCACAACCGGTGGACGCTTTACACTGCCGACCTGAACCGCCTTCGGGTTTGATACTACCAACCTTTTTTGATAACCGAGCTCGTTATAGTAATGCCGCAATTCTCTTCGATATTGTGCGTATTCCTCCAATGCCTCCTCCATCCGCTCCTTTTGTTCTCTTCGTTCTTTCAGTTCTCGTTCTTCTTGCATTTTTTGAATTTTTCGTTGAGCTTTATCATATTCCATGGAAAACCTTAACTTCTCCTCCGGCCAAATCCGCGCGCAGCTTCCATTAAGCGCATCCAGGATTTCTGTCCATGTCTGAAGTTCCCCGTATTCTTTCATACTGCTTCGGTTCTCCATAAGCCAATCCTTTAACAATTCCCACGACGCTTCCGAAAGCATAATGCTCCAATTCTTTTTGCTATCAAAATTATCGTTATAGGAAATATTGTCAAATCCGATTTTCACAATACCGGTAGCGGTACGCTCCATCATACCGCAAACTTCAAAGGAAGCATAGATTTTCCCTGCATATTGACATGATACCAAATTCGGATACTTTTTATAATACTCCTCTGCTAAAGCATTATATCTTACTACATCTGTTTCACTTTGCAAAAGCACCTTCCCGCCCCGACCTTCGTCTCCCGGTCGCATCACATAGGAAATACCGGTACCCGCATGTGTCCCGATATAATATCCCGCAAGTTTTTCTTCCGGAATTTTTTTCACACCTATCGCCTCTGCCAATCCTTGCTCCAGTTCAGCAGTTACCGGAATCGCATCATACCAGGCTCCTCCCACAATCTCACTGATCATCACCCGTGTTCCCGTCTTTTCATCTGTTCTGATTTTCAAATCATCCACAGAAAACACGCCCGCGCTTTCTCCGTCAATCAAAATCCGAAGACCTCCTTTCCCGTTTTCCGGTTCCGGTACAAAGGAATAATGCTCCGTAGAAACCTCTCGAAACCTCGAAACATTTAACGGGTTTATGGTTGCCTCTAAGGACGATTCGCACCGTTCCAAGGCTTTTTTATAAATGAACTCCGAAATTTCCTTCTCTGCTCCCTTCTTCGAGAACAACACACCTGATTTTGTATTGTAATAATATCCACCGATGATTCCGACTCCGCTTAACATCATATACTACCGCCTTTCCGTAAAGAAATTACTATAGAATAAAGCGTCTATTCTCAATCCTTCCATTGAAAACAGACGCTCTCCGTAGCTCCTATACCATGTTATTTCACATCTTCATAATTGCGAATCCTTGGCAAAGCCGTGAAAACTTATCCCTTAAAATCAATGACTGTCCCCAACCCCTTCTCAGCATCGGTCCTTGTGGTATCCGAAACAAATAAATAATTAAAATCCTCCACCATTTTTACCAATTCATCGATGGAATCCGCAGAAATAACCTCTTCCTCTATCTCTTTGGTCTCAAGCCGTTGCTCTTCCCGTTTTTCTTCCAAGCGTTCCCGGCGTTCCTTTTTCTCCGCTTTCTTTTCAGCTTCCTTCTTTTCCGCCTTTTTCTCAATTCTACGCTTCTCCAGACGTGCTGCCTGATCATTAAAGGACTTACTCATCACTGCAAAGAAGGAAGTCACTCCGTTGTCCTTCACCTGCACACCAAAGCCCTTCACATTGGAGAAACGGCCCAACGCCTGTTTTAACTGCGGCAGTTGCTTCTGTGCGGATGCAATCACACCCTCGTACTGCTTGCGGAACTTCTCATCCTCCGCCATCCGCTCTACCTTCTCCTCATCAATCAAAACCACCATCTTCTGAGGATTCGCAAAACTGCCGGCATTGGCCTTCGCCTGCTCCTTCATATCCTTACTTACGAGGATAAAATCCATATTCTTGTACTTGGACTTTAACTCCTCGTAATACTTTGCCGCCTTTTCGCTAAGCTTCGGCTGACCGATGGTCTTGCCATTTACATCCACCTTCTTGCCGGATTCGCTTTCCGTGACAACGCTCAAATTCTTGGCCTCATTTGCTTCTTTAGCATCTTTGACATGCTTCGACGCGTAAGAATTGCCCGCAATATGCATATTACTGAGTATCGATTCAATTCCCATAACACTACCTCCTTGTAGTCTGTGCCGTAAGTCCGTTTACGTGCTTCTCTATGAAAATATATCGGATGATTTCCGTAAAATCATAACCTCCGGTTTCGGATTCTCACCTTCCTCTTTTTCTTGACTTCCGATTCCCGATAAACTATACTAACCTTGTGATTTTCAATATGTCACAATCTACGAAAGCCCGCAAAAATAGCCAATGTCAAGACATCTTTACAAGGAATCTCCCTCTTTGTAAAGGCCTTTTGATAGAAACATATGTCACAGTTTGCTACACTAAAAGACGAAGGAGGTACCCAATGAACATCGGAACAAAAATCAAAGAAGCCCGCCAGGCACTTAACATCACCCAGGAACAGGCAGCCGAACAACTAATGGTCTCCCGTCAGACCATCTCCAGTTGGGAAAACGGCAAATCCTTACCTGACATCGTCAGTGTCATCAAAATGAGCGAGCTGTACCACTTAAGTTTAGACGAATTATTAAAGGGAGACAAAGACATGATGAAAAAAATCGAGAAAGACACGAAACTTGCAAAAATCCAAAAGAACTTTATCCTTGCCGCATGGTGCATCATCGCAATCTATGCTGTTATTGAACTACTTTCCATTTTCTTTAAAGGAACACCGGTTATCGATTTCCTCTCCGGTGCCGCACCGGGAATATTGCTTGGAGCCAGCTGTCTACTCGGCATTTTAAGCTTGAATAAATTAGAAACAAAAGAATAAGTATTCCAATAAACAACAGCCTGAGGACTTGACTCTCAGGCTGTTGTCTTATTTCTTATTGCATACTTCTTAAAACTGACATCCTCCGGCATATCAACACCCAGAAGAGACTGTCCCTTCCAGCAACCACCCTTGTAAGAGCACAGAATTTCAATCACAGGAACATTAATAAAGCATAGAAACATTCTCTTTCAAAAGTAGGAGCATCTTTATCGCGTAGGGTGTATAGACTTTCTTATTGCTTCGCTAGTAATCTGCAGCGCTTGGACACGGATGTCCAAGCGAGCCTCCGCGCGCGGCACGGATGGCGCGTAAGGAGCGGTTGCATGCCTATTACATACACTTCCCGAAGCAATTAGAAAGACTTACATCCGAAGCCCACAGATGCGGATGCTTTTGTAAAGAAAATGTTTCGTGGTCATCTTATAAGTCCTGTGATTGAAATTCGTTCCTCTCGTACAAAAAGGCTGCCGCAAAGCGACAGCCTCTGAATCTTTCTTAGACAGGGTATGCCTGGTTCTTGGTATCAGCCGCATTCACATCGACTCTCGTCTGCTGTGCCTGACGGTGCTTGAAGAACTCCATAGCAACCTGCGGGAACAGTGCATAGGAAAGAACATCCTCATCCTGCTGCTTCCATTCCTTAATTTCCTCTTCAAACTTAGCAAGCTGCGGAGCAATCTTGTCTGCCGGACGGCAGGTAATCGGCTCTACATCACCGATTGCCTTCTTCTGCACTTCCTTGTTAAACGGCTTAATGGTCTGACCGAATTCACCGGAAAGAACCTTCTTGGTCTCCTTCGTTACCATCTTGTAACGCTCGCCCTGAAGTACGTTAAGCACTGCCTGCGTACCAACAATCTGGGAAGACGGGGTAACAAGCGGCGGCTCACCGAGATCCTGACGAACTCTCGGGATTTCTCTTAATACATCATAGTACTTATCCTCTGCCTTTGCTTCCTTCAGCTGGGAAACAAGGTTGGAAAGCATACCGCCCGGAACCTGATATAACAAAGTCTTGATGTCTACGCCCATTACCTTCGGGTTCAAAAGACCGGACTTTAATGCCTCCTCCTGCATCGGACGGAAGTAATTTGCGATTTCAGCCAATAAATTCTGGTCTAAACCGGTATCGTACTCGGTTCCCTTAAAGGTCTCAACCATAACTTCCGTTGCCGGCTGGCTGGTACCCATGGAGAACGGAGACATTGCGGTATCGATGATATCACAGCCTGCTTCTACTGCCTTCATGTAGGTCATTGCGGCCACACCGGAGGTGTAGTGGGTATGAAGCTGAATCGGAAGCTTGGTACCTTCCTTAAGAGCCTTAACCAGCTTATCCGCCTCGTACGGAACCAAAAGACCTGCCATATCCTTAATACAAAGGGAATCAGCACCCATCTCCTCAATACGACGTGCGGTTTCCTTCCAGTAATCTAAGGTGTAAGCATCACCGAGGGTATATGCCAGAGCGATCTGTGCATGTCCCTTTTCTTTATTTGCAGCCTTAACAGCGGTCTCTAAGTTACGCAAATCGTTGAAACAGTCGAATATACGAATAATATCAATACCGTTTGCGATGGACTTCTGAACAAAGTACTCTACTACATCATCGGAATAATGATTGTAGCCGAGAATGTTCTGTCCGCGGAACAACATCTGAAGCTTGGTGTTCTTGAAGCCTGCACGAAGCTTTCTCAAACGCTCCCACGGATCTTCCTTTAAGAAACGCAGGGAAGCATCGAAGGTAGCACCGCCCCAACACTCTACAGAGTGGTAGCCCACCTTATCCATTTTTTCAATAATCGGAAGCATCTGCTCCGTTGTCATACGGGTTGCAATCAGGGACTGATGTGCATCACGTAAAATGGTCTCTGTAATCTTTACTGCCATTGTGAACCTCCTATATTATACTCCGAAAATTGCCATAAATACACCGGCAGCTACTGCGGTACCGATAACACCTGCAACGTTCGGACCCATTGCGTGCATAAGAAGGAAGTTGCTCGGATCCGCCTCCGCACCAACCTTCTGGGAAACACGGGCAGCCATCGGCACAGCGGATACACCGGCAGAACCGATAAGCGGGTTAATCTTACCCTTCGTCGCCTTGCACATTAACTTACCGAATAATACACCACTTGCAGTACCGATTGCAAAGGCAATCAAACCGAGTGCAACAATCTTAATGGTATCCCACTGAATAAATGCCTGCGCACTTGTGGTTGCACCAACGGAAGTACCGAGTAAAATAACTACGATGTACATAAGTGCGTTGGATGCAGTTTCCTGAAGCTGCTTTACCACGCCGGACTCACGGAACAGGTTACCGAGCATAAGACTACCAACCAAAGCTGCGGTATCTGGAAGGATAAGTACTACTACAATAGTAACGATAATCGGGAACAAAATCTTCTCTAACTTCGAAACCGGACGAAGCTGCTCCATCTTAATCTTACGTTCCTTTTCCGTCGTGAACAATTTCATAATCGGCGGCTGGATAATCGGAACCAAGGACATATAGGAATATGCCGCAACCGCAATCGGTCCCATAAGCTGCGTCTGACCCAGCTTCATCGCAAGGAAGATAGATGTCGGACCGTCCGCACCACCGATAATGGAGATAGCTGCTGCTGCCTTTCCGTTAAAGCCCAGGATAATTGCAAAGAAATATGCTGCAAAAATACCAATCTGAGCTGCTGCACCAAGCAGAAAGCTCTTCGGGTTTGCAATTAAAGGTCCGAAGTCTGTCATAGCACCTACGCCCATGAAAATCAGACACGGTAAAATTGCAAGTTCATCCAACATGAAGAAGTAGTGAAGCAAACCACCGGCTGTCTCTACTGTTTTGGACGGATCAACCGTTGCCATAATCTCGGCAATCGGCTGAGTTATTATTTCACCTAACGCATTTGTATATTCGCTTCCGGTTAATTTGCAAACCATTTCGCCTGCGGAATTGTAGTATGTCGTATACGGCTCCGCCATAATACCCGGGCAAAGATTAACTAACAACATACCGAAGGAAATCGGAACTAACAAAAGCGGTTCATAGCCTTTTACAATCGCCAGATAAAGGAATACGAGAGCGACCAAAATCATAACATAGTTTCCCCAATAAAGCTTGGTAAAACCGGTACTCTCAAGCAATCCCATCAGCGTATCACCAATGTTACCCATGGAAATTACCTCCTGATTAGTTTAACGTAAGCATAACCTCGCCGGACTCAACACTTGCACCGACAGAAACTGCGATGCTTGCTACGGTACCGTCCTGCGGAGCTACGATTTCATTCTCCATCTTCATTGCCTCAAGAACAAGAACAACATCACCCTTCTTTACAGCTGCACCAACACTGGTCTTAACAGCAAGAATCTTACCCGGCATCGGAGCGTTAACCTTTACTGCACCTGCTGCGCCAGCCGGTGCTGCTGCCTTCGGAGCCGGTGCCGGAGCTGCTGCAGGTGCCGGAGCTGCTACCGGTGCTGCTACTACCGGAGCTGCTACAGTGCCTTCTTCTACAGATACATTATAAACATTGCCATTCACAGTAATCGTATAATTCTTCATAATAATTTGCCTCCATAAATTAAATTATATTGTTTTGTTATTGTTTCTCTTACCAATTACATCTTGCACGACGAATGGAACGTACTACCAAGCCGTTCTGGTTCGTTCTTACCGGGGTCGGAAGTCCCTGCGCCTGTGCCTGTGCTGCCGCAGCAGCTGCTTCGTACTCATAAATTGCAGCCGTAATCACAGCAACCAACTCCGCATCGTTACAAAGCTCCTCTTCCTCAATCTGAGCAACCGTATTCTCGATTGCTGCCATCGGAACAGCCTTTTCTTCTACCTTGGCTTCCTTCTTTGCATTCTTCTTATTTTCAATTACGTTAACATACTTCAGCATGGAAATCACAAAGGAGAAAAACAGTAATGCACAGAACACTACCACAACACCGACAATGGTATTGGAAACTGCTTCAGGCATAGCTTTTGCAACATTATCCCAATGTTGATCCCATTTGCTTGCTAAAAATACCGATTCAAAATTCATACCGTCACCTCACTACACAGTTCCGTGCTTTTTGGACGGACGTGCTTCTCTCTTTGTATATAGCATTTCAAATGCATAAACCAAATGCTGTCTAACCGCATCTGCTTCGATAATGCTGTCTACATAGCCACGCTTCGCTGCCGCCACTGCACTGCACTGTAACTCGTCATACTCTGCCGCCTTCTCACTGCGAACCGCTTCGTTCTCGCCCGCATACATAATCTGAGCCGCAAGCTTCGCATCCATCATACCAATCTTCGCAGTATCAAGAGCAAATACCAAATCTGCACCGATATGCTTGGAATTCATGGTGATGTATGCACTACCCATTGCATTTTTGCAAATCAGATTCACCTTCGGAACCGTCGCACTTGCAAATGCATTGGTTAATCTCGCAGCCGCAAGAGCCACCGACTTCTCCTCACACATGGAAGAAGCATAACCGGTTACGTTCGTAAGGCTTAATACCGGAATGTTAAACGCATCACAGAACTTTACAAAACGCTCTGCTTTTGCACAACCGTTAGCAGTAAGTAAGGTATCAAACTTCTCTGTAGCTTTTCCGTTTTCATCAAGTACTGCACTGCGGTTTGCAACAGCACCCACCGTTGCACCGTTCAAGCGGATAAAACCGGTTACCATTTCCTTTGCATAGTCTGCTTTGAGTTCAAAGAATTCGCGATCATCCGCAATCTCTGCCAGAGCTGTTGCCGGATCACAGGAAAGCTCCCCGAAAGTTTCCGTAGCTCTGTTTAAATCATCCACGCATTCAAATGCATAGTCAGCCTCATTATTGCAAGGCAGGAAAGATATTAAATTACGAATGGAAGCAAGAACCTCTGCTTCAGTTTCCTTTACAACATCAACCGCACCTGCTTCTGCCTGGAACTTCGCTGTAGAAGTATCGCACTTTCCTGCAAAATTTCCCTCTACCGCATTCGGGGAATTCACAAATAACTTTGCCCCCTCTGCCGGCATAAAGGTAAAATCACTTAATGCTGTGGAAACCGCACATCCTCCGCCACAAGTACCGAATACTGCGGTAATCTGCGGAATTACGCCGGATGCCATGCACTGCTTTAAATAAACATTTCCAAAGCCTGCCAATGCATCGGTAGCTTCCTGTAAGCGCATACCGGCACAGTCAATGAGACCGATGACCGGAGCTCCGACCTTTAAAGCAAAGTCGTACATGGCTACAATCTTTTTCGCATGCATTTCACCCATGGTGCCGTTCAACACCGCTGCGTCCTGGCTGTAAACATAAACGAGATCGCCGTCGATCAAACCGTAACCGGTGATAACACCGTCCGACGGAGCATCTGTCTGCGCCAGATTGAAATCAGTATTTCTTTTTGTAACAAGAGCACCGATTTCAACAAAGCTGCTGTCGTCAAGCAATGTAACAATTCGTTCTCTTGCCGACAATTTTGTTGTACTACTCATCTTACTGCCTCCATTTTTCTATAATATTACTTTCGTAGAACCGAAAAAATTTTGACAGCGTAAAAAGAACCTCCAAATTACGCCGATTATATTATATCCTTAATCATTTCAAAAAGCAAGCCTATATTTGACAATTTTTTACCAAAAAATTACGACTCTGAACACAATCTTTATGCCGGTGTTTTTAGTGAGGTTCCGTCCGAAGCAAAATCGAGTATAGACTCCTGCAAGCTTGCTTGCAAAGGAGACTGTACTTGATTTTGTACGGGACAAAGTCCCGCACCTAAAAAAAGCAACCGTGTTGCGACTTTAAGGTGCGGACGGAACCATATTTTCCTTTGGCACACCCCATATCACCGAGAAGAAGCAACAAAAGTTGCGGATTCGAGGTGACAGACCTTTGTTACATATTTGATGTGCCAAATACCTTTACGCCACACTCTCTCCTTTTCTTTGACATCTTCCCCGTTATTTGCTATAATAAACAAGCTATATAGGCTGTAAGCAGGCGTTTTACAGCAAAATAGAAACAATAATATAAAGAAACATTAGGAGGTCATTATGGCTCAAAATCCAATTGTAACATTTACTATGGAAAACGGCGAGCAAATCCGTGCGGAACTTTATCCTGAAATTGCTCCGAACACTGTTAACAATTTTATTTCCCTTGTAAACAAGGGCTACTACAACGGCCTTATCTTCCACCGTGTCATCAGTGGTTTCATGATTCAGGGCGGCTGTCCGGACGGCACCGGTATGGGCGGTCCGGGTTATTCCATTCCGGGTGAGTTCTCTATGAACGGTTTTAAGAACGATCTGCGTCACACCGAGGGTGTTCTTTCCATGGCTCGTGCCCAGCACCCGGATTCCGCAGGCTCCCAGTTCTTCATTATGCACAGAACTTCTCCGCATCTTGACGGTTCCTATGCTGCATTCGGTAAGGTAATCGAAGGCATGGACGTGGTAAACCGCATTGCAGAAGTACCGACCAACTGGTCCGACCGTCCTGCACATCCGCAGGTAATGAAGTCTGTTACCGCAGAAACCTTTGGCGTTACCTATGACGAACCGGAGAAATTGGCTAAATAACTTGGCTTTTCAACCGGAATGCTTATCCCCGGTTCTTTTAAAGTCAGATTTTGTTGTTTCACTTATTTTGGAGGGTTAAAATGAAAAAAAGAATACTTGCATTGCTTTCCGTACTCTGCCTGACTGTGGGTATGTTTGGCGCATGCGGAAAGAACGAAGAAACCAATATCGATCCTACTGCGGAAATCACCGCTACCGTAGCACCGTCTTCCGAGGAAAGAGGCGACGGACCGGTTGCCGAAACGCCTGAACCGACGGCTACAACCGCTCCGACCGCCACACCGGAGCCGACGGCTACCCCTGTACCGACCAAGGCACCGACCGCAGGTCCGACGGAATTAACTTATAACTTTAACGACCTTACATACAACACTTCCTACGGCACCACTTACACCGTACTGGATGACGGTTCCATTTCCTTACAGTATGATTCTATTTATCAGGAAATCAAACTGGCACTTCCGCAGACTCTCGACATGAGTTACTGCACCGGCGTTTCCGTAAAGATGAAAAGCGAAATCGGTAACCTTGCGGTTAAACTTTACGACGAAGGTTTTGCGGAAGTTGCCATTACTTACGACGGTATGACAAGCGGCATTGCCGATAAATCTATTACCCCGGACCCGGCTTCTAAGGTTGCCGGCATCGGACTTATGGCTTGTGATAACAATATGACCGACTACTCTTTGTTTGATGCCACCGTATATTCCGTTACCTTTAAAATGAAAGATGGCTGGGATTCCGGAGCACCGGCACCGACCGCCACTCCGATTCCTGTTGACCCGAATGACACCGGCATTTGGGAAAATAATGCTGATATCTCCTGGATTGACACATCTAAGCCGATGATTGCTTTCACATTTGATGACGGTCCGGTCGGTACCGCCGACACGGCTACTTCCGTTCGGATTCAGAATGCACTTGCGGCAGCCGGCCAGCATGCTACTTTCTTTTACTGGGGTAACTCCTTAAATAAGGCCACCGAAGCCGAGATTAAGCGTGCGTATGATATGGGCTTTGAAATCGGTAATCACACCCATTCCCATCAGGACCTTACGAAGTTGACTGCCGAAAAGGCATTAGATGAGGTTATGAAGCAGGCAGACAAATTATCCGCCATTACCGGTCTGGAGCACTTCCTTGTTCGTCCGCCGTATCTTTCCACCAACACTACGGTAAAGAATACGGTACGCGAGCCGATGATTAACTGCAGCATCGACAGTAAGGACTGGGCAGGTGCTACCGCAGATCAGATTATCAACACCATTAACACCCAGAAAAAAGACGGGGCCATCGTGTTAATGCACGAAACCTACACTTCCACCGCTACCGCTATGGAAACTTTAATTCCGCAGCTGGTTGCAGAAGGCTGGCAGATTGTTTCCGTATCCGAGCTTTTCAAAGCAAAGGGTCTGGAACTCAAAGATGGCCAGGTTTATAACAACGCAAGATAATCGTTTCAAAAAGTTTAAGGGAACCGCTCGGACGGTTCCCTTTCTTTTTACTCTTTTGGTAGTATTACGAATAATCTATATATAACAAAAATGTCCCTCAAGTCATTAAACTTAAGGGACATCCATTCTTACCTATGTACCGAATTACTTCTCAATCTTAGCATCTACTGCGTTCTTCTTTACGCTCTCAACACCGTTTAAGCAGGAATTCTTTGCCTTGTAACCCTCACCGGTAGCAATTACCTGACCGTTGGTTGCCTTTAAACGGAAACGGAATTCGCCGGCCTTGTCCTGATAGACTTCGAACTTCGGATTCTTAACTGCTACCACTTCATCAGCGGTCTGGTCTTCAACACCAGCAACCGGAGCATTCTTCATAACGCTCGCAATACCCTTCTTACAAGCAGCCTCCGTGGTATACACTTCGCTGGTAGCAATAACTTCGCCGTTGCCTGCCTTTAAGTCAAACTTAACACCGCTTGCAACTTCCTTGATAACAAACTTACCCATAAATCTAATCCTCCTTAGCATAATATCACATAAAATTGATATATTTATCTTATCACATTGCGGATATACCGTCAAGTAATAGTTCAAGTTTCTTCCAAGTTCTTCACTGTATATACAGTATTGCTATCAATTGATTAAAACTCATTCTCTGTTTCGAACTCGCCGATAACATTCCGAATATCAGACAAAGAAAAACCTTTCCGATATAAGGACATAACATATTTCTTTTTCTTCTCTTCATCTACTGTCTCAGGACGATATCCCTTCTTACGAAGAAACGCACGAATTGCTTCCTGCTCCGGAGAAACAAATTCTCCGCAACCGCCTTCGTCACAATCTCCATCCGAAGCCATGAAGGAATGTTCCTCGCGATAGCGTTCCTTTGCAGCTGACAACGCCTCCCGAGCAAGTTCTTTCTCAAACCCCTTCTGCAACATCTTTTGCTTAATCTCCCGCTCACTGTGACGGGAAAGCAAAGAAAAGGCATACCGTTCGGCAAAAGACAAATCATCCACATAGTGAAGTTCCGAAAGCCAGGAAAGCACCTCTTCGGTTACCGCATCCGGATATCCGTCGGAAGAAAGCTTCTTTGTCACCTCGCCTACAGTGTATTCCTTCTTTCCCAAAAGCATCAACGAGCGCCTCTTCGCCCTTGGCAAAAACACGGTCCGCTCAAACTCTGCCAAGTTCTCCTCCGACACATTAGTTTCTCTGCCTTCGGCAAAATCCGAAAATCCCAGGCTACGCAAATCTCCCGGATAACACCGGCAATATCGCTCTCCGTTTAAACTAAGTGAATACTTTCTTCCGGTTTTCTCCTTTAATTCTAAAATCATCTTACCCTGCCTCACTAACATAGCAGGCTGCCGCACGAATACCGTACAGCAGCCCGACTGACTACGATTCCTTATTACTCCTCCACACCGGAAACGGACGCACCTTCATTAAAGCCGTATACTTCACGAACCTTAGCCTCTACTTCGTCCATAACCTCCGGATGCTCCTTTAAGAACTGCTTTGCATTCTCACGGCCCTGACCGATTTTCTCATCGTTATAGGCAAACCATGCGCCGCTCTTCTGGATAATATTCTCCTCTACGGCAAGGTCTAATACATCCCCCTCCTTGGAAATGCCCTGACCGAACATAATATCAAACTCAGCCTCACGGAAAGGCGGAGCCACCTTGTTCTTTACAACCTTTACACGGGTCCGGTTACCTACCACCTCACCGCCAGCCTTTAAAGCCTCGATACGACGCACATCCAGACGAACGGAAGCGTAGAACTTCAGCGCACGTCCGCCGGTGGTAGTCTCCGGATTACCGAACATTACGCCTACCTTCTCACGGAGCTGATTGATAAAGATAACGATACAATTGGACTTGCTGATCACTGCGGTCAGCTTACGAAGAGCCTGGGACATCAAACGAGCCTGTAAGCCCACATGGGAATCTCCCATGTCGCCCTCAATCTCCGCCTTCGGCACAAGAGCCGCCACGGAGTCCACAATTACGATATCCACCGCACCGGAACGTACCATGGTCTCGGTAATCTCTAACGCCTGCTCACCGTTGTCCGGCTGGGAAATATATAAATTATTGATATCTACTCCGATATTCGACGCGTACACCGGATCAAGGGCATGCTCTGCGTCAATAAAGCCTGCGATACCTCCCCGCTTCTGCACCTCAGCCACCGCATGCAAGGCTACCGTCGTCTTACCGCTGGACTCCGGACCGTAAATTTCCACGATACGTCCCTTCGGAAAACCACCCAAGCCCAGAGCCGCATCCAGACTCAGGGAACCGCTCGGTACCACTTCTACATTCATATTCGCACCGGTGTCGCCAAGCTTCATCACGGAACCCTTACCGTACTGCTTCTCAATCTGCTGCAGGGCCGACTCCAATGCTTTAATCTTCTCTGTATTTGCCATAAATAAATCCTCCTCCGAATTCATTCTTCGTTCATATGTTCGTGAACAAATGTTCTTCTTAAGATTATAATACAACTATCTGTTCTGTTTGTCAACCGATTTTTCAAAAATATTTGGGAAAATAATGTTCCGACAGGAACTAAAAAGGACATGCTTATTATAGCATGTCCTCTATTATTTGTAAAGTATCTTCTACTTGAAAGTACGGATAAACTCCTGCGCGATGGAAAGCTCCTTTATAATTTCGCTGTTCATGGATGCATCATACTTTTTAAATAACTTCGGCTTCAAGACACTGTTTTTATTCGGCCAGAAGGCATATAACCATCCCTGCTTTACCGTCAAGACAATTCTGCGGCCGGTTCGGTTCTGCAAATCAGTCAAACGCCGGATAAAATCCTCGTTAATTAAAGCCTTTGCCTTATCCGGTTGGGAGGAATTTACCTTGAACATGCTGTCAAAGCTGTCATTTCCGATTTTAAATTCCTTTCCCATGACAAGAACACAAACATCCGCATCCTTGTGGTAAATGTTGGTCTGGGTTGCGTCCGGAAGGGAGGTCGGGAACGCAAGAAATGTACCGTCATATTCCAAGGAGGAACCGTCTTTGCTTGTTCTGACATTACGGACATCCGCCTGGATAAACTTAACTCCGTCGGCGACACCGCTTAAATAACAGTCGGAAAAATACTTATCGGTAGTAAACAATCCTGATTTGAAAATCAACGCCGGTTGGAGGCCCGCATTGTATTCAAACTCCATGTCTTCGTATAAGGCACCGCCGTTTAAGGCAGATTCAATCATAACCTTTTTGAAGGTAGAACGATACTCCGCCAGGGCACGGTTCTTGGCTAACTTCGCCCAGAGTGTGGAAAGAAACATCCAAGGGAATACAAAGCCCGCTGCACCGGATATAAATTCTTCCTGTGAAATTCCCACCAAAATTCCGATTAAGAGCGGAATTCCGATGCATACCACATACTTGATTACTCGATTGATAATCGCTGCTTTTCTGATCTTTTCTAAGTTTTCCAATTCCGGATTCATAGACACTCTCCTTTATTTCTTTTGTTTATGATACATTAATTACTCTTCCTCTTCCACCAGATTCATAATGGTATCGTCAACATCTTCCCAAGCCGCATCGGAAAGCACGGTATCATTTAAATTTACATTATACGTACGCTCAACCGCATCTAAGGTGCCTGCCGAAGCCGCATGCTTCTCCAATACCGCCACCATCAGTTCCGTATATTCCTTCTCCATGGCATCATACTCTTCGTAAGACAGCGTTTCGTAATCCACGTCAAAATACTTGTCGGTGTACGCATCGGTTGCCTCAAATAAATCCTCATCGATTACGTAGAAGAAATTCGTCGGGTACAGGGTTACGGTCATGGTACCCATATTAAATTTGCTGACATCAACGCTCTTTACCTCCCACTTTACCTTGGAAAGAACTTCCTTGGACACTGCATTCACACGATTTCTTACATCAGTGGTAATGTACTCTTCGGTAATATCGGTATAGTACAGCAAACATTCCGTAAAACATTCAATTTCCGCATCGTAAAGCTCTCGAGCTCCTTCCGGAGAATTCATGTTCATACTTACATAATCGTCAAAATCCGCATAGAAGCTGGCCTTCATAGCCGCATCGAAGTAAAACTTTGCTGCTTCTTCCACACCCTTCTGGGCTACGAAAGCATCCCAGTACTCCTCCGCAGAAACCATACTGAAGTACACACGGAAGAACGGATACTCAGTCGTATCGTTATCTATTACATCCAATTCCACATAACACTGTCCCTGCTCATCATCACTGAAGTAGTAAATAGCCTCCAAATCATTTTGGGAATCTCCTTTGGCATCCGGCTCACCGTATGCTGCCAGAATATCTTCCGGATTGTTTCTCTTAGTCATACCCTTCGGGAATACCACATCCACTTCTGAGGTAGACATCTTCAAAGAATATACGATACAATCCTCAACCGAAGCTTCTTCATCGGAGTCATTGTACACCGTCATTTGTACATAATCCTTATTCTCCTCATCAAACAGTTCGAAGGTAGTACTGATATAATACGGTTTCAGACGAAATTCCGCAACATTATCATACTTAGCAGATACATGCCAGCCGTTATTTAACCAATCCGACAGCGGCATCGGGAACTGATAAATCACACCGTCAATGACAAACTGTCCGCTGGTAAGCTCGTCGGAAATCTTTGCCGCACTCTCTTCGATGAACTTCTCATCATCTACATCCATGTTCATACCGGAACACCCTGCAAAGCTCGGTGCCAGTACCAGTACCATAACCAAACACAACATCTTACGTAATTTTTTCATCACTATTCTCCTTTAATCTCGTTTGTATTTATCTCGGAAAATACGTCTCATTCCGGATTTCGCAGCCCTCATTTAACGTGTCCGACTGTACTCTATATGAATCTCCCCCGTCCGCCTCATAAAACTCCCTAAATTCCTCGTACGGAAACACATCCGCATTCTTTAATATCTCCTGTCCACGTACCGGTAAAACATCCAAAACTGCCACCTCTTTTATACCACAGTTCTGACATTGAAGCAAATAGATTTTACAGGCTCTGCTTCCCGATGGAACCTGGGACAACTCTTTCACCGGAGTCGTAGAATGTATGTAATACGATGCACTGCAATCATGCTTTTCGTCAAACCGCACCGGCAATATACGAAAATGTTCGCTAAGCTCAATCATATTCCCCTTACATACATCGCAAATATTTCCTTTTTTCTCCGCCGACTTAATAATTCCCCTTACAATAAGCGGCCACACATACCGACCGAAGATAACCAAAAGAAATAAAATCCCCGGTGTCCATGCCAAAATCGATACAATTATATCCATAAAGCACCTCCTACTGTGCCGCCCCCTTTGTACGCTCTAACAGCTCTGCGTATGCATCTGCCTTCGAAATGGCTTCCATCACCTCTCCGGACTTTAAACTATACATGTTTCTTGAGGTAAAGGTTGGAACCTTGGTACACTTTCCTTCATAAACAAACTGAAAATATACATATCTTGTGCCGCCTAGCGGTCCCTTCATATAATCGGACTTGATATCCGTAATGTTCTTTGCGGAAATCACCACAAACTCCGTCGGATTCAAATAATAGATATAACCGATTCTGCCCGTTGCCTCGTCAATTTTTAAGATAGCATTATTGGTGGTAAAGGTACTGCAATTCTGAAAGGATAAGGCCCGCTCGTCCTTTTCCAATGTCTTTTTCATCAGTCGGTCCGTAATGAAGTTAGACTCTGTATGGAAAACAAAAAACATAATCCCGAATATGAATACAAACATAACCATGAATCCGCCGAATCCTGCCAAGTTTCCGCCGATGATTCCGATGATCAGACTTGCAATTGCGGACAATCCCAATACGCTTCCGATTAAAATTAAGATGTAGTTCCAGTTTACTTTTTTCATTTGCTTTTCTCTCCTTAATTAAATTAGTTTTTTTGTTTTTGATGATATGTACACTATCTATCTCTTTGATATTATCATTTCAACAATATCTTACATCATTATGATACTATCATTTTAATAATATGTCAAGTGCTTTTTTTTAAAAAATTTAGGAAGTACCGAAAATCATCAGTACTTCCCTATTTTATCGGTTTTTCACCTCATGCAAATTCACATTCATGTCCCGACAGGTTATTTTTACATTATCCCGGACTTTTGCAAACTCCTCTTGCATCCTGTAAGCAAATGCCGTGGAACGATGCTGGCCGCCGGTACAACCGAAAGCTACCACCAGTTGGGCCTTTCCTTCTTTCTCATAAAGAGGCATGGAGAACTTTAACATATCACGGATGCATGAATACAACCCTTCCGCCTGGTCCGTGGAAAACACAAAGTCCCTCACCTCTTTATCAAGGCCGGTTAACATACGAAGCCCTTCCTTGTAAAACGGGTTCGGCAAACAACGCACATCGAATACCAGATCCGCATCCGCCGGAATGCCGTATTTGTAACCGAAGGACATGAAATGAAGCACCATACCTCCGGCCTCGGTATCCGACTCCGTCAACTCAATAATCCTCTCCCGCAGAGACGCTGTCGGTAAATTCGACGTATCGATAATAAAATCCGATGTTTCCCGAACAGAACCCAGCACCCGTCGTTCTTCCTTTAAGGCAGAAGAAATATCCGTCTGGTTTTCCAGATTCATCAAAGGATGCAGGCGCCTGCTTTCCTTGTAACGCTTTATGAGTACGGAATCCTCGCAGTCCAGAAACAACACACGAACCGGTATCCCGCGGCGCTTTACAGCTTCCAATGCAGAAAAGAAGCTGTCGGAAATGTCACTGCTTCTAATGTCCAGTGTCACTGCCACCTTTTGGGAAAAATCCTTATTGCCTTCCATCCAGCCTACCACGGACGACAACAGTTTTACAGGAAGATTATCCAGACAATAATAGCCCAAATCTTCCAGAAAATCTACCGCCTTTGACTTTCCTGCACCGCTCATACCCGTTACGACAAACAGCTTCATAACCCCTCCGTTTACTGATACATTGCCTTAGATGCCACTACATTCGGCTCATAGCCAGCCGCTCTTAACGCGTTCAAAATCTTTTCCTTGTGCTCCGGACCGAAGGCCTCCAACGTAATGGTAAGCTCCACCGCGCTGTTACGGTTGATGCTGACAAACTGGTTGTGGTCCAAACGAATAACGTTACCCTGATTCTCTGCCAGAATAGACGCTACGTGTACCAGTTCGCCCGGCTTATCCGGAAGCTGTACGGAGAAGGTAAAGATACGTTCTCTGAAAATAAGCCCCTGCTGTACTACGGATGCCATGGTAATGACATCCATGTTACCGCCGCTCATAATGGCAACCACCTTCTTGTTCTGGCATTTCAGACGCTTTAATGCAGCTACCGTAAGAAGACCGGAATTCTCCACTACCATCTTATGATTCTCAATCATGTCCAGGAAACAAACAATCAGTTCCTTATCGGAAACCGTCATAATCTTATCCACATTCTGCTGAATGTACGGGAAAATATTGGTGCCCGGAGTCTTCACCGCGGTACCGTCCGCAATGGTATCCACGCCCGGTAAGGTCACAACCTCGCCGGCCTTTAAAGAAGCTTTCATACAGCTTGCGCCCTCCGGCTCCACACCGATCACCTTAATGTTCGGATTTAACATCTTTGCTAAAGTGGAAACACCGGCCAGAAGACCGCCGCCGCCTACCGGGGCCAGGATAATATCCACCGTCGGAAGCTCCTTAAACAGTTCCATGGCAATCGTTCCCTGTCCCGTTGCCACCGTCTCGTCATCAAACGGGTGAATAAAGGTATAGCCCTTCTCTTTCGCAAGCTTTAAGGCATACTCACAAGCCTCGTCATACACATTTCCGTGTAATACCACTTCCGCGCCGTAGCTCTTGGTACGGTTCACCTTAATGAGCGGTGTGGTGGTCGGCATAACGATTACTGCCTTACAGCCGTACTCCTTTGCCGCATAAGCAACACCCTGGGCATGATTACCCGCAGATGCGGTAATTAAACCCTTTGCGCGCTCTTCCTCGGATAAAGTGCTGATTTTATAATACGCACCGCGAATCTTATAGGCGCCGGTTACCTGCATGTTCTCCGGCTTTAAATATACCTTATTTCCGGTCAAATCGGAAAAGAAATTACTGTAAACAAGCTTGGTTGGTGCAGTGACACGCTTCACCGCTTCACATGCTTCTTCAAAATGCTCCATTGTCATCATAATTCATTATCCTCCGTTTCCTTACTCCCCGTCAAAAAGCGCATCCGTAAATGCCTTTGCATCAAACCGCTGCAAATCCTCAATCTGCTCTCCGACACAAATATACTTCACCGGAATGTTCATCTGGGACTGGATTGCCACCGCAATACCTCCCTTTGCCGTTCCGTCCAGTTTCGTTAAGATAATACCGTCAATCTTTGCCGCCTCGTTAAACTCCTTGGCCTGGGCCAAAGCGTTCTGGCCGGTGGTACCGTCCAAAACAACCAATGTTTCGCGATACGCATCCGGATATTCCCGTTCAATGACACGATCAATCTTCTTTAACTCTTCCATCAGGTTCTTTTTGTTGTGAAGACGGCCCGCAGTATCGCAAAGGAGAACATCCGTCCCTCTGGCCTTTGCCGCCGTCAGCGCATCAAACACAACCGCCGCCGGATCAGCGCCTTCCTTCTGGGAGATAATCTCCACACCGGCTCTGTGACTCCATTCGGTGAGCTGCTCCGCCGCCGCCGCACGGAAGGTATCCGCCGCCGCCAAAAGCACCTTCTTGCCATCGTTCTTTAACATTCCTGCCAGTTTTCCGATGGAGGTGGTCTTACCTACACCGTTCACACCGATGACCAGTACCACCGATTTCCGGTTCTCAAACTCGTATGCATCCTCCGGAACATGCATCTGCTCGCAAATGCTTTCCTTTAAAAGTTCCTTACACTCCGCCGGATCCTTGATATGACGCTCTTTCACCTTTGCCTTTAAATCCTCGATAACCGCCTCTGTGGTGGTCATCCCAAGGTCCGCCATAATCAGAATCTCTTCAAGCTCCTCATAAAAATCGTCATCGATTCCGGAAAATCCGGAGAACAACGCATCAAATCCGTTTGCAATCTGCTTTCTTGTTTTCGAAAGACCGGCTGCCAGTCTGCCGAAAAAGCCCTTCTTTTCGCCCATAGTCACCCTCCTGTGTTAAAATTTCCTATCCTACGCATTCGAATCAATTTCAATCTGCGTCAAAGCAGGTTGCTACGCATCAAGCTTATCTTCGATTAAGTTTACGGATACCAGTGTGGAAACACCCTTTTCCTGCATGGTAATACCGTACAGAGTATCCGCCGCCGCCATGGTTCCCCGACGATGGGTAATCACAATAAACTGGGTATGCTTTGTCAGTTTGTGCAAATAACCTGCGTAACGCTTTACATTGGAATCATCAAGTGCCGCTTCAATTTCGTCTAAAAGACAGAACGGAGACGGTTTTAAATTCTGAATCGCAAACAATAACGCAATGGCAGTGAGCGCCTTCTCTCCACCGGAAAGCTGCATCATATTCTGCAGCTTCTTTCCAGGAGGCTGTGCGTTAATTCGAACGCCAGCGGTAAGAATATCTTCTTCCTCCTGCAGTTCCAGCGTACCTTTACCGCCGCCGAACAGTTCCCGGAATACCACATCAAACTGCTCTTTAATCTGCTCGAACTTTTCCTCAAACTGCACCCGCATCTTGCCGTCCAGCTCGGAAATCATGGTGGTTAACGTCTCTCCCGCAGTTACCAAGTCGTTACGTTGCGCATCCAGGAATGAAAAACGTTCCAGACACTCTTTGTACTCCTCAATGGCATTTACATTTACGGAGCCCAGTCCCTTAATCTTACTCTTAAGTTCCTGCGTCTTTTTCTTTGCCTGAGGCAGACTGTCGAACTCATCATTCTTTAATTCTGCCGCATCCGACAACGTCAACTCGTACTCATCCCACATATAAGCGCACTGGGCTTCAATCTGTTCCCTTAACTTTTCGATTCTATCGTTTAATCGGAACAATTCTTTATCAAGCTCTGCTTTACGCTCCGCTAAGGTTTCGCGTTTGGAAAACAATCCTTTATGCTTTGCGGATGCCTCTTCTCGACGCTTTGTAATATCTTCCGCTTCCTTTTCGATTCCGCCGCACAATTTATACAACGTCTCAATTTCCTGTTTCGTACGGGCAATCAGTGTTTCTTTTTCGGATACCGCATCCATAGCTCCCGCCCCCTCATCACTGAGCTGGCTTTCCTCTCCGGTCAGCTTCGCGATTTCACCTTCAATTCTGGCGATATTTTCTTCCAAATAGTGGCTATTTTGTTTGATATTGCTGAGTTCCATACGAAGACTTTCGCCTTTTTCCAACGCATACTGTTCTAAACGACGCTCTTCATCCAAATGGTGGGCGCATTCCTCGATACAGGTATCGTTATGCTTGCTCGCTTCTTCGTTTTCCGAAAGAGCTCGTTCCATCTTTTCGATGTTCTCGGTAAGCTCTTTCTCCTGTACTTCAATTTCCGTAAGTTCCTTATGAATTTCATCATAGGAAGAAATCCGCTCCCGTGCCTCCGACTCGATCCGGTCAAGTTCCAGCTTTGCGGTATTCTGCAACAAAAAATCTTCCTGCAGGGCCGTCTTGGATTCTTCTAAACGTTTGCTGATTTCCTCTCTGGAAATCCGAAGCGTATTTCTTCGTTCTTCCATGGAAGTCAGACGTTCTCCCAAAAGTTCAACACGCTTCTGGGCCTCATCCACCTCACGGCGTCTGCCCAAAAGATTACTGGCGTTTTTATACGCACCGCCGGAAATGGAACCGCCCGGGTTTAACTGCTCGCCTTCCAACGTAACAATTCGCAGAGAATACTTATATTTCTTTGCAAGCTGCAACGCATTATCGATGGTATCCGCTACCACAATTCGTCCCAACAAAAAGTGAATTACGAACCGGAATCGGGCCTCCGTATCCACCAAATCTGCGGCATAACCGATGACGCCCCGTTCCTTACGTACATCCTCGGAAGCACCGCCCCATTCCTTTACCGCATCCAGAGGCAGGAACGTAGCACGTCCTGCTTTGTTCTGCTTTAAAAACTGCACCATCCGCTTCGCCGTAGCTTCCGTATCGGTTACAATATTCTGGATATTGCCGCCCAGTGCGGTTTCAATCGCAGTTTCGTACTGCTTTTCTACCTCGAAAATATCCGCAACAACACCGATAATTCCCGGTTCTTTTTCCTTTTGCTCCATGACACGTCGGATTCCGCCGCCGTACCCGTCATAACGCTCGGAGATGTTTCGTAAAGACTCGGCTCTGGACTGTTCTCTGATACATTCTCTCTGGGTCTGCTCATAAGTCTCCCGAATACGATTTAACTCTTCGCGAATCTTTGTTAACTCTGCTTCATCCCTTCGATTTCCGGACAAACGCTCGGAAATCTTATCTGAAATTTCTTCCAGACGTTTTCTGCCATCTTCTACCGCAGACTCTGCCGCAGACTTATCGGTTTCGTTTTTTAATACCTTCTGGGTCAAAGAGGCCTTTTTGATTTGATTCTGTTCTTTTATGGTACGATAACGCTGTACATTGGTCTTAATCGTACCGTTTTCGGTGAGAAGTCGAAAAACATCCGCATTACGGTTTTCGATTTCGTTGGTATATCCGTTAATTCGCTCACGGATTTCCTCTAACTCCCGGTCCGCTTCTTCCTTCGTGTCCTCCAGCTTATAAAGCTTTTGGTCCACGTCGGACTTTTCCTTCTTATAACGGGCCAGCTCGTTATGTTTTTCTTCCCGCTCCTTCTCTACTACACTCTTACGTTCCTTTACATGAGACTCTCCCACGCGAATTGTGGCAATCTGCTCCATCAAAAGCTTAATTTCACTCTCGTTTTTCTGAATATCCAGTTGTAATTCGTTCTTCCGCGCCGCATTATCGGCCAGAAGCTCCGTAAGAGCTTCGGATTCCTGCTCCAAACGTTCGTAGTCTTCCTTACTGCTTTCATACTCCGCGGACGTTTCGTTAAAGTCGTTTTGTACAATGGAAAGCTTTTCAAGAAGGTCCTGTTCCGCTGCTTCCTGCTTCTCATGTTCAAGCAAAAAGGCGTTCACTTCCACCTGCTTCAACTCATCTTTTAAATGTAAATATTCCTTCGCCGCCGTCTGTTGCTTCTCCAACGGTCCCAACTGCTTTTCGATTTCGGATAAAATGTCGGTAATACGGGAAAGATTTAACTTTTCCTCTTCCAATTGCTTTTCCGCAGCAGCCTTACGCTTTTTATACTTCACAATACCGGCAGCCTCATCAAAAAGTTCACGACGTTCTTCCGGCTTACCGCTTAAAATCTTATCAATCTGTCCCTGTCCAATGATGGAATACCCTTCCTTACCGATACCGGTGTCCAAAAACAACTCCTGCACATCACGCAAACGGCAGTTGTTTCCGTTCATCAGGTACTCACTCTCACCGGAACGATACACCCGTCTTGCCACCGTCACTTCATCGTACTCAATCGGCAACTTATGGTCGGAATTGTCTAACGTAATGGCCACATAGGCATACCCTTGCGGCTTACGCATCTGAGTACCGGCAAAAATAACATCCTGCATGGAACTGCCTCGTAACTGCTTTGCACTCTGCTCACCCAGAACCCATCGAACCGCATCCGCCACATTGCTCTTACCGGAACCGTTCGGTCCCACGATGCCCGTAATTCCGTCATGGAACTCAAACAATATTTTATTGGCAAAGGACTTAAAGCCCTGTACCTCAATGCTCTTTAAATACATATACCGTCTCCCGTTCTCTAATCTTTGGCATTTTCCCGCAGTTTTAAGATACTGCGGTATGCAGCCTCCTGTTCCGCCGCTTTCTTCGTCTTGCCTTCACCTTTGGCAAGTACCGTCTCGTCCAGACAGGCACAAACCGTAAACCGTTTCATATGCTCCGGCCCTTTTTCCGAAATCAAACGATAAGAAAGGTTCCCCTTATGATCGCTTTGAATCATTTCCTGTAGGATAGTTTTACTATCACAAAAGAGTGTTCTGTGCTCCACATCGGACAGCACCGTATTCTCTATGAACTCTTTCGCATTAGTAAAGCCACCATCTAAATAAATCGCACCGATCACGGCCTCAAAGGCATCGGACAAAATGGAACTGCGTTCCCGACCGCCGGTAGCTTCTTCGCCTTTCCCTAACAACAAAAAGCTTCCCAAATCGATTTCTTTGGCGCACTGGGCCAACGTCGGTTCACACACCAGACTGGCGCGAAACTTCGTCAATTCTCCTTCCGGCATTTGCGGATGATTGCGATAAAGACTTTCACTGGAAATCATCTCTAACACCGCATCTCCCAGAAACTCCAGCCGTTCGTTATTTCCTTCTCTTTTCAGATGATGCTCGTTGGCATAGGAACTGTGGGTCAACGCATGAACCAGATGTTCCGGATTTCCGAAGGTATACTTCAGTCTGTTCTGCAGGTCCGTAATTTTATGTTCATCAAACAACATGTGCAACAACTCCTCCTTTCCTGTATATTACTAACATACATGCCGTATAACAAAGGAACAAGGGTGTCGTGGCGACACCCCTTAATTCTACCGACGAATCAGTGCATCCATCAGCAATTCCCTAGTTCAATGCACTTTTAATCTGCTCTACCGCATCTGCAACGGTAACAATACCTTCTGCAGCCTCGTTTGCAATCTCGATATCGAACTCTTCCTCAATACCCATCAGAATCTGAAATACATCTAACGAATCAGCGCCAAGGTCATCCACAAAAGTGGTTTCCATAGTAATTTCCTCCGCATCCACATTTAATACCTCGCTGATTATTTTCTGTAATTTCTCGAATTCCATGATTCTATCTCCTTTCCATTATGATTCATTTACTGTAATACTGTCTTTGATTCTTTCGTTAATGTTCTGCTCTTTGAATGAAATACACTGCAGAATCGAGTTTTTGATTTCATCCGACTTGGAATTTCCGTGGCTCTTTACCACAAGGCCTTTTAAGCCTAGCATCGGTGCTCCTCCGAACTGAGACGAATCCAAATCTTTCAGTGTCTCTTTTAATGCCGGCTTTACCAAAAACGCACCCAGTTTGCTGCGGAAGGTACTCATCATGCCTTCCTTAATCTTACCGATTAAGGTCTTTGCCATACCCTCATACAGCTTTAAGATTACATTTCCCACAAAAGCTTCACATACAACTACATCCGCATATCCCGCAGGAATCTCTCTTGCTTCGATACTGCCGATAAAATTTATCTCGTTGCAGTTCTTTAACAACGGGAACGTTTCCTTTACCAATGCATTTCCCTTTTCCTCTTCCGCGCCGATATTTACTATCGCCACTCGCGGATTCTTGATACCGATGACATGCTCCATATAAACGGAACCCATCTTCGCAAACTGTACCAGATGAGAAGAACGGGCATCTACATTGGCTCCGCAGTCAATCAGCAGGGAAACACCCTTTGCGGTCGGAAGCAAAGGCGCAAGCGGCGGACGCTCCACCCCCGGAAGTCTTCCCACAATCAGTTGTGCTCCTACCAACACCGCTCCTGTACTTCCCGCAGACACAAATGCGTCTGCTTCATTATTCTTTACCAGAGTCATTGCCTTCACTATGGAAGAATCCTTCTTGCGTCGCACCGCCATAACCGGCGCTTCCTCATTGGTAATCTCCTCCTCGGCATGTACAACGGTAATTCTTTCGTTTTCATAAGTGTACTGCTTCAACTGTTCGCGGATAATATCTTCTTTCCCGACCAAAATGATCCGGACACGATTATCCTCGTTCACAGCACGGACAGCACCCTTTATCACCTCTGCCGGAGCATTATCTCCTCCCATGGCATCCACGGCGACTCTTACTATCGTCTGCATCTTACCGAATACTCCTTTCATATCTATAAATCACTATACTAAATCTCTCTTTAAAAATCAACAGTAATTTAAAAAAATTACGCTTTCCGGTAAAAGAACGAACGATAGGTTTTATAGCCCAATACGGCAGGCTGGATAATCTGCTCCGTGGAACCCACAAACAAAAATCCGTCCGTACGTAAGGAGTCGCTGAATTTCTTGTATATATCAACCTTGGCTTCTTCCGTAAAATAAATCAACACATTACGACATACGATCAAATCACAAGCCGTCGGATACGGGTCTTTAAGTAAATTGTGTTCCTTAAACTCCACACACTTTTTCACATCCGCATTAATCTGATAGTTGGTGTCGTTTACCTGAGTGAAATACTTCTTTAAAAATCCCGCCGGCAACCCTTTCAAACTTTTTTCGTTGTAAAGTCCCATACGGGCTTTATCCAGAACCTGCTTGTCAATGTCCGTGGCAATAATATGTATCTGAGAAAGAGGCAGAAACTGATTCAGCATCATTACGAGAGAATATGGTTCATCTCCCGTGGAGCATGCCGCACTCCAGATTTTCGGCGTCCTGGTCTTTTCAAAAATCACCGGAACAATCTCCGTCTCCATTACTTTCCATAATTCCGGGTTTCGATAGAATTCCGATACATTAATCGTAAGATAGTTAACAAATTCGTCAAACTTGGTCTTATCGCTTTTTAATACTTTTACATAATCGGAATATGATGTAATTTTGTGCTTTGCGATCAAAGCATCGATTCTGCGCTTCATCTGGCGCTCTTTATACGCATTTAAGTCGATTTTCGTCAGTTGAAATACATCCTTTTTAAACTGTTCGTAATTATCCATACACAACCCTCCATGCGATCATTTGTTCCAAAGACCGATGTCTTTCTGTCTACTTAAATATAGGGAACGCCCCGATGCCCTGTAGCAGGAGTGCGCCATGCTATGCAACCGACATATACGCACCTCTTCTCAGAGTATCGAGGCGTTCTTATTTCTCTTACGAGATATTATTCTGCATCAGCAGCTTCTTCCTGAGCCTCTTCCTGAGCCTCAGCAACTTCCTCTACCGGAGCAAGTAAAGCCTTCACGCTTAAGCTGATCTTCTTGTCATCAAGATTGAAATCAACAATCTTTGCTTCGATTTCCTGACCAACCTTTAATACATCAGCCGGCTTCTCAATGTGCTCTCTTGCAATCTGAGAAACATGAAGTAACGCGTCAACTCCCGGAACAAGCTCTACGAATGCGCCGAAGTCGGTCATTCTTGCTACCTTACCGGTAACGATGTTGCCTACTGCAAACTTCTCCTCTGCATCAGCCCACGGATTCTGATCCGGGAACTTCATGGAAAGAGCAACCTTCTCGCCCTGAATGTCCTTAATGAAAGCCTTCACGGTATCGCCAACCTTGAATACCTTCTTCGGGCTCTCGATTCTGCCCCAGGACATCTCGGAAATGTGAAGTAAACCATCTACACCGCCAAGGTCGATGAAAGCACCGAACTCGGTTACATTCTTAACCTTGCCTTCTACTACGTCGCCGATCTGAATTCTTGCGAAAAGCTCCTTCTGAAGCTCAGCCTTCTTAGCAACGAGTAACTGCTTACGGTCACCGATAATTCTTCTTCTGCGCGGATTGAACTCGCTGATTACGAACTCAATCTCCTGATCCTTGTACTTACTTAAATCCTTCTCATAAGTGTCGGATACAAGGCTTGCCGGAATGAAAATTCTTGCCTCATCGATAACAACGCTTAAGCCGCCTTCCAATACGGCAGAAACGGTTGCGGTAAGAACCTCTTTGTTGTTGAAAGCTTCTTCAAGCTTCTTGTTGCCCTTCTCTGCAGCAAGTCTCTTGTAGGTAAGGAGAACTTGACCTTCTCCGTCGTTTACCTTAAGAACCTTTGCCTGCATGGTGTCACCTTCCTTAACCAGAGTGGTTAAGTCCACATTCGGAGTGTTGGTGTATTCGCTTCTGGTAATGATACCGTCAGCCTTATAGCCTATGTTCAAGACGATTTCGTCTTCTTTAACGCGAATCACAGTGCCCTCGACTACCTCTCCGTTGTGTATTGTCTTTAAAGACTCCTCCAATAATTGGTCAAAACTCATTTCAGACATGATTTTCTGAACCTCCTTGATAATATTATTTGGGGTGGAAGCCCCCGCTGTAATACCTACGCAACGAAAAGATTTAAACTGACTTAAATCCAGGTCATCGAGTTTCTGTATATAGTAAGTATTTCCACATGCGTTCTTTGCGATTTCATACAACTTTTTTGTGTTGGAACTCTGCTTTCCGCCGATCACAATCATAGCCTCCGACATAGCCGCTAACCGTGCCGCTTCCGACTGTCGTTCCTGAGTTGCATTGCATATCGTATTCAGAACAATTATATCATACCGCTTTTTTTCAAAAATTTCAACTAATTCTTGAAATTTCTTGTAATTAAATGTCGTTTGCGCCACGATACATAGTTTTTCCGTTTCCGGAATGTTCATTTTTTCCAATTTTTCCGCAGAATCTGCAATAAAAACCTTGCCTTCTGCCCATCCTTTGATTCCGATGACCTCCGGATGTGTCTCATCACCGATAATTACAACCGTCCTTCCGGCACGACTTTGCTCTTGTGCAATCTTATGAATCTTTTTCACGAAAGGGCAGGTGGCGTCCACCACATCGAACCCGTAGGACTGCATTTTTTCCTGTTCCGCTCTTGTCACGCCGTGAGAACGTATTACTATTGTACCCTTTTCCACGGTTTCCCATTCATCCTCCGGGTACAAAATGCTGACACCCTTTTCTTCAAACTCACGAACCACTTCTTCGTTATGAATAATCGGTCCGTAGGTATAAACCTTTTTTCCCAGGCGTAACTGCTCTTCCACCTGTTCTACCGCACGTCTTACGCCGAAGCAAAAGCCTGCGGTTTTTGCCACATTGATTTCCATTGCCGATTCCCGCATTCCGGACCTTACGGTCCGAACTCTTTCTGTACATTTATTTCTGCGCGTTTTGACACAGTTCGTAAAGCTTTTCTACATTTTCCTCAATGGTCATGTACGAATTATCGAAATACACCGCATCCTCCGCCTGTACAAGAGGTGCAAACTCACGATGGGAATCACGATAGTCCCGCTCTCTGATATTCTCTTCGATTTCCGCAAGACTGCATTCCACTCCCTTTGCTACCTGCTCGTCGTAACGGCGTTTTGCCCGAACCTCCACACTGGCGGTTAAAAACACTTTTACATTTGCGTCAGGAAGCACATAGGAACCGATATCCCTGCCGTCCATTACCACATTTTCCTGCTTGGCCAGTGCGCGTTGCAGCTCCACCATTTTTAAACGTACTTTCTTATTAACGGAAGAAACACTGGTCATATGGCTGACCTCTTCGGTACGAATCAGACCGTTTACGTTCTCACCGTTTAACAATACTACCTGTTCACCGTCTCTGTGTGTAATCGTAACATCCGCGGAATCGCAAGCCGCCTCCATTGCGGAAAAATCATCCTCTGCGATACCGTTACGCAGAAAATGAAGTGCCATGGCACGATACATTGCTCCCGTATCCACATAAATATACCCCAGCTTTGCAGCCAGTTTCTTAGCTACCGTACTTTTTCCGGCTCCCGCCGGCCCGTCAAGGGCAATACTGAAATATCCCATTGTTCATCCTTCCCGTGCTTTCGCACTGTTTATTTTGCAGCGGCCGAACTGCCGGCTAAATAGCCGGTAGACCATGCCACCTGTAAATTGTAACCGCCGGTCAGTGCATCTACATCCAGTACTTCCCCGGCAAAATACAAACCTTCCGTAAGCTTGGATTCCATGGTGGACGGATTGACTTCCTTTACGGAAACTCCTCCTCGTGTAATGACAGCCTCGTTAAAACCGCCTGTCTTTTTTATATGCATCACCATGCCTTTTAATACATCCGTAAGAATCCCTCGTTCCTGTTTGGTCACGGAATTGACCTGTTTCTCCTCGGGAATTCCGCACAATCCGATTATAACCCGAATCAGTCTTTGTGGCAACAGCTTATCCAGAGCATTTCGGAATTGTTTGTTTTTTGCTTCCTCAAAATCACGCAAAATCCGTGCATCCAGCTCTTCTTTCGACAAAGCAGGCTTTAAATCAAGAGAAACGGTAATATCTCCGGCCGACACCTTATCCGTTACGGCAGCACTGGCGGAAAGCACCAGCGGACCGCTGATTCCGTCCGCGGTAAACACCAGCTCACCGAAGCCGTCATACAGTACTTTCTTTCCCTGCATCGCCTTTAAAGAAACATTCTTTAAGGAAAGCCCTTCCAACTCTTTTGCAAAAGGCTCCGCAATCTTTAACGCCACCAGCGACGGGTAACACTCCGTCACTGTATGCCCGCAAAGCTTCGCAAAGGTATAGCCGTCTCCCGTGGAACCGGTGGAGGCATAGGAGATTCCTCCCGTGGCAACGATACAGGCATCACAGAAAATCACTTCGCCGTTTTGCAGTTCCACTCCGGAAACACAGCCACCGGAAACACAAATCTTATTTACCGTAGTGTTAAAACGAACCGTAACCCCGGCCTGTTTTAACCGCCTCGAAAGCCCGTTTATTACATCCGAGGATTTATCCGACACCGGAAACACCCGGTCTCCTCTCTCAATTTTAAGCGGCACGCCGCACTCCTCGAAAAAACGCATGGTCTGCTCGTTGGTAAACGCATATATCGCACTGTACATAAATCGGCGATTGGTTACGATATTCTTAAATAAATCCTCCGTCTCGCAGGCATTTGTAACATTACATCTGCCTTTTCCGGTAATATAAATCTTTTTTCCGGGCTTTTCGTTTTTCTCCAGAACTAAAACGTCTGCGCCTTCTTCCGCAGCCGCAATTGCAGCCATCATCCCCGCAGCTCCGGCACCGATTACAATTATTTTTTTCATGTATGCTCCTTTGTCCCGTCCAAACAGACAGGCTGTCGCCTACAACCGGCGACAGCCCGAATCCTATTATGCTTATCGACGCATATAAATCTCATCCTTTGAAAATTCAAAATGCCCGGAAAAGTAATCTCCTCCGTCAACCGAAAAACTGACCGCATTACAACCGAATACATTGTCTAACAGACTTTGTCCGAAGGCATCCAGAATCAAACCTTCAATCCCGGCACCCACCTGACTGACCGGGGGGGAATCTCCGGAAAAGTCAACCGTAATCACATCATTTTTACGACTCACTTTGTTTACCTTCACGTAAATGGCATTATCTCCCAAGGCATCGATTACCGCTTCGGTAACGATTTCTTCCGTTATGACCTTTTCGGCCACTACAAGCGCGGTTACGGCTGTCAGCTCCGTCAAATCACTGTTTAAAGTATAAATCGGAAGCTCTGTAGTCTCGGAAGGAACAACCTCGAATTCTTCATCGTCCACCGGCTTCAGCGAAGCAAACGGTACCGGAGTACTTGTGGAAATCGGTTCTTCATATTGCGGCTCTTTCTTACATCCCGGTATCATACCTAGAATCAGAATGCCGATAAAAACTGCTCCGATTTTTCTTCCCATACAAGCTGCTCCTTTCTTCCGATTTATTCCGAACTTTTCTTTTCTTCCGTACCCGCCTCTACCTTAACAGCCAAGTATGTCATTTTCATGGTAAAATCTTTAAAGAAACGTTACAAATTGTATTATTTGGTTTCCTTTAACACGCCTTTGTTCTTCCAGATATATTCGCAAAGAGAAATCACGGTAAGGGCCAGTGCCAGCCAGATAAACACCTGCTCCACCACCTCAATCCAGGCAAACGGCAGTTGCACAATCAGCAAAATACAAGTAATCATCTGGGCAATGGTCTTAAACTTCCCCCAGTAGCTTGCCGCGATTACCACACCGTTGTCGGATGCAATGAGACGGAATCCGCTGATAATAAACTCTCTTGCGATAATTACAATCACAATCCATGCCGGCATATAGGAAAGCTCCACAAAGCAAATCAGAGCGGAACAAACCAGAAGCTTATCCGCAAGCGGGTCCATAAACTTTCCGAAGTTGGTTACAAGATTATGCTTTCTTGCAATATGTCCGTCCAACGCATCGGACAAACATGCGATTACAAATACCGCCGTAGCGATATAGTTGCCGAAGGGAATCCCCGGAACCAGCATAAATACAAGAAATACCGGTATCATACATACACGGAAAATCGTAATTTTATTCGGTAAATTCATAACATCCTCCTAAATTATCTTCTTCTTTTCGGTATTCATTCCTACTAAATCGTACCCTTTTGCTCCGGTCACTTTTACCTTTACAAACTCACCGGATTCGTAATGCTCTCCCGACTCAACAAACAGGTATCCGTCAATATTCGGCGCATCCATATAGGTCCGGGCCAAATACACATTATCCTGGGGCATCTTTCCTTCAATCAAAGCCTGATACCGCTTGCCGATACGATTCTCGGCATTTTCAAAGGCGATTCGCTGCTGAAGTTTCATAATTTCCTTCTGGCGGCGACGTTTCTCCTTTGCCGGCACCTGTCCCATCATCTTTGCGGCAGGGGTATTCTCTTCCTTGGAATAGGTAAACACCCCCAGCCGGTCAAAACGAACCTCTTCCACAAAGGAAAGCAACTCTTTATGCTCCTCCTCCGTCTCTCCAGGAAAACCGGTTATGAGAGATGTACGAAGCACAATCCCTGGTAAATTCCGGCGAAGCTTCTTAATCAGGCGCACCAGTTCCTTCTTCGTGGTACGACGTCCCATACGCTTTAACACCGTATCGGAAGCATGCTGAATCGGCAAATCCAAATAACGGCAAATCTTTTTCTCTTCCTTCATAACGGCGATCAACTCATCCGTAATCTCCTCCGGATAACAGTACAGCAGACGAATCCATTCCGGCCCCTCGATGGCACAAAGCTTTTTAAGAAGCTCCGGCAGCATCTTCTTTCCGTACAAATCCACACCATAGAGCGTGGTCTCCTGGGCAACCAGAATCAATTCCTTTGCCCCATCCTTCGCCAACTGCTCTGCTTCTTCTAAAATACGCTCCATCGGTACACTGCGGTACTTTCCGCGAATGGACGGAATGACACAATAGGTACAAAACTTCTCGCAACCGTCCGCAATCTTTAAATAGGCCGTATAACCGCAGGTGGTATTCACACGCTTGGTCTCCGGCAGCGGCAAGTAAGTCAGTTCCTTGTATACTTCCGACTTTTCTCCAACTTCTGCCTTAGAAAGCACCTTTGCGATTTCATCAAAGGATGCCGTACCGAGAACTGCATCTACCTCCGGAATGGACTCCGTAATCTCGCTGCGGTAACGCTCCGCAAGACAGCCTGTTACGATAAGAACGCGACAATTTCCCACTTCTTCGTCCTTGTAGGCCGCCGCCTCTAAAATCGTCTCGATACTCTCTTCCTTTGCATCGTGAATAAAGCAGCAGGTATTGATAACGATAGCTTCTGCCTCGGCCTCATCTTCGGTCAGGGTATGTCCCGCATCCCGCAAAAGTCCTAACATATATTCACTGTCTACCAGGTTCTTATCACACCCCAGTGAAACAAAATAAACTAGCATAAAATCCCTCGTTCTACTTTTGTAGTTCAACACTTTCTACACAGTTCTTCATTAACATTGCAATGGTCATCGGACCTACGCCGCCCGGAACCGGGGTGATTGCACCGGCAACCGGCTCAACCTGTGCAAAATCCACATCACCGCAAAGCTTATTGTCCTCGCCTCTGTGGATACCTACATCGATAACCGTAGCACCTTCCTTTACATAGTCTGCGGTAACAAACTTCGGCTTACCGATGGCAACGATTAAAATATCCGCACGCTTGGTAATCTCCTTTAAATTCTTCGTTCTGGAATGACACACGGTCACAGTTGCATTTTCGCGAAGCATGAGCATAGACATCGGCTTACCTACGATATTACTTCTGCCGAGAACCACACATTCCTTGCCTTCCATCTCGATACCGGTACGCTTAAGAAGCTCGATCACACCTGCCGGCGTACAAGATACAAAACCCTTTCTGCCGATGCTTAAGTTGCCTACATTTTCCGGATGGAAGCCGTCTACGTCCTTAAGCGGAGAAATGGCAAGCAAAATCTCCTCCTCGTTAAAGTGCTTCGGAAGCGGAAGTTGTACCAAAATGCCGTTGACATCCTCTCTCTTATTTAAATCGGCAATGATGTCAAGAAGCTCCTGCTGGGTAGTCTCCTCCGGAAGCTCGTATGCCAAAGAACGAACACCGATATACTCACACGCCTTCTTCTTATTGCCTACATATACGGAAGAAGCCGGATCGTTTCCCACCTGGATTACCGCAAGGGTAACCTCAGTACCTTCTGCCTTAAGGGTAGCCACCTTCTCCTTTAACTCATCCTTAATCTGTGTGGAAATCACCTTTCCGTCAATACGAATTGCCATTTCTTTATCCTCCATTTATTTCTTGTTTTATAACAGGGGCGCAAATACACGTAAAATCGCTTGTACCAAACGTACCGGCAACCGCCTCCGCGCCTGTTCTTTCGTAATTAATTTGCTTTGCACCATCGTATCGATGGCATCTTGTTTGATTACTTCTATTTCATTGCAATGACTTAAAAACACACCACACTCAAAATGCAAATACAAACTCCGGTAGTCCAAATTAATCGTTCCCACCGTGGCATATACATCGTCACACACAAACACCTTCGCATGGATAAAGCCCGGTTCGTACTTATAAATTTTAACACCGTTGTCAATCAATTGTCGGTAGTAAGACTGAGTCAGCCAGTACACCAGCTTCTTATCCGGTACTCCCGGTGTCACAATCCGTACATCCACACCACGCTTTGCCGCAAGACAAAGAGCCGTCATCATCTCATTATCAACAATGAGGTAAGGAGTAAAGATATACAAATACTTCCTTGCGGCGGAAATCATGTTAAGATATACATTCTCTCCTACCGTCTCTTTATCTAACGGAGAATCTCCGTAGGGCTGAACAAACCCGTCTCCCTTAAAGATACCGGAATGATAGGCATGCGGAAGTAATCTTGAAAAGTCCGTATCCGTCGGCCGTACCGCATTCCAAACCGTCAAAAACATGGCGGTCAAATTGACTGCAGCCTCCCCCCGGACCATAATGCCCGTGTCCTTCCAGTATCCGAATTTCTCTTTTTTATTGATATATTCGTCCGCCAGATTGATACCTCCGGTAAAAGCAGTATGGCCGTCAATCACCAAAATCTTTCTGTGGTCTCTGTTATTCATGACCAAAGAAAACACCGGAACAAACTTATTAAAGGCCTCACACTTAATACCGTAGGACTCCAGCGTCCGATAATACTTGTAAGGAAGCACGAATACGGAACCCAAATCATCGTATATCATCCGAACATCCACTCCGGCAGCGGCCTTTTCCTTTAATACCTCCAGGATGGCATTCCACATTTCCCCTTCTTCTACAATAAAATACTCCAAAAAAATGAAATGCTCTGCCTTCTTGATCTCCTCCAAAAGAACAGGAAAATTATCCTCACCGCATTTGAAATACCGCACCGTACTGTCGTTCCAAACAGGAAACTTGGCATAGTCCCTGATATACCGCGCTTGTCCCGCCGCCGTAGGGTCAAGTTCCGACAAAGCTTCAAATACCGCTTCCTCCTGTTTCATAAAAGGCTGCAACTGATTTTCTGCTTTTGTCAGCTTATCTCTGAGCTTTTTGGACGGCAGCCAGCCGGAAAACAGCAAATACATAGCGCCGCCGAATAGCGGAAACACCAGTATCACAATAACCCATGCCAGCTTATAAGACGGGTTGTCTCTGGCATTCACCACAACCAGAACCGCAAGCAGACTGAGAATGTTTAACCCGGTATAAACAAAGGGAGAATAAGTGGCCAACTCCGTCAAATTCACAATCATCCAGACAATCTGCAACAAAAGGAGTACACCTACAATTACTACCCGATGCAGCAACACCTTTAATATCTTCTTCCAAAGCCTTAAGAACTTCATTCGGTCTCCTTCCGCCCACTAAATCCGTTTTACAAACTCTCCCTAATAAACTATACCTAATTCTTCCTTATTTGTCAACGCAAAAGACTTCCGCAGTTTCCCGCAGAAGTCTTGTTTTCCTCCATGTTTTTTCTTTTTTTACGAAAACTTTATACCTTCTTTATTCCATCGTACCCTTTACTACCTTGCCGGCATAACAAAGCACCAGAACTCCCGGGCCGGTATGGGCACCGATAACCGGTCCCACATCCCCCCGCAATACTTCAAGCTGCGGATACGCATCCTTGACCATTGCCTCCAGAACATCCGCTTCCTCCGGACAATCCCCATGATACACGGAAACATACGGGAGACGCTCCGGATCAATGGTTGCCTTCATACGATTTACCAGTTCGGAAACGGAAGACTTTCTGCCACGCACCTTCGCCACACTATTTAACTTACCGTTCACATCCACGTTAATAATCGGCTTAATCTTTAACATGGTACCGACAATTGCGGACTTAGCGTCAATTCTGCCGCCTCTCTTTAAGAAGAACAGGTCTTCTACGGTTACCTGATGGTGGAGATATTTATTCAGGCTCTCCATCTCTGCCTTCACTTCTTCCATGGTTGCGCCGTTCTCTTTCATCTTTGCCGCGTGGTACACCATAAGAGCCTGACCGCCGCTTCCGGACAACGTATCTACATGCAGAATCTTTCTCTCCGGAAACTCCTGCTGCAATTCATGTAATGTCATGACACCGTTATTATAAGTAACGGAAAGTCCCGCCGAAAAGCCGATATATATTATATCCTTTCCGTTCTCTAACGTTGCACGCATATGCTCCTCAAAAAAACCCGGCGTTACCGCAGAGGTCTTTGCATTGGAACCGGCACGCAGGCTGTCATAAAATGCCTTACTCTCCACCTCACGGTTTAAGACCGGCGCTTTATCATCTACGATTACCTCCAACTGCATTACCTGCAGATTATATTTCTCCACAATTTCCTTGGATAAATCGCAGGAAGAATCCGTAAAAATTACATAGTTTGCCATGTTATACTCTCCTTTTCTTCTCGTTTACACTATATTTCCCCTAATTTACATCTGTTTTTCAAAACTACGTCATGCAGAAAAACTTTCTATATTACTTGTCATGAATAGTATATCGTTTTTTTGATATATATGCAATAAAAAAAAATGAACATTGGACAAAAATATGCTCTTCTTTTTTAAATTAGAACAAAGAGTTTCGCCTATGAAACTCTTGCGCCGCTTTTGCGTTGCATCTATGCGACATTTTCCTATAGAGTAAAAAGACTCGCACCACCGGTACGAGTCTTTAAATCCCTATTTCTTTTATCATTTGGCTTATTGAAGTTTTCTCATAAACAGAATCTCATCATACCGCTTAAACTCACCCCAGGGCTCATAAATTCCTTCCGGTATTCGTCCGCATTCCCGCATTCCCAGCGACATATAAAAGCGCTCGGTTCCGTCACTGCGACAGGTTGTGGTTACATAGGAAAAATCAAGTTCTGACGCATATTTACATGCTTCTTCGAATAATCTTGTCGCCAGTCCCTGCTTTTGAAATGCCGGATTTACTACTATATCACTTAAAGTGCACCGATGTGAATATAATACATGCAGTTCTTTCAACAGCACAATATTTCCAATAACATTATCCTCAATTACCGCTACAAGATGAACTCTTCTTCCTGCTTCCATCTCTGTGATGCTTTCTGCAATTCGTTGTTCCACTTCTTCCGGGGTATTTCTTGAAAAAATATTTTCCCAAATACTCCGAGCATCACGTTGTTCCACTTTTCGAATTCTGATTTCATCCATAATTGCTTCCTCCTTAGCTAATTTTTCGATGGATGGATAATTTTTATGGACTAAATGAAGCTGTTCATGATATTGATACTCTTTCGGTGAGCATCCGATTTGTAAAAGAAATGCCTTATAGAAGCCGGCTTGTGTCTCAAATCCGTAATCCACCGCAACTTCAATCAGTTTTCGTCCTTGCACAATTTCGACCGCCGCATTTATCAACCGTCGGCAACGAATATAACTCATGACCGGCATTCCGGTTGCTTCTTTTATTATGTAATAGATTTGCCTCGGTGAGTAATGCACCACTTGTGCCAAGTCTACCAGTGAAATGTCCTCTTTTAGATTCTGTTCAATATAAACCAGTAATTCATCTGTGTCCATAATCTCCTCCATGTCCTTAGCATAACAGAAATAATTCTGAAGTACTTTTCCTGGTTTGCAGACTTAATTATGATTCAATTAGTCAGACACAGTCTGACTAATTGATTTCAGAAAATATATTCTCACTATAAGCACACCTATTTGGAATCCGCTTCGCTCGTTCCTCATAGAGGGCTGACGCCCATGCTCATAAGTAACAAAAACCGGCCAGGAACACGAGGTTCCCGCCGGTTTATTATTACTTATTCGCGCGTGGCTTGTAGCTTGTGCTACATGCCCATCTGCTTTGCAACTTCTGCTGCGAAGTCTTCCTGCTTCTTCTCAAGGCCTTCACCGGTCTCGAAACGAACGAACTTCTTAATAGCAAGAGTCATGCCGTTGTCCTTAGCAACCTGCGCTACGTACTGAGCTACGGACTGCTTTCCGTCCTCTGCCTTTACGTATACCTGGTCTAAGAGACAGATTTCCTTTAATTCCTTATTGATACGACCGCTGATCATACCCTCGATTACCTTCTCCGGCTTCTGGGACTCCTTCGGATCGTTCATAATCTGAGCCTTGATGATTTCCTTCTCATGCTCAATGTAATCAGCATCTACATCATCCTTAGAAACATACTTCGGATTCATAGCTGCAACCTGCATTGCTACGTTCTTTGCACATTCCTTAGCTGCTGCGTTCATCTCGGAAGCATCAAGTACAATCAATACACCGATCTTACCGCCGCTGTGGATGTAGGACTCAACGAATCCGTTCTCAGCAACTACTCTCTCGAAACGACGAATCTTCATATTCTCACCGATAACTGCGATCTGAGCTGCAAGCTCTTCAGCAACAGTCTTAGACGGATCAGCTGCCCAAGTCTCTGCAAGGAAAGCGTCGATGTCGGCAGCATTGCTGTTAGCAGCCTGCTCAACAACGGTCTTAACGTAACCACGGAACTTATCGTT